>CAZIBI010000022.1:3735-72667 GCA_964537215.1 uncultured Ignavibacteria bacterium | reverse complement strand
ACAAAGGCAAGTTGAACACGATGAAAGAAGCCGCGCGGACTTCAGCAGTAACGCGGTTTTCGTCGAATCTGATGGTGCCGCGCTACGAAGATTATTACATGCGCGTGATTGCCGGGAGGAACAATGACTGAAAAAGTAGATATTTTGGCGATTGCCGCACACCGCGATGATCTCGAGATCTGTTCCGGCGGTTTGATTGCAAAATTTGTGGATATGGGCTACAATGTCGGCATGCTTGATCTGACCGAAGGCGAGATGGGTTCGCGCGGCGATGCGTCAACGCGTCTGGCCGAGGCGACCGCCGCCGCGAAGATCCTGGGAGTCGCCGTCCGCACCAATCTCGGTTTGCCGGACGCCTATCTCGAAAACACCTTTGCGACTCGGGCACTATTGGCGCAGCAGATTCGCGACTATGCGCCGGAATTGATCATAATCCCGCACTGGCAGCAACGGCATCCCGACCATCGCGTCTGCTCGCAGCTTAGTTTTGATGCCTGCCACTATGCGGGGCTCAAGAAAGCTGCGCTCACAGGCGAGCCGCATCGACCGCGCAAGATCCTCTATTCGACTTACTACGAGCCGACGGCGCCGAGTTTTGCCGTCGACGTTACCGCGCAGTACGACCGCAAGTTGGCCTCGATCAAATGTTACCATTCGCAATTCAAAGAGGGCGACAAACAGAACAAGGTTTTTGCGCCGGGATTTGATCTGTTTGAATTTGTGCGCGCCAATGATGCGGCGCTGGGCAGCCAGATTCGCGTGCAATATGCGGAGGCGTACGTACTGAAAGAAATGGTGTCCGTCGACGACCCGATGAAGCTGATCGGGATTTCAATATAGGGGTGGGCTAAGAGCGCTGCAAATTCTTACTGTAGGATTTTGCCCAGCAAAGAGTATTCACCAAACGCATCTGATCAATCGTGCTGCAGCGGACGCTTAACAAATCCGGACTCAACACGAGAATCGCCAATGTTTTCGCGCGTGACAGCGAGACATTGAGGCGGTTTTGGCTTAGAATAAATTCGATGCCGCGCACGACTTCATCCTGGCTGGAAGTCGCCATCGAAACAAGCACGACCTGCGCCTCCTGCCCCTGGAACTTGTCGACTGTGCCGACGCGGGCGACCGGGCCGAGCGTCTGTTTAAGCAAATTCACTTGCATATTGTAAGGCGAGACGACGAGAATGTCATCCGGCGTAACCGGATGCGTCTGCCCCTTGCTGTCGCGATATTGACAGCCCAGAAGTTGGGTATATAGAGTATCGATACGTTCAGCCTCAATTTCGCTGCGCTGACCGCAGCCTTCGTGCTTTACAAAATCACAGAGGATTCCGGCTTCAGGAAGAACTTTATCGATGTGGAAAACGCGTTGCTCCGCCAGACTCGGGTGGGACTTGATGCGGTCGTCGTAAATCGCTGCGGAAACAAACTTGCAGACCTTGGGATGCATGCGATAGGTCGTGTCGAGCAAGATGCCTTCGGTAATTGGAATTGTGTGACGGCCCTGCAGCAAGTATTCCAACACAGAATTGCCGGATACGCCGGGATGAACGCCTTGTGTGGGTTGTGCCAGCTGCATCTGGTCGCCGACCAAGACAATATTCCGGGCGGACATGCCGGCAGCGATCATATGTGCGAGCGAGATTTGACCAGCCTCGTCGATGAAAAGATAGTCGAGCGTTTCTTTGAGTCCCGGGTTTGCAAACAGCCACACTGTCCCGGCAATGAGGTTTGCTCGCGGCGACTGCGCAATGACACCCTCGGCATCACCTTCGGAGTGTATGTTGCTGCTGTCGTAGGTAGTGTCTGCATTGTCGCGCGAGGATTTCTTCAGTCCGGAAAATGAGAATTTTTGTTCAGCAGCACGCTTTTCGACGGCGTCGAGCAAGTTGTGAATCGCCTTGTGGCTGTTGGCGGAAACGCCGATGCGCTTTCCGGCTTTCATTAGATGGACGATCATGTGCGAAGCCGTGTAGGTCTTGCCGGTGCCGGGAGGACCCTGAATGAAAAGATATGTATCCGCCATCCGTTCGGCGATTGAGCAGCAGACTTGCGGGTTCAGCGCCGCCGGATCGTAGAGTGGCGCGTCGGCCGCGACGCCTGCGATTCGCGGCGGCACGCGTTCGAGTAAGTCCTGAATCGCAGCATGCGTGCGGGTGCCGGTGGACTTGGCAGCAATGTAATCATCAATGAACGACCAAAGCGAATTGCGCAGCACGTCGGTGTTGATCGGTCCGCCCGGGACAAGATCGAATTGCTCCGGCAGCGGGCCTTTAGATGTGCCTTTTTTCAGCGAGATGAGCCCGTTGTCGAAGTCGATTGAGACGATTTCTCCGGCAGGCATTAACGACTCGGCGATTTTGCCCCGATCGCCTTCCTTGAACTTGAATTCCTGCGGCGGAAACGTGTAGCGGTAAAGCGTTGAGCGTTTGACTTCGACAGGTGGATGCTGCTTTGAAAGCACCAAGCCGCCGATGCAGTCGGCGTCATCGATGATTTCCTCGCTCGTCATCGTCTGGCGAGAAAACATGCGCCACCAGGCGGGCTTGGCTTCGCGGCGATAGAAATCGGCGAGATCGAAAACCAATTTGTCGACGCGCTGGGCTGGCGTGTAGAGCAAATCATCATCGGGAAGTCCGCTGATAAGCGCCGCCTCGAAGTCCTTCAAATGCTGCTGCAGTTCTAGGCGCTCTTCGCTTTCCTTGTATTCATCATCAACCGGTGCGGAAATGACCGGAAGGTCTTTGCGCAGTTCACCCAACCAGTCGCGCAACAGGTGAAGCGAGCGGCAATCTTCGAGGTTGTATGCTTTAATATCGTCGAGCAGCGCCTGCTCGCGGGTTTCGACATAGCGTTCGTAATAGACAATGCTCGCCGATGCAGTTTTTACTTGGGCCACTCGGTCGGGCATGTAGAAATGCTCGAGGTTCTTGATCGAATAGGCCGGCTCGGAGGTCATCAGCGAATGCCGTACAATGCGGTAGAGATCGACGAAGACGTTGTTGCGCAGCAACTCGTCGACCTCGTTTTCCATAGTGCCATATTTTGACATCAGCCGCTTGATCGCTGTTTCCTCATAGGCGGCATAGTGGTAGATGTGCATATCTGGAAATTGCCTGAACCTCTCGGTGAAGAAAGCAATCAACGCTTGGAAGCTGCGTTTTTCTTCGCCGTGGCTGTGCGCCCAGAAATCTCGGAATACCGGCTTGGGGCCGTCAATCATATAGACGCCGAAAAGGTATTCCAAGCCGCCGGGAATGAGTGGATCGCCCTCGATGTCAAAGAACAAGTCGCCGCTGCTTGGTTTGGGCAGGGTCATCAAGCCCTTGGTGTTGCTGATTTGCGGCAACATGACGAGTTTGTTTTCGCCTGTGCTGCGCTTATGCAGTTGCAAGTCGGCCTGCTTTTTGAGGCGCTCAAGTGAGTCGTCGCCGATTCCTTTGACGTGCACGTGCTTCGTTTCGGCAAGAGCCTTGAGTGTCGTGACTTCGGCGGCCGCAAGCCGACGAATCTGACTCGAGCGAATATTGGCGACCTGCCAAAGATGGTCATCATCGAGGCGCTTCTTCTCGCAAAGAGAACGAAACTGGCAGACGTCGCAATGCTGGCAGGGATCGGGATAGGTCGATTCGCCGTCGACCAAATGCGCCAGGAACTCCGATTTCAATTGCGTGAAATAATGGTAGAAGTCCTTTGCCAAGTATGACTCCTGGCGGCCGTCGCCAAGAACGACGTGCATGAACTCGGGCGTTGCGCCTTGGTACTTGGCCAAAATTTCCGAATATAGACTTAGCTGGATGATGAACAGCGGCTTTGCATGCAAGGCGAGTTTGGTGTCGACGACTTCATAGGAGTAATTTCCAAGTGTCGAAGCGCGTTCGGTCTTGATCAAGAAGTCGGCGTAGCCCGCAAAGGGAAGATCGCGCAAGTACGCTTGATAGATAACGTCAGCGCCGCTTTGCATCGCATCACGGGTGGCTTGTTCGCGCTCGTTGTCGGTTGCTGCGACTTGCCTGATATCGACAATCGTCTTCGACTGTCGGCGCAGGAGTTCGAGATAGCGAGCCTCGTGCGCCATGCCGCGCTTGATGATGATAGCGCTCTGCTCGTCGGGCGGATCTTTCGGCAGCGGCGTCGCAAGATCGATCTGTTTGAGCGAGCTTAGGTGCGAGCATTCAAGATGATCGCAAAGATCGGTCGCGGAATAGATGACGGAATTGCCAGATTGTTTCACGATAGTCGCCCCAAGAATTCTTGCGAATTGCGTGTCGGGATTATGTTTCGTTCGGCATTCGCACTGCCGGGCTTTGGGAACAAGCAATAGCTTGGCGGGTGATTGGTCAACAACATTTGTTGGCGGTTCAGCCAAATTCAAAAAGGGCGAAAATTGGCGACAAAACTTCAGATTGAATTTGGCCGCCGGTTGTTATATCGTAGGTGCTGAATCTTAACGCGACGGAAGAGGATGGGGCCCGGTGGCTCTCGCGGACTTCAACTCCGTTGGCGGGTGCTTGCATCCGCGGTGGGTTCGACTCCTACCCCTTCCGCCATTGAAGGCAAATGACGCAAGACAAACTTCGATCAATTCCATCTGTTGACCAAATTCTCGGCTCCGAATTATTGGAGCGCGAAATTTCCGCTTTGTCGCGGCCGCTGGTTGCCGGCGTTGTGCGCGAGGTCCTCGCTGAAGTACGCCGGATGCACAAGAAATCTGCCGGCGTTCCGGATCTGGAGGCTATCACTGCCGAAGTCTTCGGGCGCTGCCGGATTCTCGAGCGGCGGCGCATCACCAGAGTCATCAACGGCACCGGCGTTCTCATCCACACGAATCTTGGACGCTCGCCGCTGGGGCGCGAATTGTTGCACCGGGCTGCCGATCGGATCAGCGGCTACTCGACATTGGAATTCGATTTGGAAAGCGGCAAGCGCGGACGGCGCGGAAGTTTTCTCGCGTTCATTTTAGCGCAACTGACCGGCGGCGACAGCGCAATCGCCGTGAATAACAATGCGGCAGCGCTGTTTTTGATATTGAATACATTCGCCAACAAGCGCGAAGTCGTCGTCTCGCGCTCGGAATTGGTGCAGATCGGCGGCGGATTCCGGATTCCCGATATCATTCGGCGGGCCGGAGCGAAAATGGTTGAAGTTGGAACTACCAATCAGACCACGCTGCGCGATTACAAAGAAGCGATTTCCGACAAGACGACGATGCTGCTCAAAGTCCACCGCTCGAATTTTCATTTGGCGGGATTTGTCGACGAGGTATCGCCGGAAAAGCTGGCGGAATTGGCCGCGAAGAAGAAGTTAGTATCAGTGTACGATCTCGGTTCCGGCGCGTTCCACCAAACCGAAAAATTCGGGATGGAAGCAGAGCCGAATATTACGGCGGCGCTGCGCTCGCAATCTTCGCTGGTGTGTTTTTCCGCCGACAAGCTATTCGGCAGCACACAGGCGGGGATCGTGATCGGCAAGCCCGAACTTACCGAGGAATTGCATCAAAACCCAATCTATCGGGCGCTGCGACTGGACAAAGTCACGATGACGCTGCTGGAAGAAAGCGCGCTATCGTACTTGCGCAAAGATGACGCCGCGCTACTGCCGTTGTGGCGGCAGATTCGCACTACTGTGGCGGAGTTGCGCGAACGCGCAAGTGCAATCAGCAACAAGTTGCGCGAAGCCGGAATAGTCGCTGTTGCTGCTGATTCTGTCGCGACTCCCGGGGGTGGTTCGCTGCCGGGCGGGGAGTTGCCATCGGTGGCGATCTTGCTTAAGCCGACAATTAGTGCTGCCGAGTTTAGCCGCAAACTGCTTGACGCCGCGACACCCGTGATTGGGTACATCAAAAAACACGAATTCTACCTCGACCTGCGCACGGTCGATCCAGCGGAAGATGCCGAATTGATCCGAATCCTGCTCGATAACAAATCATGTTTACTATAGCCACTGCCGGACACATCGACCACGGCAAGTCCTCGCTTGTGCGCGCACTAACCGGAATCGATCCCGACCGTTTGCCCGAAGAGAAAGAGCGGCAGATGACGATTGAGTTGGGATTTGCGCATTTCCGGCTCTCGGGTGGCGAAGAGGTCGGTATCATCGACGTACCGGGACATGAGCGATTCATCAAGACGATGATTTCCGGCGTCAGTGCGCTCGATATGGTGATGTTTGTTATTGCCGCTGATGACGGCTGGATGCCACAATCAGAAGAACATCTTGCAATCCTGCGTTATCTGGGCGTGGCGCGCGGAATCATCGTGCTGACCAAGGTCGATCTTGTCGAAGACGACTGGAAGGAAATGGTCAAGCTTGATCTGCGCAACCGCACGAAAGGCACATTTCTCGAGGATTGCCCGATCATCGAGTTCTCCGCGAGCGACAATCGCAATTTGGAGACAATTTTGAGCACTGTCGAGGAGATACTCCGGACGACATTGCGCAGTCTGCCGGCGCGTTCGGCGCGGCTCTATGTCGACCGCATTTTCACGGTCGCCGGTACTGGCACTGTGGTGACTGGCACCTTGCGAGAGGGAAGCCTTGCCGTTGGACAGGAGCTATATCATCACCCTTCGGGCGCGAAAACGCGAGTCAAGAGCCTTGAAAGTTTCTATTCGCACTTGCAGGCGGCCCCGCCGGGTATTCGGCTGGCCGTCGGACTGCAGGCGTTGGAACGCGGACACATCAGCCGCGGCGATCTTCTGTTTGCGCCCGACAAGCTCAAGGCGACCACGATCGTTGCGGCGAAAGTACTTGTCGAACGTGCGGCCACGCGTCATCTCAAGCATAATCGCGAAGTGCTGTTTTTGCATGGAACGTCGGAAGTGGAAGGAACTCTGATTTTGCCGGCGCAGGCACGCGTCATGGACGACGAATCGATGCTGATTGTTGTCAATCTTGCGTCACCGGTGATTTGCAAAATCGGCGATCGCTTCGTCTTGCGGCTGCCGACGCCGTCGCTGTTAGTGGGCGGCGGCATTGTCATCGATGCGGAGCTGGATGAGTTCAATCGCAAAGATGGACAGCGCTGGGAGCAACTCTCGGCGGCAGCTTCTCTCGATGTCTCGGAATTGATCAAGTATCAGTTGCTCAAGCTCGGAATTGTCCGCGCCGGAGATGTGCTCTATCAATCGCTGTTTCAGGAAGGCGAAATCGACTCTGCGGTTGAACAAATGCTAGAGAGCAAGATCATCATCAAGCGCGACGAATACTTGATTCACAAACAAGTCTGGGACCATAGTCTCGCCGCCGTTGTTGCGGAGGTCAAGGCATATCATGAAGCACATCCGCACGTCGTGGCGATGTCGCTGGCAGAACTGAATTCGCGCCTGTCGATGCCGTCATTGCTGCTCGACTATGCGCTTGCGGCTTTGGTGTCGGCAGGCAAGTTGCAACGACACGAGTCAGGCGTGAAACTTGCGGACTACGCGGCGGGACTAAGCAGCGAATTGGAGAATCTCCGGCGCCGGGTTTTGGCGGCGTTATCGAAACAGACGGGCGGTATGGTCACGCGCGACGAGATAATGGGACTTGATAAAGAGGCAAAAAAAGTATACACCTATCTGAAGCAAAATGGCGTCATCGTCGAATTTGGCGGTGCAGTCTACTTGAAAGAATATTACGACGAGCTGGTAGCGGCCGTCATTGCGGGTTTGAAAGACAAAGGTAAGATCACGGTCGCGGAAGTGCGCGACTTGACCGGAACTTCGCGCAAGGTCGTGTTGCCGGTATTAGAAGAATTGGATCGGCGAAGAGTGACGCGCCGCGAAGGAGACTATCGATACTTATGCGAATGACTGACACTTCGACATTGTACTTCGGCGGACGCATCTACACGCTTGACCCGCGGCTGCCTGTTTGCGATGCGATGATTGTGCGCTGCGGGCGGATCGCCTGGCTGGGAACGGCTCGAGATTTGTCGGAAGTGCCGAGCAATCGCTACGAATTGATTGATCTCGACGGGCACACCGTGTTTCCCGGTTTCATTGATTCACATACGCATATCGTTTTCTGGTCGCTGTCGCGGACGCAGATTGATCTGGACGGCGCTGCCAGTTACGAGGACGCGCTGACGCGAATCAAACAGCATATCAAGAAGAACCCGCCGCGAAAGAATGCCTGGATATTGGGAAAAGGCTGGAAGAAAGAACAGTGGAAATCGATTCGCTGGCCGCATTTGCGCGATCTCGACAAGCTCATTCCGAACAATCCGGCAGCAGTTTATTCCAAAGACGAGCACTTGCTGTGGGCGAATTCGCGGGCTCTGGCAATTGCCGGAATCGATGCGCAAACGCCGCACCCAGACGGCGGCGAGATCATGCGCGGCGATGACGGAAAGATCAACGGCATACTCAAGGACAACGCTTTCAAGCCGGTGTTTGAAAAATACGTCCCGCCGACTTATCGCGAAATGTTGCCGATCATGGAATCGGGGTTTGAAGAGATGTACCGGCAGGGCTGCGTGGGTGTGACCTCGTTTGATTCGATCAACGGTATTGAAGTACTGCAGGCGCTTGATGTTGAAGCGCGGCTCCCGGTCAAAGTGAACTACTATCTGCCGGTTGCGCGATTGGAAGATGCAGTGCGCCTCAAATTGCGTTCGGGGTTTGGTTCGACACGGTTGAAGATTGGCGGCGTGAAGATCTTCTCCGACGGCGCCTTGGGTTCGCAGACCGCGCTGATGCTCAAACCGTTCAAGGGTTCGAAGACGAATTGTGGAATTGAAGTGACTTCGCCTGCGGAATTAAAGCGGCTGGTAGCTTTGGCAACGAAATCGGGTCTGGCCTGCGCGATTCATGCCATCGGCGACCGCGCGAATCGAAATGTCCTTGATGCCTACGAAGCCGTCGGCAATCACGTTTCGCGGCGCCATCGGCATCGCATCGAACATTGCCAAATTCTCGACAAGCGCGACTTACTGCGGTTCAAGAAGTTGGACGTGATCGCTTCAGTACAGCCGAGCCACGCCACAGCCGATATTGATATTATGAAACGTTACCTGGGCGAGCGGCAGCGCGACAGTTATCGGATGCGCTCGCTGCTGAAGCTCGGAGTAACGCAGTGTTTCGGATCAGACGCGCCAATCGAGGAACTCCACCCGCTGCACGGAATATATGCGGCTGTCACCGGCAAACGGGTCGGCGGCAAAGAATGTTTCAACCGCAGCGAGACGGTGTCGGTCGAGCAGGCGCTGCGCGGATTCACAATTGAGGGCGCCCGTACAGTCGGCGAAGATGCCGAACGCGGAAGTCTTGGCGTCGGCAAGGCGGCGGATTTTGTCATTCTTGACCGCGATCTGATGCGTTGCCGCAGCGAGCTAATACTCGACACAAACGTTGTTGCGACATACATTGACGGCGAGCAAAAATTCTCCGGGAATGGATTTCCCGGCTAACCGGCAGGGGAGGGAATCACCATGCTGCGAATCATATACTTCGTCCTAATCAGTCTCTTGATAACTGCGGCCGCATTTGGCCAGTCGGTCACGAAACTCTATGTGCCGTCGGGAACCGGAAGCAATGTCACGACTGTGCTCGGGCTGGAATCACAAACGGTGATCAACCAGGTGTCGAGCGCATTCGAAATCGGAATCGCGGCGGCCAACGCGGACTCTTCCGAAATATGGTTGTTCGGTGAACATAGCAGCTACTGCAATGTGATCAACGGCGTCAGCGACCGCATCGTGCGAACGATTGACCTGACGGTGACGGCTTCCGATGTCGCATTTACGCCTGACGGCAAATTGTGCTTCGTAATCGGAACTGCACCCGACAAGCCGGGCAATTCGGTTATGGCGATTGATTGTGCTACAAAAGAGCCGCTCTACTTAGTCGGCGGATTTACGCAGCCCTCGGCGATTGTCACGACGCCCGATTCGCGCTTCTTCTATGTTGCTTCATATACTGATGGATTGGTGATCAAAGTATCGATCCCGAGTTTCCAGGTCGCCAAAACGATAGCGGTCGGACCTGAACCGGTGGATTTGGCTTTGAGCGCGGATGGCAAATTACTGTTCGTTGCCTGTCAGGGACTCGATAACGGCAAACGCGGCGGGTCGCAGGTGTCTGTGATCAACACCGAAACCGACAAATTATTCTGGATTTTCACCGACATCGGCGTTGGTCCGCAGTCGATCGCGGTAACGCCCGATTTGGGCCGGTTGGTACTGACCTATCGCGAGCCGCAGACGCGGCCACAGGCCAACGTCCGCGTGTTCCAATTGTCCCGCAGCGGCGACGATTTTACTGTCACAGCCGCGGAGGGTTACCTTCACGGCGCATCGCCGGCGCACGGCGTGATTTTCAACAGTGGCAGCACCTGGATCGGCTGCGACAAGACCGCCGGACCTCTGATGCTTGCGCTCGGCGAGGAGAGCAGCAAGCCGCTGCCGGCTTCGATCAACGGTGCCATCCCGATGCAGATCGGTGCAGTGCGTGTCGACGTCGATGCCCAGATTCGATCGCTGGAAGCGACGATGGCGACCTCGCTCGATTCACTGACGGTTGCCGACAGCTATCTTGATTTGGCGTACCTGTATGCGACCGCCGGACGCAAAAATGAAGTCGTCGCGACTTACAACAAAGTTATCTCGGCGCACCCGCAAAGTTTGGCGGCAATCACGGCGGGCGCCCGCATGGGCGATATTACTTTTGAGCAAGCGCTTTACGGCCAGACTGCCGAGTACAGCATGCGCGCGCTCGACAATTACGCCGATTACTTGATGTTTTCCACCGATAAGCGGCAGCCGCAGCAGTATGACATTCTCAACGCGCTTAATCGATTGGCGAAATTTTCGAAAGAATATGAACGCGATTACTTGAACCGCTTGGCGGAAAAGTATCTCAAAGTTTCGGCACGCAATCCGATTCTCGCCGAATTCTACTTCACGCTCGGCTACAATCTGCAGTTGCAAAATGACAGCAAACTCGCCAAGCGTTGCTTTGTGGAATCGCAGGCGCAGATTCCCACGATTCAAGACCGTCTTGCGATGTTAACTTTGACGGCGAAGCTTGCTTTGGTTACCGCCGATATCAAAGCTTTCTACAAGATTCGCGATCGCAGGGACGACATCGTCATCGACGGCAACATCGAAGAGTGGCAGAAACAAAAGGCGCTCACTCTTACCGGCGACGAGGGCTATGTCTACGGTCCGGCACTGTGGTCGGGTGTAAACGATTTGTCGGCATCATTCTATATGGCGGCATCGAAGGAGTTTTTGTACATCGCCGGAAATGTCATCGACAACTCGTTGCTTAGTTTTCCCGATGGCAAAGGTGATGCCGTGACATTCTATCTCGACATGCGGCCCGAAGCTGCCAGCTATTTCACTCGCAATGCGAGTATGGGCGACGGCTGTTTTACGATCACGATCAACGCCATGCCGCGCGCGAATCTAAAAATGAATGTGGCGGCGGCTTACGAAATCGCCGGTCAGCAATCGGCGACCGGACATAGTTTTGAGGCCAAGATTCCGTTGGCGGCATTCGGCAAATGGTATGCGCCATCGACCAAGCGCATCGGCCTGGGAATAGAGATCATCGATTTCGATACGGCTGACAATGCCGGCTTGGTCAAGTCGCTCGGATTCCTGCTTCCGACGCGCGAGCCGTTTGGTCCGGTTGATCCGTCGTTGTTTGGTGTGGCGGAGTTTTAGCGGGAATCGAAGATAAAATAAGTTGTGGGTCAAAACCCCTTATTGAACGAACTCGATGCTAGACCGTTCTTTGAGGGGTTTTGACATTTTATGTCGAAATGTAAGTTAGTAGGGCAGGTCCCCTTACCGGGAGCAGATTGAAATTAGGGGCAAGTGATTGGAGACCTGCCGAGTTCCTTCCAGAGTGTATCGCGGATATGGCAGGTCTCCAGAGACATACTTCGTGAGCCAACGCAATTTCGGCAAAGAGACCTGCCCTACCAGTCCCTTTTTAGTTGACCTCGACTTCTACTTTCTCCAGATTACAGCGTTGCAAATTACGTATTTCAAGTGAGGTGAAATGATGAAACGGAATGTTCTGGTAATATCGATTTTCGCCGCACTGCTGTTATTCTTCAATTCGGCCGGCGCGAGTGTGGTCAAGGTCATGACCATCGACGGCGCAATCGGCCCGATTACTCTCAAACATATCGAACGTGCGATCAAAATTGCTGAAGACGAAAACGCGGCGGCTCTGGTCGTCAAGCTCAACACGCCCGGCGGCGTAATGGAAACCACGCTGCGCATCAGTACCGCGTTCATGAATTCGAAAGTTCCGATCATTGTCTGGGTCACCCCGTCGGGTGGCCGGGCGGCATCGGCGGGAGTATATATCACCTATGCGGCGCATGTCGCTGCGATGTCGTCGTCAACCAATATCGGTTCGGCGACGCCGGTAACAATGGGCGGCGAAAAAATGGATTCGGCAATGGTCAAGAAGGTGACCAATGACGCGGTTGCCAACTTGCAGGGCTCGGCGGAAAAACGCGGCCGCAACAAAGCCTGGGCCGAGCGTGCTGTCCGCGAAGGCGCCAGTATCGCCTACTACGAAGCCGTCGACTCGAATGTGGTGGATTTCCTGGCTGAGAACATGGATGAACTGCTGCAGAAGGCGGATGGCCGCGTGGTAACGATGCTTGAGGGGACCGATACTCTCCATGTTGCCGGCGCGACGCAAGAGGATGTCGAAAAGACGTTTTCGGAATCGATTCTAGAAGTTCTCACCAGTCCGAATATCATTTTCATACTTTTTTCACTCGGTACGCTGGGGTTGGCGATCGAGTTGTACAATCCGGGAGCAATCTTGCCCGGCGTGGTTGGCGCAATTTGTCTGATTATTGCCCTATATGCTATGCAAACACTGCCAATTAATTATGCAGGCCTTGCGCTGATTGTGCTGGCCGTCGTCTTGTTCTTACTCGAGATCAAAATCACCAGCTATGGAATGCTCACCGTGGGCGGAATCATCTCGCTGGTTCTGGGCGGACTGTTCTTGATCGACAGTCCCGAACCGGCGCTGCGCGTGTCGTTGAGCGTGATCATCACAATCACCATTTGTATCGGCGCATTTCTCGTGCTCGCCGTCGGTGCGATCGTCCGGTCGCGCAAGAAACAGGTGATGACGGGATTCGAAGGGATGATCGGGCAAGTCGGCAAGGTCGCAGAGCGGATTGATCGCGAAGGCATGGTCTATGTCGCGGGCGCGCTCTGGAAAGCGGTGTCCGACGAGGTCATCGAAAAAGATGAGCAGGTGTTGATTCTCGCCGGTCAGCACCAAACTTTGAAAGTGGCAAAAGTCTCAATTCCCAGGGAGGGATAAATGTTCGCAGGTGCAATACCGTTAATCGTCGTCGTCGGGTTCGTGTTGTTTGTCATCATGAACGCGATCAGGATTTTGCAGGAATATGAACGCGGCGTGATTTTCCGGCTCGGCCGCATGATCGGCGTGAAAGGCCCCGGACTGATTCTGCTTTGGCCGTTCATTGACCGCATGGTCAAGGTGTCATTGCGGACCTACACGATGGACGTGCCGCCGCAGGACGTGATTACTCGCGACAACGTGACGATCAAAGTCAACGCGGTGGTGTATTTCCAGGTGATGGAGCCGCAGCGGGCGATTATCAATGTCGAGGATTACTTCTATGCGACCTCGATGATTGCGCAAACGACGCTGCGCTCGGTGCTCGGCGAGGTCGATCTTGACGACCTCTTGTCGGCGCGCGAATCGATCAATAAACGGCTGCAAAAGATTATCGACGACCAGACCGAGCCGTGGGGTGTCAAGGTGACTGTTGTCGAGGTCAAGAACGTCGACCTGCCGCAGGAAATGACCCGCGCAATCGCCAAGCAGGCCGAAGCGGAACGCGAACGCAGATCGAAAGTCATTCACGCCGAGGGCGAATTCCAGGCGGCGCAGAAACTCGCCGACGCCGGCAAAGTGATGGAAACCTCGAGCTATACGCTGCAATTGCGCTATCTGCAAACTTTGACGGAAGTTGCCGCGGAAAAGAATTCAACCTTGGTGTTTCCGCTTCCGATCGATTTGTTCACGCCGTTCATTGAACATTATCGCAAGATGGCGGCGAAGGAAGTCAGGCCGTAGAGGGCGCGATTCAGCACATAAAATGTGCGTTTGATTATGTCGGGTTCCGGGCCCTTCGGGCTGGGAACCCGACGTACGAACTGGCGTGCGTCCTCAAAGTGTCAGCAACATCGCAAGCCACTCTCTCGTAATTCTAAACATATGAAAATCTTACTTTGTGTCACGGCAACGATTCTCGCAATTTGCTTCGCCACCACGGTGACAATTGCTACCGAACCTATTGTCGGATTGCCGTGTGAAAATTGCGAACTTGTCTTTCTGGGAATGCCTGATTCGATTCAGTCAATTTCGCGCATGGCACCGCTCAACGAGCCGGGGGAGAAGATGCGCATTGAGGGCATTGTTCGCGATTCGTCGGGCAAGCCGGTGAGCGGAATCATTGTCTATGCGTATCATACCGACTCAAAAGGAATCTACCCAACCGATTCGAATAGCGTCCGTCACGGCAAACTACGCGGCTGGGCGAAAAGCGATGCGAAGGGGCAGTATCGTTTTGACACGATCAGACCCGCGGGTTATCCGAACAGCACAATTCCGCAGCATGTCCACATGCACGTGATCGAGCCCGGACGCTGCACTTATTACATCGACGATATCATGTTCAAGGACGATCCGCGGCTCACGGCCGAAATCGAGCAGCGATTTGATTTTGAGCGCGGTGGCAACGGAATTGTCAAGCCGACGAAAGACCAATCAGGAACATGGACCGCAGTTCGTGATATTGTGCTCGGGAAGAATATCAACGGCTATCCGCAGCGATGAGGCCGTTTGGAGATCAGCAATGAAAGTTAGTAGGGCAGGTCTCCTTACCGGAAGCAAATCGGCATTTGGAGCATTTTTCTGGAGACCTGCCGAAATTGACCATGGATTGATTCGAATGTTGGCAGGTCTCCAGCACGTGCTTCTAATGACAAAGTAATCTCGGCAAAGAGACCTGCCCTACAAATGAACGAATGAGAATGTTTGTGACTGACTTGGGTGACCATTGAAAGCTATCATTTGCACAAAATACGGGTCGCCGGATGTGTTGGAGCTTCGCGATATCGATCGACCGGTCCCAAAGGAAAATCAGGTACTGGTAAAAGTCCACGCGGCGTCCGTCAATCCGCTTGACTGGCATCTTCTCCGTGGCGAGCCGTTTCTTGTCCGTTTTATGGGCTTTGGACTATTCAAACCGAAAAGTCAGATCCTCGGCGCCGATATCGCGGGACGAGTTGAAGCAATCGGTTCGAACGTCACCAAATTCAAAGTTGGTGATGACGTTTTTGGCGGCGGTATGGGAGGATTCGCTGAATTCGCCTGTATGCGCGAAGACAAATTGGTGCCGAAACCTGCGGCGCTTTCATTCGATCAGGCGGCCGCCGTTCCTGTCGCCGGACTAACCGCTCTGCAGGCGCTCCGCGATCACGGCAAGATCCAGTCGGGGCAAAACGTGTTGATCAATGGTGCGTCGGGAGGTGTTGGTACATTTGCGGTACAGATTGCCAAGGCGTATGGCTCCCGCGTGACCGGAGTTTGCAGCGGTCGAAATGTCGAGATGGTGCGAACGATCGGCGCCGACGACGTGATCGACTATACGAAAGAGGATTTCTCCAAAAGCGGCAAGAAGTACGATCTGATCCTCGACAACAATGCGGGCCGGTCAATGCTGAAACCACTGCGCGCGCTGACGCCGACCGGAGTCTATGTTTTCGTCGGTGGCTCGGCGTTCTTGCTGACCATTTTACAGGACTTGGCTCTCAAACCGCTGCTTTCAATCAAGAAAGGGAAGAGGATCGCTTCGCTCATGGCCAATGTGAATCACAATGACCTTGCAACTTTGAGCGAGTGGCTGATCGCTGGAAAGATTGTTCCGGTGATTGATAGAAAGTACCGTTTGGAAGAAGTTCCGGACGCGATTTGCTATGTCGAGAAAGGGCACGCGCGGGGGAAGGTCATAATTGAGGTCTCGTGATGCTGCTCACATCACAGATGCTTCGTCGAAACAGGCTTTGCGTGCGGCTTGCGCAACAGCAAAACTGCGAAAGTTATCAGCCACAGGCTCCACAGCACATAGCCGATATAGTTCGCCATGTCGGCTCCAGGCACGCCAAGAGGAATAAGCACTCCGAGCAATATCAATCCGGCCGCAATATTGCCGAACCAGACAAACCAACTCGCAGCAAATACCCTCCGAAGCCATATCAATAACAAGATCGTCCAGAGACCGGTTAACAGGTAGCCGGACGTCTCGCCGACAATCGTTCCCAATAAAGTGTGGAAGAATTCGAATTTTGCGGTGTCACCGCCAGCGATGAGTCCAGGCACTATCAGCGGCCAGCGTAAAAGTCCGATCACTTGAACTACTGCGGCTGCGACTCCAAGCCACATGGTCAAACGGCTCAACGGACTGGGGAATAGACGCGCAAGCAGAATCGCGATCGGAGCAAGCAATCCGGCGCCGAGGGCGAGCAGTAAGAACCAAGTAATGATCATGCCTTGATTGGTGTTGAACTTTTGAAAGATCTCTTCCGTCGGCGACTGGAGGATATCAGGATAGTTGAACACCGATCCCAAACCAATGAAGGCTACGTTGGCGAGTACAGCGCCGAGGATAAGAAGTATTGCGGTTAGGATGACGGCGGCGCGAGTTTGCATGATCTTTCCGTTACAGTTGGCGAAAATTCAATTTGAATTGTGACGATAAAGAGCGGCGGGAGTTTTTACAATTGAATAGTTGACGGGTAATTTGGAAACCTCTCGACGTCCATCCCGCAATCGAGAGTCAGCAGCAAGAGGTTTCAGTAGATGCATCTTTTGTGATCATAACGTATTGTGATGCAATGTGTTGAGTGGTTCACTCCTGGCGACAGCAATTCTCGACTTGTGCGGTCTACTTTGCAAAAATAGAACACTGGTGCAGCCTAACATGTCCTCCAATCTTTGACGTATTATGGACTAATTGGCGCGCTACTGACAATTTTTCTTGTAAACTGAAAACAAATCTATATTGTTTAGCGCTTTCTGGGATTGCGGATTTCGACAAACCAGGGAGTCCAGCCAATTCCAAGAATCAATTGACAGTGAAAATTCGAACCTATTAATTGCCAGCTTCTATTTAAGGAGAAATGGATGACATATACCGCCGAACAAATAACCAAGCTGATGGACAAGGAAAAAGTAAAGTATATCCGGATCTACTTTACCGACGTCCTCGGCACACTTAAGGGCATGTCGATCACGCGCAGCGAAATTGACGAGGTCCTCGAAAATGGTCAGGGCTTTGACGGCTCATCGATCGAAGGATTCGCGCGTATCGAAGAATCCGATTTGAGCGCGCGCCCCGACTTGTCGACCTTCCGGATTTTCCCGTGGGAAATCGCCGGCGAACGCGTCGCGATGATGTTTGCCGATGTCGAAACACCGACCGGCGAACCGTATGCCGGCGATCCGCGCCAAATCTTGCGCCGCACGCTGAAGAAAGCCGCCGACATGGGCTATACCGCCTACATCGGACCGGAGTTGGAATTCTTCTACTTCAGACAAAACGGCCATCCCGAAACGATTGACTCCAGCGGCTATTTCGACTACGGCACAATCGACCAGGGCGCCCGCGTTCGTAAGAAAACCGTGGTAGCATTGGAGTCAGTGGGAATCCAGGTTGAATGCTCGCATCACGAAGTTGCGCCTTCGCAGCACGAAATCGATCTCAAGTACTCCGACGCACTCAAGATGGCGGATCAGGCGATGGTGTATCGCATGATCGTCAAGGAAGTCGCGCTGGAGAACGGAATTTTTGCGAGCTTCATGCCGAAGCCGCTCTTTGGTCAGAACGGTTCGGGCATGCATTGCCACCAGTCGTTGTTCAAAGGCAGCAACAATGCGTTCTTCTCGAAGACTGGCGAGTATCATCTGTCCGATACGGGACGTTCCTACATCGCCGGTTTGCTCAAGCACGTTAAGGAATTCACGCTGATCACGAACCAGTGGGTGAATTCGTACAAGCGTCTGGTGCCGGGCTATGAAGCGCCGGTTTACGTATCGTGGGGACAGCGCAACCGCTCGTCGCTCGTGCGCATTCCGATGTATCGTTACGGCAAGGAAAAAGCCACGCGCGTCGAGTTGCGTTCGCCCGATCCGGCCTGCAATCCGTATCTGGCATTTGCCGCGATGATTGCTGCCGGTTTGGAAGGTATCAAGAATAAGTATGTGCTGGGCGCGCCGGTGGAAGAGAATATTTTCCACATGGACAACGCCGAGCGCAAGAAGAAGAAGATCGATTCATTGCCGGGATCGCTGGATGCAGCCATCGAGCTGTTCCAGGAATCCAAGCTGATGAAGGAAACGCTGGGCGACCACATCCATTCAAGCTTAATCGCAAATAAGCTGAAAGAGTGGGACCAGTATCGTATTCAAATCAGCCAATACGAGATCGACAACTTCTATCCGATTCTGTAAGGATGGTCTCTGCGCTCGAACTTCAGCGGCGTATGATTGCCGGTGAGATTGATCTCGCCGACTACTATCGCTCGCTGTTGAAAGAGTGCGAAGATGTCCAAGAGCGGTTCAATTGTCTCACTGCCATCACAAGTGAATTGGCGAAGACAACGGTGAACCGGTTGATTGCGAATATCAATAACGACAGGCCGAAGGGAAAGCTCTTCGGCCTGCCTGTTGTGGTCAAAGATAATATTTGCCTACGCGACTATCCCACGACCTGTGGGTCACATATTCTGCGCGATTTCGTTCCGCCCTACAACGCAACCGTTATCGACCGACTTATCGCAGCCGATGCCGTCATCATCGCAAAAGCCAACATGGACGAATTCGCGATGGGTTCATCCAATGAGAATTCGGCATTTGGTCCCGTTAAGAATCCGCACGACACGACGCGAATTCCGGGTGGATCATCCGGCGGGTCGGCAGTCGCCGTTGCAGCCGGACTGACTCCGTTGGCGCTTGGCTCCGATACCGGCGGTTCGGTGCGTCAACCTGCGGCGCACTGTGGCGTAGTCGGGCTGAAACCGACCTACGGCGCGGTCAGTCGTTACGGACTCGTGGCGTATGCGTCATCGCTTGATCAAATCGGACCGCTGACGAGCGATGTGCGATCGGCGGCGCTGCTGTTCCAAGTGATTTCCGGCAAGGATGCGCGCGATTCCACCTCGGTCAGTTTTGTCGAGCCGGACTATGAAGAGGAAATGGGCAAAGGAGTCGGTGGACTCAAAATTGGAATTCCGGAGGAATATTTCGCCGAAGGTCTCGACACCGAAATCAGGCTCGCTATCGATGAAGTGATGGAGAAGCTCAAGGCTGCCGGCGCGCAGATGCACTTGCTGTCACTGCCGCACACGAAATACGCCATTGCGACATACTATATCATCGCGGATGCGGAAGCGTCATCGAATCTTGCCCGCTACGACGGCGTGAAGTACGGTTTGCGTGCGGCAAACGCCGACCTGATTTCGATGTACACCAACACGCGCCACGAAGGCTTCGGCGCCGAAGTTAAGAGGCGGATCATGCTGGGCACGTACGTGCTGTCGTCGGGATACTATGAGGCATATTACCAAAAGGCGATGCGCGTGCGCAAGCTGCTGACGCAGGAGTTTGTTGCCGCGTTCAGGGAAGTCGACGTACTGCTCACTCCAACGACTCCGACGACGGCGTTTAAGATCGGCGAGAAATCTAACAACCCGATTGAAATGTATCTATCCGACATCTACACAGTAAGCGCAAATCTGGCGGGGTTGCCGGCAATCTCGATTCCATGCGGCAAGGACAGCAAGAATTTACCGATTGGTTTGCAATTGACGGCGCGTCATTTCGATGAAGCGATGCTGTTTCGCGTCGCCAAAGCCGTCGAGGATTTCGCGCAATGAACTACGAAGCGGTCATCGGGTTGGAAGTTCACGCGCAGCTTCTGACCAATTCCAAAATATTCTGCGGCTGCTCGGCGAAGTTCGGCCAGTCGCCCAACAGCGCAACCTGCCCGGTTTGTCTCGGACTTCCGGGTGCCTTGCCGGTGTTGAACAGAAGCGCGGTGGAATTTGCGCTCAAGATGATCTTGGCAGTTGGCGGAAGCGTGGGGAAGAAATCCGTATTCGCACGTAAGAATTACTTCTATCCCGACCTGCCCAAGGGCTATCAAATTTCGCAGTATGACAAACCGATCGGCATTGGCGGTGCAATCCGGTTTGTTGACGAAGGCGTCGCGAAGAGTATCGAACTAACTCGGATTCATCTAGAAGAAGATGCTGGCAAGTCGCTGCATCCGGAAAACATGTCGCAAGACTATACGCGCGTCGATGTCAATCGCTGCGGCACGCCGCTAATAGAGATCGTCAGTGAACCGGCGATTCGTACGGCACGAGAAGCGTATCTCTATTTGCACTCTCTCAAGCAGACCGTCGAGTACCTCGGCATCTGTGACGGAAACATGGAAGAGGGCTCGTTGCGTTGCGACGCAAATGTCAGCATCCGTCCGACCGGCGACAAGAAGCTTGGGACGAAAACGGAAGTGAAGAACCTCAATTCGATTCGCGGCGTCGAACGCGCGATCAATTTCGAAATTCAGCGCCAACTCGCCGTCGTGACATCGGGCGGAACTATCGTGCAGCAAACTCTACTCTACAATGATTCCGACGGTAAGTGTTATCCAATGCGCTCGAAAGAGGAATCGCATGACTATCGTTATTTCCCCGATCCAGACCTGGTCACGTTGACTGTGGGTGACGAATGGATTGCCGCGATTAAGGAATCGTTGCCGGAGTTGCCGGAAAGGCGGCGCGAGCGTTTTGTCGCGGACTACGGCTTACCAAACTATGACGCGGAGTTGCTGGCGGGATCGAGGCAGTTGGCGGACTACTTTGAAGCGACCACGCGCGAATCGGGCGATGCGAAACTAGCTTCCAACTGGATCATGACCGAAGTTCTGGCGCGATTGAAGGATCAAGAGACTGTGATCGAGGAATTCCCGATTACGCCCGAGCGGCTCGGCGAATTGATCAAAATGATAAGGTCGAAGACGATTACCGGAAAAATTGCAAAAGAGCTGTTTGAACTGATGCTGGCCGACCGGCGCAGTCCGGGGGCTATCATTGCCGAGAAAGGACTTGCTCCGGTAACCGATTCCGGCGATCTTGAAAAACTGATCGCGAAGATAATTACCGATCATCCCGATGAAGTTGCCCGTTATCGCGAGGGCAAAACGAAACTGTTTGCGTTCTTTGTCGGTCAACTTATGAAAGCGACGCAGGGCAAGGCTGATCCGCAGACGGCGGCCACGCTGTTGAAGGCAAAGCTCGAAAAATAAGAATGAAGCAACATCTCCGCATCGCCGTCCTGGCATCCCACGGCGGCTCGAATCTTCAGGCGATCATCGACGGCTGCGCCTCCGGACAAATCGACGGCGAAGTCGTTCTGGTGGTGTCGAACAATAAGAAGGCATTCGCGCTCGAGCGCGCGCGGAATCATCATATCGACACGTTAATCTTGACGGATGCGGCTTACCCCGCGCCTAACGAATATGCCGGCGAACTCTTGTCGCAGCTTGCGAACCGCAATGTGAATCTGATTTGTCTCGCCGGATATATGAAAATGATTCCCCAGCCGGTGATTGAAGGGTATCGCGACCGCATCATCAATATTCATCCGGCGCTGCTGCCGAAACACGGCGGCAAGGGCATGTATGGAATTCATGTCCATGAGTCGGTAATTGCGGCACACGAAAGCGAAACCGGAGTCACGATACATCTCGTAAATGAACATTACGATGACGGTCGAATTATCGCGCAGGAGAGTATTGCCGTCCATCCGGACGATACACCGCAGTCATTGCAAGAACGCGTATTGGAATTGGAACATCAGCTTTATCCCGACACGGTCGCACGGATCGCCGCGGGAGAAATAACATTGGAGTAAATCATGGATAGTCTTTTGCAAACCGAGATGCCGGATATCAAACTCTTTGCGCGCGGCAAGGTGCGCGACGTTTATGACCTCGATGACCGGCTCTTGATTGTAGCGACGGATCGCATTTCCGCGTTTGATTATGTCATTCCCGACGCCATTCCCGGCAAGGGCAAGATTCTCACGACGATGTCGTTGTTCTGGTTCGATTACGTGAAAGACGTCGTGCCAAATCACTTCATCAGCGCCAATGTCGACGACTATCCGCAGCAACTGCACAAGTATCGCGACCAGCTTGAAGGCCGCTCGATGCTGGTTGTCAAGGCCGAGCGCATTGACATTGAGTGCGTGGTGCGCGGATACATTTCCGGATCGCTGTGGAAAGAATATCAAGGCGAACTCAAGAAGGGCAATTCGACGGTGCTCGGATTTACTTTCGCAAAGGATCTGCAGGAATCGCAGAAATTCGAAGAGCCAATTTTCACGCCGGCGACCAAAGAAGCCAGCGGACACGACATTAATATCGCTTTCGAAGAAATGGTGCAAATTGTTGGAATCGAACTGGCTGCCAAGCTGCGGCTGGTGTCGAAGCAGATTTACACCAAGGCCGCCAACTACTGCGAGACGCGCGGGATCATTCTCGCCGACACGAAATTTGAATTCGGCATGCACAACGGCAAGTTGATTTTGATCGACGAGATTCTCTCGCCCGACTCCTCACGTTTCTGGCCCAAGGACAAGTACAAGATCGGCCGCGGACAAGAATCGTTTGACAAGCAATTCGTGCGCGACTATTTGACCAGTTGCGGCTGGGACAAAAACTCGCCGCCGCCGCATCTGCCGCAGGATATCATCGACGGTACGCGCAAGAAGTACGAGGAAGTGCAAGATCTGCTGATGGCAAAGCGGTCGTAGTAATGACAAAAAGCAAGAAGGACCAAAAGATGAAACGCGCTCTAATTAGCGTGTCCGATAAACGCGGCATTCTCGAGTTGGCAAAGTTTCTCCAGGATGAGGGCATCGAGATCATCTCAACCGGCGGCACCAAACAGGCGCTCAAGGATGCGGGTCTCAAGGTCGTGCCGGTTTCGTCATTTACCGGAGCACCGGAGATTCTCGATGGGCGCGTCAAAACACTGCATCCGAAAATTGCTGCCGGGATCTTGTTCCGCCGCGAAATGGCGGAAGATCGCGAGCAGCTGGATTCGCTCGACTACAAACCCATCGATCTCGTGGTTGTCAATCTGTACCCATTCGCTCAGACGGTGGCTTCGGGAAAATCCGAAGAAGACATTATCGAGAATATCGATATCGGCGGCCCGACTCTGATTCGCGCTGCAGCCAAGAATTTCAGTTCGGTTGCCGTGCTCTCGAATCCCGAGCAATACGCCGACTTCATGAAGGACTACAAAGCGACCGCCGGGGCGCTGTCGTCGGAACTGCGGCGTTCGTATGCCGGGGCAGCCTACCAAATGACCAACGAATATGATGCTGCGATCAGCGCGTATTTCGCGGGCTCGCGCGCAAGCGCACCGGCAGCCACGGATGCTTCCGCGTTTCCGTCCGACTTTTCGATTCATCTAAAGAAGAACGCCGAGCTGCGTTACGGCGAAAATCCGCATCAGGTGGCAGCTTTGTATCAAAATGTCGATGACAAGACTCTGTCGCTGGCGGATGCCGAACAACTGGCAGGCAAGGAACTGTCTTATAACAATTATGTCGATCTTGACGCAGTGCTCGGCATGATTCTCGACTTCGCCGATCCGTTTGCCTGCGTCGTCAAGCACACCAATCCTTGCGGCGCTGCGTGTGCTGCGACGTTGGTCGATGCCTATCGCGCGGCGCACGATGCCGATCCGATGTCGGCCTTCGGTTCGATAATCGGGCTCAATCGCAAAGTCGATATGGCGACCGCGCAATACTTGCACGAAACGCAGTTCGTCGAATGCGTGCTTGCACCGGACTACGATGCCGATGCGCTCGCGCTGCTCGAAAAGAAGAAACAACGCCGGTTGTTGCGTCTGCCGTCCATCGGCAAGACGACGCCGGCTTCGCATTGGCTGCGCGCGATCCACGGCGGATTCTTGTCGCAGTCAGCCGACCGGCAGCAAGTGCGCGAGGCCGACTTGCAAGTAGTTACCAAAGTCGCTCCGAAGCCGCAACAGATCAAGTCGCTGCTGTTCGCGTTTCAGCTCGTCAAGCATGTCAAATCAAATGCGATTGTGATTGTCAGCGGCGCTAGCCTGGTCGGACTCGGCTGCGGGCAAACATCGCGGGTGGATGCCGTCGAAAACGCCGTCAAGAAAGCCGGCACGCGTGCCAACGGCGCAGTGTTGGCATCCGACGCGTTTTTCCCGATGCCCGACGGTGTCGAGGCAGCAGTTGCTGCAGGTGTAAAGGCGATTATTCAACCGGGCGGATCGAAGAAAGACGACGAAGCAATCGCGGCGGCCGACAAAGCCGGAATTGCAATGGTTATGACCGGCATCCGGCACTTCAAGCACTAAGTAAACTCTACCTAATCGGCTGGGGCACAGGTTGCTTTGTCCCAGCCAATTCACAACAGTTTTATCCTTGCCAATTAACCGCCTGCTGCGTACCTTCAAACGAAGGCGAAATGCCCCTTAAAGAAATCGACCGCCCGCGGCCGATAATAGAATAGAGTGCTACTATGGAAGAACGAATCTTAGAAATAGTCTTTTACCTCGTCGAGCATCTGCGCAGCCACAACGGACATATTGGTCCTTTCCGCGCAATCTCCAAGGACTTGCGCAGCCGCGGATTTACCGACTCGGAAATATCGTCGGCTTACGGCTGGTTCTTGGAAGAGATGCAAAAAGACGGCGGCAAGGTCAATCCCAACAACAGTTCCTCGCAAGCCGTGCGTGTCATGAGTCAGATGGAGATGGAGCATTTTACTCCCGACGCCGCCGGATTCTTGATTTTGCTGCTGCGTTTCCGGCTGATTTCTCCGGCGCAATTCGAGCGCATCGTCGACAAGGCGTTCCTGCTCGGTTCGGAGAAGATTGATCTCCCGGTCATGAAAGTTATCGCCTCGCGCTACGTTTTCTCCTCCGGAACAACCGTCGATCTGAACTTGTTTAATATCGACGGGAGTGAAGTGGTCAATTGATCGCTTCGATCTGAACGATGCCACTTTCAGGCAAAAAAATTCTCCTTGGAATCACGGGCTGCATCGCGGCTTACAAAGCTTGCTATCTCGTGCGCTACTTGAAAAAAGCCGGCGCCGAGGTAAAGGTCGTCTTAACCCAGTCCGCGACCAAATTCGTAACAACGACCACACTTGAAACACTTTCGGACAATCCGGTTGCGGTGGAGATGTTTCCATCAGACCGCTTTGTCGCGACGCATCATATTTCGTATGCCGAGTGGGCGGATCTGATTGTCATCGCGCCGGCGACAGGAAATGTCATCGGCAAAATTGCCAACGGCATTGCCGATGATTTGTTGACGACCATCGTCATGGCGCGGCAATCGGATGTCATGATCGCGACCGCGATGAATACCGAGATGTTTATCAATCCGATCGTGCAGGAAAACATCACCAAGCTGCAGAAACTCGGATACCTGTTCATCATGCCCGAGTCGGGCGAACTGGCCTGCCATACCGTCGGAGTCGGACGGTTGGAGGAGCCGGAAGATATTTTCCAGCGCATCGTCACATACTTTGAAAAATCCAAGACGCTAAACGGGAAGCGCGTCATCGTGACCGCAGGACCCACGGTTGAACGCATCGATCCGGTGCGGTTCATCTCGAATTTCTCTTCGGGCAAGATGGGTTATGCGCTAGCGCAAGAAGCTGCCCAGCGCGGCGCCAACGTGACATTGATTTCGGGACCGACCTCGCTGGCGGCGCCGCTCGGCGTCAAGCGAATCGATATCGAATCTGCACAGGATCTGCTTGAAGCCGTAAAAGCCGAATACGCCAAAGCTGATATTTTGATCATGGCGGCGGCGGTCGCCGACTATCGGCCGGCAAAATATTCAAAGAAGAAGTTGTCGCACCCGACGCCGGAAAATATTGAGCTGGCAGCCAACGCGGATATTCTCGCCGAAATCGGCAAGCTCAAGAAGAAATCGCAAATCAATGTCGGCTTCGCGCTCGAAGTTGATTCTAACGCCGACAACGCGCGCAAGAAACTCAAAGCCAAAAACCTCGACATGATCATCATGAATAATCCGACTACGCCGGGAATCGAATTCGGCGGCGATTTCAATATCGCAACGATCATCACGCCGGGCGGTAAGACAACTGCCTTGGAAAAGATGTCGAAGAAGCAACTGGCGTCAAAAATTCTCGACAAGATTGAAGCGCTGCGCAAGAAATAGCATGACCGACAACAAACGCGCACTCGAACTGGTGGCCCGCGCCATCAAACAACAGGAAGCCCTCGGGCTCGGCGGCGTGCGTTTGTCCTACGACCTGCTCAATACGATCACGCCGCGCCAGCCGCGTGTCACAGTCGCGAAAGCGGGAAGCCTCGAAGAATTTTGCGGTCAGATCAACACCTGCACCAAATGCCGTCTGCACCAAGGGCGCAACAAGTTCGTATTTGGTGTCGGCAATCCCAACGCCAAGGTGATGTTTGTCGGCGAAGGACCGGGGCGCGATGAAGATCTCAAAGGCGAGCCTTTTGTCGGCCGCGGCGGGCAATTGCTCGACAAAATACTCGCGGCAATCCAGTTCGACCGCACGCAGATCTACATCGCCAACGTCGTTAAATGCCGTCCGCCCAACAATCGCGACCCGCAACCGGACGAGATGGCAGAATGCATGCCGTATCTGAAGCAACAGATCGAGCTGATCAATCCGCGCTTCATCTGTTGTCTTGGCCGCATCGCCGCGCAGGCGCTGTTGAACACGCAGACGCCGCTCGGCAAGCTGCGGCTGCGCTGGCACGACTTTGAAGGCCGCAAATTGATGGTGACCTACCATCCTGCGGCTTTGCTGCGTTTTCCAGAGTACAAGCGCGACACCTGGGAAGATGTGCAGATGCTGCGCCGCGAATACGACGCTTACATGGCGAAGTAGTCGGACACTATTTTTCGCAGAAGTACAGGTATTACGGGGCAAGTATATTCGCCCTCACCCCAGACCCCTCGCCCTTAAGAAAGGGAGAGGGGCAAGGGGAGAGGGTCGATAGCCGCGATAGATACACCCTCTGTTGATAACCCGTTATCCACATCGGTTGAAATGCGATAAACTATTTGGCGTTCATTGCGTAGTGCTGTGGAAGGACGATCGGGCCATAGTGACTTATCCACAGGAAATGTGCGTAATATGTGTGCAAATCTGCGACTTTCAACTTGAGCAAAGTCGGATCGGCATTTATACTGCGGTGGGCTCAAGGGCGTAAACACTAACCAAAGAATATGTCTTAATGCAGCAAATCGATTCAACCGTTCTCGATAAGATCCCGCCGCAAGACCGGCAGGCAGAAATGTCGCTGCTCGGTGCGTTGATGATCGACAATCACTATATCTCGAACGTCTGCACGATCATCAACCGCGACGACTTCTACGAAAAACGCCACCAGATTATTTTCGACGCAGTCATCGCGCTGTTCGAACAAAATATCCCCGTCGATATCGTCACCGTCACAGACAAGCTGGTCATTTTCGGCGAACTCGAATCAGTCGGCGGACGCGCGTATTTGGTGGAATTGCAGGAAGACGTTTACTCTGCCGCGAACTGCGAGCGCTATGCGGAAATCATCAAAGAAAAAGCGATCTTGCGCAAATTGATGCATTTGAGCGCGGCGATTTTCAACAAAGCCCAGCACATGGAAGGCGAAGTCAAAGAGCTGCTCAATTTCGCCGAAAGCCGTGTTTTCGAAATTTCGATGCACCGCAGCGACAAAGGGTTCCAGTCGATCAAGAATCTCGTGCCGGTCGTGTTCGACAAGATGGAAAAAATGGAGAAAGCGGACGGCACTGTCAAAGGCCTGCCGACCGGATTTGAATATCTCGACGAAATGACTGATGGCATGCACGGCGGCGAATTGATTGTTGTCGCCGGTCGTCCCGGTATGGGTAAGACCTCGCTGGCGTTGCGCATCATGGAGCACGTCGCTGTCGATAAGGGCAAGGCGTGCGCGATCTTCTCGCTGGAAATGTCCGACGAGCAGATCGTTCATCGTCTTCTTAGTTCGCGCGCGCGCGTCGGTTCACACCGGCTGCGTTCGGGCAGACTGCACGACTACGAATGGCGCAATTTGATGGAGTCCGCCGGTCCGATCGCCGAGTCGCCGATCTTCATCGACGACACCGCCACGATGACGGTGTGGGACCTGCGCACCAAGGCGCGTCTGCTGCGCAGCCAGTATGATTTGCAGCTGATCGTGGTTGACTATCTGCAGTTGATGAACTCCGGCGAACGCGCGGAAAACCGACAGCAGGAAATCTCGACAATATCCCGCTCGCTCAAAGGTCTCGCCAAGGAACTCAATATCCCGATCATCGCCTGCAGCCAGCTTTCGCGTATGGTCGAAACACGCGGCGGCGAAAAGCGCCCGATCCTTGCCGACCTGCGCGAATCGGGAGCGATCGAACAGGACGCCGACGTCGTGATGTTTGTCTATCGGCCGTCGGCTTACAAGCATACTGATGAAGAAAAAGAACAGATGAAAGGCACCGACGAGGAAAACCTCGCCGAGATCATCATCGCCAAGCAGCGTAACGGCCCGACCGGAACCGTCAAACTGACATTCCTCAACGAATTCACGCGCTTCGAAAACCGCGAATATGCGCGGGCAACGGGTGCGCCCGGCGGAAACTACTAACGGGGCGGCAAAGTGAAATCCAAATCCACTGACAGAACCATCTTCGTCTGTTCCGCGTGCGGGAAAAGTTTCTCGCGCTGGATGGGGAAGTGTCCCGACTGCGAAGAGTGGAACACCATCATCGAAGAAAAAATCACCATGCCGCGTTCGTCGGCGAAATCAAAAGCCATCGACGATGCCGAGGTCTACGCGATCAACGAGTGCCGTTTCGAAGCCGTCCCAATGACGCCGACGGGACTGGCGGAATTCGATCATTTGCTCGGTGGCGGCATCGTACCGGCTTCGTCGATATTGATCGGCGGCGAGCCGGGAATCGGCAAATCGACCTTGATGCTGCAGGTGGCGGGCTATCTTGCCGCAATCGGGCAGACGACGCTCTATCTCACCGGTGAGGAATCCTCGCAGCAGGTAGCGTTGCGCGGACATCGGCTCGGAGTGGAAAATGAACTGGTCAAAATCGCCGCGGTGCGCGAATTGCCGCAGGTGTATGGCTTGATCAACAAGATCGAACCGCAGTTGGTGGTCATCGATTCGGTTCAGACGCTGTATGATCCGGCGCTGGAATCGGCGCCCGGAACCGTGAGCCAGATTCGCTCGAGCGCGGCGGAGCTGATCGATTTCTGCAAGCGCTCCGACAAGATTCTGATCCTGATCGGGCATATTACCAAGGACGGCGCCATTGCGGGACCGAAAGTGCTTGAGCATCTTGTCGATGCGGTGCTGTATTTCGAAGGCGAGAGCCACAACATGTTTCGTATCCTGCGCGTGCGCAAAAATCGCTTCGGGCCGGCCTCCGAGATTGGAATCTTCCAAATCGGCGACACTGGTCTGACCGCGGTGGCCAATCCCTCCGAGCTGTTTCTTGACGAATACCCCGATGATATTCCCGGACGTGCGGTTGTGACGGCGGTTGAAGGGCAGAGGCCGCTGCTGCTGGAAATCCAGGCGCTCGCGAGCCAGACGAATTTCGGTTTTCCGCAGCGGGTTTCTTCCGGCTACGATTCCAAACGCCTGTCGTTGATGTTGGCGATTCTCGAGAAGCGGCAGAAGATGCCGTTCGGGCAGCGGGATGTGTTTATCAATCTTGCCGGCGGTCTCAAGATTGACGATCCGTCTCTTGATCTCGGTTTGATGGCGGCGCTGATTTCGTCGGTCGAGGAAATCCCCGTGCAGCCGCGTTGTGTGGTTATCGGCGAGGTCGGTCTTTCCGGCGAAGTGCGCGCTGTGCCGTACATCGAACGCCGCATAGCCGAAGCGCTGAAGCTCGGATTCGAAAAGGTAATTCTTCCCAAGAAGAACCTCAAGGGTATGAAGCCAGTGAAAGGGATCGCGCTGGTCGGTATCGAGAAGATTTCCGAACTCGCGAAGGCGGCGCTGCTATAACAGCATCTTAGAATCGAACTTCGTAATTCGATTCAGCACACCATCTATCTTCTCCAAAAACTCTACTTCGTCGCGGCCGGCGCTGAATTCAGCGGTGCGCCAACTTTGATGTCGCAGCGATGTCCCGGCTGTCCGTGCGGCGGATTCATGCCGGGCGCTGTTGTGGTCGCAGCCGCCGTCGTCGTCGGTGCAGACTGAAGCGTGACATTGGGCTGAATTGTTGTCGGTTGGGTTGGACGCGTTCCCGGAGGCGAATTTAGCGGCGCGCCGACAGGAATGTCACAGCGATGGTTCGGCTGTCCGTGAGGCGGGTTCATGCCTTCAGCAGTAGCGACCTGGACGGTATTGGTCTTTGCGGGCGGCGCACCAAACGGATTGGCGACCGGAACAGTTGAATCTTGCGCTAGTTGCTGTGTCGCCGGTGGGGTTTGAGTGGAAACGGCACCCGTCGCCGGTGTTGTTTGTGCCGGCTCTTTCGCTGATTTGGAACAGCCCATCGTAATTGCGACGAGGGTAACAAAAATCGGGACGATCAAGTGCTTCACGAAAAATCTCCTGTCTAAAATGCGGATGTCGTGCGACCATCCCACAAGTTTGCTAAGGTTCACCGGCGATCAGTCCATCGAGACGTATCTTGGGAAAGGACAAGGTCCTTCATTATACGAAACGGACCGAACTCACGCACCGATTATTCTATCCGGTACGTCATCGCCCAGAGAAGATTCGCGAATTGATTCTGGTTGGTGTCGCGGAGGGAAAGCCCCTGGAATAGCTCAACGGCGATTTGGCTGTAAAGGCCGGTCGTCAAGCCTGAACTCTCACTGATATCCCATTCGTAGATCTGGAATCGCTCATCGTTGCTCATGTCGGTGCCCATCCACTCGTGAACAAAGCGGTCGCCGTCAGCATAGTGCACATAGGCGTCATTGATCGGCGGGTTGCCGAAACGCGGGCGCGTATAGGCTGTGATGCGCAGCGGTTCGCCGGGGTACAAAGTCGGAATCTTACCGAGTGCTGTGTACTGGATAGGCAGACCCGGATAATAAGCCTTCCGAACTTCATCGCGCGCCCGGGATTCGAGCACGATCGAGTCGATTACTGGAAAGCTTCCCAAGGTGAAACCGAATCCTTGTCGTTGGCGTCCAATCGCGAAAATGCGCCAGCCGCCGTACTGCGTTTCGTTCTTTTCGAGTTTGGCGGCGACGGCAGTTTGGATTTCCTTGTACTTCACATTCTTGACCGTCACAACCGAGTCGGAACGATTGACGATGTTGTATTTGCAGACAACCGTATCGAGAATATTGACCACATAAGCCCGCGCACGCACTCCAGTTTCGAGCGCAATCTCCCGACACGAGTCGCCCTGGTTGTACTCATCCGGAGCGCATGAATCGATAATTGTTACCGTGCAGCCGTAGGAGGTCACTTCAACCCAGAAGTCGAGCGGGTTGATTGTCGCGACGGGTGCGGCCGCCTTGGCGTATTGTTCGAGCCGGCTGACTGTGTCGAACCAAACGCGCGGAAATGAAGTACGGCCGACATCGCTCTTTTTAATGAGATCAGTGATTTGCTTGAGATTCGTGAGACCGACATCGGTAACGCGGTCTTCGCTGCACGAATGAACAGCAGCAATCAGTAGCGGAACCAATACAAGGCAGTATAGAAATCGATTTAGTCGCATAATTTGTCCTCCACACCTTCAGTATAATCGACGCGCCAGCCTTTTCATTGTTTAATCGACTATCGACGCGCCTTTTTCTTGGTCACGTCCTTCAGCTTCATGATTTGGTCGCGCAAGTCGGCGGCGCGTTCGAACTCGAGTTCGCGCGCAGCGTGTTCCATCTGCTGGCTCAAGAAAGCGATCTTGTCCTGCGCCGGCATTTCCTCCCAGAAATCGGGCAAGTTGGCCTCGACCGCTTCGGCAGTCTTGCTGTCGGCGAAACTTGTTGCTTGCAGGATTTCCTCGCGCGTTTTGAAAATTGTCTCCGGTGTGATTCCGTTATCGACGTTGTACTGAAGCTGGAGTTTCCGGCGGCGATTCGTTTCGCCGATCATCGCTTTCATCGAATCAGTCATTTTGTCGGCGTAGAGAATGACTTCGCCTTCAACGTTGCGCGCCGCACGCCCGGCGGTCTGCATCAGCGAACGTTCGGAGCGCAAGAAACCTTCCTTGTCGGCATCGAGAATCGCGACCAGAGAAACCTCCGGCAAGTCGAGGCCCTCGCGTAATAGATTGATTCCGACCAACACGTCAAATTCTGCGAGCCGCAGATCGCGCAAGATTTCGGTGCGCTCGATGGCGTCGATTTCGGAATGCAGGTAGCGTACGCGAATGTTCAAGCGGGCCAGATAGTCGGACAAGTCTTCGGCCATGCGTTTAGTCAAAGTTGTCACAAGAATCCGTTCTCTCTTCACAACACGGGCGCGAATTTCCTTGATCAAATCGTCAATCTGTCCCTCGATCGGGCGGATGGTAATTGTCGGATCGACCAGCCCGGTGGGGCGAATGATTTGTTCTACGATTACGCCGCCGGAGTTGGTCAACTCAAGATCGGACGGCGTCGCCGAAACGTAAATCGTCTGCGGGATCATCGTAATGAATTCATCATATTTTAAGGGGCGATTGTCCATCGCCGAGGGAAGGCGAAATCCGTGCTCGACCAGGACTTCCTTGCGCGAACGGTCGCCGGCGTACATCGCTTTGATCTGCGGCACCGATTGATGCGACTCATCGACGATAAGCAGGAAATCCTCCGGGAAGAAATCAATCAACGTATAGGGCCGTTCGCCGGGTGCGCGCCCGGAAAAGTAGCGCGAGTAATTCTCGATGCCGGCGCAGTGGCCGATTTCGCGTAGCATTTCCAGATCGTAGAGCGTGCGCGATTCCAGCCGCTGCGCTTCTAGCAACTTGCCCTGTGCACGCAAGTCGGGCAGGCGCTCGCGCAGTTCGGCTTCAATCCCGACAATGGCGCGTTTGACCGTTTCGCTGGCGCTGACGAAGTGCCGCGCCGGATAGATGGCAATCCGCTCGATTTCGGAGACAATTTCGCCCGAAACCGGATCAAAAGTGCGAATCCGCTCAATGGAATCGCCCCACATTTCGATGCGCACGCCGTTGACCTCGTAGGCGGGGAAAACCTCGATCGTGTCCCCGCGCACGCGAAAATGTCCGCGCGAGAAGTCGATGTCGTTGCGCGTGTATTGAATTTCGATCAGCCGCCGCAGCATGTCGTTGCGGTCGATCTCGTCGCCTTTCTTGAGCAGCACCATCATGTTCTTGTATTCCGACGGCGAGCCGATACCGTAGATGCACGAAACGGAGGCGACAATTATCGTGTCATCGCGTTCGAGCAACGAACTGGTTGCGCGCAGGCGCAGGCGGTCGATGTTGTCGTTGATTGAAGTGTCTTTTTCGATATAGGTGTCGGTCGAGGGGACATACGCTTCGGGCTGATAGTAGTCGTAATAACTGATAAAGAACTCGACGGCATTGTTGGGGAAGTATGCCTTGAATTCGCCGTACAATTGTGCCGCAAGCGTCTTGTTGTGCGACATGATTAAGGTCGGCTTGTTGACCTTCTCAATGACGTTGGCGATGGTAAAAGTCTTGCCGGAGCCGGTGACGCCGAGCAAGGTCTGGTATTTGTCGCCCGCTTGAACGCCCTCAACGAGCCGTTTGATTGCCTCGGGCTGGTCGCCGCGAGGCTGATATTTCGATACAAGGTTGAATCTAGCCATAGTTCTTAATGTACGTCAAAAGGGGGGATGATCAATAACATGATTGTCGAATGTGATGCGGGGATACACGAAGTTTCAATTACCGCGAGAATCGATCATGCTGCCGTTTCTTGGTATGATCTGACTGGCCCCTGCGTTAGCAAAAGAAACCGGCCCCTCGCATCTCGCGAAGAGCCGGTCTGTTGTAGCGGTGAAACGATTACTTTTTACCGTAAGGGTCGCAAGGCGCCGGTCCACCGAATATGTACTGGATCAGATAGACGATATCAGAAATGTTGAATAAGCCGTCGCAGTTGGCGTCAAACGCCGGGTATTGCGGCTGGATGCGCATTACGACCTTGACGATTTTCGGCGAATTGTAAGCGAATGGCGCGGTTACTGTGATTACCCCCGAATGCGTGCCCGGACTCAACGTCGCAGTTAATGGCTGGACTGACGCGGTCGTAGCAGTGATTCCAGATGTCGGAGTCAGCTGAATCCAAGGCGGCGCCGTAGCAGACCAGTCGACAATGTCGCCGTCAGATACGATGTCGATTGACTGTGGCGCGGGGTCACCTGAACCCGCTAAGGTCACGAAATAAAGCGAGTCCGGCGCCACAGAAATCGAAGGAACTACTGAAGCTGCGCGGACCACGACGTTGGGTTTGCCGATGCTCATCGTGCCATAGTTCTCACTAGTGAGTATTCCGAAAACTTCGTGGGAATTTCGGTTATCGAGCACACTTGGATTCAATGCCACAGTTCCGCCAGTGGACGCGGAGTAACTGATATGAACCACGGCAACGACACGATTCCCGGGTATTAACGGGTAATCATCCGGCAAGAAGCTCATCCACAGAATACCAAGTTCGTTGTTGGTTATCCTTTTAGTCCGCACCGGCGTAATCCAATTGACAAAAGTCACGGAGTCCATGAACGCGGTACAGTTGGTTGTCAACATAGTCGAGTAGAGAATCAACTCGGAGATCGTCTCATCATTGTCAATTACAATAGGCAACATCAACTTGCCGCTACCGGGAGGTACTGCTGCCTCCGGCAGGAAAACGGTGTCAGTTGTGTTAACCATGGCATAGCTCGGAAACGGCGGGCATCCACCCGGAGGGTAAGCGAGAAAGATGTATCCGGCAAGATAACGTAAGTCGCCAAGGTTGAAATTTTGGCGAAAATCGATATCGCCCCGACCTGCGGGAAGAGGCGGCTCACCGACCAGGATATTGCTCATCATGAAAGATAGATCGGAAATATTCACGCTATTGCTTTGGTTTACGTCGGCACACTCTTGAAATGTCTGCGCCGATGCCGTTGCTAAGGGTTGAAATAGCATCAACCCTATCAAAATCATAAGAGACAGGTACTTCATCGAATCCTCCAATATGGTCGGCAGGGCATAGCTGCCGCGAAACAATGAAATCTATGATTGGGTTTTCGTTGGTAACTCAATTGTACCAATAGTGGAGAGATTTGTCAACATAAAAAGGGCCGTTAAGATAGGGGTAATCGAAGGCCTTTCCAAGCCCAGGGATGCAACACACAATTTGTTGACAAATGGATAATTTTATCTAAGTTCCTTCGTGGCATTTTGCGAATAGACCTGCGACTAATGGCTGGAGAGATATATGACAACACAGATTGAAACCATGACTACGTTCCGCGACAGCACTGCCAATCCGGCGCCGCTCGGACTGCTCGGATTCGGCATGACCACAGTTCTCTTGAACTTGCACAACTCGGGGATGTATCCGCTCGACACCATGATTCTCGGCATGGGGATTTTCTACGGCGGTTTGGCCCAAATCTTTGCCGGCATCATGGAATGGAAGAAGAAGAACACATTCGGGCTGACGGCATTTACTTCGTACGGTTGCTTCTGGCTCACGCTGGTGGCTTTGATCGTATTACCCAGATTCGGACTTGGGGAAGCACCCACGAAAGGCGCCATGGCGGCTTATTTGTTCATTTGGGGGCTGTTTACTGCCGTGATGTTCGTCGGGACGCTCAAACTCAACCACGCACTCCAGTTCGTCTTTGGTTCGCTGACGGTGCTTTTCTGGCTACTGGCACTCGGTGATGTAACGGGCAATGCTGCAATTACGAAAGTCGCAGGTTTCGAGGGAATAATCTGCGGGCTCTCGGCAATCTATACCGGGTTGGCGCAAGTTCTGAACGAAGTCTACGGAAAAGCGGTGCTGCCGCTCGGTGTTCCGGAAAGTCCGCTCGCGTCAAAACTGGGAATGAAAGAAGATATGCTTCGTCCGACCTCCAAGTCCAGTCTGTAGGAGTTCGATAACCGAGTCATTGCGACGCAAGCCGGAATTCAGGTTCGAAATGACAGATATGTAGTTTAAGCTGGATACCGGCGTTCGCCGGTATGATGGGCAGCTACGCCCCGCATCCACCCTTGACTATTTCCACGAAATCGGTATATTCCTCCATATTAATTTTCTTTTGTCGCGCATTTGAATTGGCGATAATTCTACTTCTGTTTGGGGCTGAAACCGGATACTACGTGCAACTGGACATTAAGCCGATAATAATCATAGCATTACAGAATGTGATCCGAGCAACTTGGAGCAGAGACCGGAGGTTTGCGTGCCTGCCAAATTGAAATTGTCCCCGACATGGATGTTGCGCTTTGCAGCGGCGACCATGTTTTCACTAATCTTAGCCGTTCCGGGATACACCCGCGAATACGAGAAAATTCCGATTGAGCAAGCGATCAAGGAATCGCGTGAAGCCCACGATATCGAACGCCTCGCAAAAGCCAGCCGTCTCGCCAAGCAGCGTGAGTTGCAACAGGAGCTGGGCACCAAAGGCGCCAAGCCGACGCAGTATCAATACGATGTTCATTACTATCGCCTCGATATGGCCGTTAACACGGTAACTGAAATCGTGACGGGCCACGTCGATATGACCTCGACTGCGACACAGGACAATGTCACATTTTGCGAAGTCGATCTCTACACGAACCTGACTGTCGATTCCACCCGGATCAACGGCGGGTTTGCCACGTTCACGCACGCAAGCAATCTCGTGACCGTGAACCTGCCGGCGCCGGTTAACACCGGTCAGTCATTCACCGTATCGATTTATTATCACGGTCACCCGGTCGAGGGCGGATTCCAGGCTTTTTCGTTCGACACGTTTGGCGGCAATCCGGTGATCTCGACGCTCTCTGAACCGTATCTGGCGCGCACTTGGTGGCCCTGCAAGGATTATCAAGACGACAAAGCCGATTCCGTGGATGTTATCGTCACCTACCCGAGCAACTTGTTCTGCAGTTCCAATGGCGTGATGACCTCCAATATCGATTTGGGCAACGGCAACCGAACGACCGCATGGAAGGTCCGTTATCCGATCGCGACGTATTTGGTCAGCTTGGCGATGTCGAATTATTCGACCTGGCGCGATTGGTTCCATTACGGCGTATCGGATTCGATGCCGGTCGACTATTGGGTATATCCGTCGCAATTGGCGGCAGCGCAAGCCGGCTATGCGCCGACTGTACCGATGCTCGATACGCTCTCGCGTTTGTTTGGGCTATATCCCTTTGTGAATGAAAAATACGGTATGTCGATGTTCAACTGGGGCGGCGCGATGGAACACCAGACCAACACTTCGATCATTAATAATTACTTCGCGCAGTCGATCATCGTGCACGAGATGGGACACCAGTGGTGGGGCGACATGATCACCTGCCGCGACTGGCACCACATTTGGCTTAACGAAGGCTTCGCCAGTTATGTCGAGGCGCTTTGGTTTGAGTCGTCCGGCGACGCGACGGCGCTGCGCGACTATATGACCGGAATGCGTTATACCTCGGGCGGCACAATCTATTGCGCCGATACGAGCAATGTGAATTCGATTTTCTCCAGCCGCGTCTACGACAAGGGCGCCTGGGTTCTGCATATGTTGCGCCACGTCGTTGGCGATGCGAATTTCTTCGACGCCATGCAAGCCTACTATGACGACCCGCGCTACAAGTGGAAGGATGCCGTGACCGAAGATTTCTTCGGTGTATTTGAAGAGCAGACCGGCATGGATCTGCAGCCATTCTATCAGGACTGGATTTACGGGACTTACTATCCGAAGTACACCGTTTCATACACTTATGATCAGTTGGGCGTCGGATCGTATCGCGTTTACGTGCATGTCCGACAGACCCAGACCACGAGTCCGACTGTGTTCCGCATGGCGAAGGTCGATCTATCCGTGCTCTGCGGCAGCTATCGCGACTTCACGGTTTCCAACACACTGCGCGACCAGGATTATGTTTTCGATATCACCGGCGCTTTGTCAGCGCCGTCGACAGTGACGATTGATCGCAACGAGTGGATTCTTAAGACGGCCAACACCGAGAGTTATGCCGTGCACATCATCTACGGTACCTTGCCGGATGGCACCCAGTACCAGCCGTATTCGCAGCAAATTACGGTGCGCGGCGGCACAGCGCCGTACACGTTCCAGCTTATGTCTGGTTCGTTGCCGGCGGGGTTGTCTCTTAACACCTCGACAGGTTTTGTCAGCGGGACACCGACCGACACCGGCACTGTTTCGGTTTCAATTCGGGCGACCGGCACGACCGGCGGCTCGGAGACCGAGCAGATCACATTCCGCATTGCGCCGTCGCCGTTCTTAGCCGGTGATGCCGACAACAACGGCGTCGTGAACATTTCCGATGCCGTCTACATCGTCTCGTACATCTTCTCCGGCGGTCCGGCGCCAATTCCGATGGTGGCCGGCGATGCCGACTGCAACGGGTTGATCACGATCTCGGACGTGGTTTACTTGATTAATTTCATTTTCTCGGGCGGCCCCGCGCCTTGCTAGGGAAGTAGCGGTCGCATTGAAGATTGCAGCCGGGCGTCAGAAATGGCGCCCGGTTTTATTTTGTCAATGTTGCTTTGAATTCGCCAGTGGATCGATTCCGAGGAACAGTTCGTCGGGCGGCAGCTCTCTTGGCAGCCGGTTTGTACGCGATGCGACCTTGCCGGTGCTGTGAGAAATTTGGAGGTCGGCTTTGAGATAGCCCCCAATCGTGCCGGTGACCGGCGCGCAAGAACCAATATTCGAGCCAAGCGGCTGAATATTCCGGATGATGACATAGCGGCCCGCAGTGAGATTGTGGGTTGTCGTCGAGTCTCGGAATCGATGCGGCGAGGCCGCCACTGCTCGCGTGCTGTCGAAGTAGCGCACGACGTTGCCGCCGGGCAAAACTTCGAGCAAGCGATTAATGCAGAACGCCTGCGTGTAAATAGTGTGACCATCCAAATCCAATTCAGTGCGGGCATGCAAAGTGAGCTCGCATTCGTAGCCTTCGCCGATATCGAATGTGTAATACACGAAGCTGGTTCCGCTGGTGTAGTACATCGGCGAGCACATATTGCTGTCATTCAGATAGCCAACTCCATAATAGGTTCCGCCCGTAGTCAGATCTATCGCTGCCGTACGCAAAACCGAATCATAGACGGCAGTTGCTGAAACACCGAGCCGCAGCACTGTACTATCAGGATCGCCTTCAGGGCTGTCGAAATACATCGCGGTCGGCATAGTGTAGCTGAATGGTGCAATGTCGGTACTGTCGCGGTCATTGAACACTGAATCGACTGGACAGTTGACGACGTTGCCCACCGTGCGAACGCAGGACTTGCCGGTGATTTGCAAGAGCCGGACAATCAACTTAAACGGCTCGGCGCAGGTTCCTGCATCGCGCGTCGCAGCATCGCAATTCGGGCAATTGACCATCAACGAGTCGCGAATGGCAGTGTCACCGGTATACAACGATGTGTTTGCGTAGTAGCAGAGAATGTCCAAATCGGCAAGTTGATTTTCGTCGTACTCGCGCGTGGTCGAATCGATTTCAATCGATACAGTCGTAAACGTCGGCGGTTGATCTACGTCCAAATCAAACTTAGTCACGTAACTGTCGCCGCCGGTGAAACCATCACCATTGAGGTCGTATCCCGAATAATCGGGATATGCGCCATTGTTGATGCGCTGCTCTTCCCAGTAGGAAAACTGATCGAAGTAGAAGAGAAGATCGTGCTCGTCGAATTTGCCGTCGGGATCGCCATCATTGGCGTCGGTAGCATCGAGGATAGTCTTGCGAACAGGCGAGTTACTTATCGATTGATCCAGCATTTGCACCGCCAGATATCCGTCGACAATGCCGGGATTGGGCGAGGCGTTGTAGCTGGTTTGCAATATTTGCTTGATTTCGAGGTTGCTCAAGCTCGGCTTGAGTGCAAGCAAATACGCTGCAAGTCCGCCGACCTGGGCAGCGGCGCCGGAGCTTCCGCTGTAAACTCCGATCAACCCGCCGCCGACTTGATTGCAACCGTTGAGAAAAACATCATTCTCCAATACGCATGGCCCTGATAAATTTTCAGCGACTGCCCGTACGTCGCTGCCAAAGCTGGATGACGGCAGCTCATTGCCGAATTGATCGGAACTGCCGGCGAGAATCACATTGTTCATTTTCGTTTCAATCAGCGGATAATGTGTCGAAGTATACGACCAATACGCGTCGACAAGAACACTGTCCGCAAATGTCAATTCACCGGGTCCAAAAATCTCCCACGGCGTTGAAAAATTTGCCGAAATCGCGGCGCAAGTAGCAAACTTGGCCAGCATGGCATCTCCGGTTAGCTGGCCGCTATTGCCGGCACAGGAGACGTGGATGAAATCGTTCATCCGCGAACGCGCTTCCTGACGCCACTTGATAGCCGAGACAAAACGCAGAAATTTGTTTAGACCAAACAAGCCTCCGGATGAAGTCAAAAATTCGGTGCTGGTTACGAGTACGAAACGTCCGCTGGGAAATCGGCTCGTGATCGCATCCGTCATTTCGTCGCTGGTCATTCCGCCAATCAACTGCGAATTGATGCGCAAGTTTCCCACGGGAACGGGAAAAACTCCGGTCGCGCGCTCGGCATTGTGATCTGCGCCGACCAGTCCGCTGACCCAGAATCCGTGATTGCCGGCAACTTCATTGTCGGTTGACGGTGTCCCGCGTGAACCGACAAAGTGCTGTGCCGAGATTTGCGGATGACGCGTGCGCGATGCGTAGTAATCAGGAATATGAACCGTGACGAGTTGATTGAGGTCGGCAGCGCGTCCGCTCGCATTCCAGGCTGCCGGCATGCGCATCTTGAGCAGATGGGCTATGCCGACGGTGTCGCTCTCCGGCAAGTAACGCATTTCATAAGTCGCGCTGGGCTGCGCCTGATATGCGGGAAAGACGAGAAGGAATGCGCCGGACTGCATCAACTGCGCTGCGACGGCGCTGGCTGCCGCAGAATCGGCGACCGCTGGAATCATGATCGTCACGATCAAATCGCCGGGTTGCATCCACGAAATCAATCCGGATACTTGAGCGAGCGCAGAATTGACCTGCCCGACAGTCGCAGCGGGATTTAGAATTCCCGACAGGCGCGTGCGCAACAGCCCGTCAGTGTCGACTTGATCTTCCGATACCGCGATCGGTCCAAACGAATAAACGTTGTTTACCGCCGGAGCCGAACCGGCGCCCGGGAGCGTGACACCGCTCGTGCAGTTTGTGCCTTGGCACGGCGACGGACCGGATGCGAAAATGTAGTTTATCAGAAACACGGCGTCGGTGATATCGGTCTGGTTATTGCAATCCAAGTCGCCTGCAGCTTCATCCATCGGTGAGGCGCCATCCGCGAATATGTAATTGATCAAGAATACGGCATCCGTAATATCCACCTGATTGGAGGCGTCCACATCGCCGCAGGCCGCCCAAAGTGAAGAAAACGGCAGAATAATCGCAAATCCTGCGATCAGCAGAAGGGTAGCCGTCGTGGTTTTCATTCGCGCGCGCATATTTTCTCCCGCTAAAGCCGCAGCCGTTCGCATGTCGGCGTGGGTTAGTAGTGGTCGGTTGCTGAAGTATTTGAGTCTAAATATAAGGCGGGAGCCAAAAAAATCAATCTGAAATATAGAGTAAGTGAATCCATGAAAACCTGGCACACCAAAACATTGGCGGGGCGCAGGAGCTTCATTCTCTCCGTCAATTTTGACCAGGGTCAGGCAGATTTACCGGTGGACTAGCGCGAAGCGACTAAAGACATGCAGAGCAGGGCGCTCCGCCACCGGCAAAAATGTAGTTGATCAAATAGACGGCGTCTGAAATTGTTATGACGCCGCTACAGTCGGCATCTCCAGAAAATGACGGCTGCGGCGCCGGGCCGCCTGAAAATATGTAGTTTATGAGAAACACGGCATCGGAGATCGTTACCACGAAACTGCCGTCGGCATCGCCACAGATGAATTCTGGGTTCACCACGGCGACGGCTGCGCCAAACGTATCTGATTTCTGGGGATTGCTCGAGTCAAAGCACTTTATAGTGAAGAAGTAAATCCCGACGACAGTTGATGTCCCGAATAATTGACCGTCTATAAAGTCCATTCCGAATGGTATGTCGCCGCCGAAGAACTGCCAAATATAGGGCGCGGTTCCTCCGACTGCGGTGAATTGATACAAATACTCTTCGCCGCGGATGGCATCGGGAATTTCATAGGCTTGCACATGAAGTTGCCCGTCGCAGGCATCTCCGGTACCGTCGTGGTTTTCATCAAATTGATCGACATTAACAACCGTTGGACAATTGTCGCAGGCATCACCGATAGCGTCGGAATCGGTGTCAGCCTGTGTCAGATTTGCTTCGTCCGGACAATTGTCGATTGGACAAGTTGAGGCAGCGAAGCCGGGACTCGCGAAGCCATCGCCGTCGCTGTCGGTGCACGAGTCGCAGAGATCGCCCGCGCCATCGCTATCGAAGTCGGCCTGACCCGCATTGGCAAGCATAAGGCAGTTGTCGCAGGCATCTCCGATCAGGTCGCCATCGGAATCGACTTGGTCGGCGTTGACCACCAGCGGGCAATTGTCTGCTGAGTTTACCACTATATCGCCGTCAATATCAATATCGCAAGCATCGCCGCTGCCGTCGGAATCCAGGTCTTGCTGGCACGGGTTGTAGTTACTGGGGCAATTATCCGACGCGTTGCCCCAACTGTCCATATCAGGATCATTTGCAGTTGCTGTGCCATTTGACGGGACGACAGCCTCACACTCCAGCCAGCCGGACAATCGTGCTGCGATCCAACAGTGCATACGACCAGACTGCTGCGGTGAGAACTCGCTTTGGCACGCCTCATTCGCGTAACCCATGTAATTCTGGATCATGGTCGGACCCCACGGCAAATCAGTACACTCATCATTGCCGCCGGGTGGGCTGCAATTGAAATTGATTGGCGTTGGATCTGTGTCGGAGCAGAAATCGCCGGTGTAATCTCTGTCGGCGCTCCCCGGCGATTCATAACATGGTCCGCAGACCGGGACTTCAGAGACGCCGTGTTGGGTGTGGAACAATCCCAACACGTGACCAATCTCATGCACCAATAACTTGCCGCCGCCATAAAACCAACTGTCGTCGGCGACGACACCGCCAAGTGGTCCGAGTGCGGTCGGGAAGAACGCAAAAATGCCGGTGCCACCCTGCGGATTTGTATTGGTGACATAGATGTTCAAATAGCGGTCAGTCTGATAGGCAAGCGCTGCCTTCATTTGGTTCGATTCTCCGCCCACCAGTTGATCCAGGTTGCGAAATTGTGTTGAATTGACAATGCGCCACTCCCAGATGAATCGCAGGCGATATGGCTCGTAGATTGCATTTAGTGAAGCCATTTGGGCAGTAATTGTCGCGAGATTTGTTGCCGGATTCGAGCCGTCATCGTTTGCGAGGACTTGAATGAATGTACGAATGATCTGGAACGGCTTGTCGGGAGCAGGGATGGAAAGATCCCTAGTCGCCGGAATGTCGCAGTCGCCGTATATATCGCAAGCGCGGAAGCCCGGATCCTGTTGCTGCAGGTACTCCTGTGTCAAGCATGCCGGAAAACGCGCCGTATCGGGCTGGGGCGGGGTTTCCTGCTCGCCGGCGTAGCCGATCACCGGATGACTCAAAAGAAGCAAGAGCATCAAACAAGCAGTCTGTATCCTCATGTATTCCTCGCAGAGAGTAGTAAATCTTCGTAAGTGCTTACGTAAATAGATTGACACACATCTACTACGAGTTGGCGTGAGTCGCGCTCAGCGCTGCTTCGCGAACGGGTGGAAATTGTTCGCGAACTGCCGGCGCGGGATAGCACCCGCGCCGGCAGTTCGCGTTGATCGTTTATCTATTCAAGGAATTTGGCAAGGGAAGTGTTTATGATCGCGTTCCAGCCGATTTCGAAATTCTTCCGGTCGAAGGCTTTGACGTCGGCGGGGAAGGTATCCAGCCCGGTGTGAGTCAGCACCAGACGGGTCTTGGCGCCTTCGTCGAATAGTTCGAACGTTACCAGCGAGTCGCCGCCGTGGCCGTCGTAGCGCCAGGTGTAGGCAATCAGTTTGTTCGGCTTGACTGCGGTGACTTTGCACAGATGCAGCCACTTGGTCGTGTCGTCGCCGGCAAGAAACGAAAATTCATATCCGACTTCCGGCCGGAAGCCGGGCAGGTCGAAATACCATTGCTTCATCAATGCCGGGTCGGTGAGCGCCTGCCAGACGCGGTCAATCTTGGCGTTGTAAGTCTTCTCAACTCTGACTTCGCCGGAATTGATCTTCATATCTTTCTCCTCTTGGGTTTCGATTTTGGCTTCTTGCTTGAGTCGTTCAAAATTTCTTCCAGGGCATCGAGCTTCGCGGTCCAAAAGATTCGGTAGCGCTCGACCCACTTGGCAACTTCGTTGAGCGGTGCGAGTCTGGCCTCGCAGAAACGTTCACGCCCCTGTTTTCGCACCACCACCAAACCGCATTCGCTCAAAATCTTGATATGTTGCGAAATCGCGGGGCGGCTGACTTTGAAATTTTCCGCAATCGCGTTCAAATTCAGCGACTTGTGGGCGATCAAATTGATGATCTCCCGGCGCGTCGGGTCGGCGATTGCTTGATAGACATCTCGTCTGGTTTCCATGACCACTGCTTTCCGTAAGTATGTACTTACGGGTATATACGTAAGGATGTGGTTACGTGTTGGGGGGCATAAGGGATCTGTTTGCGAAACTAGGAATCGGTGTTAGATGAACAAACAGTCTAGCCGCAGGGGAGTGTTGGAAATCTCTTTGAAGAGATTCGACAAGTTGTTACCCTTGGGCTTTACAAATGAATTTGGCACACGCGGCAATGAAAAGTTAATCTGCTTATCGTTGAAATGCAAAGTCCCGATTCACGTCGTGGTCAGCCTTGACGGAGTTACTTGCAAAAATGACCACTAAGATACTCGAAGCTACTCACGATGGACGGGTCTTCCGGATTATGGAGGATATTCCTGAAGTTGGGGTGTATCTGCTTGTCTACGAAGGCGAAGTATGCACTCGAGATTACCTTCAGAATGACGTTGAAGCATGTATGAAGTTTGCCCTAGAGGAATTTGGCGTTCCTCTGACGGCCTGGCAGCAGAAGACAGATGCTTAGTCCTTTCCTTTTCGCGAGCGATGGATTAGGCAGTTACAAGATTCGGACTGAGATAGCCTCGCTGCCAGAGGTCGGTAAATACTATTTATTAATCAACATGCGCCCCCCTAACCCCATAGTTTTTAGGAACTTTGGCGTAAGCTCGATTTTAAGATACTACGCAATGCAGAAAGTTAACCAGACAGAATGTTCTTGACAAAAGCCGTCCAAAAGCTATCATATCAGACTATTTTGTGTTAGTTTGAGAGGAGTTCAACAGAAGCATGTATGCAATTGTAGAAGCTGGCGGACTGCAGTATCGTGTAGCCACAGGCGATGTTATCCGCGTGCCAATGCACGTTGCCGAACCGGGCGCGTCTTATCAGATAGAACGCGTGCTCATGGTCGGTGACGGCGATTCCAGCAAGATCGGCAGACCGTTGGTCGAAGGCGCCAAGGTTGAAGCGACCGTGCTCGATATGGGCCGCGACAAGAAGGTGTTGGTATTCAAGAAGAAACGCCGCACCAAATACCGCAAAATGCGCGGTCATCGTCAGGACTTTACTGATCTGAAAATCGGAAATATCATCGTCAGCTAACAGACAGGCACGGATGGCACAATCGAAAGCAGCGGCGTTAATTATCGTCTCGCTGCTCATAGCGCTCTTGATCGCACAGTCGGCCAAAGCGCAAAGCTACGAAGTTGCAAGTGTGGTGGTCGAAGGGAATCGGGCGGTTGAAACTTCGCTGATCTCCTCCGTTTCCGGCCTCACGACCGGCATGAAGCTTTCCTCGACTTCGGTCCAGGAAGCGATTCGCCGTATCTACGCCCTCGGTTTATTCTCCGACGTCCAAGTCTCCGGCGAATTCGCCGGCGGACGCATCAATATCAAAATCACCGTTGTCGAACAGCCGCAGGTCGTCAAGATCGACTTCGACGGCAATAACAAATTCAAAGACGACAAGCTCAAAGAGAAACTGACGATCTTCGAACGTCAGACCATCAGTCCCAGCCAGCTCACCAGCAACTCGGAAGCGATCAAGAAGTTCTATCGCTCCGAGGGCTACTACCTTGCCGAAGTTACCCCCGAGACAAAAGAACTCGACAGCAACAAGGTTGAGATTACTTTCAAGGTCAAAGAAAACGAGCGCGTCAAGATTCGCGCGATCGAGTTTGAAGGCAACACCTTCGTCAAAGACGGTTCGCTGCGCGGCCAAATGGACGCCAAACCGAAAGGTCTGCTGCGTTCCGGTACTTTCAAGCAGGATCAAGTTGACGCCGACAAGGACAAGATCGTCGAATACTACCGTAAGCGCGGATTTATCGATGCCGCCATCGTCGACGACAGCATTGCCGTCGACCCGGATGGCAAGAACATGGTGCTTTTCATCACGGTCAACGAAGGCAATCGCTACTATTATGGCGATGTCAAGTTCACCGGAAATTCGATCTACAAATCGGAACTGCTAACCGACCAATTAAAATTCAAGCGCGGCGATATCTACAACTACGAAAAATTCGAAGAGTCTGTCACGAATCTTTACGGCGTCTATCAGGAAGACGGCTACATCCACGTCCGTATCGTTGACAATGTCCAAACTGCCGATTCAACGCTGAATATCGAATTCGAAGTTTCCGAAGGTGTACCCGCGCATATCAACAAGGTCTATGTTGAGGGTAACTCCAAGACCAAGGAAAAAGTCATCCGCCGCGAGTTGTTTACGCGCCCCGGGCAAGTATTCAAGCGCTCGGTCCTGATGCGTTCGCTGCGCAACGTAATGCTCTTGAATTATTTCTCGAATGTTGAACCGGACGTGCAGAATCTCCCCAACGGCGACATCGATGTTGCTTTCAAGGTCACCGAAAAACCGACCGGACAGATTCAGGCCGGCGCCGGATATTCCGGACAAGATAAATTGGTCGGCACGCTCGGATTGGGAATTCCCAATTTCCGCGGCAACGGCCAAAACGTTAATCTCGATTGGTCGTTTGGTTCGCGCCGCAACTCCATCTCGATTTCATTCACGGAGCCGTGGATGTTCGACACGCCGACCTCGTTCGGAGTCGACGTCTTCAGCGTCAACCGCGAACTAAGCTTCAGCACTGAAGAATTCAGCGAAGGCACGCGCGGCATGGGCTTACGTCTGGGACGCCGCCTAAGCTGGCCCGACGATTATTTCCGCATCACCGGTCGCTACACGCTGGAAGAAGTACGCTACTTCGACTTCAATCAGGCTTACCGCGACAACCATAAGGACGACCCATACAGCTTGTTGCGTTACGAAAACGACTGGCAGACGACTTCCGCGCTGGGTGTGACAATTGTCCGCGATTCGCGCGACCTCTCGCAGTTTGCGACTTCGGGCTCGCTGCTGCAGCTGAATTCCGAAGTTTCCGGTTGGGCGCTGGGCGGCGATTGGAAGTATCATAAGCATGTCTTTGATGCAGCGAAGTACCAGCGCATCTGGTGGAAGTTCGTGCTGGCCGGCAAAGTCCGCGTCGGCGTTATCGATTCGCCCAAAGGCGACGCCGGTATTCCATACTCTGACCGGTTCGCCCCCGGCGGCACGTATCAAGACGGCGTTATTCGCGGCTATGAAGACGGTACTGTCGGCCCGAAAAGCTCCAGCGGCGCTCTTCTCCGCGGACGGTCGACTTTGATCTATAACTTGGAACTTCAGATGCCGATCATCGATCAGCAGATTTACGTACTGGCATTTGCCGACGCCGGCAACGCCTGGCTCTATGGAAAAGCAATTAAACCGTTTGATTTGGATGCAACCGACGGGTTGAAAAAATCGGTGGGCGCCGGCTTCAGAATCGTCATTCCGGGATTAGGAACTATTGGCTTTGATTTTGGATATGGCTATAATAATCCCGATGGCGCCGGCTGGAAACCGCATTTCCAACTAGGTACCACTTTCTAACCGCGCAAAGAAGAAATTTTTCGGAGGAAACAATGACTCGTAGTGCATTTGTGCTCGCTACCATCGCATTTGCAGCAATCATGGCTTTACCGATGTCGCTGCAAGCGCAGGACAAGATCGTCTACATCGACTCGTACCGCATTCGCCTCGAATACAAAGAATTCCAGGACGCCCAGACCCAGTTCAACAAAGAAGTCGAACAGTGGAATCTCGAAGTCGAAAACGGGCAGAAGGAAATCGAACGCCTTGAGGCAGAACTTGCCAAGCAGGCGCTGATTCTTTCCGATGCCAAGAAGAAAGAAAAAGAAGTCGAGATTGAGACCAAGAAGACCGCCTGGCAGAAAATGGCGAATGACATCTTTGGTCCCGACGGCCGAGCTGAAAAACGCAATATGGAATTGACCAAACCGCTGCTCGATAAAATCAATACGGTGCTGGAAAAGCTCGCGCTCTCCGAAGGGTACGCCCTGATTCTCGACAGTGTTAACGGCAACATCGCCTACTCGAAGAAAGAACTTGAGATCACCGAAAGAGTGCTCGAGGAGCTGGAGAAAACCCAGTAACTTATGCAACTGCGGGCGCTGGCTGAAAAGCTGGGCGGCACACTCGTCGGCGACGGCGATATCGAGATTGCGCGCATCAGTACGATTGAGCTTGCCGGACCCGGTGATCTGACCTTTCTGGCAAACTCGCGCTATGAGTCATTCCTGACTGCGACCAAAGCCGGCGCGGTCATTGTCGACAAGCCCCGCAGCGAGCATCCGCTCAATTACATCGTTCATGCGAATCCCTATTTCGCATTTAGCCAGGCACTAAAACTGCTGCACCCGCAGCCGGGCAGCCAACTTCGGCCCGGAATCGCGGCGACAGCGGTTGTCGACTCGACGGTCACGCTGGGCGAAAATACCCATATCGGCAATTTCGTAGAGATTGGTGCAGACTGCAAACTTGGACGCGATTGCAAAATCATGTCCGGCGCGGTGATCGGGCGCAATTGCCAATTCGGCGACAACTGCCTGATCTATCCCAACGTCACGATCTACGATGACACCGTCATCGGCAACAACGTCAGCATCCACGCTGGGACTGTAATCGGTTCGGATGGATTTGGCTACGCCACAGAGAAGGGCGTCCATCACAAAGTCTATCAAGTCGGACGCGTGCGTATCGAAAGTGACGTCGAGATCGGCGCCAACTGCACAGTCGACCGGGCGGCGCTGGGTGAGACGGTTATCGGCGAAGGCACCAAAATCGACAATCTCGTTCAGATCGCGCACAATGTCAAAATCGGACGCGGCTGTATCGTGGTCTCGCAGGTCGGTATCGCCGGCTCAACGACGATTGGAAATTACGTCGTGCTGGCAGGACAGGCGGGTATTGTCGGCCATTTGAATATCCCCGACCGGGTTACCATCGCTGCACAAGCCGGAGTCTCCGGAACACTCAAAGAGGGCACGGTTTACGCGGGCTCGCCGCAGCGGGAATTGAAGGAATTCAAGATACTTGAAGCGCATTTGAGCCGCTTGCCGGAGCGCATGGCGGAACTGAAGAAGCTCAAATCCGAAGTCGAGGAACTCAAGGCAAAATTGGCGGCCGGGAACACATTAAATCCGTAACCCCCTCAACCCCAAAATCTTCTCCCATTTTCATTCGACCCCTTGACATTGGAACTTCTTTACGTATAATATGAGTCACTGTTTTTTTAGGAGGACATAAGAATGGCGAAAAGGCAATCATTTGCGGATAAGGCTTCGAAGAAGTCTCACGTCAAGATCTGTCCGGTATGCTCCACGGCGATGGAACCCATCCGCCTGGTCGACCCAACCTTCACGACCGACAAGAAGTCGTGGAAGTTCAAAGACAAGATCGTCGAGATGTGCAAGTGTAACCAAAAAGACATTTTGGGCTAGTCGGCTCAAACAAGGCTTAATCATTGCGTACTTTCGGTTCGGGTTCAACTCCCCAACCTCTAACGGACAGCACTTCAGGGATGAATATTAAGGCCCTCTTGGATGCCGAATTTTTCCCCCATGTAATTCGCCCGGCAAGATATATCGGAAACGAATGGGGAGCGGTGCGTCCGCGCTTCGACGCAGTCGCAGTGCGCCTCGCTCTGTGTGTTCCCGAAAAATACGACCGCGGCATGGGGCATCCCGAATTGCAGCGTCTCTACCGGTCTCTCAACCAAGGCGCAACGCTGGCTTGCGAGCGCGCGTTCTTGCCCGATACTGACGCGGCAAACTTGCATCGCGCCAAGAACATCCCGCTCTTCACACTCGAATCGTTTACGCCGCTGTCCGGATGCGACTGGGTGCATTTTCTTCTGCCCGATGCTCTGGCATTCGGCGGTATCATTTCGGCATTGAATTTGGCGGGGATTCCGTCTCTGTCGGTTGAGCGTGGACAAAATCATCCGGTCATTAGCGTGTCGGGGATGACACCGCTCAACCCGGAGCCGGTTGCGGATTTCGTTGATTTTGCATTTATCGGCGATCTCGATGCTGAAGCCGAATCGATCGCAGCGCTGCTAAGTCAAAGGTCCATCTTCGATCGCGAATCGCTGCTACGCAAACTGGCACAGATTCCCGGCGTCTATGTACCGAAGTTCGGGAAGCCTTCCGAGCCGGTAAGAGCGCGGCGCGTAGACAATACCCAAAGATTACGCGACATCACGCCGATTCAGGCGTTTGAGGAAGTTGCCAACGACCGGCTGTGTGTTACGTTGCCGAACGCGTTTGATGTTTCGCGCACTGTCGAAACAGTAGTCGCATCGATGCTGGAATCCGGCTACGATGAACTCGCTATCAACGCCGATTTGGCGGGCGGCGTCAAGAATTTCGACCAGTTCATCACCATGCTTGGCCAACGCCTGCGCGACAAACATGTAACAGTGGCGCTGCCGCCATTGCCGGCAAACCAGCACGCGGTTGACTATGCCAATGCGGTCGCTTTCGGCGAAAAGCAAACGATTCGTTTTGATCTCAAGTCCGGCTCCGAACGGCTGCGCGAAGCGCATGGCCACTTTGCCGGTTTCGATCAGTTTTATCAGATATTGGCAAATGCCTATACTGCCGGCTGGAAGACAGCGCGGCTTGAATTCGAAATTGGATTGCCGGAAGAAAACGACGGCGACATCGATGCGCTGGTAGAGGTCATCCGCAACTGCGAGAGTATTCGTCGCAACTACGGCGACAAGACGCATCTGGTCATCGGAATTTCGCCTTTTGTGCCGGCGCCGTTTACGCAGTGGCAGTGGGATGCATTGCTCGATCCGGACGAATATCAGCATCGCTGCGAGTATGTCCAGCGTTCGACCCGCGCCCGCAATATCCAGTTCAAGATTCGCTCTGCGGAGTTGGCATATCTCAAGGCAATTCTGGCTCGCGGCGACAACAACTTTGCCGCAGTAGTTAACGATCTCGCCGATTTGAGCACACCGCAGGGAAGTGCAGACTCCGACATCGAAATTCCCAATTGGCGCACTGTACTCGAGTCACGCGGCATCGACCTGCAAGCGGCAGCCGGAGCGCGCAAACTCGGCGATCCATTGCCGTGGAGTCATCTCGAATATGGTTCGTCGCACGAACAACTGTTGCGACTGCGCCAGACGGCATTTCCAGAGATTGAGAAATCACGTTCAACGGGCGGGTTCAAGCTTGGCGATATCATCCTTTCAAAGCCCGATCTTGCTGAGCAAATTTTGGCACCTGCAGCGACTACGCCGACCGGCAATTTTGGGCGGCGCCCTAAGCGTATTGTCTCGGAACCGGCGCCGATGATTGTCCCGCGCAGCCGGGTGCGGTTGCAATGGACCAAGGACGAGTCGGTCCGCTATGTCGGGCATTTGGCTACGTTGCGCATGTTTGAGCGCGCAATTCGTCGTGCCGGTTTGCCGGTGGCGTTTTCGCAAGGGTTTCATGCGCGGCCCAAGCTTTCATTCGGACCGCCGCTGACACTTGGATTTACTTCGCGCGGGGAGTATTTTGACATCCAGCTCGATACGCCGTTCCAGGATGCGATGATCGAACGCCTCAATGACGCTTTGCCGCAGGGATTCCACATATTGCAGGGCAAACCCGTCTTCGGCAAAGCTGCCTCTGTGAGCAGTCTGATCAATCTGGCAGCGTACGAAGTCCGTTTGACCAAAGAAACTGCGATTTCCGCGGAAAAAGTGTTCGCGGTTCAGAGTCAATCGTCGATAATAATAAGACGTATCAAGAACGATGAAGTAAATGAAATTGATGTGCGTGACTCCATATTAAACATTGAACTTGGGAGCGACAAAGGCGTACACTTGTTATATATGGAATTGGCGTTAGGCAACAGGGGGTTTGTTCGACCTGACGAAATTCTGTCCAACTGTTTCGGCCTCTCGGAACGGGAAATTTTATCTTCGGATATTTGTCGTACAGCACTAATGGTAACCCACGGCGAAAGCCGCTTAAGCCCGTTTGAGGTCAGCTCATGAGCGAACTGCAGTTAAACCCGCGTGAGGAGGCGTATCGCGTTTTGATGGTTGCGCGCCGCGACCCGGAAGCCCTTCAGCACGAATTAGCCCAGCTAAAACAAAAGAACTTCCGCGGACGATTTGATCTCAATCTGGCGATCTATCTGGTGTCGGGTACGATCAAGATGCAAAAACGTCTCGACCTGATTCTCTCGCAGTACCTGCGCAAGAAACTGTCCTCGCATTCGGATTCTCTGATAACCGTGCTGCGGCTCGGCTGCTTCCAACTCTTGCCGGAATGCAATATCCCGCACTATGCCGCCGTAAACGAAACGGTGAATCTTGCAAAAAAATACACGCCGGGAGCCGAGGCGATGGTCAATGCCGTGCTCAAGAATATCGCACAGAATATCGAAAAACTGCTCTTTGACGAACTGCGCGGCGACATGCTGAATTATCTCACGCAGTTTTATTCATATCCGATTTGGTTCGTGAAGGAATTGCTAAGCTACTACCCCGAAACTGTCGTCGAGAAGTTTCTGCGCAACGGCAACGAAGCCCAGCCGCTGCAGGTCCGCCTGCAAAACGACCCCGAGCAGATTCGCAAGTATCTGGCAAAATTGCAGCAGACGAACATGCGCTTCAAGCAGGGCAAGTTCCTGAAGAACTTTGTGCACATTCTTTCCGATGCCAACCCGACCCAGTTGCCGCATTTTGATGACGGCGAGTACATCATCCAAAACGAGGCCTCGGGCTTGGTCGTAGAGCTGTTGAATCCGCTGCCCGGCGAATCCGTACTCGATTTATGCGCTGCTCCCGGCGGCAAGACCACCGATATCGCGATGCGAGTCGGCCCAAGCGGCAAAGTCACAGCGGTTGACATTTCCGAACCGCGACTAAACTTGTTGCGTGAGAATCTCTCGCGGTTGAAGATTGAAAACGTCACAGCCGTCAAATCTGACGGCACCAAGTACAAGAACGGCGAATTCAAGAAGATACTGATCGATGCCCCGTGCTCCGGAACCGGAGTGTTCCGCAAATTCCCCGAAGGCCGCTGGATCACGACGCAGGAAGATATCACGCGCTACGCGACGATGCAAATCGGGCTGCTCAAGAACGCAGCCTCGATCCTTGCTCCCGGAGGCGCTATGGTCTACTCGACCTGCTCGGTGCTCAAAGGCGAAAACGAAAATATCATCGCCCAATTCCTCAAAGAGACTCCGGAGTTCGAAGTCACGGTGCCCGAGACCTTCAAACTCAAGGATGTCATCGGCGAGGACAATTTCCTCCGCACATATCCGGGTCTCAAGTACCTCGACAACATCTTCGCAGCTCACTTGACGCGCAAGTAGGCGGCCCGCGATGTTGCCGCTGCGAAATGTCATCCGACCCATCATCTTCTACATTGCGATTCCAGTTATTGCGCTGATAACGATGTTTCTGTTCACCGACGGTCTCATCATGCCCGCGATCACGCGGCACAGCGAGGAATTCCCGCTTCCGACTTTTGTCGGCAAGACCGAATTTGAAGCGCAAGACCTCGCCGCCAAAAGTGATGTCTCGATCGAAGTCGCCGGGCGCGAGTTTTCCTCCGACAAGCCCGAAGGCGTGATCTTGGTTCAGATGCCGGAGGCCGGGACCCTCATCAAGTCGGGCCGTAGCATCAAGGTCGTCGTTTCATCTGGCATGCGCGTGGCGGAAATTCCTGATGTGCACGGCCTGCCGCTGGCGCAGGCAAACATCGCGCTGCAGAAGTCAGGTTTCGCGGCAGGAGATATCTACTGGGTGCGCGTCGATTCACTTCCAAAGAACACAGCCATTGAGACAATTCCCTCCAAAGGGACGTTGCTACCTTTGGGCAGCAAAGTCTCAATTGCCGTCAACCAAGGTTCAGAGAACGGCGTAATTACTATGCCGTCACTACTGGGTTTGCCGCTCGACCGAGCACGCGAACAAATCGAAAACCTCGGACTTGTGCTCGACGATATCAAAAGGAAGAAGGAAGACCGTTATCTTCCCAACACGGTTCTGGAACAAAAGCCGGAACGCAACGAGCAAGTCATGAAAGGCGAAAAGGTTAAGCTCACTGTTTCCAAGACTGACTAATCCCTCTGTGCGGCCCTCGATGCCGCAAGTCAGGATCGCGGCATGACGATCATTGCACCCTCAATACTTGCCGCCGACTTCACCCGTCTGGGCGAGCAGCTTGGCGATGTCGAATCTGCCGGAATCGACTGGCTGCACTGCGATGTCATGGACGGCCACTTCGTCCCGAACTTGAGCTTCGGACCGTTCATAATCAAACAGATCAATCAAATGACCCAACTGCCGCTGGATGTCCATCTGATGATATCCAACCCCGAGCGCTACGTTGATGCCTACATCGATGCCGGCGCCGACTATCTCACCGTCCACGGCGAAGTAATCGGCGACGATGGATCAATCCTCGAGGATATTCGCAAGCGCGGCGTCAAACCGGGGCTATCGCTGAACCCTAATGCAGCCATTGAAGATTACTTTCAACATTTCGAGAATATCGAGCTGTTCCTCGTTATGTCGGTCTTTGCCGGATTTGGCGGCCAGAAGTTTATCGCCGATGTGCTCAACAAGGTCCGCACCGCAGTCGAATGGCGTGAAAAACACGGCTACAAGTACCTGATTTCGATCGATGGCGGCATCAATCTCGAAACGGCACCGCTCGCGAAAGCCGCCGGTGTGGACATTTTGGTGACCGGGACAGCGTTGTTCAAAGCTCCCAACATCCCGGCGTTCATCAAATCTCTTAAAACCCGGACGTAGTCGCCGCTTTTACCCACTATTTTTATCTTGCCCAACTTCCTCAACACGCTCATTTTTCCCGAAGGTGCCGGTCTGCCGGATGATTTGGAATGCTATTTGCCCGGCCGGCAATTTTACTTCGGATTCGATCTCTGCCGTGTTTGAAATTCGCGGCGGCTTAATAAGCTGAACCAATTGCGGCCATGCCAGGCTGGCCAGGATGTCGGCATTACCGTGCCTCGGAGGGGAAGATGGTTTTCAATCTTATCGCGTTGTTGTTCGTGCTTGGATTTGTCTTCATCGGCACGAAAAAAGGATTCCTGAAAGAACTAATGGCGATGCTCGGCCTTGCCGCCGCGCTGGTTTTGTCGACCGGAAAATTGGATTTTGTCGCCGAAGAAGTCGCTTCGGCAATCGACGCCTCGCCGATCACCGTCGCGGTGATATCATACATCATCGTCCTCGGCCTGATCTATGCCATCTTCAAAGTCATCGCCAAGATTCTCGAGAAGCTGGTTTCGGTTCAACAACTCGGCGAGCGCGACAAATGGGGCGGCGCGATTGTCGGCGCGATTCGCGGCTGGCTTCTGGCCGGCACCGTGATCTTTGTCACGATCCTGCTGCCGTTGCCGCGCGGATACTTTGAGTTAATGGACAAGTCGATGCTGGCAACTTCGGCCGCCAAAACGATCCAGGTCATCTATGACACCTCACAACCGCTGCACAAGTCGTGGCCGACTTTTGTGGACAAGGTCGAAGAAACCTTGATGACGGTCCCCGAAAAGAAGGTCACCGACAACCCCAAGCGCAAAGTCCGCAAATCCCCCGAGAAGCAAGCCAAGGAAGCCTTAGCCTTGCAGGACGCCCTCGACCGCGTTTACTATTTCTATGGAGAAGCGGAGACGTTTTAGGCGGGCGTCGAAAATTGAGTGCCCCAGCGCTTGCGCTGGGAATTTAGTTGTAGGGCAGGTCTCCTTTTTCGGAAGAAAATCGAAATTATCACACTCGGTCGGGTTCCGAATTCCGCGCGAAAAACAGATTGGAAGAAACGGACGAGTGATCGCGGAACGAGAAACCCGACATGTCGCTTCGCGAGTGAAATGTCTATTTCCAATCGAGAGATCCAAGAATCCACAAGGAAGTGAGGCGCTATCAGTAATGCAATGACCGATTGGCACTCGACGCTTAGAGCACGACTCCGCGTAGTCAAGGTTTATTGGTGGATGCTCTTGGTTGCAACGGTGGTTGGTCCGGCATCCTTGCTTCCTACAGTTGATCGCCTCGTATCTTCAATCGGAATTCCAGCCTGCCTGTTTCTCGGTTTTGCTTCTGTTACAGCTTTAATTCTTGAAATCCGCTCATTTTATCACGAGAGGCAGCCTCACTACTTTCGAACACCATTGGTCAGCCTACTTGTTGGATTGGCCTACTTTATTTTCTTTTTTTGGTCTATCGATTGGTTTCCTGGCCTCTTCTTGTTTCTTTATTGCGCCTGGGTCTTGCTTTTTGGCTGCACCATTTTCTTTGCAATTGAGCTAAGAAAACTGCGTCATGGCTTGTGACGCAGGCGTTTCACGAGTGAAGTGTCGGGTTTCTCGCTTAAGAGAGTATTCCTGCGGCTTGGTGTCATCAGCGATCGGTACCCGACGTACGGACTTGAGAAGATGCCAACTGACGTAGTCAAATAGCGCCTTCAAACAATTCCCCCTCCAAACGCAAAACCCGAATCCCGCGGGCGCGGAACTCGGGTTTGCCGTTCGAGCAACTTGTCGTTACTACTAACCCGGTAACTCAAGGTCTATTAGGTGGGCTATTGAAAAGCGTTTAGAGGCTGACTAACTTCCTTATTCTTCTCGTGTTCTTCCATTTTCAGCGAGGAACCTTTTTACCAGCCCCTCGCTAATCGGTAATGCAAAACGTTTGAAGTGAATTATCGTTTAACATTACTGTTCGATGACACGGTTTCTAACTCACTTCATTGCCATATATTATCAAAATCTGTGCCAAAACCGGATGCCCGTCTCGTCGTCCTAACCCCTTGAAATACATAGTCAAAATTGCCACGCTGAAAACTCCGCCGCTTCAAAGGCAGATTCTGCGCCGTCCAAGTACGCACACAAGTCACCCTTGATAGACTAAAGTATTTGCTGTGAGTGAGTTACGTCAACGCATGATTTGCGGCAGGGAAAATAAAAACGAGTGCTGCTTGTTGACTATTGCGGGGAACACAAGTTGGAGATCTTTGAATGCTTTTGGCTTGTGTTGGAATCAAGCAAACAACACTCGTTGTTGCACAATCTATGGTCCCCTCTCGGGGCATTTTGTACTCGCAGCCTATATACGCAAGTCGTTCGTGCTGCGCAAGCTATATTTTTGAATCTGTAGTAAATTACTCGACAATATTGCTCGCCGCCTATGGGTAGGAGGAGCATTGTCATGATTATGAAGCTCTGGACACGAAAATCCCAGCAAAACCGCAGCAAAGCCGAGATGGCCCGCAAAACCGCCAATACCAAACTCCCACCCGCAATTCGCGCCAAACCGCGACTCAAATCGATCAATCTCGATTTCGACCGGCAAATCTTGGTATCGCCCAACGAAACCGGCCGCGCCCGTCTCGAACTGTACCGCTATCTGCGCGACAACATCCCGGTACTAAACGCCGTCATTTGGACCTGGGTGCGACTTTGCTCGGCGAAATTCGACTTCCAGATCAGCGGTGCAAATTCGAGCGCCGAGGAACAATCGATCCGCCAGATTCTGCAAAATCTCGATCAGCGCATCTATCGCAACGGGCTGCTCAAGCGCGGCGGCTTCCGCGAGTTGCTGCTGCAATTCTTTGAGTCGCTATTTACCGACGGTGCCGTCTGCGGTGAACTGCAGCTGGCGCCTTCGGGGCGGGGCGTCGATCGTTTCCTGCTTGCCGACATGCGCAGCATCGTGATTGAACCTAGCGGTGAGGATTACCGGCTGCTGCAAGAATTCGACGATCGCCGCACGGTGCTCAATCCGGAGGCGACCTTTTACTACGGACTCGGAACGCAACCCGGGTCGGTCGTTGGCCGTTCATTGCTGGCTGCGATTCCGTTCGTCGCGCGCGTCGAGCAAACTTTGGTCAATGACATGTACCGCTCAATGCGCTCCGCCGGATATCATCGCATCCACGTCAAAATCACCCCGCCGGAGAAACGCTCCGACGAAACCGACTCCGACTATTTCACTCGTGCAAACAACTACTTTGATGACACTGTCGGCATGATGCGCGACTTCGGCCCCGACAAGAATCCAGTGACTTGGGACGATGTTGCGATTGAGTACATCGGGCCGTCGAATCGCAGCTCGTCGGCGACGGCGTGGTACATGAACCACAAGTCGATGATCGAGGATATCTGCGCCGGCACGCATTTGGCGCCGTTCATGCTCGGCTACGCCTACGGCACAACACACAACTGGGCGGAGTTCAAGTACGAACTGGTGCAGCGTCAGGTCGCGACCGTGCAAAACGCCGCGATTTCGCTGCTGAACTGGATCGCCAATGTCGAACTCGCTTTGAATGGGATCACCGCCGAAGTGCAATTCCGCTTTGAGAATCGCGCACATATCGGCCTGACCGAACGCGCCCAAGCCGAGAAGATCCAGCTCGACAATATCATCACCAAGATGAACAACAACCTGATCACGCGCGAGGAAGCTGTCAACGAATTGGCGCGGATGTCGTAGTACTGAACCATTTCTTTCGTGCCCAAGGTTTGGAGACACCCCTCGGTTCGGAGTCTTCCTTCGTCAGACTCCGAACCACTCCCCTTGATAGGGGAGAATAACCACCAAACGAAAGGAACCGTAGGCTCTGGCAGACACATCCGACCTTTTGTTATTCCCCCTTAGCAAAGGGGGTTAGGGGGTTGTATTCCATTTCTGCATCAAGGACCCAATGAGCCAAGACGTCGCAACCAGCCGCCAATCCCGCACCCTTTGGCGCCGTTCTGTCACCGACCCGGTTTTGTTCTGCCGCGAGTTTCTCGAATTCGAGCCGCACCCGGGACAAGTGCGCTGGCTCATGAATTCTACCAAACCGCAAAACCTTCTCGTCACCGGCAACCGCTGGGGCAAATCGAAAATCCAGGCGGCGAAAATTCTTCATCGCGCCTTGTTTCGCATCCGTGACCGTAAGTTTGACGACGTCAAGCGCTACCGCATCCTGAACATCTCGATCACGCAGGACCAGGCGAACATCATCTTCAACAACTGCCTGGCGCTGATCCGCGCGGCTCCCAAGGTTGAACCGCTCGTTGAGAATATCAGTTACACGCCCTATGGCCGCATCACGTTCGGCAACGGCAGCGAGATCACCGCCCGCAGTTCGCAGAATCGCGGCGAGTACATTCTCGGCAATGACTATGACTACATCAACTATGACGAGGTCGCCTTCGAGTTGCATCCGGAGTATGTTGTCGAGGAAGTCCTCACCATGCGCCTTGCCGATCGCAACGGTATGATGGACTTGGTCTCGACGCCCAATGGTCGCAACTGGTTCTTCAAAAAATTCCAGCAGCTCAATGCCGACCAAATGCTCGGCTACACGCAATGCGGTTCGACTCTGGAGAATCCGCACGTCAGCAGGGAATACCTCGATGCAAAGATCGCCGGCTTATCAACCCAGCGAGTCAATCAGAACATCCTTGGGATGTTCGTCGATTCCGGCAATGCCATACTCAAAGAGGAAGTGATCCAACACGCGCTGTCGTTTTCCACCGGTCTGTCGGCGCGAATCCCCGATCACCGCTACGTGACCGGCTGGGATCTTGCCCGCAAGCGCACGCACACAGTAGGAATCACACTCGATGTAGCGACCAAACCGTATCAACTTGTCAAGATCGACCGTTTTCAAAAGCGCGATTGGCCCGACGTCTACGAGGCGATTCGCCAGCGCAAACGCGAATACGGCGGCGATACGATGATCGACTCAACCGGTTTGGGTGATGTCGTGGTTTCCGAACTGCGCGACATTGCACCGCTGGGGTTTGTTTTCACGACGCGTTCCAAAGCTGATCTACTGACGAATTTTCAATCGGAGTTCGAAGCCGGCAATGTTGCCGTGCCCGAATTTGAAATTGGAATCGGCAGCAGCGATCATTGGAGTTTGATTGATGAGTTACGGGAGGTCAATTGGGAGAAAAACGAAAACTGCGACGCCGTGATGGCGCTCGCATTGGCTTTGTGGGCGGCGAAGTCAGCGACCTCGAAAACTCCGTTTCCGGGTTTTCGAATCGGTGAGGTCTAACTCCGCCGTCTAACGAATCTGGAAACTCCGATCAGTCCGGTGCCGAGCAAGATCAACGTACCGGGTTCCGGCACTGTCGAAGGCGGCAGCGTGCTGTTCGAATTGTCGTCTTGAGCTACGTAAGTGTCCTTGTCCCAGTTGTGTCCGGTAAACTCGTTGTCAACGGTATTGCCGTTGCCGGTGTTTCCGGAGCTGGGCGACACAGCCGGTGTTGCAGGTTTCTTCGCACCAATCGCGGCGGAATAGCCGTAAGCATCCGAATAGCTAAGGCTAAGTAGTGCCACTACGATGAGCGCTGAAAACGCAACCAGCTTAATAGTGTTGATGGTTCTTTCCATTCAAAGTTCTCCTTCTAACGCATCATACTAAAGCATCATTCGTGCCACATATATGATTCCAGCATAAAACACCAAAAATCCTTGCTGTATAATGACTTAATGAATGCGAATTTCACGCCGACATATTCGATTTTCTCGCGTGTGGTGCATCCGCTTGCACATTAATTGCTGACTCGATTCCTCCATTTTTTGGATTTCCGCCCAAATTTCGAAGAGCACCACTCCAATAATCTTGTAGCACTTTGCTCGACAATACTACGCCGCCGGAATAGTAGAGGGCTGATAACGACACAGGAGAAGATGTGAACTCTCTCACCGGCCGCCTAAACATCACGGCAATGAACGAAGATGAACACGACAAAGCTGCCTTAATCGACGAAATCAATCGCGTCATAAATCCCGCTCGTCCCGCTACACTCGAATCAACTTACATCGGCGTCTTGCTCGCAGCCTCGAATCAAGTCAACGCGCAAGGCGGCTGCTTTGCACGCACCGAGCTTGAGCAACTGGCCGAGCTTGTCATCGATGCGCCGGTGATGATCGGCCACCGCAAGGACGAACTTCCGATTGGCCGCGTATTCAAGGCCGAAATCGTCGAACGCGCCGGTGCGCCCTGGCTGCGCGCCTACTTCTACTGGCACCGCGATCAAAGCCACGGCGCCGAAATCAAGACCGGTATCGATGCCGGAATTTACAAAGAATGTTCGCTCGGATTCCTCTATGCCAAACCGGAATGCGGCATCTGTCGCGGCGACATGCGTACTTGCCGTCACCGCGTCCACGAAGTCGTCCGTCACGGCGGCCGCGATATCAGGGCTTTCTACTATTACAAACAACTCGAGCGCGTTCTCGAAATCTCGCTCGTGTATCGCGGCGCCGTTGCGGGCACTTCCGTTTCGACGTTGGACATTGAATCAAAACTGACGCCCGCTCCAACTTCAGGGACTTTCGCACTCTACACCGAAAACCGCCGAACAGCATTACTCGAAATCGAGATTGGCGGAGTCGTGTCGCGGCTGCGCGTGCTCAATTTCGAACGGCGTCGCGCCCGTGAAGGCCGGCCCATGCTTTGCGAGGAAGCCGCAATTCCGGCTGTTCGGGGCAATTGCTTCCTGCTCGATCGTGGCAAAGTCAAACCGGTCAAGTCCAATTCGGGCGAGCTTGAATTCTTCGGCGCAGTTTTGCGTGGCCGTTATCGATTGACGCACAAGAAGGGAGAGCAATGAACTTGAACATCGATGCCTTCACTCGTAAGGACAATTCCCGCCGCGACAGTCTGCTGCGCTTTCTGTTTGCGGTGATTGTCACCACTGCGGGAATCATCACAGCCTATCACGCGACGATCTACGGACTCAAAGAGCAGGTCGCTACCAAAGCCAGCCAGGAGAATGTCAGCGCAATCGACAGCCGCCTGATTCGAATCGAAGCCATTCTTACCGATCGCGTCGCCACCAAAGCCGAACTGATGTCGGTGCGCGACGAACTGAACCAAAAACTGATCAGCATCGAAGCCAAACTTCAGATGCTGCCATAGGGAGATAACATGAACCACACAATCGTCGAACAGCTCCGCGACTACGCCGTCAAGCTGTCGGCTGCGCAACTCGACGAGATCGACGTCGCGCAGATGTGCCGCCATCTCGCGGAAGCCGCCGCAGCATTCGAGTCGTTGCTCGACAAGGCGGTGCTCGCCGACTCGCTCTTCAAACTCTTTCGCGACGATTTGCTTGTGCGCGCTCGCGCCGTCGCCAAACTTACCGGCAACAGTTCGCGCCTGATCGAACGCCTCATCAACAGCGAACAAATCTCGCTCGAAGAACTCCTGACGCTTAAGCGCGATATCGAAGCCGCTTTCGACAGTGCCTTCTCCAGTGCGCTGAAAGATACCGTCGCCGCAGCGACCGGCGACCAAGACAAACTCGCACAATTCAAAATCGGCTAACTCTGCTCAAGGCAATTTCGCGCGAGCCAGGAATACAAACAAACCACTACCGAAAGGAAACCCATGGGAATCCGTGACCAGAATCTCGAAGCCACCGGCGCCGTCTATCTGACTTTCAACATCAACCAAACGGCCGGCGTGGATGATCTCAAGGACGCCGATCTGGGCAAAGCCGTCGCCTTGGCTGCCAACTACACCGTGACCATCGCCAGCGACGGCGCGGCCATAATCGGCAAACTCGTCGCGCTGACTTTGACCGATGCCGACAACGGCTACCGCAAAGCCACCGTGCAAATCGCCGGGATCATGAAACTGCCGATTGCAACGACTTACCCCGCACTCGGCAACCGCGTCGTCGGTGCGGCTGACGGCAAAATCAAACAGGCGCCCGCGCTGGCAGGCAACGATCCCGCCGGCGGCAACATTGCTCGCGGTACGGTCATCGCCGTCAATGCCACGAGCGATTGCACTTTGGTCTTGAACTAACAGGAGAGCACAATGGAAATTGAAAACTTGAATCAAATCCCCCGGGCATTCTGGTCGTTGGCGGAAACGGAAGGCGAGAAGAAATTCTCCGGTGTCGACTTGTCGCGCGCAGCCGCGATCAAAGTCTCGCGCGAAACCTACCTCGAAGCTCAATCGCGCGGCCTAAGTCTCACAGAGCTGCTCGAATTGGACGACTACGATCCGTCTCCCGCCGGTTCGCCGTTGGATGCCTTCGAGCGCCAATTGGCGGCCGCCGGCATTCGTGTCAACGGCAAAGCGCCGGACAGCGTCGAGCTCTTCTTCCGCCAGGCGCCGTCACTGCTGCCCGAGTTCGTCACCCGCGAGATTCGCCGCGGTATGTCGATGCGGCCGATGTATAACCAGCTCACCGCCGCCCAAACGGTGATTGGCGCCAATCGCTATTCGCCGCTCTACATCGGCACTTCCGCAAGCGACCAACGTTTGGCGTTGCGCCCGATTGGCGAAGGCGCCGAAATCCCGCAGGTCACTGTCTCCGAGCAACTGAACACGATCACAGTTCCCGACTACGGCGTCGCGCTGAAGACCTCTTACAAGACCCTTCGCCACAAAACGACCGCACAATTCAAGGTGCTGCTCTGGTACATCGGTTTCCGCCTCCAGTCCGACAAGATCGCCATGCTTACCGATGTGCTGATCAACGGCGACGGCAACGACAATGCCGCAACCGTCGTTCGGACTGATGTTTCCGGCACCATCGACTACGACGATCTCGTCAAGTTCTGGTCCGAGTTCTGCCCGTTCGAATTGAACACACTCGTCTGTCACAAGACGAAGATGCGCCAACTGCTGACGTTGGCTGAATTCAAAGACCCGCTTGCCGGGTTCAAGTTCCAATCCACCGGCGAATTGATCTCTCCGCTCGGAGCCAAACTCGTTCGCTGCGACGAGATCGCCACCGACCTCGTCGTCGGATTCGATTCGCGTTTCGCAGTCGAGGAAGTCATCAGCCAGCCGTTGATGGTCGAGTTCGACAAGATCATCGAGCAGAAATTTGAAGAGGCCGTCATCTCCGAGTCGATTGCGTTCGCCAAGGTTGTCCCCGAGGCAGCACTCGTACTCGACGACACCTTCTAATCCATCACGAGAATTCCGCCCGCCGCCTCCCCCAGTCTCCGTCCTCTGCCACCCGGGACGGAGACTCCCCTTGATGCAAACGCTCGCGGCGTGCGGAATCGGATTTTGCGAAAGGACACCATGCAATCACTCATCGATAGTTCGAGCGCGAGCAACAGCGCGGTCGCGCAGTTCAAACTCCGCGCCGGTCCCTTCAGTGGCCGGAAGATCGTCATTTACCGCGCTGCAGCGGCCATCAAATTCAGCCTAGCGGACGCGCCCTATACGCAGTGGTCGGTGCCGGAAATTGTTACGGAAGATTCTGCCGATTCCAATTTTGCCGGTTGGCAGGATTCCGAAGGTAATGTCTACCTCGCCTATTCTGTGCAGACTTCGCAGCACCTGGCATTTCGGAAGCTGACCTTTGTCAACGGCGGCTGGACTGTCGGCAGTGAGACAATCATCTATGCCGACAATGCGAATTCACTGCCTGCATTATTCAAAGACGCCAATGCGCGTCTGCATGTTTGTTGGACCTGTTTCGATTCTGCAACTGGACTGGCGACGCTGAACTACAAACGCTCAACCTCGGATGGTGCGGTTTGGGGCGCCGGACCAAGCGACCCCGGCACTGCCTTAACAGCCGGCGCGCCGAGCTGTGTGGGTCAAATCGTATATGCAAATTCAAGAGCCTACTACATCTTCATTGTCGGCGACTCGCGGCTCGGTGTGCGACGAATACTAGATGGCGCTGCTGCGTGGGAAGACGACGTAACGATCCTCACCGAAGCAAACCTAGGCAATCCGCTCAAGGCTGCGATGTCGGATTCGGGCGGAATCATCGGCGTCATTCTGATGTCCGATGCAAAACTCGCATATTTGGAATTCGACGGCGCCAACTGGAGTGCGCCATTCGTGGTCTGTTCCGAAGAAGCTTTCGCACCTGCGTTGCAGTTCAACGGCGAAATTCCGTACGTCATTTACGGTATCACACTCGGCACGGGGCAGACCGAACTTCGCTATCGTTTCAAGAACGGCGCCGGCTTTGGCCCCGAGTCAATTCTCGCTCCGGAAACTGCCAGCTTTGCTTCCGTCTACCTTTATGATCACGATGCCGCACCGCACTACCAAAGCCGGACTCTCGAAGCCTCTGATGCCAGCGCCGCCGATATCCTCACATCGACCTCGCACGCGCTGATCGCTGACCTCAATGATGCGCTCTATCTTGGCGCCGACATTCCGATTGCCAATGTCACCGTGCTTCTGTCCACAGCAGGCGTAGGTGGCGAAGTCGTCTGGGAATACTTCAATGGCTCGACATGGGTAGGGTTTATTCCCGCATCCGGCGCCTATCATTTCGATGTACCGGCAGCGCTCATTCGCCTCTGGTCTGATTCCGCGCATGCGCCGCTCGACTGGCAGAAGACCAAAGTCGAATCCTGGTCGCGGTTTTGGATTCGGGTGCGCGTGACTTCGGCATTTACCACGCCGCCGATCGGCACCCAGATCACGCCATGCACTTCAATCACCAACCTTAGCAATTGAAAGGGGAGAGTTGTGCCATTTACAACTGTACAAACAGTTCGCAATCATCTGCAGGAATCGACCAACTTGCGCGATAGTTATCGCGATGTCGCGCTCGAAATTTCGGGCCTTGCCGCCAACGCGCTGATGCACTCGCATCTCAAAGAAGGTTCCGTCGTCGTCAAAGGCAAAGAGCTCGGCTCGCCGCGCGCGACTTTGGTCCAAATCGAGTCCTCTCCGGTTTCATTGGGTTGGACTAACTTGATCCCCGATTCCGTCGTAGTTGCGTCTGACTCCTCGCTGGGAAGAATCTTTATCGAGCATGTAGACTACCACGTCGATCACAAGCTCGGCACAATCGAGCGCATACCCGACGGCGCGCTTGCCGCTGGAGTAACAGTTGCCGTCTGGTTTTTCACATTCCGCCTCTATCAGGTCGACAGCGATTACTCTATCGATTACACGCGCGGCACGATTCGCCGCATTTCCAGCGGCGAAATTGAAAACGGCCAAACAGTCTTCGTCGACTACCAGACGCAGGCGCTCACCTTGGACGAAGAGCAAATCAACAACGCGATCCTGGAGGCCGACGATCTGCTCTTGAGCCTGATCGATCCGGCCCATCGCGAATCCTCCGACCAAAGTCTCACCACAGCCGAGACCTATCTTGCCCTTGCCGTGCTTTGCCGCATCAAGGCGCTCGCAGCTTTGCAACTGCCCGGCGCTGCGGCAATCGCCACCAACTGGCAGGAGTTGGGCAGAGGCTACGAAACCGACGGCCTCAAGATAGCCGCACGCTTTGCCGCCCGGCGCGGATGCTTGAACACTCCCGTACGCGTGACCGGAGGTGATGCCTGATGAACACCACACTCGTGCATCTGTTTGGCCGCCGCATGTGGCTCGTTTCCGGAATCGTCGTCTGGGGCGAAATGACGAGCTTCGAGCCGGAATTGATCTTGGTTGAGTCGGATGGCGCCACAGCGCGCATCCTGCATGGCCGCTTCGCAATCGGCGGTTCGGCTCAACTTATTAATTTTGCGGATCTCGTCGACCAGCGCGGCAACAAACTTCCGGCAAGCATTGCCAATCCAGCCGTCATTCCAATTCCGCGCAACGGCGCGACTGTCTTTGTGCAGGGAACTGCTTCGTCCGAATCGTTTCGCTTGTCGCAATCGGGTGCTTCGAGCAAAACTGCAGCTGTTGACCTATTGATCATCGAAATGGGCGCCTGATGACCGACCGCAAGTGTTGCTGTCATGCGACCCAATCCAAACCTGGCGACCTCGAACTGCTCGAGGAAATCCTCGCCAAAATCGCGCAGGAGCTGCGCAGCAACGAGATCAAGCCGCGCGTCTCCGACCTGCTCAAAGCGCTGGAACTCAAACTGAAAATGAAACTCACCGAACGCGACAAGGAGAAACTGTGGGAATTGATCGATCAAATTCGCAGCGAAGAACTTCCCGACAACTCGGACGACTCGCCGCAAGAATAACGTTCACAGCAACTTTGCTCTTCGTTCTTGCATCCGGTTCGCAGGCAAGTCCAGTTCGAGCAGCATTAGTCATAGAGAATGTCGCAAACAAAGGCATCGACAGTTTGCTATACAATGCCCTTGCATCTGATCTCGGCTACGCGGTTCGCTGGTTTACGCCCGACTCGGTCGCTGTCCGAACTTCAAGCTACTTTGACACAGCCTTTGCGGTGGTTGCCTGGTGCGGCAGCGAAGTCGCAATTCCGTCGCCTTCTGCGGTCGCCGACACGATTGCCCGCTCGCGCGTCGGTTTTGTCAGTTTGAGCAGCGACACCTGGGACGAAATCAACCTCGGCGTCAACTCAAATGGCACGAATGGCCGCACCGTCGAAGCTGCCGGTTTTGTCCGCGCCATCAACCGCGAGCATTGGATCACGCGCGTTCTGCAAGATACGCTATTTCTCTGGACCGCGACTTCGCTGGGCATCTACGGTCTGGCGTTTCCCGACAGTGCGCATGAAATCGCGCCGCTGATTATTGACAAGGACGATGCCGGCGATACCGCGCATGTTCACCTTTGCGTCGCTGACTCCGGCCAAGTAGTGATTAATACCGGCGACGGAAACAACGTCGCCAAAGGCCGCCGCGCTTTTCTCGGATTGTTCTCGGTGACCTCGACGCCGCGCGATTCTTGCCAGTTCTTCACAATCTTCAACCGCACGGTCGCCTGGGCAGCGCGCGACACGGCGAACGCATTCATCGCAGAGCATGCTTGTTTCACCGGTCGGATTGAGGTCGAAGATGCATGGGCGGAAGCTTCCTCCGGTTCTGATTCGCTCGAAAGCTATGGCGGATGGGGAAGTCTCTACACCGGCCACGACTTCGATGACAAGGTGACGTTCATGAAAATCAACAACGACGCGCTCAACCGCAAGCTGCCGCCATCGATCGGCGCCGTTAACTCATGGCAAATCCGCACGCGCTTATTCTCAATCGCGAACAACCTCGACGACTCGCTGTGGGAATCCACCAATGGCATTCAATTGCTCAAACTCAACTGGATTTGCGGCAACGCCACCGGGCAGTCGAACACAAACTTTGTCAACTGGGTTCATCGGTACATTACCGCCGCCGACACGTTTCGCTGGCACTCTGGCGGCGCCTTTGGAGTCAATTCCGATGTTGTCGATACCGTGATGGATTCAATCCGCCAAAATCGCGGCAGTGCCTTCGCCGGCGCGTTCGTGACCTGGTCGCTTCCACCGCAATTTGCCTTGCGTCTGATCCGCGACACAACGCAA
>CAZIBI010000022.1:2005-3635 GCA_964537215.1 uncultured Ignavibacteria bacterium | reverse complement strand
GACCTGGTCGCTTCCACCGCAATTTGCCTTGCGTCTGATCCGCGACACAACGCAAAACCACGGCTGGGTGTGGCACAACTTTTGGAATAATCAATCCGGCCAAATCAACGACGCGGAAATCATTTACCATTCATCCGAGGCCAACGCCGTCGCTGACCGTCCGCTGATAACCGTCCAATTCACCGTCGCCAATCTTGCCCGGCGCCGTTATCCGATACTTGGTTCCGGCCTGTTAGGAGAAAAGAGATGAAGAAGCTTCTAATCTTTCTTGCGCTACTGTGCGCCAACGCCCAGTCGCAAATCTGGGTGACACCGACTGTTGCCGGAAACGGCAGCAACGATTCGGTATTCGTATCGTTTTGTACTTTCGACACAACGCTCTATCCAACCATCGCCGACGCCGACAGTATCATCGCGTTGCGTTTCGATCCGGGCAACATCCTGCTCGATTCCTTGACGCAGTCGTCCGATCGCCTATTGCATCCGCGGACGGGTTGGTACGGGATAGCATTCCAAGCTGCCAATAGCGCCGGCGATTTGGGCGTCTACCAAATCTATGTCCGTGTTAAGATCGGCGGTGCCTGGCGTGGAGCTGCCGCCGCAAGCTATCAAGTCATCGGTGATGATGTCGGCGACTACTTTGCCGCTATTGCAGCGTCGACCAATTCCACCGGCGACGGCGCCTACGCCTGTACGCTCCACGTCTGCGAGTCCGGGGGGACAACTGCCGTCGCCGGGGCATTCGTCCGCGTCCTGAATTCAAACGAATCGGCGACTATCGCATCCGGTCGATCAGACGCCAATGGACGATTGATTCTATCACTCGATGCGAGTCAGTATCATATCTATGCGTCAATGTTCGGTTACGTCGCCGAAGGTTTGCCAATGCTAAGCAATGTTACAGCCGCCGGTGCCGATGATACTCTCTTCCTCGAACGCTTCGATCCCGGCGCTGCGCCGCTGACGAGCTTGTGCCGGGTGTACGGTTATGTTCAGACTCTCGGCGGGCAGGGAATTGAGGGCGTCGCCGTCACGGCGCGCATTCAGAAGTCGCCGCTTTTGTTGGATGGTGCCGTCGTCTCACCGTTTGCGCTAAGCACCGTGAGTGACGCGAGCGGCTATTGGTTCCTCGACCTGATTCCAAACAGCGCGCTCGAACCGGATGACACGAAATATGATCTGACGTTGCAGTATCCCTCGGGGATCATTCTGCGCAAGCAAATCACTGTGCCGGCGGCAACAAACTATTGGCTGCGCTGATGATGATGTTTTGTGAATGTTCTCTTGAGTTAGCGACGTTGTTTGAGATACAGCGCGAATGAAATCGGCACCATGACCAGCGCCGTGTAGAGAGCGATCCGCTGCACGATCACGAAGGGCGTCAGATAGCTGATAATCGCAATCACCCACATCAACGCTGTCAGCTTGCCGAAGAAATTCGAGGTCGGGATCGCATCGGTCTTGGAAAGCATCGACAATCCGCCAATTAGTAGCAGCAGATCGCGCACAATGATTACCGCCGCCGCCCACCAGGGAAAGCCCTTGTAGATGACAAGTGCAACGACGAGACCGGCGATCCCCAGCTTGTCCGCCAGCGGATCGAGAATCTTGCCCAATTCCGACACTTGGT
>CAZIBI010000022.1:0-1905 GCA_964537215.1 uncultured Ignavibacteria bacterium | reverse complement strand
TTGTCGTGCCCTTGCGCAATCATGATCACCGGCAGCGGCAGAAACACCAGCCGGAACAAGGTCAGCAAGTTCGGGACAAGAAGCAGTTCGCGAAAATTAAATCTCATGATAGACGAGTATTGTTCGCATGGGTGCGATAGTCAAGATAAAGAAGCAGGCTGGCGTTTAGCGGGCTTTGGGCTTGCCGGGCTTTCTCTTGCGCGATGATTTGCGCGGTTTCTCGCTGCCGCGGGCGACCTTGCGCGGGCCGCTCTTCTTTTGCGGCTTATTTTCTTTCATGCGCCGGCGCATTTCCAACATCACGAGGTCTTGCAAAGTCGCTGCCGCCGGATCATAATCCATCAAAGCGATTTCGAACAGTTGATCGGTCCTGTCGATGTAGATAAACTCCATCTGGTCGCGCAATTCCTTCGTGATATCCTTGATATCCTTCCGATTTTGCGACGGCAGCACCATTTTGTAAATGCCCGCCCGGTGCGCCGCGGCGACTTTCTCGCGGATCCCCGACACCGGCAGCACTTTACCGCGCAGGCTGACCTCGCCAGTCATGGCGATATCATTGCGAATCGGACGGTCGCTCAACACGGATGCAATCACGAGCGATATCGTCACACCGGCCGAGGGGCCATCTTTCGGGATCGCGCCCTGCGGAAAATGCACGTGAATATCATAGTTGGAAAAGTCATCATGCGGAATGCGCAACATGTCGGCTTTCGAGCGCACAAAACTATGCGCCGCCTGCACTGACTCGCGCATAACCTCGCCGAGTGAACCGGTGCAAGCCACATTGCCGGAGCCGCGCATCTTCAAGCCTTCGATCATCATGATATCGCCACCCGAACCGGTCCAGGCAACACCCGCAGCGACGCCGATTTCCGGATGACTTTCGGCCATTTCCGGGATATACACCGGCGTGCCGAAATATTGTTCGAGGTTGTCCTCGGAGATCACCCACTTGACTTTCTTTTCTGTCGTGGCCTTAGCTTTGGAGAACTTGCGGCAGATAGATTCCAGCCGCTGCTTCACCTGGCTCAATCCGGCTTCCATCGTGTAATTGCGGATCAGATTCTTGATCGCGCCCGCCGTGAACACCAATTCGCTCTTGCTGATGCCGTTGGCTGCCAGCAGCGACGGAATCAAGTGACGCTCGGCGATGGTGACTTTTTCGCGGTCGACGTAACCGGCAAATTCGATCACTTCCATGCGCTCAACCAGCGGCTCGGGAATCATTTCCGTGCCGCGCACGCTGAAGATAAAAATCACGCGCGACAAGTCGAGCGGCAGCGCAAGATAGTCGTCTATGTATTTGCGGTTTTGCCGCGGGTCGATAATCTCCAAAAACGCCAACGCAATCGAAACGCGCGCTTCGTCAAAGCAGAGCTTGTCCATGTCTTCGATCAAGAACACCGGGTCGACGCAGTTCGTCTCGATCAGAGCCCGAATAATCTTGCCCGGCATTGCGCCTTCCAACGTGTGGGGTTCACCGCGTAGTTCCGCCGTTGAGCTGAATCCGGCCACCGAGAATCTCACCAGTTTGCGTTGCAGCGCAGTTGCGACCGCGCTTGCCAGCGAGGCTTTACCCGTGCCCGCCGGGCCGGTCAGACAGATCACCGGCGCCGAGACATTGTGCGTCAATTGGCGCGTAGCGAGGTATTCTGTGATTCTATCTTTGATATCCTTGGCGCCGTAGAAATTGCTGTCGATGATTTTTTCGACCTGGCTCAAGTTCGTCTCGTCGGTCGAAGTCCGGTTCCAGGGAATCGCCATCAACCAGTCGAGATAGCGCTTGATTGACCCGAATTCTGCTGATGCCGGCGACAGCATTTTCAGCCGTTCGGTCTCAAGGAACAACTGCTCGCGCACATCAACCGGTAAATCCTGCATCATGTTGATGCGGCGGCGATA
>CAZIBI010000021.1:65375-73285 GCA_964537215.1 uncultured Ignavibacteria bacterium | reverse complement strand
ATCCAACTCTTCTCGCCGCGCAAGGCCGCCGAACTCGCTTTAGTTTCCGGCTATGTTGTCGAGAAGAAGTTATATCAACCGCTGGTGCCGCCGCGCTGGGGTCGATTCTGGTCGCGCGTCGGTCAAATTCTCGCCGATACGCTGCCGTCGTTGTTTTCACTGTCGGTTATGATTCTCGCAAAGAGGCCAAATGAAAGCTGAAATCACCCGCAAGAACGAAGTCTACGGCACCTACTCCGAGCGCTTCCCGATTCTCTATGACAAATCGGGCCGCACCCAGAAAGCCCGCAAGATCGTCGCCGTCATGAGCGATTTCTGGAAGGCCAACGTGTCGCAATTGCGCGTACTCGATGTCGGCGGCTCTGCCGGCGTCATGACCGAAATCTTCGCCCACAGCTTCCGTGAGGTCGTCGAACTTGACATCGACCACGTTGCCGTCGAGCGCGGCAAAGCCCAGTGCCAGAGCAGCAACGTCAAATGGGTTTGCGGCGACGGCGCTAATTTGCCGTTCCCCGACGGCTCATTCGACTGCGTGATTTGCAACCACGTTTACGAACACATGGACAACCAAACCGGCCTTGTCAGTGAGATTTATCGCGTCCTCAAACCCAACGGCTTCTGCTATTGGAGCGCCGGCTCGCGTTTCGTCCTGATCGAAGGCCACTACAAATTGCCGTTCCTTTCTTGGCTGCCGAATAAGCTGGCAAACCTCTACATGAGGCTGTGCGGCAAAACCGGCGTCTACGATGTCACCTTACTCTCGTATCCGAAACTTAAGAAGCTCCTCAAGAGCTTCCGCTTCCACGACTACACGATTCCCATTCTCAAGCAGCCCGAACGTTTCGAAGCCGGCGACCTCAAGGATCGCAACGGGCTCGCTTTCCGCATTCCGGCATTCGTTTATAAGGCCACCTATCCGATTCTCCCCATCTGGATCTGGATCCTGACCAAGAAGTAGTTCGCTTCACATCAACATAGTTCCGTCACGGCAGCACCACTGACCAAAAAACGATTGCGATTAGCTCTACAATCGCATTAGCTTGTTCGTATGCGCCTATTATACATCGTATTGTTGCTTCCAGTACTGTTCGGTGCGAATCTACACGCCGACGACTATCGCTTTCCCATCGACACGATTAACCAAACGCTCAACTACATCAGCATCGACACGTCGGATGTCGGCTTCAATCCCAACTGGGTCGACCGCGACTCATTCCGCCTGAACATCGTCGACAAGTTCATGCGCCGCCCGCTTGGAATTCCCGGCTACCTGAAGTCAAACAGCGATTCACTATTGGATTCAAAACGAACAGTGATAGAGAAGTACTTTCAGCTTTCAAACTGCCTTCAGTTTCCGGAGTATTCACAACAACTCATTTTTCCGACATATCGCGACCGAACACTTGCCGAGCTCGAAACATTCAAGAAGATTCGCAAAGACTGCGATTCGCTTGCACCCTACATCGAATCAACACTGTTCGGCTTATCAGCATCCGCATCGCTTAGCAATGTCCGCGAATTCACGCCCGAAGAACAGCGCTTCTTCATTGATACTTTCACTGTATTTTTGCAGGAAGAAGAAAAAGACGCCGACCGACCACTCGAAGAACTCGATCAGATCCAGCAATTTCACGAATCACTGGCCGTCCGCCTTAAACAAATCACCGATCATCGCAACCCTCGTGATTTGTCCATAGCGTACGGCACGCCGATTGTTGCTTATGAAAGATTGACCGAGTGGCTCGAACGCAACCCCGATCTCGTCGAGAAACTTGTTCATTGCGACCTTCTGTCCAAATTCAAAGACGTCCAAACCCCGCTTGGCCGCATTGCCGTTCGTGGAATCGGTAACGATACATACGAAGGCTTCTACGATCTGATTATTGATCTCGGCGGCGACGACGAGTACTATCTCTCGCGCTCCGAGGAATTCCACAATCAGATCATCATCGACCTCGCCGGAAACGACAAATACTTCGCGCTCTCCGATCACGTCATGGGTGCCGGCTTTTTCTCAACCGGCATCCTCGACGACTGGTCCGGCAACGATATCTACATCGCCAACAAGTTCTCCCAGGGCTGCGGCCTTTTCGGAACCGGAATCTTGATCGACCGCGCCGGCGACGACCTCTACCGTGGCGACATCGGCTGCCAGGCAGCCTCGTCATTCGGCGTCGGACTCTTGCTTGACTACGAGGGCCGCGACACTTACAATTCCGCACTCTATTCCCAAGGCTTTGGCTTCATCATGGGCGCCTCGGCTCTCGTCGATAATTCAGGCAACGACAGCTACACGGCGGGTTGGAAATATGGCGACATCCTCCGCTACGAGGACCATTACGTCTCGCTCTCGCAAGGATTCGGCTACGGCCTGCGCCCATATTTTTCCGGTGGCATTGGACTACTCGTCGACGGCGCCGGCAACGACCAATACTCCGCCGACATCTTTGGCCAGGGCGCATCCTACTGGTATGCGCTCGGTGGTCTGATCGACTATGGTGGCAACGACAATTACATCGCCTACCAATACGCGCAAGGCGCCGCCACTCACATGTGCGTCGCGACACTGGTCGACATCAGCGGCGAAGATCTCTACAGTTCCAAGGGCGTCTCGCAAGGCTGCGGCCACGACATCGCTTTCGGGCTGCTCCTCGATTGCAATGGCAATGATCAATACAGCGCCACCGACTTGTCCCAAGCGGCCGGTTCCGCCAACGGCATCGGCATGTTGATTGACCTACGCGGTGATGATGGCCACATCGCCCGCGTGCAGATGAACACCCACGGCTACGGTAATCCGCGCCGCGAATTCGGCTCCATCGGTCTGTTCCTCGACCTGCAAGGGCTCGATGCCTATCGCGGCTACGGCAAAGACAACTCCTTCTGGGTCACGCAATCGAAATGGGGAATAGGCGCAGATTTGAATTCCGAGGTGAAGAAATGATCCGGCTCGTCACTGTATTGACAATTTGTCTATTGCCGAGACTGTTGTTCGCCGCAGACACCAAATCCGAAGTCGACCGCTTGTTTCGTCAAGCCTCGTCCGGCGAAATCCGCTTCCAAAAGCTCGTTCAGCCATCCAAAGATTCTTTGAGTGCCATGGGCGATTCCGCCGCCAAATATCTCGTCGCCAAACTCGATGTCACCGATGCGCGCGAAAAACTCACCCTCGTCGACATCTTCCGCGGCATCGGCAAGAAAGCCACGCCTTACCTTGTCGGGGCGCTCAAGACCGATAACAAGGACCAACTCCGCACGACATCCCGATGTCTTGCCGATATCAAGGACAGTACTGCCATTAGCTCTCTGATGACAATTACTTCCCACTCCGATTTCACCGTCCGCGGCGAAGCCGTCACCGCCATCGGCAAATCCGGCGGGGGAGAGGCAACCGCAAAACTCCTGGCGCCCCTGCTAACTGATTCTGTTGATATTGTTCGCAAATGCGTCGTATTTGGACTAGGCGCGGTGAAATCGCGAGCGTCAATTCCGTTGCTGATTCGCTCGCTTGACGATGGAGACTATGCCGTCCGCTTGTGCGCTTACGACGCTCTCGTTTCGCTCGATTCGCTGGCACACGCACAATTGGATTCGTCGCTGGATGCGCCAATTTCGAATCAGCAGCAGGCACTGTTGATTCGCCTCTGCGGCCAGTTGAACATCAAGTCGACGAAAGCGACGATACAAAAGTCGCTCGAGGATTCCACCGCAGTCATTCGCGGTTGGGCTGTCTGGGCTTATGCAAAACTCGATGAACGGAATGCCAAAACCAGGCTCGAGTCGTTGGCGAAGACTGAATCCGATCCGTTCGTCAATTCGCAGATTCGCGACGCCTTGACGATATTATCTACTCCTAAGTGACGATGAGTAAATTCGATTTTCTTGACCGCTTCAATCGCCCGAACCAGCTCGATGTCGACGTCGTAGCGATTGATTCCTTTGCAGCCGAAATCGGCGGTGAAATCCTCACCAACGAATTCGGCCGCTTCCTGTTGCTCTCCACGAACTACCCGGCTGGCTTTTCCCACGGCACCAAATCACTCGCGACCATTTTCGCCCGCGCGCAGTTCGACCTGGCTTACTACGATCATAACTCCGCCACCGAGCAGCATCCGCTCACCGATTTTGTTTTCATCGATGCCGAAACCACCGGCCTTTCAGCGGCATCCGGAACAGTTGCGTTCTTAGTCGGCGTTGCCGTTGTCAACGACAACCGCTTCACCGTCCACCAGTTCTTCTTGCCCGATTATCCTGACGAGGCAGCTATGCTCGACGCCATTGCAGAGATTGTCGAAGACCGCAAAATCGTCGTCAGCTTCAACGGCAAGAGCTTTGACCTCCCGCTCCTCGAAACGCGCTACCGCATGCAAAAAATGGCGACACCGTTTTCGGGAATGTTCCACATCGACTTGCTCCACGTCTGCCGCCGTTTCTGGAAGGGCCGCTTCGACGACACGACGTTGCAGACGCTCGAGCGCGAATTACTAAACGCTTATCGCCACAACGACACCCCCGGCTTCATGATTCCGCAGCTTTATTTCGACTATCTTCGTCACGGCCAGTCGGCGCCGCTGGAGGGCGTTCTCTTGCACAACCGCCTCGATATTGTCACGTTGCTTTATCTGCTCGATGCCGTCCATCAATATCTCGACAATGCCGAGAAATCCGACTTCTATTCGCCGCTTGATGCGCTGCGCATCTCGAAATTCCTTCACCGTCGCGGCAATGCCGATCTCGCTTGTCGCGCCGCCGCTTGCCAGCTTTCTTCCGGCAAACCGGACGACGACCAGTTCTCGCTGTGTCTCCATGCTTTCCGGTTGCAGAAGAAGCTCGGCCAGTTCGATGCCGCTCTGCAGACGCTCAAGACCCTCGCGTCCGTGAAAGGGGAGACGCGCTTGATTGCCCTCAACGAGTCTGCGAAGATTCTCGAGCACAAAAAGCGCACCTATGATTTGGCCGCACAGACTGTGATCCAGGCCCTTGAATACCTCGACAGTCCGCTCGCAGAAATTCCTTTCGACCGCGTTTCGTTTTGGAATGAAACACTCCAAAAGCGTCGCCAGCGACTTCTTAAACGACTTTCGTAGTTTTTACTTCACCCGCGCAAACTTTTGTCGATAACATCTTTAGATGAATCGACTGCAATTCGAAGCAAAACTGTCGACCTTTCGGTCGCTGTCAACCCTGCCCGCTGTCATGGCGGAAGTCTTGCGCGTTTGCGACGATCCGGATGCTTCATTGGCGGAACTCGGCGAGATTATCCTCAAAGACATCGCCCTTTCAACTCGCATCCTGAAAATTGTCAACTCGCCGTTTTACGGCCGCACGCAGCAGGTCTCGTCGGTTCGCAATGCCGTGATGACTCTCGGCGCTTCCAAGGTCAAAGCGCTCGCATTATCGCTATCGCTCTACGACCTCTCGACCAAGATCGGCTCCCGCATCGACCTCAAAGATTTCTGGCGCCACTCGCTCAACGTCGCTTGCGTCGCTGAAATGATCGCGCAGAAGACCGCACCGGCACTCGCGGAAGAAGCCTTCATTTGCGGATGTATTCACGACATCGGCATTCTCGTGCTCGACAACTTCTATCCGCGCGAATATGGCAAAGTTCTCCAGTCGATCGCGGCAGGGGATGAGATGATCAAGATCGAGCAGCAGATGCTCGAAATGGATCACGCTGCCGCCGGTGAAATGCTGGGACGCGTCTGGAATTTCCCTGACCGTTACTGCGTCGCCATTGGCCGCCACCATGATATTTTCCAACTCGATGACAATGCTCCCGAAACCAAGTTAGCACAGATCGTGAATCTAGCCGACAAACTCGCGACATTCACCTTCGAAGCCAACGCGACCCAGCGGCACACGTTTTTAACGAATCGGGAAATCCTCGCCAATAATCTTGATCTCGCAACTGCTGACCTCAAGGAAATCGAATACTCCGGACTTAGCCGCCTGCTTGAGTCCTCGCAGTATCTCGATGTCGACGTCGGCACCACCGCCGAGTTGCTGCAGCAGGCTACCAACCAGCTCTATTCGCTCTACAGCTTCACCGAACAACTGTACCGCGAACTCATGCAGACCAAAGAGCAACTCGATGAGGAGAAACTTCATCGCGTCGCGCTCGAGTCGCTGCACGCGATCGTCGCCACGTTTTCGCACTATCTCAATAACGCCGTTGCTTCCATCTCCGGACGCACCCAGTTGCTCGAGATGTCGATGAACAACGGTCAAGTCGACGATCCCGACGGTGTACTGGCCAAGTCGCTGGTTGTTTACGAAAAGGGCGCCGAGCAAATTACCGCAGTCATCGACAAGCTCAAAAAGGTCACAGTCTTCAAGACTGCTATCTATCACGACAACACCAAGATCATCGATTTCGAAAAAGAGGCCCGGCTCTCCACGCAAGCTGTCGAGCAGGCCGCCCAGACCAAACTCAACGCACCCGCGAAGTAATTTCCTCTTCTTCATTTCCCAACATCGTAGACCGTCTCGGTCGCAATCAATATCACGCGTTCAAAGTTAACACCCGCTAATCGACTACTCCATCGCCCTTCTTATCCAAGAAATTGCTTGTTTTTTCTTTCCGCTGCGCACTTCTTGATCCCGAAATGACATCACGGGAGGTATTCGATGACTGTCAGAATTGGTGAAAAACGTCTTACAATATATGACATCCTCAATGTCGCGCGACACAATGAGGCTCTTGAACTTACGTCCGTAGCCCAGGATCGCATCAAACACTGCCGCCGCTTCGTCGACAAAAAAGTCGCCCAGCAGGAAATCATGTACGGCATCAACACCGGTATCGGCGACCTCGCAAAAGTCGCATTGCCTGCCGAACAACTCGAGGTCTTCCAAAAATTCCTCGTCTATTCCCACGCCGCCGGCTATGGCGATCCGCTGGCAATCGAATACGCCCGCGCCGCGCAGACCTCGCGCGTTAACGTCCTATCTCAAGGCCACTCGGGTTGCAATCTTCGCATCGTCGAGACCATGGTCGCCATGCTCAACAAGGGTGTCACGCCGCTGGCTTGCGAAAAAGGTTCCGTCGGCGCTTGCGGCGACTTGTCGCCCATGTCCCAGATGGCGCTCGTCATGATCGGCGAGGGAGAGGCTTTTTACAAAGGCGAACGCATGTCGGCCAAAGCCGCTATGGACAAAGCCGGAATCCCGATCATCAAGTTCGAGGCCCGCGACGGCTTGGCATCAATCAATGGCTCCAATGTCATCGCCGGCGCCGGATCGATCTTGCTCTGCGACGCCATTATGCTTACTAAGACCGCCGAAATCGCCGCAGCCATGACGCTTGAAGCTCTCAATGCCAATCCAAAAGCTTTCGAAGATCCGGTTCACACCATTCGCGGATTTGCTGGTGCAGTCAAGTGTGCCCGCCATTTGCGCGCCATCATGAAGGATTCGCAAATTCTCGAACGCCCCGGCAAAAATGTCCAGGACGCCTATTCAATCCGCTCGACTCCCCAGGTCGTCGGCGCACTCTGGGATGCGCTCGACTATGCTGTCGCGCAATTCGAAACCGAACTTAACGGAGTCGGTGACAATCCGATTTTCTTCCCCGAAGGCGACTCCGGTTTCGTCGTGACCGGCGCCAACTTCCAGGGCACACCGATGTCCTACCCGCTCGACCACATCGGCACCGGCATCACCATGATCAACGTCATGTCCGAACGCCGTCTCAATCGCATCCTCAACAAGGCGCTCTCGATGGGACTCCCGGCTTATCTGACCAAAGGCGCCGGTATGTTCTCCGGCATGATGCTAATGCAATACACTTCCGGCGCGCTCGTCTGCGAAAACCGCATTCTCTCGTCGCCTGCCTCAATCGGCTCAATACCGGCCGCTGCCGATCAGGAAGACTTCGTCTCGATGGGCATGACCACTGTGCTCAAGAC
>CAZIBI010000021.1:43818-65275 GCA_964537215.1 uncultured Ignavibacteria bacterium | reverse complement strand
CCTGGAAATATCCTTGAGTGTAATACCATCCAATAAATAGGAGTCAATTATGAAGCTTGTCTCATTCCTGTGCATTCTTGTTTGTGCTTTCCTTCTGACCTCAAGCACACCATCCGTCGCCGGTATCGGCGGCTCGCTTAAGAACAAGGTCACCAAGAAAGTCGAAAAGAAAGCTGAGGAGAAGGCTGAAAAAGCTGTCGAAGGTTCTCCCGAAAGCGAATCTGCAAACACTGGCGAAGCCAGCTCAACTGGTTCCGCCGAATCCGGTGGCGGCGGCGAGGGAATGCGTCCCGGCGAAGGCGTTTGGGCGAATTACGACTTCAAGCCGGGCGACCGCGTGGTTTATTTTGAAGACTTCAGCACGACCGGCGTCGGTGATTTTCCGCAGCGCCTCGATTTTAAGAAAGGTAACATGGAAGTCGTCGAATGGAAGGGTCAGCGTTGGCTCCGCGCCAATAACGGCTCCGAGTTTGAAATTCCGCTCCCGGAAAATCTTCCGCAACGATTCACACTTGAATTCGATTTCTTTGGTCCCGGCAATGAGCCATGTATCTCGATTTTTGACGGTACTGACAACCAGGCAGATGACGATCAGCTTACATGGTTTTGGTACACCAATTGCGGCGTTGGTCGCCGTGGCTCATTCTCGGCTTCAACTGAAATGACGGCGCGCTCCAAAGAGAAAATTGCGTACTGTCGCGCGATGAGTGACGGGAAATATGTGAAAGTGTACTGTAACGACGTGCGTTGTGCCAATGTCCCGAATTCGAGTTTTGGCCGTTCGAATAGTCTGCCGGTGCAGATTTGGGCTGATGAAAAACAACCGGTTATGATCACCAACCTTCGCATCGCAGCGGGTGGCAAACAGATCATGTACGACCAACTAATTGCCGACGGCAAATACGTCACGCAGGGAATTCTCTTCGCGTCTGGAAGCGATGAAATCCGCGCCGAATCGACTCCGACCCTCAAAGAAATCGGCACAATGCTGAAGGACCACGCGGATCTCAAGGTCTCCATCGAGGGCCACACCGACAATGTCGGTGAGGAAGCTGCTAACCAGGATCTTAGCAAACGTCGCGCCGCTTCCGTGAAAGCCTATCTTATGGAGAAATACTCTATCGAAGAATCCCGGCTTCAGTCGCAGGGCTTCGGCGAAACCAAGCCGGTTGCCAGCAACGATACTCCCGAGGGCCGCCAAAACAACCGCCGGGTGGAGTTGATTAAGCTGTAACTTCTCGTTGGAATAGGGGATAGCAAGAGCGGCCGGATCTCTGTCATTCGGCCGCTTCTTCTTTGTCGGCCACAATTTAATTGACAAAATAGATTCACGTAGTATACTGCTCTTAGATGTCTGGTATGGTGCGGCTAGGTTAGCACTCTACATTCAATCATCCCAGTAAACATCAGTTTAACAACAGATTACAAAACCGTCGAAATGCAAACGGCGGCTTGATAAGGAATAATTATCGAATCCTCGTAAAGGAGATCTACATGAAAATTAAGCTAATGATGCTCGGCATGATTGCCGCAGCGGTCTTCGTCACGCCCGTGTTCGCACAGGTCACGATCAACCAGTCGGACTTCGTGTTGACGCCCGGGACCATTTACACAAGTTCGGCGAACTCCGACATCGATACCAATCTCTGGGCCGGTTATACGTCGGGTTCGGGAGGTGGTCATCTTTGGGATTTTTCGTCGATCACTTTTGGAGTCTCGGGACAAACCAAAGTGGTTAACACCAATGTCGTGCCATTTGCAGATCAGTTTACTAATCCGACAGCCGCGTGGGAATTGCTTGGCGGACAGTCATGGACGATGTTCCGAAGCGTCCCAAATCAGCTTTACACGCTAGGCAACGTGAATGTCGGACCGTTTGATCCGGATCCGGGAATCGACACACTTGTCACAATCTTCGACTTCCCATCATTACAGGTGCAGTTCCCGGTGACTTCAAGCTCTTCGTGGATATCGGTCTGGCAGTATACACAAGTTTACACTTTGTATTCGATTCAGGTTCGCGACAGCGTGAAGTACACTGTCGATGCCTGGGGCACGATTAAGTACGGCAACAAACAGGTGAGCGCATTGCGAGTCAGGGCCGACTGGACGATTTACCAAACAACAATCTTCCCGGGCGTTCCAAATCAGACGACAACAACGACAATGACTATGTACCAGTACATGTCGAAAGAGTACGGCAGTGTCACATTAGTTCGCACGCCAAGTCAGTTGCGCACCTACGTCAGCGCATCTGCCGACTATCGCTTCACCAGCGGAGCAACTCCGGTCTATGAGATTGACAACCCGGTCCTGCCGGAATCTTTCACGCTCGAACAAAACTACCCGAATCCGTTTAACCCGGAAACTTCAATACCATATTCGCTGCCAAAATCAGCAAACGTCGAATTCAGTGTAGTGAATATTGTCGGTCAGGAAGTCTGGCACGAAAACTTCGGCACCCAGTCCGCCGGCAACTACCAAATCCGTTGGTACGGCCGCAACGCCAAAAACGAGCAATTGCCGTCCGGTGTATACTTCTACCGCCTGACTGCCGGCGACAATTCCATCACCCGCAAGATGGTTTTGCTCAAGTAATATTAACGCCGCCAAATAATCACGGGCGCCTTTCTATGCGAAATGGCGCCCGTTTTCTTTACCGTCAACGCGTTAATTCTGGCTATTCAAACTGCTTGCCTTTTCAATCTTAATGTTGTAAATCGTCTGCCGAATTGCGACCGCTTGTCGCACGAATGGAAAGGCCGTTGTGTCCGGATCTATTGACCTCTTGGCGAACAACCCGCTGCTGTTGCTCTTCACAGTAATCGGCCTCGGCTATCTCATCGGCAATATCAAATTCTTCGGCTTCAATCTCGGCATCGCCGCCGTCTTGTTCGTTGGCATCGCTTTCGGCGCACTCGACCAACGCTTGAGCTTGCCGGAATATGTTTACATCCTCGGTCTGGTCGTATTTGTCTATGCGCTCGGCTTGCAGGCCGGACCCGGCTTTTTTTCGTCCTTCCAAAAACGCGGCTTGAAATTCAGCGCTATCGCGGTCTCCATTCTTGGCGGCGCCGCCATACTCGCAGCAATCCTTGGAAATGTTCTTGGCATGTCCGCACCAAGCATCGCCGGTCTCTTCTGCGGCGCGCTCACCAACACACCGGCTTTGGCCGCAACGGTTGAAGCCGTCAAGAATCTCTCCGGCGCCTATCCTGTCGAATTAACCGAACAGTATATGAAGAGCCCCGTCGTCACGTACGGCCTTGCATATCCCTTTGGCGTCTTCGGCGTCATCCTTTGGTTCTTTGTGTTTTCGAAAATCTTCAAAGTAGATTACGCCAAAGAAGCCGCCGATCGTTCCACCGGCGAAATCCCCGAAGACATCATCAGCCAAACTTTTCGCATCACCAATCCCGCCGTCGCCGGCAAGACCGTCGGTCAGGCGCTCGAGTTGCTTGGCAATCCTGGCTTCGTCGTTAGCCGCATCAAGCGGGGAGAAGAGGTCTTCATCGTCACGCCGTTTCGTCAAATCGAAATCAATGACATGATCGTCGCCGTCGGAACACCGACTGCCTTGACGCGCGCCCACGTCCTCTTCGGCGAAATATCATCCGAGCAAGTTTCCCAACTTCGTGAGGACACCAGCTATCTACTGCTGTTCGTCTCGAACAAACAAGTCGTCGGCAAACCGATTCGTAATCTGCAAACGATGCGCCAGTTCGAGGGCGCTGTCACGCGCGTCCGCCGCGCCGGTTTTGAATTTGTCCCGTCGCCCGACACGATTCTCGAACTCGGCGACCGCATCATGGTCGTCGTTGCGCGCCAACATGAAGAACAAGTTACCAAGTTCTTCGGCAACTCGGTGCAATCGCTATCCGAAACAGATTTCCTCTCGCTCTCGCTCGGCATCGTGCTCGGCGTATTCGTCGGCATGATTCCATTCCCGCTGCCCGGCGGCGGTGTCTTTCGCCTCGGCTTCGCCGGTGGACCGCTGGTCGTCGGTTTGATTCTTGGCCGCCTGGAGCGCACCGGTCCGATTCAGTGGGGTCTGCCGCATGCTGCGAATTTGGTCTTGCGCCAGCTCGGACTCGTACTCTTTCTTGCCGCGATCGGCACCAAGGCTGGCTACGGATTCGGGGCCACATTCCAAGCTGGCTCGTGGGGATTGCTTCTTGCCGGCGGCGCGATTACTACGTTCGCCACAGTCACCACAATTCTGATCGGGCACAAATATCTCAAGCTGCCGATGCTCGGCGTTATGGGGATGATGTCAGGCATTCAAACACAACCCGCCTGTCTTGCTTATGCCAATCAGCAAGCCGAAAGCGATCTCCCAAATGTCTGGTACGCGACCGTGCAACCCGCTTCAATGATCGCCAAAATCATGCTCGCGCAAATCATCGTCACAACGCTTATTCTCTAACTGTCCGCGCAATTACATGGACTCGCTAATCGTTTACCCTGCACTTTTTCTGGCAGCAATGATCGCCGGTTGGGTTGATTCCATCGCCGGTGGGGGAGGAATGATCACGCTTCCAGCTCTGCTCGCCGCCGGTTTGCCGCCGCATCTCGCGCTCGGTACCAACAAACTTCAGTCCACATTCGGCAGCTTTACCGCCACGACCAATAACTATCGCCGCGGCGTCATTCGCTTCGGTGACGCCGTCTGGGGAATCGTCTGCACTGCGATCGGCGCTGCACTCGGCGCCTATGTCGTGCAAATACTCGACTCCGAACTGCTCGAAAAGGTCATACCGTTTTTGCTGTTTGCCATCTTAGTCTACTTCGTATTTTCGCCATGCCTAAGCGACCAGGACAAGTCCCCCAAAATCACCAGCGGCATCTTTTTTCTTCTTTGTGGTCTCGCACTCGGATTCTACGACGGCTTCTTTGGCCCCGGAACCGGCTCATTCTGGGTATTTCTTTTCGTCTCACTCCTCGGCTACAATCTGACCAAAGCCACCGGTTACACCAAGCTGATGAACTTCACCAGCAACATCGTCTCACTAATCGCCTTCACAATCGGCGGCAACATCCTCATCAAAGTCGGCCTAGTCATGGGTGTAGGGCAGGTCATCGGCGCTTACGTCGGCTCGCACATGGCCATCCGCAATGGTGCTCGATTCATCCGCCCGGTCTTGATCGTCGTGGTCTTCATCACGACCGTCAAATTATTCATAGATTACTTCAAGTAATCCCAGTAACTCATTGCCAATAAGAGTACTACACCACCACGTCGTTGCTCACGAAACCACCTCGTTTCACCGATGATAAAAACATGAACTTTAGAGAGCCATATTATGTAAACTCTTTCAGTATGTTGAGATACCTGATAGCGGCGTCCATCCTTTTGGGCGCGCTTTTGCTTCAGCCGCTGTTTGCCGATTCCGTCAAACGCGACCACATCGAGGTTCAACTAGTTTCCGATCGGACATCTGTCCAACCCGGCGACACACTAACCGTCGGATTGCTGATGACTCTTGAAGACGAGTGGCACGTCTATTGGACCAATCCCGGTGATGCCGGCCTCGCGCCGCGTATCAATTGGACCTTACCCGAGGGCGCCATCGCTTTGCCGCCACAATTTCCCGCTCCGAAACGAATCTCGGCAGGGCCCCTCGTCAGTTTCGGCTATGACAAAGAACTCCTCCTGCTCTCCGATATCATAATTCCTGTCAATACACAACCCGGCCATGACTTCGCCATCTCCGCCGAAGTTGACTGGCTGATCTGCAAGGTCGAGTGCATTCCCGGCGACGCAACGCTCAAGTTATCACTTCCGGTAACGCCGGGAAATCGCAGCGTCAACGAACAGTGGTCGAAGCGCTTCGCCAAAGTCCGCGACGAACTGCCAGCAATTGATCCCACCTGGAACGTTGCCGCCAACGCGTCGGCGAGCGCGCTGAAATTGCAGATCGCCAAAGATCCGCAGTCCGGCAATTCCGCGCCGAGCGACATCTTCTTTTTTCCCAACCAGAAGGGAATTATCGAAAATGCGCAGCCGCAAAGATTCACTGCGACTTCCGCTGGCTTTGAGCTCTTGATTCCGCGCAACAAAATGAACACCGACACGATTCAATCGATCTCCGGTATGCTCGTGTCCTCCAAAGCCTGGGTCGCCGGAAATTCGCAACGAGCGCTCGCATTCACTGCGCAGGTCGAGCCGATGCCGAATACACCGATCGCCGCCGTCGCAGCGACAGGCGCTGACATTGGCCCGTGGGAGGCAATTCTGTTTGCTTTCCTCGGCGGCATTATCTTGAATCTCATGCCGTGCGTGTTGCCGGTGTTATCGATCAAAGTTCTCGGCTTCATTCAGCAAGCCGGCGAATCGCGCCGCAAAGCCGCCGCGCATAACTCGCTCTTTACTCTCGGCGTATTGACTTCATTCTGGATTCTCGCCGCAGCGTTGCTCCTACTTCGCGCCGGTGGGGAACAGCTCGGCTGGGGATTCCAACTTCAATCGCCCGCCTTTATCATAATTCTATCCGCATTCATGTTCCTGGTCGGACTCAATTTGCTTGGCGTCTTTGAAGTCGGCGTCTCCTTAACCGGCGTCGGTTCCGGTTCGCGCCGTTCCGGATTGATCGGTTCATTCCTCGCCGGCGTCACCGCAACCGTCGTAGCCACGCCCTGTACCGCGCCCTTTATGGGCAGCGCACTCGGCTTTTCGCTGACGCAGCCGGTAATCATATCAATCGCAATATTCACCGCACTGGGTCTCGGCATGGCGGCGCCCTACGTGATTCTCACTAGTTCGCCGTTCTTGCTCAAATTCGTCCCAAAACCCGGTCGTTGGATGGAAACTCTCAAACACGCCATGGGATTTTTACTAATGGCAACAGTCGTCTGGCTTGCTTGGGTGTTGTCCATCCAGACTGGGGCGGATTCAATCTTACTTCTGCTGGCAACTCTTTTGGTGCTTGCAGTTGCCGCCTGGATCTATGGCCGCTGGGGAAATATCGCTGCCGCGCGTTCCAAACGCACAACCGCACAAATTGTCGCGGGCCTGCTCATTATTGGAGCAATTTCTGCTGCTGCGCTAAATTCGCCAACTCCAATGACAGCAACCGTTTCATCGACTTCCGCCGATCTCGCCTGGGAACCTTTTTCTCCCGAACGGGTAGCAGAAGTTCAAGAGCAGGGCAAACCGCTGCTGATCGATTTCACCGCCGCTTGGTGCCTAAGCTGCAAAGTCAACGAACGCGTTGCCTTCAGTTCCAACGCCGTTCAGGATCGGCTTAATCAACTTGCGGTCGTGACCATGAAAGCCGACTGGACATCGCGCGACGCCCGCATCACCAAGGCGCTCGCGTCGTTCGGAAGAAACAGCGTCCCGCTGTACGTGCTCTACACCGGTAAGAGCGACCAGCAACCAATCTTGTTGCCGGAGATTCTCACGCCGGGAATAGTTTTGGAAGCGTTAGAAAAATTAGAAGGATAAACCGACGACACCCGCGCGTCGAAAGAATTGTTATCGCGGGAAACGAAAGGAAAGACATCATGAACAGACTGACCAAGAGCATCTTACTCGGCGCAGTTCTCGCCTTGGGTATCTCCGCATTTGCGCTCGCGCAAGAATCAACTGCGGAGGCCGTCACCGCCGCTGTCGCCATTGACCAGCCTGCTCCGGAATTTACTCTCAAGGATGTCGACGGTAAGGACGTCAAATTGTCACAGTTCAAGGGCAAGACCGTCGTACTCGAATGGACAAACTACGATTGCCCGTTCGTGAAGAAACACTATTCGTCCGGCAACATGCAGAAGCTTCAGGGAACTTACACCAAGAAGGACATTGTCTGGCTCTCGATCTGCTCTTCCGCTCCCGGAAAGCAGGGACATTTCCCGAACGCCGACCTGAAGAAACGCATCGCCACCGAAAAAGCTGTGCCCACCGACTATCTCGTTGATGAAAACGGAGCGGTCGGCAAGCTGTACGGCGCCAAGACGACGCCGCACATGTTTATAATTGACCCTAAGGGCGTCCTGCGTTATGCTGGCGCCATCGACGATACGCCGTCGACCAAAACCGCCGACATCGAGAAGGCGACCAACTATGTGTCTACTGGATTGGATGCTCTCGTTGCCGGTAAGTCTGTGGCGGTTAAATCCTCCACACCGTATGGTTGTTCGGTGAAATATTAATCGGCAAACGACTCGATTACCGGGTCCGAAAGGAGCAATCGGAATGCGTAAAGTAATACTTACTGCCATTCTTGCCATCGTGCTCGCAACGACTTCGGTCTACTCGCAAACGCGTGCCTTTGGTGTTCACGGCGCTGGACCGCGCGTCGGCGCTACCATCGATCCCGACCAAATCCACTTTGGCGGACATCTCGACCTCGGCGATTTGGCGCCGCGGTTGATGATCTTCCCCGAAGTCGAAGTCGGCATCGGCAACGACTTAACCGTCATCGCCCCGATGTTCGATATCGCCTATCGCTTTCGCGACAACTGGGGAAGTTGGAATCCCTATATCGGCGCCGGCATTGGCCCTGTCTTTGTCTCCGCTGACCGCGGCGGCAGCAATAGCGAACTCGGAATGTCCGTCCAGGGCGGAATTCAAAAACGTCTTCTGTCTCAATCAGGTTTCATGTTTCTTGAATTCAAAGCCGGACTGATGGACTACCCGGACATCAAGTTTACCTTGGGATGGTGTTTCGGGAGCTAACTATTGATTTGCATCTCATGAAGGGCACTGTTCGCAGTGCCCTTTTTTATTTGCGGTACGATTACGTCGTTGTAGGGTGGGTCTCCTCACCGGAATCATTTATGCTTCAAGAAGCAACCCGCCCGGAGACCCGCCAAATCACTGTCAACATTATTGGGGCTCTTCTCCCCGTCATTCCGGCGAGGGCCGGAATCCAAACTAGCATCTCAATCGGCTACTTTTCCGACAAGCGGACCAACATTCTCGAACAATGTCTCCCAATTACTGTTGCAGAGATTCCCCTCTCCCTTTGGGAGAGGGGTAGGGGTGAGGGCGTCTCTACCCGCTGTTCTGTCGATACGCCAGCACCCGCACTTTTTCAACTGTCACCAGCCCCTCGCTGATTACCGCATCCAACTTCGGCAAAAATTGCGCGATCTTCTCACTGCTGTCGACGATCTCAATGATCATCGGCAAATCTTCGGACAGACGCAGAACTTTCGCCGTATGAATACGGCTGTTCGCGCCAAATCCCAGCGTGCCGCGCACAACCGTTGCACCGGCCAGTCCTTCGGCGCGCGCCATTTCGACAATCACCTCGTATAGCGGTCTCCCATGCTGACGATCACTTTCGCCAATGAACACCCGCACCAACTCTGCTTCGCCTGACAGCATCATATCGACTTTCTCCTAAACTGATCTGCCGATCATCATCCCCAAGTACAATGCGGCCAATCCGACAATGACCTGCCCGCCCATATTGGCGAGCGCAAGCAGCCATTGCGAATCGCGCATCAATTCGCTCGTCTCAAAAATCAACGACGAAAAAGTTGTGAACGATCCCATGAATCCGACCAATATGATCATTCGCATATTGCTCGAAATCAACAGCCGTTCCTCGGCCAGTGGCCAAATCAAACCAAAGCAGAAACACCCGATGATGTTGACTACGAATGTGCCGAAGGGAAAACTGCCGCCCGTTATTCGATACACCAGCCCGCTCAAAGTGTAACGCGCCAGAGCGCCGCCGGCGCCTAACACTGCTATCAGTGCGAGCTTGCTAAACACCTACGACCTCTTGCCGATGAATTCTCGCTTATGGAACAAGACAATCGAGATTGCGATCAAAAGAACCGCCCAGAGGAAATAATAACCAATTCCTTGCAAGATCGGCGACAGGCTGGGAAGATCCGACTTAAAGATTTCACCCAGCGAGTATGTCTGGTCATTGTCAATCGAGATGTATTTTAGCACATCTCCTGCTGATTGCAGCGCCGACACGGGAATCTGCTGGAACAGTTTACCTAGAAGGCTCAACAACCAGTACATCGCCGCCAGAAAAGTCGCCATTAACGGATTTCCGAAATTCGCAAACAATAGCCCGAGTGCCAGCGTCGAAAGCCAGCTTACAAACAACTGCACAAGATACAGCGCTCCGACAGCCGGAACCGGGAAGCGGAAAAAGATCAGATGCAACAATCCATAGAACACAATCACAATCCCGAGATAGATCAAAAGCCCGTACACTGAGCCGAGCAACTTGCCCAGCAGTAATTCGATCCGTGCAATCGGCCGCGCCGCGAATGTCAGCATCGTCCCGTCGCGGTAATCCTGCCGCCACGTCGTGATCCCCAATATCAACGCCGCAATATGACCCATGAAATTGATGAACATAAAATAGGGGATAGCCGCGCTTTGCCCGGCAACCCCGGTAGAAATTGCCTTGCTGAAAATTATCGCCGGTAGCAGTGTCGGTAGCGCCAGAAAAGCGCAAGCACCCGCGAAGACCCAGACTATTTTCGAGGAGCGCAGTTTGCCCAGCCGATGAATCGCCAGATCATTTATCACTTGCCAACTCCTCGTGCTTGACCAATTCGAGAAACTTGTTCAACAAACTCGTTCCGACTTGTTTCACCGCCACAACATCACCATTGTGCTTCAATATTGTTGCCAGGGCAAAATCCTTGTCGTCGCGACTCACGCAGGTAACGGTCTCGACATCCGCTTCGCTTGCCGGCACTAGACGTAGCCGCATCGCCGTATCCAATTGCTCGTCGCCGCCGCGATATGACACGCGATACGCCGGCTCGCCCGAGCTCAATAGGGCGCCGAGTTTGTCCACCGCAAGCAACTCGCCATTGTTGATGATCGCCACTCGATCAGCAATGTCTTCAATGTCGGAGAGTATATGTGTCGAAAGAAAAACCGTCTTGCCTTCGTTGCGCAATTTCTGCAAAAGTTGTTTGACTCTCGCTTTCGCGATCGGATCCATCCCCGATGTCGGCTCGTCAAGAATCAATACATCCGGATCAGCAATTAACGCTTGCGCCAACCCGATCTTCTGTGTCATCCCTTTCGAGTAATTGCGAATTCGTGCGCTTCCCGCCGTCGGCATATCTAAGAACTCCAAGAGTTGCGGAATCCGCGTTTTTACCGCTTCCGGATTCGCGCCGCCAAGCTTGCCGAACAATCGCAAGAACTCTTCGCCTTTAAGGAAGCCGTCAAAATTAAAAATCTCCGGCAAGAACCCGACCTTTGCGCGCGACCGCGGATCACGCGAATCGACGCCCATGATTTCCGCCTGTCCTTCGCTGGCAAAAATGAAATCAAGCAGCACGTGCATCGCCGTTGTTTTCCCGGCGCCGTTCGGGCCGAGAAATCCAAATATCGTCCCTTGCGGAACCTCGAACGAAATCCCCTTGAGCGCTTCTTTGCGATTGCCGCGCTCGCGGTAAGTTTTCTTCAGATTGTCAAATCGTATCGCTGCAGTCATCTTCATTTCACCTCGAACTTGAATTCGACGGATGGTCCGATGTACTGCCGCGCCTGCGCCAGATTCTTCAGTTGCCGCGCTAGTTCGCCTTCTTCGTAACCCTCCAGCGAACTGAATACCGATCCGGTTGTCGTGAACATCACCGTCAACGGCAATGTCCGAATCTGGTAGTTTTGAAGGAACATGCCTTCCGGATCGTAAGCAAAGGGCAGGGAAGTATTGTCAAAATCGACTTTGAGCCGCATTGACTCCGGCGTGTCGTTCAAATTGACCGCATAGAAATTGAATATCGTGTCATACTCGTGGCTCTCAAATGCCTGCAGCAACTCGCGCACCATCGCAATACTGCGGTCCGAATCCTGCGTCCAGAATAGTACAATTGAGTATTTCGTCGTGTCGTCTGTCACGGAAACCGTGCGGCCGTCGTTCATTTTGAACTGCAGCTCAACTGGAGCACTGGTCCGCTTGACTTTGCCCTCGCGGCCCGCAACCAATTTGTACTGCCAGAAAGCCAACCCGACTGCCAATACGATGATCAGAATCTTGAAGAAAGTAAGTGGTATCTTCCGCAATGCACTCATACTCTGCCCAACTTATCGAGACGCGCCAACACGAGGCCGATGCCAAACGAAAGTAGTCCAAAACAAAATCCCAACGCTGACATCGCCACTCCGATCAGCGTCTTGGCCTGGTTCGATAACTGATAGACCGAATCCGAATGCAGAATCGCCGTGATAAAATCATTCTCCGTCGTTACGCTGCGCAAATCAAATTTCGTCACGAGAAAATAGGCGATGACTACCGTAACCAGCGGTATGACGAATCCAAATATCTTGAACATCTTGGCCATTTTATCTCCAGCGCCTCACAACTACGATTTCTTAGACTAACGACTTCCCGGCAATGATTCAGTCTTTCATGCTGATCGGCAACAATAATTTGAAAGACTGCGCAGCTTTGTCCTGCAATCTCTAGAAGAACTGTGAAGTGGACAAATAGAGCGACAGTGTCCCATCGCGCGGATTGAGCGCCACGTCAATGCGGCCAACTCGTCCAAGAAACTGCTTGATCGACCCGCGAATTCCCGCGCCGATTGACCAGTATGGATTGCCGATCGCATCCTCAAATGGATTCCCGCGTCCCCATATCGCTCCTGCATCCGCAAACGCCACCAACTGTCCGTAAAACACGCGCGTATTCAGCGTCCGCCAGCGCGTTTCGAAATTCCCGATCAACGCAAAATCGCCGCGTTCGACCTTGTCGCGAAACCCGCGCACATTCGTCTCGCCCGAAATCGCGTAAGGTTGCACGCGCTCGTCTGATGACGACACCTGGTAGCGCAATCGCATCGCGAAATTCAGCGGCCCCACAATTCGATATCGGCGCGCGGTCAGAGAGAACCTCCACTTGTTGAACTTGCCGCCCGGGCGCTCGTTGATCAAACTCCCGTCGCCGGAAAGATCCGTCCCGTCATAAAAATAGCGGTCGTAATAGACGCGCCCCAGCGTAGAACCGGCGCCCAAAAAATAACGCGGATAATCAAGCATTGAGATTGCAATTCCCAGCGTGTCGGGCGAATTCAGCTTCCAATTCTCGCGATCATATCCGACCGAGCCGACGACAAACAATTTCTCGCTCAGCCGATGTCCGACCGATCCCGAAATCGCCTTGCGCAAATAATCGTACTCGTAGGTGATTCCGTGAAATGTAAGCGGATCAAGTTCGTTTTGCTCGGCCGCCGCAAATCCGACCGCCAAGTCCTTACCCAAAAAGCGCGGAAACGAAGTCGTAATGTGGAGTGAATTCCGCTCTTCGAAGCGGCGGTAGAGAATAACCGCCTGTAAGTAGAACCCCAGCAGGTTGCGCTCATGAACCCCGGCCGACCAATCGAGCTTGCCTTCAGTCCGGCCGACAGCGATCATCGGCAGAAGCGTCCAGACCTCCCGCAAGTCAAACTCGATATCTACTGAATCGCCGGCAGGTATGATCTGGGTATCGACTCGCGAGAAAATTCCGAACCCGTCGACCTTGCGCCGGTCGCGTTCCAGCAAGCTCAAGTCCAACGGTTTGCCGCGTTCCGAATCAATTTCGCGGTACAGGATATACCGCCGCAACTTGTACTTTCCGGTGAACCGTATATCGCGAATCGGCTTGCCTTCATAGAATTTTGCGTCGGAGGAATCCGGCGCTGCCGTCTGCGCTGCTGTTTCTGCGATTGGAAATAAGAGCAGTGCCGCAGTCAAAATCCAGCTCTTCATTGCGGCGGTAGCAATCTGAAACATCAATTAACTGTACCCATGTTTATACCCATCAACGGTCTCCGCCAGTCGCGACTCACTTCAAAATTCATTATACCCGTTTTAACGCGCTGAATTAACGTTTTTTCCGCAATTTAGGTATTAAGTCGCAGACGTGTACTTTCCGATAACTTAAATGGGAGGACAGAAACTAACGATGTCTAAGCAAGATTCAAAAGTCCTGATCGTCGACGATTTCGGTGACACCGGAACCATTCTCGTTCAGATGTTCGATCACCTCAACGTCGTGACCGAAAGCGTTAACAATCCCGAGCAGGCCTTTTCGAAAATCACCGAAAAGAAGTATAAGCTTGTAATCGCCGATTCACGTATGCCCAAGCTCGATGGCGTCAGCTTGCTTAAACGCATCCGCCAGTCCTCTCCCGGCACCAAGGTTGCCATTATGTCTACATTCGATTCCGGCCACACGCAGAAAATGGTCGTCGCCGACGGCATCGACTATTATCTGCCCAAACCCGTCAAGCTCCAGCATTTGGAACAGATGCTCGCCGAGTTGGCGCTGAAGCTCTAATCATCGCCCGCTCTCTTCATAACTTCTTTTTTAAGTCGACCGATTCTGTGCTCGGTATAATCGTTATGAGTTAACAGGAGGTAATCCCGCATGAACAAACTTCTCAAAGCCGCGCTAATTATTTGCCTGACTACTTCGTCGTTGGTCTTTGTTTCTTGTTCTGATGATTCTGTGACAAACCCAGTCGACATCACGCAAGCACAGTACAAACAGATGCAAACCCTCACAGATTCGACCTTGATCCCGGTCGCCATCGGACTGCTGGCTTCCGGTATGAATACCCTCAACGGCGTTTCCGTTAATGACTATGGCCTCCATAAGTCCGCCGCCCCCGAAGGCGACTCCGCTTTCATCATCTATCACCCCGTCACCGGCTGGTGGGAGGCATATCTCTCGCTGACCAGCGCCGCCGAGGCCGTCCCGTACTATGAACTCGTAGTCCGCGATTCGGTCCAATTCCGGTCGGTGAGCGGTAACAATCAATTTGCGCCGAACGACAGCACCGACTACGTTCACGAAATTCCGCGCGTCTACGCGTTCGCTGATTCGGAAGACACCGAAATCACCATTGACGCGCGCAATGACGTCGTCTATGACAATCTCCAATCCGATATCGCTGCCATCGACGGTGAGGTCAAATGCCGTATCGACATCCAGCTCGACACGCTTGGACGCACCATCGCCGGCACGGTCACTTCGACTCTCGAAGCCGCCGAACTTGAGATACCGATTCCGACATCTGACGATGAGGATGTCTGTCCGCTTAGCGGCGTCATCACCTACACGCTGGTCGAGAATTTCACCTCACAATTTGTCAGCGACGAAGTCAGGAACACGACCTGGTCGATTCGCCTGACAATTGTAGATCCGGAAACTTATCTCGTAAAGATCTCTGCGGGCGAAATCGAGTTTGATGAATACCAACTCGACCAAAAACATGTCTGCAAACCATCGAGCGGGGGAACAGCGGTCGCGAAAGCTATCCAACTGATTCGCTCCCGCTAGTCGCCTTTTGCAGCTCCGAATTCAAAGCGCCCGGGCTCCGTCCGGGCGCTTTGCTTTCCCAATTAGCTGTTGCGTTTTTTCCGTCGTTTCTTATATTGTCGGCGTTACTGCAACCACACTTTTTCGAGGAAACATCGAGCCTTTTTCGCTAACGACCGAAATCCACTTAGTCTGCCGATAAGCTTCATATGCTGTCGGGATCTGCGTTAAGAGGTTTTAGCATGTTTCGTCTCGTTCAGATACTTCCCATCTCATTGCTGATAGCTTCTTTGCTGGCGCCTTGCCTGTCTGCGCAGCCGCTCAATGCCAGAATTTTCGCGCCGCACGGCGTTATTCCCGGCACGATTATCGAGATCAAGATTCTGATGGAGTCGCAGCGGCAAGTTGGCGGCCTCGATTTCACTATTCGTTATAATGACAGCCTCTTTGGCTTCCTAAGCGTCGATCAAGACACCGGCCTTAATAACTGGGAGTATTTTTCCTCATCGCACGACTCGGACTCCAACACCATCAATATCTTCACTATTGCCGACATCCAGAACGGTCCCGTCCACCCCGACTCGCTCGATTTTTACCCCAAAGGCTCAATCGCGAGCTACTCGTTCTTCGTCGCTCCCAATTGGATTTCCGATTCTGCGCAGGAGCAGTTTTCATTTTTCTGGAAGATTTGCGGTGATAATGCCGCCGCCAACCGTCGCGGCGATACCTTGATCCTGTTGGACAATGTATCCAACAGCAACGGCGCCTTGATTTGGAACGAACCCGACAGCATCAATTTCCCGGAATCCAACCGTATCCCCAACGTCGGCACACCCGATAGCTGTCTCACCGCTGCCGACAAAGTGCTATTCTCAATCAACTTCACCAATGGCGCCGCAGCGAACTATTACATCTGCGGTGATGCCGACGCCAATTTCATTATCACGATTTCCGACGCGGTCTTTCTAATCAATTACATTTTCGCCGGCGGTCCGGTGCCGAGCCCGCTTTTGTCCGGCGATGCCGACTGCAACTTAATTGTCACTATCTCTGACGCCGTTTATTTGATCAACTACATTTTTGCCGGCGGAACCGCACCCTGCGCCTTGTGCCCGTAAGCGAGCTTTCGGACTACTTTTTGTAACTGTATTTCGGACTCCAGCCATTCGTTCCGCGCGGCAACAAATCGATCAAATGCCACGTCGCGCAGAAATCATCTCCCGGCCCGAAATACGTCTTTGCTACACGGAACATTTTCCCGTCCGGATTTTTGAAAAATGTCGAGACTCCCGGCTGTGGACCGCCGTTCGGAGATTCGAATCCCATTTCCTTCCCGAAGTTCGTTCCTTGGTGCGAGTATATAGGAAACTTCCACCCGCGTCCTTTGGCAAATTCGCCCATGATTTTCGGATCATCCGGCGACACTACAACAAAACCCGCGCGATCCGCCAGATGCCCGCGCAGTCCGTTGAATCCATCCGCCCACATGGTGCAATAGGCGCAACGCACACCCATATTGTGAATTAGCACCAGCTCGTCTTTGTTTCCGAACATCTTGGAAAGCTTCATCTTCTTGCCGCCCGATGTTGTGAAGACAAAATCCTCAACCGGCACCGGTTCGGCTTGATGCCGCAATTTCGCCAGCTTGATCTTGTCCTTCAGCAATTGCTTCTCGAGCTTCTCGATTTCCTTTTGGACCTTGTTTGCTGCCTTCGCTGCCATAATCTAACTCCTCCGCGCCGCTCAACCGGCTCGACTATTATCTGAATTTATGTTTTCACAGTAGTAGATATATGATATACGGCCAATCGTCGTCCCGCAATCGTGTTCATTGCGCTCACATACTTAAAACGATTGATTCTCACTTTCAATTCCAGCATATTCGGCACTCAATGAAACTCAACTGCCCGAACCCGAAATAGGCCCATGCTCTCCACCCGCGACAACCACAGTTCATGGGAGCTACTTTCCGGCGTCGTGATGATCAGCTTCTCGGCCGTCTTCGTCAAATTGGCGCATGTCGGCCCCTCATCTTCCGCTTTCTACCGCATGGCTTTTGGCGGCGTGCTCCTGATCATTATCGCACTGATAACCCGCACCCGGCTTTGGTACGGCTGGAAACCTCTCGGTTTGGCAGCGCTCGCCGGACTCCTCTTTGCCGGCGATCTGGCGTTCTGGCACCGCAGCATCAATTTCGTCGGTCCCGGACTCGCCACAATTCTCGCCAGTTTCCAGGTCTTCTTCGTAACGGCCTTCGCTATCGCAATCCTGAAAGAACGCCCCAACTGGCGCGCGCTCCTGGCGATTCCGCTGGCGCTGCTGGGCCTCTTTTTGCTCGTAGGCACTCAATGGCAAGAGCTAGGTGCAGACTATCACTCCGGCGTTATCTACGGCCTCATTACCGCCATATTCTACGCTTCGTATGTGTTGACCTTGCGTCGCCTTCAATCGCTCCAAGCCCAATCGACGCCTATCGCCAATATTACCGTCGCCTCGCTGACAACCGCCTTTTTCAGCGGCCTCATTGTCGTCGGGGTAGGGGAGTCATTTGCGATTCCCGACTTGCCTAGTATATTGTGGCTGATCCTCTATGGAGCATGCGGCCAGGTGATCGGCTGGGTGCTTATCACCCGCAGCATCAAACATCTACCGGCGGCTCGCGTCAGCTTGACTTTGTTACTGCAGCCGACATTGTCGTTTGTCTGGGATGTAATCTTCTTCCAGCGACCGACCTTGCCCGTTGAAATCATTGGCGCCCTGATTGCCCTGATTGCAATCTATCTCGGCACTTGGCACTCGGAACAAAAACCGCTCGTGAAGCAAGGTTGAACAACAATTGTAATCTTGCGTACCAAATATATGAATCTGCCAGTTTCACTTACCCGACTTTTGTTTCTTCTCGCGATTGCCGTCTTGTTCATTCAATCGTGCTCCGACAACTCAACCAATCCGCCGGCAAACAAACCTCCAACTGAACCGACTTTGGTCGCACCCGCCAACGGCGCTGTCGCGGCACCAACGTCTGTCAATCTCGTCTGGGCCTCAACCGATCCCGAGAACGACTCGATCACATACCAGCTATTCGTCGACAACGTCAACGCTCCCATCACGGTGGTTGCCGACAATCTCGCCGCACCAAATTTCCTGGTCGAGCACTTGAGCCAGGGAACTACATACTATTGGAGCGTGATTGCCTCCGACCGCAAAGGCGCCCAGAGCAAATCCAGCCCCATCTGGCAATTCACCGTCGGCAGTTTTGAAAATGGCTGGTCGGAGCTTGCTCCGATGTCGACCGCCCGCTTCGGTGCGGCTTCTGCTGTCGTCAATGGTAAACTCTACGTTATCGGCGGCAATTCGCTTGCAGGCACACTTGATCTCGTCGAGTCCTACGACCCGGCATTGAACGATTGGAACCAGCTCGCAGGCATGCCATCGCACCGCGCCTACGCTGCAGCTGTCGAAAATAACGGCATCATCTATGTCATTGGCGGCGAAACTAACGGCGTAGCGCAGCAATTACTTGAGTCGTACGACCCGTCCACCGACACTTGGTCGCAACTTGAACCGATGCCCGGCGCGCGCACTCGTTGTGCGGCTGCAGTTTTCGACAACAAGATTTATGTCTTCGGCGGATTTCAAGCGCCGACCGCGATTCTCACCTACGACATCGCCCGCAACCAATGGCAGGAATTTGGCACACTCCCCGCAGAGCGTTACAATCTGGCCGTGGTCAGGGATGGCGCACTATTCTATCTCGTTGGCGGCTCGCAACCCGATATCCTTTGGTTGAGAGATATCACTGCCTACGATCCCACAACAGGCAAGACTACGGCATGCGCTTCGATGCCGACTGGCCGAGCGGCTATGCAAGCTTCCAGTATCGACGGCAAGATCTTCGTCACCGGCGGTTTCAATGTCATCACCGGTGCACATGTCTATTTCGCCAGCGTCGAGGTCTACGACGTCGCCGACAATTCCTGGCTCACCCGGAGCCGCATGGAATATCCGCGCCACGATCATGCTGCCGGCGTGATCGACAACAAAATCTATGTCGTCGGCGGTGTCACAGACCGCGCCCCGGATATCCTAAACAACCTCGAAGTTTACGACCCGCAATTGGATCAATAACAACTATGCGCGAAATCAAATCGATTCCCTCACAGCACGATTGGAAACCCGCGGTCAGCCATCTCCGGCGCAAAGACCCGCGAATGGCAAACGCCATCAAACTCGTCGGCCCGTGCACACTTGCCAAAAGCGTCGGTGGATTTGAGACCCTGGCCCGCACGATTATCTTCCAGCAGCTCTCACTCAAAGCCGCCGGCACAATTTTCAATCGCATCAAGACTCTTGCCGGAACTTCCAAATTAACTCCGCCTTGCATCGCCGGAATATCAGACGAGCAGCTCCGCCAAGCCGGTGCTTCCTGGAACAAAGTTGCTTACTTGCGCGATCTCTGCGCCAAAGTCTCCGCCCGCGAAATCTCATTCCGCAATTTCCCGCGCATGAGCGATGAGGAAGTCCGCGCTGCCTTGACCTCCGTCAAAGGTCTCGGCGTCTGGAGCGCCGACATGTACCTGATCTTCGTCATGAATCGGACCGACATTCTCCCGACAAAAGACCAGGGCATCATCAACGGCATTTCCATGCTCTACGAATGCGACGCAAAATCGATCGACTGGGAATCCCATCGCGCTCGTTGGACACCGTATTGCTCAATCGCCAGTTGGTATTTGTGGGCTTACAAGAATCGTATGGTGGAGTCCAAGAAGAGTTGACCAAGAGGGCAATCGTTACTGGCGCAACTTCCGGAATCGGCAGGGCATTGGCGCTAAAACTCACCCGAGAGGGCTACATTGTCGGCGTCATCGGCCGTCGCGCCGATCGCTTGGAGGAACTCAAAGCCCTTGCTCCAGAGCAAATCATTCCCGCTCCATTCGATTTACGCCGCTATTCCGAACTTCCGGATATCCTCGCCAATCTCGTGCAGCAACTCGGCGGACTCGACTTGATCGTCGCCAACGCTGGCGTCGACTATCGAAATCCGACTCTTAACCTGCAGCCCGAACTCGAAACCGTCGAAGTCAATGTCGCTGCCTTCGTCGCGACCGTCGATTGGGCTGCCAACTACTTTAAGCAGCAGGGAAGTGGCCACATCGTCGGCGTAACTTCCGTCGCCGCCTTTTGGGGCAATGCGCGCACACTTGCTTATAACGCTTCCAAGGCGTTCGAGGCGAAATATCTCGCTGGTCTCTATGCAAACCTTAAGCCCAAAGGCGTCGCAGTCACCGACATCTGCCCCGGGTTTGTCGCCACCGAAATGACCGCGGGCAGAACGGACATGTTCTGGGTCTCAAGCCCTGAAAAAGCCGCCGTCCAAATCTATCAGGCAATTCTGAAAAAGAAACGCATCGCCTATGTCTCCCGCCGCTGGCGCTACATCGGCTGGATCATGCGCAGCCTGCCGTTTCGATTCTATTCGCGCTTCACGATGCAGAGCTAACGTCCATTTGCCGATCTGTTGCGTAAACTCGCTGCCGTTCGTATCATTGACAAAACAGCTAATTGAACTCAAATCTTGGGAGAACGAATCATGGCAACCTACATCATCTTGAGCAAACTCGGCCCGCACGCATTTGAAACACCGGACGGTCTCAAGGGTATCGCCAATCTCGTCAGAGAAAAACTCCGCGCCGAATGCCCCAAAGCCAAATGGGTGCAAAGCTACGGCTGCATGGGCAGCTATGATGTCGTCGATATTGTCGAATCCGACGACCCGCAGCAAATCGAAAAAGCCGTCATGATTATTCGCGCGCTTGGCCGCTCCACGACCGAAACCCTGCTCGCGACGCCTTGGGACGAATTCCTCAAAGCGCTTTAGTTTCATCCGGAAAATTGGCGCCTAAATAGTCAAGCCCCGGCATTGGGCCGGGGCCTGTTGGGTGAGTGGAGGGATTATGACCAAACCCGCATTAGGGGTAATCAGGGTAGGATCAATCTCGCGGCTGCATAGACTCAAGGAGCAGATCTGAAGTGATCCGCGGGATCGTTCTACATCCCTCAAGACGATAGGGGACGCCAATTTGTTTAATCCCTTACATAAAAAAACCGCTCGGGCCGCACGCTTTCACTCGTTTCAAGCCAACTCAAAAAACAATTGACTTTGCCGATGCAATCTATACTTTTGGATTCCTATCCGAGGGGCTCGTAGCTCAGAT
>CAZIBI010000021.1:42355-43718 GCA_964537215.1 uncultured Ignavibacteria bacterium | reverse complement strand
GTAGGGGCTTGGTCTGCACGCCCGTTTTAATCCATCAACAGAAACCCGGAAAAGCTCATCACTTTCCCGGGCTTGATTTCGTGCGCCGTCTCGACTGGCGAGACGGCGTCTTAGCGGGGCGCGCCAGATTGGATTGTCCGGAATCTTCTTGATCAAAATTGCAGGCGGCTCACTCGCCGCACGACAATTCTATCGAGAGGGATTCTCGGGCGGCTTTGTATTCGTCGGGACCTGCGCCTTCTCCAGCGTCGCCTTCGCCCACATTGTCGTCGTCGGCGCCTTTGTCGAAATCATCTTCACCGTGGCCGAAAGGGCATCACCCTTGATTGTGCCTTCCCAATCGTGTTTGTTATTAGCAGCGTCCGTCATGGATGCCTTGAACTTGATTGCATCGCCTTCCATAGTCGTCGTGTACGGCGCCATATGATAACCCATGGCTTCGCACTGCGACGAATAGAACATGCCGGCTATGAACTTGATCGTTTCCTTGTCGCCGGTGGTCTTGCCTTCGGCTCCCATCTCTCCGACATAAACTTTGCCGTCGAGCATGCCTTTGGCGACGACCGCCTTGGCTGTATCTGCTGCCCCCATCGCTGGCGTATCCCCACCCGCCATCACGTCGCCCCAGAATACCAATGCCATTACCATGGCAAGCGCCATCATTGGCGCCGAGATAGTGATGATCTTCTTCATCTGATCTCTCCTTGATTAGTTCGTTATTCTGGTCATCTGTTCTTGGCCAGATGATCGTTCGATAAGCTTCTCTGAAAGCATTTTGCTGCATATCTGGTCACCCCTGTCCAGTCATTTCGTTTACCGTTTTGTGGCAAGCATGGTTCCATAAAGTCAATCTTGTGCGAAAAAATTTTGCTCCGAGTTTGTGTTAATTATTCCTAATTCTTTCGAGTCGCCGAAACCTTTCCAAACATCATTCGTACGCGCTCAAATTTAGACTTGACGCCGCATTATGAATCGACATGCTTATCCATCATTACAGATTCATTCACTCGGAGGCCCTTATGCGAAAGATGATGTTCATTGCATTAATTTTCGGAATGCTCGCTCCCTTTAAATGCTTCGCCGCGGATACCTATACAACCTTGTCAGTTGGTATTCTGGGCTCGCGCGATACCTTGACTGTGTTAGGCAACATCGCCTTTCTCGAACCAGACACAATCAGCGAGTTGACGCTGCTGCTGAACCCGAGCACGGTCATTCACGCGATTTTCTTTCGCAACGAAGACGATTCTATCACCGCTCACTTTGAACGCACGCAGGGGGACACCATCGTCGTTAAACGTCCGACGCTCCCTGCATTCGCGTCCTCGCGCGTGCTCTCATTCGATTTGGCTGTGCCGCTCGA
>CAZIBI010000021.1:0-42255 GCA_964537215.1 uncultured Ignavibacteria bacterium | reverse complement strand
TCCCTGCATTCGCGTCCTCGCGCGTGCTCTCATTCGATTTGGCTGTGCCGCTCGACATAACCAATGATTCGCTGATTATGCTCGATCGTGGCAATCGCTGGTATCCAGTCCTGCCTCACGGTCTGACCAACGCGTTAATAAATATCGTCTCGAGCTCTGATCGTGAAGTCTTCAGCACCGGCGAAAAATCGACGCAGCAAGATTTTGGCGTACTGATGCACCAGTTCATTACCAAGATCCCCGTGTACAAAATCCCGATCGTCATTGCACGCAAAGGATTCTATCGCAGCTGCGTCAGGGAAGTGGCCGGCCACGAAATCAGATTGTGCTATTTCAGTCTTGCCGATTCAACCGCGCAACAAGTACTCGCCAAAGCAGCCTCCGCTTTTGAATTCTATCAAAACATGCTCGGCAATTATCATCACACCAGTCTCACCATTCTCGAAGCGCCCGACTTTGAAGGCACCAACATCGGCACCGCAATTCTCATGATTGGCTCACCGACTCTCAAAGCAATTGCCGAAGGACAAGACGAAGCCCTCACCTTGACCATCGCCGCGCAGTGGTTCGGCGCCGGTGTCTTTTGCGATTTTCCGAGCAAGGGCTTTTGGTTTATGTCGCTATCGTTGTCACATTACTTGCGCATGCTTTACGAAAGCCGCGATCTCGACTCAGCTGACTTTGGCGTCAAGATCGCAGCGAATCTCATGACTTACACCAAAATTGCAGGCGACAGTAGCGATGTCGCGATCATCGACATCGTTCGTCCAGATAGTCGCGAGAAGGGTGCCGTCATCTACTCCAAAGGCCCGGCAATCGTGCACCGACTGCGTACTTGCGTCGGTACCGAACAATGGAATGTGCAAATTCGCGGCCTCTACCGTGACTATCTTGGCAAAATCATCAGCCTCGACGACTTTGTGACTGCTTTCACAGCGACAAATTCAGACTGCGCCGGGCAATTGCGCCGCGATCTCGCCCGAAAGGGGCTTTGATTCGCAATTTCGAGAGGATAAGCAGTCAGTCAATTGTTTGGTGATTAAGGAGTTAGTGAGAATCTTACACTATTCGCAAAAAATCTTCATAATTTTCCGAAATTGCTATTGACATCGAAATGCTCATGCGTATATTGGGCGCCGCTGTTTGAAGGCGTACGATTAACATCGACTCCGAGAAGCTCGGAGCGATTTTTTTTCTCGACTCGGCAACGAGTTTGAGTAGCCGCCTTCGGAAGCTAACTTGAATCTGTCCAACGCAAAGAGCGTTGATGCTGTATATCAGAAGGCGCGTACTTTTGGGGGCCGGCAGAATCAAGCACGATAAAGAATACGCGGGGATGTAGCTCAGCTGGGAGAGCGGCGGCTTTGCAAGCCGTAGGTCGTCGGTTCGATCCCGATCATCTCCAAGACGATAAAGGCTACATTAGCCTGTAGATAAATTATCTCTCCCGTTAGGGAGAAATGTGACAAGCCAAGTCTCTCGCTGCGGCGGGAGAGTCACGATCTTTGACAACCAAATATCAGAGCCAATGCGGAATCTAAAACGCATGGCTACAGAAATCGAGCTTTTAGGATTTCGATCAAGTTACTAAGAGCATACGGTGGATGCCTTGGCACGGAGAGGCGATGAAGGACGTGGTAAGCTGCGATAAGCCTCGATTAGGAGCAAACATCCTTTAAGTCGGGGATTTCCGAATGGGGCAACCCAGCAGGGTAATACCTGTCTATTGCATAGTGAATTCATAGCTATGCAAGGCGAACGGGGGGAACTGAAACATCTAAGTACCCCCAGGAAGAGAAAACAACCGTGATTTCCCAAGTAGCGGCGAGCGAAAGGGAAGGAGTCTAAACCGATTGACATGTTAAAGCGGGTGCGCGTTGTGTCGTCGGTGTTGCGGGTTCAGTTTGGACCAAAGTACCCATAGGTCGGAGAGTAAAAAACTGTTTAGTTAGCCGAATAATTCTGGAACGTCAAACCATAGAGGGTGATAGTCCCGTAGGCGAAAATTAAGCAGCTCTCTCGAATTGATACCCAAGTAACCCGGAACACGAGAAATTCTGGGTGAATCTGCCAAGACCACTTGGTAAGACTAAACACTACTTCGTGACCGATAGTGAACCAGTACCGTGAGGGAAAGGTGAAAAGAACCGCTGACGCGGAGTGAAATAGTACCTGAAACCGTATGCTTACAAGCTGTGGGAGGAAAGTGTGCTCTTCGGAGTACATGGACTGACCGCGTGCCTATTGAATAATGATCTAGCGAGTTACTCCTCGGTTGCAAGGTTAAGGCAAACACTGCCGGAGCCGTAGCGAAAGCGAGTTTTAAACGAGCGTTAAGTAGCCGGGGGTAGACCCGAAGCCAGTTGATCTATGTATGGCCAGGATGAAAGACCGGTAACACGGTCTGGAGGTCCGAACCCACCGCTGTTGAAAAGGCGGGGGATGAGCTGTACATAGGGGTGAAAGGCCAATCAAAACTGGAGATAGCTGGTTCTCCCCGAAATAGCTTTAGGGCTAGCCTTGTGTAATAGTGTGACGGAGGTAGAGCACTGAATTGGTTAGGGGGCCTACAAGCCTACCGACCCGAATCAAACTCCGAATGCCGTCTACATGTTTCACAGGAGATAGTCTGCGAGGGATAAGCTTCGTAGGCGAAAGGGAAACACCCCAGACCGCCGGCTAAGGTCCCTAAACAATGCTAAGTGATAAAGGATGTGGAATTACTGAAACAGCTAGGATGTTGGCTTAGAAGCAGCCATTCATTTAAAGAGTGCGTAATAGCTCACTAGTCTAGTGATTCTGCGCCGATAATAAACGGGACTAAGCATTGTACCGAAGCCGCGGACTTCACGCGCAAGCGTGATTTGGTAGGGGAGCATTCTGTTGTAGGTCGAAGGTATCTCGGTAAGAGGTGCTGGACGAAGCAGAAGAGATTATGCTAGAACGAGTAGCGATAATACAGGCGAGAAACCTGTACACCGTAAACCTAAGGTTTCCTGAGGAAGGTTAATCCGCTCAGGGTTAGTCGGAACCTAAGCCCAGGCCGAGAGGCGTAAGCGATGGAAAACAGGTCAATATTCCTGTACCAGGTGCAACGTGTTTGAGCTATGGGGTGACGCAGTCGTGAAAGGGTAGCCACCTGATGGATGGTGGTCTAAGCCCGTAGGTGGATCGCGCAGGTAAATCCGTGCGGTCAACACCGAGAGGTGATAGGGAAATGAGTCTTCGGACAAACCAACTGCCCCTAAACATACTGCCGAGAAAAACCTCTATGTTAATGTTGTATCTGTCCGTACCGTAATCCGACACAGGTAGGTGAGGAGAATATCCTAAGGTGCTCGAGCTAACCCACGTTAAGGAACTAGGCAAAATGGCCCCGTAACTTCGGAAGAAGGGGTGCTCCTTAGTAGGTGAGAGAGTTCGCCTCTCAAGCCGAATGGAGTCACAGTAAAGTGGCCTGGGTGACTGTTTACTAAAAACACATGTCTCTGCTAAGCCCTAAGGCGACGTATAGGGACTGACACCTGCCCGGTGCTGGAAGGTTAAGAGGAGGGGTCAGCTGTATTTATATAGCGAAGCTCTCAATCGAAGCCCCAGTAAACGGCGGCCGTAACTATAACGGTCCTAAGGTAGCGAAATTCCTTGTCGGGTAAATTCCGACCTGCACGAATGGTGTAACTATTTGGGCGCTGTCTCAACGTGGGACTCGGTGAAACTGTAGCAGCGGTGAAGATGCCGCTTTCCCGCATCGGGACGAAAAGACCCCGTGCACCTTTACTATAACCTGGCATTGTCATTTGGACGGACATGTAGAGCATAGGTGGGAGGCTGTGAAACTGGAGCGCTAGCTTCGGTGGAGCCATCACTGGAATACCACCCTTGTTTTTTCGGATGTCTAACCTCGGTCCTTGAAACAGGATGAGGAACAATGCCAGGCGGGTAGTTTGACTGGGGCGGTCGCCTCCCAAAGAGTAACGGAGGCGTACAAAGGTCTGCTCAGGCTGTTTGGTAATCAGCTGTAGAGCGCAAGGGTATAAGCAGGCTTAACTGCGAGACGTACATGTCGAGCAGGAACGAAAGTTGGTCCTAGTGATCCGGCGGTTGCGCGTGGAAGTGCCGTCGCTTAACGGATAAAAGGTACGCCGGGGATAACAGGCTTATCTCCTCCGAGAGTTCACATCGACGAGGGGGTTTGGCACCTCGATGTCGGCTCATCACATCCTGGGGCTGGAGAAGGTCCCAAGGGTTCGGCTGTTCGCCGATTAAAGTGGTACGTGAGCTGGGTTTAGAACGTCGTGAGACAGTTCGGTCTCTATCTGATGCGGGCGAAGGAAATTTGAGGGGCTCTGACCCTAGTACGAGAGGACCAGGTCGGACCGACCGCCGGTGCACCTGTTGTTACGCCAGTAGCATAGCAGGGTAGCTGCGTCGGGAAGGGATAAGCGCTGAATGCATCTAAGTGCCAAGCCCACCCCAAGATTAGATTTCCCTGAAGAAATTCCTAAAGGCACCTGGAAGATGACCAGGTCGATAGGTCACAGATGTAAGCCCTGCGAGGGGTTCAGTCGAGTGATACTAATTTGCCGTGAGACTTGATCTAAAAATTTGTCATCGCCGGGGGCGTGCATCAAACGCCCGCACCTTGACTCGATCAATGTATTCGTCCTTTAAGGTCATTCCTGCGAAAGCAGGAATCCAAAATAACGAAAACTACAGTGATTGAATTTTTTAATCGAATCTTAAAAGCTTTTCTGTAACCTGCCTTTAGATTCCGCATAGCTCTGATATTGGTTAATAAATTAGCCATGTTCACGATACCCTGACTTTGTCATTCCGGCGGAAGCCGGAATCCAGGTTCGGGCGATATGAACTTCGGTCACAAATTTCTCCGGTGGCTATGGCGTGAGGGAAACACCTGTTCCCATTCCGAACACAGAAGTTAAGCCTCACAGCGTCGATGGTACTGCTTGCGAGAGTGAGTGGGAGAGTAGAACGTCGCCGGGTTAAATGACAAAACCCTGATTGGTAACAGTCAGGGTTTTTTGTTGTTTCACATCGCGTAGGGGCTAACTGTCGAAGATCCCGCTTGCGGGGCGTTCGCCCTTGTATCTTTGAAGGGGCGCGATTCCCTCGCCCGTCATTCCGACGACAGTCGGAATCCAGGTTGGAGGCCCACAGCTTGTCGAAGATCCCGGTAACGAGGCTGTGGGATCGCACTAGTTTCGTACCCCCGTTGTGTCAGGTCTTCCAGGCCCGAGTCCACGAGCGCTTACACTACCACGATTCCCCCACTCGGGCGGGGACGACCTGACACCAATCCCTTTTCCCTTGCCTCCAATTCGACTCCGCCTATATTTGTCGCATGACTCCCAAGATCGCCATACCCCAGGACCAAATCGCCGCGTTCTGCACTCGGCACCACATCAAGCGTCTCGCGCTTTTCGGTTCGGTGCTGCGCGATGATTTCCGTGCCGACAGCGACATTGATATCCTGGTCATCTTCGAGGAAGGCAAAACCCCCGGCTTGGAATATTTCACGATGGAAGAAGAGCTCTCCGGAATTCTCGGCCGCCGCGTTGACTTGAGCACTCCCGGTTTCTTAAGCCAATATTTCCGCGACGAGGTACTGACATCGGCGCACGACCTCTATGTCAAAAGCTGACGAGCTCATTCGCATCAAGCACATGCTTGACGCAGGCAATCAAATCCTGCGCTTCACCAAAGATATTGACCAGAAGCGTTTTGTCGCCGACGAAGCTATTTCGCTTGCAGTTACACGGCTCCTTGAAATCATCGGCGAGGCATCGAGGCATATTTCTTCTGAAACTCGTTCGAGATACCCAGACGTCCCATGGCAGCAGCTTGGCGGAATCCGTAATCGTCTCATCCATGCGTACATCGATGTCGACTTGAACATTGTCTGGAATATCTGTTCCAATTCCGTACCTCGCCTGGTCGCCGATCTACAAAAGATCATCGACGACGCAGCGAATACGTAAGGGCGCGACACTCGGTCCCGCTCTTGTCGCGATTCCCTCGCCCGTCATTCCGACGACAGTCGGAATCCAGGTTTGATTCGGTCTAACTCAAAAATCCTCCATCTGGCCGCCGCCTCCCCGCCACCAATTTCTCCTCCAAATCCCTTCATCCTGCGTATCACTTCAAACCCTCAACCTTTAAGGAGAACAGATGAAGTACCTGGTAAAAGTCACCATGTCGATGGAAGCCGGCAACACAGCGCTCAAAGACCCGCAGTTCGGCGCCAAAATGAAAAAGCTGCTTGGCGAGATCAAAGCCGAGGCTGCCTATTTCACGGCTGTCGACGGCAATCGCGGCGGCTACGTCGTAGTCAATATCGATGACGCTTCGCAAATCCCGGCGATCGCCGAACCGTTTTTTCTTTGGCTCAATGCTGAACTCGAATTCATGCCCGTCATGGTACCGCAAGACCTCGAGAAAGCCGGCCCTGCCATCGCCGCCGCCGTTAAAAACTGGGCCTAAACCCGAACTCACCATCAGCATTCGTAGGGGCGCGGTTTCCGCGCCCGCTATGTAAACAGGACCTCCTAACCCTCCCGCCATTTCCCGCTTGCCATCACTCAAGACCCCGACTATCTTATCCACAAAACTCATCAACTCCACCCGAGGCGAGCGCATTCATGAACAAATCCAAATTCACGCTTTACATGTTCGCCATCACCATCGCCTTGCTGCTCGGATGCTCCGGCGACAAAGGCACCGACTCGGATCCGGAAATCTCCTTCGATATCCTTGGCGACAACACAGTTCAAGTCTGGGCAACCGGCCAATTCAAGGTCACAGCCACCACTAAATCCGGCTCGATCCCATCATTGACCGCTCCCGAACTTCCAACTAACGCCGCCTTCTTCGACAGCGGCAACGGCGCCGCCGTATTTACATTCAGCCCGTCAATTGAGCAACTTGGAAGCCAGAGCGTCAAGATACTCGCTACAACCGACGCCGCGCTTGACAGCACAACGATAAGCTTGACTGTTATTGACGAAGCCGCCGCTCACGAGCCGCTGATCCCGCTCGCACTCGGCAATCGCTGGGTCTACCAATCAGTGCACAATCGTCAGGACAACGACACAATCACCATCAATTCTTGGTTTGCAAATGACGGCCGCCCGCTCTGGGGCGGTAATTTTCACCCGACCCTATGGACCTTGCTTGATGGCGTGATCCAGGATAACGACACGGTCTATTCAAAGACCCTTGGCCCGCAGTTTGTCATCCCCGATCAGTTGCCGGCTGAAATTCAGGTCCACTCGCGATCGGCCTGCTTCTGGGCAATGATCACCCGTCAAATCGAATGGAGCACAGAACCAATCACTGTTCCTGCTGGCACATTCACCGGCTGCTTCATATATTCCTGCATGCAAGAAAACGTCTGCGAGTCCATCAAGCATGAGATCTTCGTCGAAGAAATCGTCATCAAACCGGGCGTCGGGATCATCAAGATTCTCCAATCGAGAAGTTCCGATTGCAACGGTAACTGTTCGTCGCGCTGGGAACTGCTTTCGTGGAACGTCGATTAGTTGTGCCCGCATCAGCGCAATTCACTCTAAACTAACGAGTATCACCTTGCCACTATTCGTCGGAATAACACTCGCCATCGCCGTAGGAATATTCGGAACAGCCGTCGGCTTCGATCGCGACCGCGCCTTCTATCCGGTCATGACTATTGTCGTCGCCTCACTATACGCGCTCTTTGCTGTCATGGGCGCCTCTACCGAAACTCTGATCATAGAGTTATTGTTCGGCCTGATCTTCATCGCATCTGCGGTAATCGGCTTCAAGACCTCGCTTTGGGTCGTGGCGGCAGCACTCGCAGGCCACGGCATCTTCGATCTTTTCCGCGGTGACCTTGTTTCGAACCCCGGCATGCCGGTTTGGTGGCCCGCGTTCTGCGGCTCTTTTGATGTCGTCATCGCTGTTTACATGGCATGGTTGCTCAAAAGCGGAAGAATCCGCGGCAGGTAGGCTCTTCGATCTTCAACGACTAACCATTTTTCTCGCCCTAAGAATCTCCTCCTTCTCGCGTATCATCTTTCAAAGCCACCAATACATTGAGAGGGAAGACCTATGTACACACTCCGCATCCAGCACGCGGTCGCTGACTTTGCGTCCTGGAAAAGACTCTTCGACCTCGACCCCATCGACCGCAAGAAAATGGGCGTCAAACACTATCGCATCTTGCGCCCCGTTGACGACCTCAAATGCGTGATCATCTTCCTTGAGTTTGAAGCAATCGAGCATGCCCGCGCTACCGAGGCGGCGCTTCTCAAACTTTTGACAAAAGTCGAAGGCACGGTCATGTCCAAGCCGAAATCACGAATCCTTGAAATCGTCGAAGCCAAAGACCTCTAATCAAAATGTGATTTACTTCCGGCAGCAAACCGATTATTAGTCTCGTATGATTTCCGTCAAATCCTTCCGCACGCTTGCTCTCGCATTTCCCGGCGCCACCGAACATCCGCATTTCGAAATCGTCTCCTTCAAGATCGGCAAGAAAATCTTCGCTACCCTCAATGCCGACCACAATCGTGCCACGCTGTTGCTGCCGATTCTCGAACAGGACGCAATCGTCACTCTCAACGCGGAGGCTTTTTCACCCGTGCCGAACATATGGGGCACTCACGGCTGGACCCATGTAGACTTGAAGAAAGTCAACAAAGGCATTCTCGCCGACGCGATTACGGTTGCATATGGATCAGTTGCGCCGAAAAACAGATCATCTGAAGACTAATCACCCTTTTTCAGGTTTAGTTCAAAATTAGGACCAAATACTGACTGTTCAACTGTGAACTCGAAAACTCCGTTCTCGTTTGCGATAGTGACCGGAGGGATTCGAAAGGACCCAACGAGATTCGCGATGAGGCTGTTCGTGAAGAGGTCATAGATTTTGATCTCGTCGCTATTGGCAACTATCGCAAATTGTTCTCCCCGGTATTCGCGCTCGCTGAATTGCTCGGTGAAAACCGAACTGCGATAATTCCCCAAATGAATGCCGCTGCCAAACGCAACCTTTTCGCGCACTCGAAACAAACATTGATTCGGTCCCATCGAGATAACGACGGACGAGTCTCTGTATACTTCTTCGAATCCACCATCACTTGGCGCGAGCTCAATAGCATGTTGCGCGCTGCGCTCCTTCACATACGTCAACCAAGTCGAATCTGCCGGCAGGTCTTCCGCTTTTATCGCAACTGCGTCTATATTTTCCTGCGTCGTGCTATAGCGGCGATACAGGTCCAAGAAGGAACCAATCCCGATTTGACTCAACAGGAAGTCACAATATAGCCCGCAAATCGGATAGCTTAGCGAACTGTGCGATTGCATAAATCCATTGGTCGTCAATAGCTCGCCTACATTCGCCATCCCCGATTCAACAAGAAAGCTCGCCATCTCCATCATAACACTTTTCTCTATGCCACCACGTCCGCCCAGTGCAACGGCAATCCCTTCCTGCAGGAAGGGGTGTGTCCGCAGCGGCAGAGTTCCCAGCTTGAAATTTACCATTAGGTGCACCAACTCATGATAATGCGAGCCAAAACACGTGATGATGCGGTCCGAAGCTAATTCATACATTCCGCGACTCTCGTAACCGGTGAGTTCTTCAACTTCACGCGGGTTACGACACAGTAGGTAATCAATCTTTTCGCGACCGATTATTTCCAGTTGCTCCTGCGAATATTCAAGTAACTTTGCGGTCGTGCCAAAGAATAGCTCAAGTCGCTCAATCGCATTCGAGTTGACCAGACTTGAATCGCTGAAGTGGAATCGAAAATGCTTGCTCTCGATGCTTGCCCAATATTGCGAGTAGTAACTCGACGCCAACACGAACTTACCGTTCCTGAAATAGAACTCGTGCGGTCGGTTGATACCGGAAACAGACACTGTGAGCTTTTGGAACACTGGGTCGAGGTCATCGATTTTGATGCGATAATCAAGCGTTCCAGCCTTTATTCCGGCTCGCGTAGTCGATTCCAGGACTTGTGAGCAAAGGAGTTTTGCGAAAACAATTTCGTATCTAATTCCCAAACGCTCGGAATACTTGAGATCATTGACGTCTATGAATTCGAATACACTGCTGTCGTTCTGACACAGCGCGGTGAGAAATTGTCTAGCTGCTTTTTCGGACAATGTCTGCGAATGCGCGGTAGAATAGGCAATTGCAATCGCGAGAGAAGCGCACGAGACGAGCTTTAATCCCATGCTCGATAACTTCCAACACTTAATAATCAGCAGAGTCATGTTATATTATATGCTCCGAACGCACATTTTTTTGTGCCTATTATTCCTCAATCGCGAACCTTAATGCTAAAACAGAGTATAATTAGTTACCTATGAGATACCTGTTTGTTATCGCTGCCTTGGTCGCAGTCTGCTTCGGCGTTTCGCTAGCATCCGAATACCAGGCCCGCACCGGCGACATCCTATTCCAGACCACCGACACGCCGCAGAGCATGGCTATCCAGCTCGCTACCAAGTCGCCGTACTGCCATGTCGGCATCGTCTTTGTCCAAGGCGGCAAGCCGTTCGTTCTCGAGGCCCTCGAACCGGTCAAATTCACACCGATGAATCAATGGATCACCCGCGGCGTCAATAACCACTATGTTGCCAAACGGCTCATCGACGCCGACTCTATCCTGACCACCGACAACATCGCCAAACTGCTTGCGGCAGGGAAGGCGCTCGACGGAAAGTCCTACGACATTTACTTCCAATGGTCCGACAGCACAATCTATTGCTCCGAACTCGTCTGGAAAGTCTACCAGCGCGCACTTGGAATTGAACTTGGCAAACCCGGCAAATTGAAAGATTTCGATCTCAAAAACCCCATCGTCGCAGCCAAACTCACCGAGCGTTTCGGTCAGAAAGTCCCTTACGAAGAAACCGTCGTCGCACCTGCGACGATCTTCGACTCGCCGCTTCTCAAAACGGTCTACGAAAACAAGTAGCGTAACTCCCAAATCATCGCGCAGTCCTTGCATTCGCTACTTGGAATGCGTAACTTCATTTCATGATAATTCGTAAACTCACTGCCGCCGACGCGAACGCGTTCCGCGAACTCCGCATGCAAATGTGCAGCGATCATCCTGAAGCTTTCGGCCACACGCCCGAGGAAGTCGCAGAACTCAAAGACGAAAAGTACCTTGAGTGGCTGACGCCCAGCGACGTCTACCCGGAAAAGTTCATTCTCGCCGCTTTCGACAACGACCGCCTGCTCGGCACCGTTGGATTTCGCCGCCACGAATCCTTCAAGGAACGCCACCGCGGCTGGATCTGGACCGTCTACGTCCGCCCTGAGGGCAGGGGACAAGGCATCAGCAAGAAACTCATGCAGCAGGTCATCGACGAATCCCGCAAAATTGACGGTCTGGAGCTCTTGACTCTTACGGTCGCTGTTCCGCAGACCGCGGCACGCACACTCTACACAGCACTCGGCTTCTACACCATCGGCCTCAATATCCACGGCTATAAACTCCCCGATGGCCGCTATGTCGACCACGAAGAAATGCTCCTCTGGCTTTAGGGACTCGGAATGCCATCCCCAAGACGTAGGGGCGCGGTGCCCGCGCCCGCATCATAGCTGCTCGTCGGCTGGTTAGGTGGCTGGTAGGGCAGATCTCCTTGCCGAAATTTCTATCCTGACGAACTCACTTTCCCGGAGATCTGCCAAATCGCTCCTGTAGTGAGGGCAAATGGAACTTCCTGCGCACTATCTTCGTAAAATCCCTATCAATAAGGATTCAGCGTGAAACTTACTCTATCGATTGCGACAATTCTCTTCTACAGCATCTTCTCGTTCCTATTTGCAGCACTCTGTCCGGCAATCTGTCTAGGACTCGGCCCGCAAGTGATCTGCGATGTTGTTTGCGACGCGAAGCCTCAAGTTGAATCCAAATGCTGCTCTGAATCTTGCGCGATGGTCTGCGAAGAAACCGAGCCTATCGCGATTTGCATCGGCGCCTACGGCACGCAAAATAGCCTCCGCTCCGATTGCTCTTGTCCCGCGCCCGCGAAGACACCGGCAACATTTGAATCCTATCGTCTGCTCAAGGATTCTGATCAGGTTGCCGTCGCTGATATTATTTACGAATACTCACAACCCGACATATCCCGCGACATCGCTCTTGATGCGCGGCCCTGCAAGATCCACTCTGCAATCATCGCGACTACGGTTCTGCGCATTTAGAATTCCATCACTTCTCGTTTTCAGCCTCTATCCCAAGAGGCACAATTAGTCAACCCGCGTGCGGCACAAGTTTTTCAAGCCGCGAAGCGGACACATATTCACATTTGATGGAGCTTGTATAGATGAAGAAATTACTCACCACCGCGGGCCGTTCTGCACTTCCTGTATTCGCAGTGCTCGCCCTGGCATTCGTGCTTTCGCAGTTCACCATCACGGCAAATGCCGGCACAGTCACAACCGCTTCGACAGCGAGCCTTTGTTCCGGTCCTTGCGACCCGTCCAATTGCCCGATGCCGTGCGCCAAAGAGTGCACTGGTGCCAAGTCGGCCGCATGTCCGGCTTCGATGGACTGCAGCAACATGAAAGCCTGCAAGGCCTCGTCAGTTCAGGCAGCATCGTATACTAGTGCTGACTGCCCGACGCCGTGCTCGGCGCCTTGTGACAAAGTTGCAGCAACCGGCTGCAGCAAGACTGTCGCTCAAGTGAAGTAGTACTTCAAACAGCAACGCCGCCACGAGTCACTCTCATGGCGGCGTTTTCATTTGTACTAGTTGATTAAGCTAACCGGAATATACCCAGCCTATTTCTTCCCGGCAGCGGCTGATTGCTGAACCACGTGCGTTAATTCATGAGCCAGCACCTCGGCAGCACCCGATGACTTCGCCCCAGTCTGTCCTTCCGAAAAGAAGATCTCTTGCCCGGTTGCGAACGCCTGCGCAGATACCGCTTTGCCGAAATTGTCGGCATTGGCGTCAGAGTGAACCTTCATGTTCTTGAAGCTGATCCCGAATGCTTCCGCGTTAACTTGTGCCGAGAGCCGGGCGCGCTGCAGCAACAGTTTGCCTTCAGGCGTCCTCGCCAAGTCTTGAATGTGCCGTTCCGCTTGCGCCGCGCCGACCGGACCGCTCGCGGTCAATCGCGCAATCTCCTGCGAAAACTGCCGCACATCACTCGGCTTGTTTGGATCAAAATTCCTTAACATCATTACCTCCGCATACTCTGTAAGATAACAACTGTTTAATTCGTCGTTTCTAAACTGCGCAGGTGGCCGAATCCCACCAGCTTGCGATTGTCCTCATCCCAAAGACGATAGTTCACGGCCTTTAGACTCTTCCAAAATGTAATTGTCGGAATCGGCCGAAGTTCTTCAATCGCCGCATGACAACGCTGCAAATTGTAATTCGGGATGCGCTCATTGAGATGGTGAATATGGTGAAATCCAATATTGCCGGTAAACCACTGGATCACGCGTGGCAATTTGTAATAAGAACTTCCGTCCAAAGATGCCGTCACATAATCCCAGTTCTCGGTCCGTTCCCAGTAAACACCCTCGAACTGATGCTGCACATAAAACAGCCAAATGCCCAGCGACAAGCCCAACAATATGATCGGAATCTGAATCATCAAGTACGTCTTGATTCCAACGGTCAGTGCCGCCGTCGTGACAATCACTGCCAGCGCCAAATCCGTCAGCAATATACTGCGGCGTTCGCGCGGTGTTGCATCCTTGGGTACGCGGCGGTTCTGGATCAATAACACCTGAAGCGGTCCCAGCACAAACATTCCCAGCGGATGACGGTAGAAGCGATATTTGAACTTCTTCATCGGTGAGGCTTCCAGATATTCCTTCACGGTCATCGTCCACACATCGCCGACGCCGCGCTGATCGAGATCGCCCGAGGTCGCATGGTGGATCGCATGCCGCATGCTCCACGAATAGAAAGGAGTAAAAGTAATCACGCCGGTGACGGCACCCCAGAAATTCATCGCCTTTTTGGATTTAAAAAACGACCCGTGGCCGCAATCGTGAAATATGATGAAGGTGCGAATCAAGAATCCCGCGGCAATCACTGCCAATCCCAGCGTCAGCCAGTAACTGATCTCAAGCGAATAATACATCGCTACGATCAGTCCCAGGTACGGACCAATCGAATTGACCAATTGCCAGATGCTGCGAAGCCGGCTTGGCTTCTGATGGCGGGCTACTATCTTCTGAAGGCGAAAATCTTGTTGAGGCGTCTTGTCTGCTGGCGCGTTTGATGTCATGCAATACTCCAAAATAAATGTGATTTTCTAGCGCAACTCGCATAGCAACCAAGATCGCCGGTCTCAAAGGGCTCTGTCGCCCGCTGCTCGCGTGTAACTCAACCGTCGGACTCGATATTAGTCCAGACTTAATTATACACTTAATGAACCCCTGTTTATAGAGTTTGACAACAGAAATAACATAAATATTGCATCGAAAAAATAAATGTCTTGCTTTCCCCAATTCGACGATCTTTAATTCCGATCAATTATGACCACTTTGTCGAGTTAACTCGTACCCGTGCAACAGAAAACTGCTCTCATCCTCGGCGCCACCGGTCTCACCGGAAAGTCTTGCCTCGAAGCGCTACTCGCCTCTGTTGAGTACTCGCAAGTCCTCGCGCTCACCCGGCGTCCGCTAAAAGTCACTCACGCGAAACTCCGTAATCTCGTCGTCGACTTCGACAATCTCGGACCATTAGAATCGCAAATTAGGGCCGACGACATTTTCTGCGCTCTCGGCACTACCATTCGTCATGCAGGATCGAAAGAAGCCTTCCGAAAAATAGATTACAAGTATCCGCTTTCTGTTGCGCAAATCGCCGTCAAGAATGGCACCCGTCAATTCATTCTCGTATCTGCGGTCGGCGCAAATGCCGACTCATCGGTATTCTATCTCAAAGTCAAAGGCGACCTTGAAAACGCGCTCGCTGCGCTTCCGTTCAAGTCGCAGTTATTTTTCCGTCCAGCCATGCTCGACGGGAAGCGCGAAGAACGACGCCTCCGCGAAGAACTTGGCGTAATCTTCTCGCACGCCATCGCATTTATCTTGGTAGGGAAGTGGCGCAGATACCGCGCCGTCAAGACCACCGACCTTGCTAAAGCAATGTGCATCGCCGCAAATCAAAACCTCACCGGCGTCCACCGCTTTGACTCCAGTCAAATTGCCGAGTTGGCGAATTCCTCAAGAGCGTAGCTCCGTCACTTCAGAAAAAATTATCGTTCCGATTCTATTGCGCAGCGTATCAAGAGTTGATATTTTTCATTGAATGAATCTTGATGACTAATTGTTCACTATAAGGAGAAGTCAATGAAGGGAATTATCTTCGCATTACTCGCGATCGCGTTGCTTGCATTCGGCTGCAGTTCCGGCGGAAAACAAGTTCAGCGTATCGACACCAACACCACCACCGACCTAAGCGGTAACTGGAACGACACTGATGCCCGCCTTGTCGCCGAAGAAATGATCAAGGATTGCACCGAGCGCCCGTGGCTCGGCGAGTTTACGACCTCCAAGGCCAAGAAACCGGTCGTGACGGTCGGACGCATCCGCAACAATACTTCCGAACACATCGACACCGAGACTTTCACTACCGACTTCGAACGCGAGCTGATCAACTCCGGCAAAGTCACTTTCGTTGCTAGTCCTGATCAACGCGGCGATGTCCGCTCGGAACGCCAGGACCAAATCGACTGGGCTTCCGCCGAAACCCGCAAAAAGCTCCGCGAAGAAACCGGCGCCGACTTCATCCTCCTCGGTTCGGTGAAATCAATCACCGACCAGGAAGGCGGCAAATCGACCATGTTCTACCAGACCGACCTCGAATTGATTAATGTTGAAACCAACGTCAAGGTCTGGATCGGTACCAAGAAAATCAAGAAAGGTATCTCGCAGGGCAAGACGAAGTGGTAGTACCTAAAATTCGGCAGGGCCGCCTTGGCGCGGCTCTGCTTCTTCTCGTATCAATTCTGCTCGTCAGCGGCTGCTCGTCGCTTGCAACCCAAACCAAATTTTACGAGCCGATTCAGGAGAGCCTTCGCACCGGAAACTATCAGGCGGCCGCAGCGACAATCGAGAAAGCTCACTCGGAAGGGAAGTATCCCGACAAAGATCGATTCCTGTATTATCTCGATGCCGGGCTTGCTCATCACTACGCTGACAGTTTTGCCGTAAGCATCGATCGCCTCAATCAAGCCGAGATCGCCGCCGGGGAACTCTTCACCAAGAGCATTAGCCGCGCCGCCGCTTCGTTGATGCTCAATGACAATGTGCTCGAGTACGCCGGAGAAGACCACGAAATCCTCTACACCAACATCTTCAAGGCACTCGACTACATTGAACTTAGCCGCAATGAAGACGCCTTTGTTGAAGTCCGCCGCGCTAACTTGAAACTGCAAGGTCTTGAACAGAAATATTTCGATGCCGCCCAGTCCTTCCGGAGTGCCGCCAAGAACGACACGACGCAAGCTGATTTGCCTTATGACATCCAACCACTGCGCTACAGCAATAGCGCCTTCGCCCGCTATCTAAGCATGCACATGTACGCCTCCGAAGGCAAACTCGACGATGCGCGCATCGACTACGATTTGTTCCGCGAGGCATTCACCACCCAGCCGCAGATTTATGACTTCAATGCACCCGAGGTCAAGTATACCTGCGAAGGCAAAGCCATCCTCTCCGTAGTCGCAATGACCGGAACCTCGCCTGTCAAGAATGACCTCAAGCTGCGCGTCCGCACCGACCGCCAATTGAATCTTGTCCAAATTATGTATGACGGCGCCGACAAGAACAGCACCGAGTACGGCCACTTCTTTTTGCCGATCTCCGAAGATTACTATTTCAAGTTCGCAATTCCCACCATTAGTCCCGGACAAAGCCAGGTCGCTTCAATCCGTGTCTCGGCGGATGGCCACCACGTCGGCGATCTGCAGATGATCGAAAATATCAATCGCGTCGCCGCAGAAGTCTTCGAACCTAAAAAGACTCTCACCTATGTCCGCACCGTCGCCCGCGCTTTGGCGAAGGGCCTTGCTGCCCACAAGTTGAAAGAAGATATCGATGAGAAGAACGAGGACAATTTCGGCGCTTGGCTGCTCAAAGCTGCCGTCGATGTCGGCACCGACATTCTCGAAAATGCCGACCTGCGTTGCTCCCGGCTTCTGCCCAGCTACATTTACGTTGGCGACTTCGAACTTGAGCCCGGCACCCATAACATTGTCGTCGATTTCATCGGCGCAGGCGGCGAAATCGTCGATTCCTACCGCATGGACAAATTCGCGGTCGACAAGTCGGCGCTTAATCTATTCCGCGTTGTTTCCCTGAATTAAGAAATCGCTTGCCCGAATACGAAATTCCATAATATTGGCTCCACGATGAAACCGATCAAACTTGTCTCATGGAATGTCAACGGCATTCGCGCGGCCGCCAAGAAGGGCTTCCTCGATTGGTTCAAAGCGACCTCCGCCGACATCGTCTGCCTCCAGGAAACCAAAGCTTCTCCCGAGCAACTCGATGTCTCCTTGACCCAAGTCGACGGCTATCATTCTTTCTTCTCGTCGTCAACTGTCAAGAAGGGTTACTCCGGCGTTGTCATTTACACGCGCCACAAACCCAAGACCATCGTTACCGGCATGGGCTTGCCCCAGTACGATGACGAAGGCCGTATCGTCGCCACCGAGTTTGATGACTTCACGCTCTTCAATGTCTATTTCCCGAACGGTAAAGCTTCGAAAGAGCGTCTGCAATACAAGCTCGACTTCTACGAAGCTTTCCAATCCCACGTCGAGTCGCTTATCGGGAAAGGGAAGGGCGTCATCGTTTGCGGCGATGTTAACACCGCCCACAAGGAAATCGACCTTGCGCGCCCCAAGGAAAATGTCAAAGTCTCCGGTTTCATGCCGGAAGAACGCGCTTGGATGGATCGTTTTTTCGAGGCCGGTTTCGTTGACACCTTCCGGCTCTTCAATCAGGAACCCGGTCACTACACCTGGTGGGATGTCATGACCCGAGCCCGCGAACGTAACGTCGGCTGGCGCATCGACTACTTTTTCGTGTCGCAAAACATCGCCGACCGTGTCAAGGGCGCCGGCGTCCACCCGGATGTCATGGGTTCCGACCATTGTCCCGTCTCACTTGAATTTGTCGCTAACTTGAAATAGCCGAATCGTCGCAGTGCGACGCTGATCGAGATCAAACATCCCTGCATGAACACCTATTTGTTTCTATTGTTCGTGTGCTTCATCTCCGCGACACTCATACCATTTTCTTCGGAAATTGTCTTTGCCAGCTTTGTCTGGATGGGCCACTCGCCGGTCCTGGCTATCCTGATTGCCAGTCTCGGAAATTGTGCCGGCGTTACAGTCAACTACCTGCTTGGCCGCTACGGGACGGGTTGGTTTGTCGAACGCTTCTTCAAACTCGACCCGGCGCGCTTGAGGGAATTCTCGCTCAAACAGAAGAAGTATGGCATCTGGTTCTTGCTGGCTTCCTGGCTCCCGGTTGTCGGCGACCCGATTACACTCTATGCCGGTGTCGTCCGTATCCCGTTTCTGCGCTTCGCCCTTTGGGCGTACTCAACTCGAACCGTTCGCTACGTGATCCTCTACTTCATCGTCGTCGGGCTAAAATAGCTGCCGCCGATTTTTCCGCGCAAAACTGCAACCTTTTCTTCGCATTTCTCGTAAGTGAAAGCAAATCGCTTTAACACGGGAGTATTCGAATGACTATCGTCAAACTGATGCTAATAGCTGCGCTCGGCGTTGTGCTCGTCCATGGACCTGCTCATCTCTTCGCAAAGAGTAATCAATATCACCGCATTCACAACAACAGCACCATGACCAAGGGCAGCGGCGATCTGACTACCCAGACGCGTACCACCGAGCCGTTCCAGCGCATCGAAACCAATCTCGGCATCGACCTCAAAGTCGAGGTCGGCAAAGCACAATCAATCACGATCACCTTTGATGATAACCTGATTGATTTCGTGCGCACCGAGTCCGATGGCAAGACGCTCACGATCGACACCGACGAATCTTTCTCGACCCGTAACGATGTCCAGGTCGTCATCACCGTTCCCGAGCTTGACTTGGTCAATTCCGAGGGCTCCGGAACTATTGATATCGTTAACATCGCTTCGAAACGCTTCCGCGCCATTATCTCCGGATCCGGCGAACTGACCGCGACCGGCAAAACCGATCAACTTGAGATCGAAATCAACGGTTCCGGCGATGTCCGCACCGATGAGCTGATCGCCAACGAAGTCACCGTCGTCATCAATGGCAGCGGTTCCGCCGAGGTCAACGCCGTCGAAATGCTTGAGGGCGAAATCAACGGCAGCGGCGATATCCTGTACATCGGCAAGCCGGAAAACGTGCACAGCAGCGTGAACGGCAGCGGCTCGATCAGAAAAAGAAAATAGCGGACTCGCGGGATCCCTGTCAGCCCGCGCTCCCGTTATCGCCAACCTGTAGGCGCAATGTGCTTAAGTGCACACAAACAAAAGACCGCAGTAGACACTCACTGCGGTCTTTTTTGTTTGATGCGCCTATTGTCTTATCAGGTTCAATTCCGCTAGCCGGCGCATGACCTCGGAAGAAATGTGTAAGTTATTGCACCTGCTCGTACGACCGGCAAAGATCCTGCGCAGGTGCTCTTGCTCGCAAGGTCTTTGTCTTCATTAGCTTTACACTCCTTTCCCGGATTGAAGTGTTTTCAATACTCTCAAAACTCGGAACATAGATATGCAAGACCCTTGCCGTCTACGTTCGCACTCAATGTTTTTTTCAGGTTCTTGTCCGCCGCTGCCGGGCTCAATCGTCATGTAGTTGAGACATAACTTGAAAGGACCAGAAAATGAATATCGCGTCATTACTAATCGCGCTGTTACTATGCCTCATTGCCCCGTCGCAGCATGCACTTGCCGTGGATCCACCCGGCGTTCGCGCCCTCGAAATCCGCGTCGATGACTTGGCAGCCGCCGAGCGCTTCTATTGCGACTTTCTGCAGTTTCAAAATTCCGGCCCGAGCGAGACACCGGGCGAGATCACGCTTTTGCAAAACGGCGTCGAAATTCGCCTCAAGCGAGTCGCAAAACGGGCAGCGCAAGTGCCATCCGGAAGCGCCCATGTCAATCTCAACGTCATGGTTGCCGACATCGAACAGTTTGCCGCTCTCGCCCGCAAGTCTGGTTACGTCGTATTGGACACTGCACCGCAACCGGCACAAATCGGCACTTACTACCGCGTTCTCGACCCGGCCGGCAACATGCTTCATCTCATCCAGCCGAATTTCGATTTTGGCGACCTGTCGCGCCCGACTGTCTTCAACTTGGGGATTCAAGTAACCGACATGAAACGCTCACGCGATTTCTATTTCGAAAAACTTGGCTTCTCCCCATTGACCGAAAAGTACTACCCGCCAGTAGTGCCAATCAAGAGTATGGGCATTGAAATGATCCTCCATGAAGGCAGCAATACTGCCGCGACGAAACGCACACTCAATGAAACCGGAACGTCGGTCGTGATTGAAGTCAGCAACTTCGACGCAATCGCAAAACAGCTACAGCTCAAACCTTCGAAGTCGCAATCCGGCGCAATCCAATGCGTAGCCTTCGACCCGGACGGTAATCTCCTCGTCCTGACCAACAGCCATTGACTAATTCGCCATGTGCATTTACCATACTGATGAAAGGAAAGAACCATGCCTGATTTCATGCTACTGTTCCGCGGGGGAGAGGCCGATCGCAAATCACCCGAAGAGATGCAGCAGATCGTTCAGAAGTACATCGCCTGGGTTCGCGAACTTCGCCAAAACGGCTCATTCAAAGCCGGAGACGAACTCCAACCCAACGGCCGGGTCGTTTCCGCGGACAATGGCCGCCTTATCGACGGTCCGTTTGTGGAAACCAAAGACGCCGTCGGCGGCTACTTCCTGATCGAAGCTGCCAACTACGACGCCGCGGTTGCCATCGCCAAGTCGAGTCCCAACCTTGCCAACGGCGGCTGGGTCGAAGTCCGCCAAATCAGCGACTACACCTAGTCACGATAGGGGAGAGCGGCTCATTGCAAGATGCCAATCAACTAGTCGAGCATTTGTTTCGCCACCAGTGGGGACGACTCATCGCAGCAATGACTCGCCGATTTGGCTTCGAGCGGCTGGACCAAATCGAAGATGCTACACAAGAGGCGCTGCTTGCCGCGCTCAAGTCCTGGCCGACGCGCGGCATTCCGGCAAGTCCGGAGGCGTGGCTCCACACTGTGGCGCGCAACCGACTGCTCGATTCGCTGCGCTCCGAAAGTCGCCGCAACGAACTCGCATCACCGCTGGACACAGGAATCGTCCTGACTTCGAATAGTGCACCAACCGAACCGGCCTTTCGCAGCGAAATCGCGAATGAGTTCCTGCGCCTGATCTTGCACTGTTGCGATCCGATGCTTCCTTCAGACGCCAGAGTCGCATTGACGCTTCAACTCGCCTGCGGTTTCAGCACGCGAGAAATCGCCGCTGCGTTTCTTTCCTCCGAAGACACGATTGCCAAACGCATCTATCGTGCCAAAGCCAGGCTAACGGCACATCCTCCGTTGGAGGGCAATTCAACTGCCGACCTATTGCCCGCCCGTCTTGAATCGCTCTTGGAGGTAATCTATCTGCTCTTCAACGAAGGTTACTCATCCCACGGGCATGCCGATCTTGTCCGCTACGAATTGTGCGCCGAGTCCCTTCGCCTGGCACGGCTGCTTACGAGCGATTTGCGCATCGCCAATCCCCGCGTCTTCGCACTGGCAGCGCTGATTTGCATCCAATCGGCCCGTCTATCGTCCCGGGTCGGATTCTGCCACGAACTCTTGCTACTCGAAAATCAAAACCGCTTGCTCTGGGATCAGAGTCTTATCAGCGAAGGTCTCGGATACTTGGACCAAGCCGCGAGCGGAAGCGTCATCAGCCGCTACCACCTTGAAGCAGGCATCGCCGCATGCCACGCCGCTGCACCAAGCTATGCCGATACCGACTGGAGTCAGATTCTGTTCTATTACGACCAACTACTTGAGCTGTTTCCAGACGATCTGGTACGGCTCAATCGTGCAGTCGCTTTCGCGAAAGTCAATGGTCCCCGTGCCGCTCTTCGCGAACTTCCGCCGGAAACGGGCCAAGTCCAGAAATATTATCTCTATCACGCTACCGTTGCGGACCTACAAGTTCAGACTGGCGACCGGGCAGCTGCTATCCCGCATTTCCGGCGCGCAATCGAATTGGCGCCCAGTCCGGCCGAAAGGGAATTCCTCCGGCGGCGGTTGTCGGAATGCGAAAATGGTCAATGACACTCACTCGAAGATTGTCGCTCTAAAAAAGTCAGAAATAAGGACAGTTTTTTTCGAATTTATAAACCACTTTTCCTGCTCGCGCGTATAAACCTTGAAAGCACAAAGTTGCTTAATTGGCCAAGTTGTCGGGGACTCCAGCGCTATTCCTACCGGAGTTCGCCTCGACCAGTAGTTCACGCACATTTGAAATTATCAATTTTTGTCCCGCATGGGACTCCAATTCTATTGGGGTGCACAGGGAGTGTGAAACAATGCTTAGTGTTTTGATCCTAAGCCACGACGACGCCTTCCGGATGGAGTGCGCCGAAGTCCTCAAGGAAGACGGCTTCAATTCAATCGCCGTCGCCAGCGAGGACGGCGTCACGAACTTTATGGAGAAGCAAGGTTCGGTCGACCTCGTAATCCTCAACTCTGAACGACCCAATGACGAAACCCGCCGCCTCCTCGACTATCTTTCTCAATTCAAGCCCCATGTCTCGGTATTGCTGTCGTGCGACTACTTCAGCTATTGGAATGATTTCTTCACCTGGCTCGCAGACAGCTGTGTCGTCACGCCATCCGATTTTCATGGGCTAAGCAAAACTATCAAATCGCTCGTCGCCGGACGCGGAATAATCGAGCGCAAACCCGAAGAGGGAGGTTTTGCGGTCGATTGGTCATAGCCGCTTCCGACTGCAAAGATCACGATCCCCCATCCTGCCTCCTCTTCAGTAACTCGGCGGTCTAACTTCACCTGATCGCCGATTACTATTTGTGGGCCGAAATTTGCCACCGAGCAAAAAAAACACGGGCTACTTTCATAACCCGTGTCGCAATCTCCAACTTTGTTCGAACCGCTACGGGCAGTTCGGTGCCGGCCCGCCGGCAAAGATGTAGTTGATCAAGTACACTGCATCCGAAATCGTAATGATGCCGTTGCAATCGGCGTCGCCCTTCGACAACGGGCTCGGTGCCGGACCGCCGGCAAAGATGTAATTGATCAAGTACACCGCATCCGAAATCGTGATAATACCATTCCCGTCGGCGTCGCCGTCAACGCCAACCGGAGCTGCGCCAATCTCCAAAGCATAGCTATGTTCCTGCACAGCCGGCGGCGAATCAGAATCTTGGACCTGTATCGTGAAGTAATATGTCGCCGGGAAACTCGGAACTCCCGAAATCACGCCGACTGTGTCGCCCTCGAAATCCAATCCAAACGGCAAGTCGCCGCCGAGGAAAGTCCAATGGTAGGGCGGTACACCGGCAATTGCCTCAAGTCCGACACTGTAGGGAACTGTGTTGTAACCGTCCGGCAATACCGTCGTCACGATCGTCAATTGCAGCGGCTTGGTCAAAACTGTGCGCAGTATCCACTGGTCGCTGTCAAAAATCACGCTGGTCACCGAATCCGCAAAATGCAGATCATAAACCTGCGCCACGCCTTCGTTCCAAATAACTGTATCTTTCACACCGGCTGTCGTAACAAAACGCGTGCGAATCGGCATCTTGAAATGCGTCCCGCCCTGAACTTGCTGAATCAAATACACCAGTCGATAACCGCTGACTTCATCCGGCGTACATTCATACGAGATTTCGTAAGCTGGACTGCCATCGCCGTAAATCCACTCATTGAAGAACCACGACAAGTCGGTTCCGGCGGCATTGGAAGCAATCGCCGAGAAATTCTCCGTCGTCGCTGAACCGTATTTGTAAGGTGAATTATAGTAATCTTTCATGATGCCGTTAAAGAACACACTGTCGCCGACTACGCCGCGCAGCATGTGCACAACCCACGATCCCTTGTCGTAGGTCAGATTGTTATCGAAGATATCGTCGGTGAGGAGATTTTCCACGAACACGGTTCCGCTGCCGAGGAAGCGCTGCGTTTGCATATAGCTCTTGTAGGTAGCAAAACCGTATTCAGCCTCGAAGAACAATGCCTCGCTGTAGGAAGCAAATCCTTCGTTCAGCCAAATGTGATTGAAGGTATTGCAGGTGATCATATCGCCGAACCACTGGTGGCCCGTCTCGTGCGCAATCACCCAATCATTGTAGAAAGTCGGATTGTAGAACGATGTCGTCTGATGCTCCATTGCGCCGCCCCAACCATAATGCGCGTTGCCGGCTTTTTCAGTCGCAAACGGATACGTACCCCATTTGTTGGACAATTCGGTCAGCACCGGCAGCATCCAGGTTTCGAAGGAGTTCTTCGCCGCATTGTTCAGAGTGTAGCTGTAAACCGGCATCGAATAGGGTCCGTAATTCCAGGTCTGAATCGACGAAGTAAAATTCGAACAAGTGATCGCCACGAGGTAAGTCGCAATCGGGTAGTTATGCTTGAAATGAATCAACTTCCGGCCCGCACCGTTGGCGACGTCGGAGATAATCGCGCCGTTCGACATCGTCTTGTAGGTGTTCGGATAGTCGATATACAAATCGATCGAATCCGGCTTGTCGAGCGGATAGTCCTTGCACGGCCACCAATAACGCGAACCAAACGGCTCGCAATTCGTCCAGCACATCGACTGTCCCGATACCGTTCCAAATCCCATGCCTTGCTGCCCGTCGAACAACGGCGTGCCGTGATAGTAAACCGACATGCTGAACTCAACATTCATGCCGATCGGTGACGGCGTCGTGATGCTCAACAAGTTCGCGGTGTGGCTGAAAGCCGCCGGCGTGGCGCCGAAACGAATCGAATCCACGGTCAGCTGGTTCGTCAGGTTCAAATCAACGGCGTTCAAATTCGCCACATTTGACTTGATCTTATAGTCGATGCGCGAAACAATGTTAGTACCGGTAAAATTGAGCTTGATGTTGATGCCGTAATATTTGACGTCATAGTTCGCCTGGTTGCCGTCCATAAACATCTTTTCTTGTAGCAACGACTGGCGAATCTCTTCGGTCTTGCCCTGCGACTTGGCCGTGTAGAAAGCGTGTCTCGCTTCCTTTAGTTCCTGGATGTCATCCGCGGTCAGATTTTTGTAATCATAAGTTTTCGCCTGCGCGAACAACTCGCCGCTCGAGAGCATGAGCGCAAGCAAAAGCATTAGAAAGCGTGGCATTTTTCCTCCGAAGGTGTATTCATAAAAAAGACCCGAACAATGCTCGGACGGGTACTCTTCATTCTTTTCGATATTTGGGTCGTCAAGGTTAGACTTCGCCGTAACTCTTTCGCCGCCGTTTGCCTGTTTGTGAGGGTAATATTCAGGCTCGCAGTCCAGCATACGAAGTGCAACTAAATAGACAAATTAGCGATGTTTTGGTCGCCATTAATTCCATAAATATGATACGCCCGAATCTCAATTCTGTCAAGTTAAAATCATTTATCGCAACGAGTTTTGGCGATTGGCGCACCGCCAATTCCTGACAGTGCATTCTGTACGCTAGATACAACCCTTTTTAACTCTCTCTTTTGTCACCAACGTGTCATGAGGTCAAAATTAAGTTTTCTCCACCACAGCCGATACCAACAACAGGGCCGGACGACCTAACATCGCCTGCGGTCAATACTTACACATTCTGGCGCCCGGAACAGGATACCATGCTCTCGTTACCTTCTGACCATCTCGCAATCTACGAACGCCGCCTTTACGATCTCGAGCTAAAGCTCGCTGATCAAAACGCACAGCTTGAGGATGTCGCTCGCATGGGCCTGATGATCACCTCGATCCTCGACCTCGAAAGCGTCCTCGCCGCGATCATGGAAATGGCAATTCGCACTGCCGGTGGGGAAGTCGGCTGCATAATTCTCAAGAACGAAGACAAGCTCGAAACCCGCGTTTCCTGGGGTGTCGAGCATCGCACTATTGCAGAAATCCGCATGCCTGACGGCGCCGAAATCGTCGAATGGGTTATCCAGTCTGGCGAGATCGCCATGCTCAACAGCGTTCCTCATCACTCCGCAGACACCGTTCGCATCGAGAGCATAGTCGTCGCGCCGCTCATTTCCCGCAATACACCCATCGGTGTTTTGGTGATAATCAACAAAGCCAGCGAGCCGGGATTTTCCGAGGACGACAAATTGCGCGTCGAGATGCTCGTGCGTTTCGCCGCCGTTGCAATTGAAAATGCCGAATTGATGAAATCGAAACTCCGCAGCCAGAAGCTCGAACAGGAGTTGGAAGTCGCCCGCACAGTACAGCAGACCTTGCTCCCGCAAGCCTCGGCAACATTCGCCAAGGCGCGTATCGAGGCCGCCTACATACCCGCCGGCCACGTCGGCGGCGATTATTTCGACATCATCCCGCTCGGCGAAAACGAATTCGTCGTCACGGTAGGGGACGTCAGCAACAAAGGCGTTCCGGCAGCCTTGATGATGGCGGCGGTCCGGTCGGTATTTCGCATGGAAGCCGGCAAGAACCTCCCGCTCGACAAGCTGATCACGGGTATGAACACCTTCCTCTGCGAGCAAGTGCTGCACTCGAAGAACATGTTTTTGTCGCTCGCTTACTGCTATTTCAATTTGAACCAAATGACATGCACGTATGTCAACGCCGGCCACCTGCCGCCGCTCCATTTTCGCAGCACAGATAAATCAGTCACCGAATGGCGCACTGGCGGGACGTTGATCGGCCAATTCCCCGATTTCGACTATCGCTGTGAAACTGTAAACATCGGCGCCGGCGATAAGGTGCTTTTCTATACCGACGGCGTCAGCGAAAGCGAAAACGATGCGGCAGAATTGTTTGGCCGCCAACGTGTTCGCGATTTCCTCGTCCGTAATCATGTCATGGATAACTCGGCATTGAATCGGGATCTTCTCCGCGAAGTCGAGGATTTCCGCGCCGGATCTGCAAATACTCAAATCGACGATACGACCGTTCTTGTCGTGGAGATTCTATGACCGAACGCCGCCGTTTCGTCATCGCCTCGGCGAAAGAGCAGTTTTCGCGCCTTTACCCGATTATTGCCGAAATCGTGGAAGAAATCGGGCTGGAAGGGGAAGAGAAGTTCCGTTTCGCGGTCTGCGTTTCGGAGGCCTTCACCAATGCGTTTTTCCACGGAAATCAGGCCGATCCTGGCCGTCAGGTGGAAATGACGTTTGCCTGGGATGCGGAGTCGTTTTGGGTCGAAATCGGCGACCAGGGCGCCGGCAAGGTCCGCGATATTGACCTGAATCTCGCAGTAAATTCTATCCCCTCGGAAGAAACTTCCGGTCGGGGTGTGGCTATCATAACGAAATTTGCCGATAAAGTGGAAGTAGCGGAAAAAGTTGGCGGTGGTCTGCTTGTGAAGATGATTTGGCATCGGCAGGCAAGACCGCTTCCACGGGCGTCCGTTTCCTAACGCTGATGGAGGATCTAATGGAAATTCGCGTAACTGAACACCTCGATTTCATTACACTGAATCTAAAAGGGCGTCTCGACATTGCCAGCTCCGCAAATCTCAAAGATGATGTTTTGCGCCACGTTGCCAGCGGCAAGAATCGCATCATCTTGAATCTTGCCCAAGTCGACTTCATCAACAGTTCCGGACTCGGAACCTTGGTTTCGATTCTCAAGGAAGTTCGTCTGGCCAAGGGTCGCCTGGTGCTGTCGAACCTCGCTTCTTACGTTCAGGAGATTTTTGAGATCACCCAGCTATCGAATATTTTTGAAATCTTCGCATCCGAAGCTGATGCCCAGGATGTGTTCCTTCAACCGACCGCCCGGGTCATATAGTCGGGTAAGTGCAGAGTTGAAACTATGATGCACGAAGACGGCGCACTCAATCGTTCTCGCACCGGAACTATTCAACCGGGTGCTCTGGCGGCTTCGCCGGATCACGCGTTGAATTATTTCGATCAGAACTTTGCGTCGATTCCCGACCTATCCGGAGCGCCGGTTCGCGTCATTTGCGAATTCCTCGATTTTGTCTCCAACAGCAGCGATAGCCGGTTCCTGCATGTGGTCAAGCCGTTCGCGATTCATGCGCACGACGGTGTCCGCGAGCGCGTCGCCTATGCGCTCGGCCACGCCGGCAATCAAGACGTCATCCGCGACTTGATCCCGTTGTTGAACGATTCCGTCAGTTCAGTCCGCGTTGCCGCTATTAAAGCCACCGGTTGGATTGGCGCCGAACTTGTTCATGCGCAGCTCGTGGCTGCACTCGATGATCCAAATCCCGATGTTCGTCGCGCTGCCGTCGGCGCCCTCGTGCTTAGCGGCGGCGACCAGGCGATTGCGCAATTTCAATCTGACCTTTACCACGCTGATCCTCGGCGACAAATCATCGCTGCCCGCGCATTGGGTTGGATCGGCGAAGCGAGCGCTCTCAAACCGCTGCTCGCTGCCATCAATCATCCGCAGTGGGAAGTTCGCAAGTCGGCCGTCGAGTCCCTCGGCCGTACTGCCGACCCGTCGCTGGTGGACTCTGTTCGCCCACTCCTCAAGGACGATGAGCCGCAGGTTCGCAAAGCCGCCATTGACGCGATCATCGCGCTCGGCGCTCCCGATGCCTGGAAGAGCATAGTCGGTATGCTTGAGGACGAAGACATTTGGGTTTGCTACCACGCGATCAACGGACTCGGCGAGATCGGCAACAAAGAAGCTGTCGAAGGGCTGGTCCAAATCCTCTCCAATGAACACGATGTTCTGCGAGTCGCTGCCGCCAAGGCGCTGGCTCGGTTGCATGATAAGCGCGCGCTGCCGTTCCTCAAGGAATCTGCGCGCGACTCAAACCCCGACGTCGTCGGCGCCGTGAGCAGCGCGATCGATCGACTGGAGGCTATCTAATATGAATCAGCCCAAGATTCTCATCGTCGATGACGAGCTGTTGATCCGCGACTTACTCTACGATTTTTTTGCATCAAAGGATTTCGTCATTCAGACCGCCAACGATACCTATGAAGCCATGCAGCTTTTTGAGAAGTCCGATGACTTCGATGTCATCCTCACCGACATCAAAATGGAGGGCGAAGATGGCTTGAGTTTCGTTGACAAAGTCCGCCAGGGACACCCCGACTTGCCGATCATCGTTATGACCGGCTATCCGTCGGTTGAATCTGCCGTCGAGGCCCTGCGCAAGCGGGTCTATGACTACATCATCAAGCCGTTTAATATCAACCGCCTGTTCGCCACTGTGAAAGCGGCTTCAGACGAATACCATCACGAAAAGAAAGTAACAGTGTGAGTTTTGAGCTATGCCCGGCAAATTGTTAGTAGTGGACGATGAAGCGCTTGTTCGCGAACTGATTCAGGAAATGTGCTCGCAATTCGGCTACTCGGTTCGAGCCGCCGCCTCTGCAAGGGAAATGTCCGTTTTGATCGAGTCCGAGGATTACGACGCAGCCATTGTTGATCTGCACATGCGCGACTGCAGCGGCCTCGAACTGGTCAAGTCGCTCAAAGACCGCTGCCCCGATCTGGCCGTCGTCCTGATGACCGGACACGCAACTCTCGACGATATCATCGCCGCGATGCGCCTCGGCATCTACGACTGCATTCTCAAACCATTCCGCGTCCGCGAGATCAAGAGCATCATCGCCGGCGCCTGCGCCGACACGGCGCGCAAGGGCGAAATTCGCGGACTGCGCGAACGCTTAACAGAGTATGAAGCCAAAGCCGCCGGTACCGCGAAACGCAATTCGCGCCGCCTGGTGATTTCCGGCCACGGCGAAACTGCCGCTGCGGCTCAAACCGTACCGGCACCAATGGTCGCAACGCAAACTTGACAAAATCGGGCAAGAAGGAAACGGATTACGCAACTATGGCACTTGGACACCATTACGCAGGCCGCTTAGAGTCGGGCACGGAGGCAAACCGTGGCTGACATCAAAATTCTTGCCGTGGACAACTCGCCCACAATGCGCCGGATTATTGTCAATACCTTGCGCCGCGCCGGATTCAGCGATGTCTCTGAAGCCACCGACGGCAAAGATGCTCTCGCCAAGATGAAGGTCGATAATTTCGGCCTGATCATTACTGACTGGAATATGCCGGAAATGGACGGCCTCACGTTCGTCAGTCATCTGCGCTGCGACGAAGAATTTCGTAATGTCCCCGTATTGATGGTCACCAGCCGCTCGGTCAAGGAAGACATCATCGAAGCCATGAAAGCCGGCGTCACCAACTATATCGTCAAGCCGTTTACTCCGGAAACCCTCTGCGACAAAATCCAGCAGGTGTTGCGTGTCAGCGGCAAAGCCTAACTGTCGCATTTGCCGACCCAATGTTTTTGTTGAATAACTGACCCCTTTCTTGCTATCCTGCAGCTTATGCAGGAACCAGCGAATAACTCACAGCCGCAGCTGAGCGAAAACCAGCTTGCAGTCTTTAACCAGACTTTTGCCAGCTTCAATAATACGATCAAGCAACTAAATGAATCCTATGCCTCGCTGCAGTCCCGGCATCAGACACTTGCCGACGAATTGACGCTCACCAACGAGAAGCTCGTCGTCAGTCTCGCGCAAAATATTCAGACGCGCAATTTCGTTCAAAACATTCTCGAATCCCTGACCTCCGGCGTCATCACGATCGATCTGAACGGCCGCATCAATATGATCAACAAAGCCGGCTGCGAGATTCTGCGTGTCAAACCAAATCAGGTTATTGGGAAAGACTACCGCACGATTCTCGGCACTTCACTTGCAGTGAAGAAACCGCTGACCGATCTGCTGGAAGGGAAGAAGCCTTACCGCCTCGTCGAAAAGCAAGCTCAAGTGGCGCCCAACGAATACGTTCCGATTTCTGTCTCGTCATCTTGCATGAAAGATGCTGAAGGCAACACTGTCGGCGCGCTTGAAGTCTTCGTCGACTTGAGCGAACTCCGCCGCATGGAGGACGAGATTGCCCGCGTCCGCAGCCTTGCTGCGCTGGGTGAAGTTGCTGCCGTCGTAGCACACGAAGTACGCAATCCGCTTTCGGGCATTGCCGGTTTTGCTGCGCTTCTCAAGCGCGAATTGGGCGACAATCACGCTAATATCAGCTATGTCGACAAAATCATTACCGGCGTCGAAAAACTCAACCGTTCGGTGACATCGCTGCTCGAATACGCGCGTGAACTGCGCCATGAACCGACTGCGACCGAATTGAACTCCTTGCTGCATGAGACCGTCGATTTCTTCAAGGTCGACCTCAATGCCCGCGCTTCGCGCACGATCGTAAATCTCGAACTGCCCGATACGCCAATTCAAGGTTATATCGACCGGGAGAATCTCACGGGTGCACTGATCAATTTGCTCAAGAACGCCGAAGAGGCAATGCCCGAAGGCGGCAAGGTCAGTGTCACGCTGGCACAGCACGACGAGTGCATCGCGATTTGCATTTCCGACCAAGGCGTGGGTATACCCGAGAAGATCAAAGACAAGATATTTACTCCGTTCTTTACTACGCGCGACGGCGGCACCGGCCTCGGTCTGGCTTTGGTGCGCAAAGTTATCGACGCCCATCGCGGCGCCATTCTTGTCGCCAATAACCCCGACCACGGCTCGACGTTCACGATCGAGCTGCCCTTGAGGTAACCAATATGAGCAGTAAACGATCGATTCTGGTCGTCGACGACGAAGCACTCGTCAATGAGTTCTTCGAAGCCGTCCTGACCAAACTTGGACACGATGTCCAAACCGCCTCATCGGCAGCAGCCGCTCTGGAACTGATTCAGACTATCGAATTCGACGTGATATTATCCGATGTCAAAATGCCGAATATGAGCGGCATCGAGTTGCTCCAGAAAATCAAAGCAGAATCCCCCGATACGGTTGTGATGATGATCACCGCGCATGGCACTGTCAAGGACGCTGTCGAAGCCATGAAGCTTGGCGCATTCGACTATATCCTCAAGCCGGTGTTGCCGGACGAGCTTGAGCTTTCGCTCAATAAAGCGCTCGACCATCGTCAGCTCGTTTTCGAAAATCGCATTCTGCGCAATGAAATCCGCAGCCGCTACAATCTCGGCACGATTGTCGGCTCCGACAAATCGCTGCTCTCGGTTCTGGAAGATTTGGCTTCCGCCGCGAAGTCGCGCTCGACAATATTGATTAGGGGAGAGTCGGGCACTGGAAAAGAGCTAATCGCCCGCGCCATACATTACAATTCGCCGCGCAAGGACGGACCGTTTATAAAACTAAACTGCGCCGCGCTTCCGGAGGGACTGATCGAATCCGAGTTATTCGGCCACGAAAAAGGCGCGTTCACCAACGCCATCAAACAGTCGCCGGGCCGTTTCGAGTTAGCCGACAACGGAACGCTGCTGCTCGATGAAGTCAGCGAGATCCCAACGAGTGTGCAGGCGAAACTGCTGCGCGTATTGCAAGAACGCGAGTTTGAGCGCGTTGGCTCCGGGGTAAGTCTCAAGGTCGATGTCCGCATTGTTGCGACGACCAACCGAAATCTTGAGGAAGAAATCGCCGCCGGCAAGTTCCGGCAGGACTTATTCTATCGCCTCAATGTAATTCCGCTGCAATTGCCGCCGTTGCGGAAACGTCCGAATGACATTCCGATGCTGATTGACCATTTTATCAAGAAGTTCAATGTAGAAAACGCGCGCGAGGTCAAAGGTGTCACCGAAAAGGCGATGAAACTGCTCCTGAACTACCATTGGCCCGGGAATATCCGCGAATTGGAAAATTACATCGAGCGCGCGGTTGTTCTCTGCAAGACGGATCGCATCACCGACTCCGACTTGCCGAGTCATCTGGCGCTGGGAGAGCTTGCGAGACACTCGCATTCGCCGTCAGATACGATTATGCCGATTGCCGAGATGGAAAAAATCATGATCCTCAAGGCCCTTGAGTCTTTCGACGGAAACCGCACGAAAGCCGCGGAAGCGCTGGGCATCAATCCCCGGACCCTGCGTAATAAACTGCACGAATACGGAATGATGGGCGGCAGCGAAGCTACAGTCGGCGCAGAACTCGACGCCGATAATGTCTGATCGCGGCGTACATCCGTTGATCAGAGTCTTGCAGATTTCTCGCAGTTGCCGAATTTCCGAACTCATTGAAATTGAACAGAATATTTGCCTGCGACGTCTTCAATCGCGAGGCCGGAGTTTGCCAAAAAAGAATTGACAGCGGGTAGCGGCACCGATATATTGACCGCTTTAATTTGGAGAGGGAAGTACATAAGGAGTGTCTGTGAACATGCGCAGTTTAGCAGCTAAAGTTTTTCTCATATTCCTCCTGGCAGCGGGAACAGCATTTAGTCAGGATTTCCATTTGTATGGATTCAGCTTGTACGACCTTGAGTTCCTGGGATCAGGCGCTCGGGCGCGTTCAATGGGAGGAGCGTTTGTCGGTGTCGCCGATGATGCCTCCGCTTTGACCTGGAATCCCGCCGGGTTGATTCAGGTTTCCAGAACGCAAGCGTCTGTTTCCGGAGCCGTGGTTCGGCTGAAACTGGAAAATGACATTCAGTATGCTCAAAATCCTGGGAAGAGTCTCCTTAGCAAGTACACAAAAGACTTGCTGAATCTCGAAGCCGGTTCCTTTGTCGCTCCAGTGCGCATCAAGGGCCACCCCTTCGTAGCGGCCGTGAATTATCAACGCACTCAAGACGATAACGACGAGATTCATGGCACAAGTGGAGTTCCGTATTTGTTCACGACAAGCTCCGGTACGGCTTCTGGAACAGACGATTTTGAATCACGGACATCCACAATCCGCAATATTCAAGAGTTCTCTTTGGGATTTGGAACTGACGTTTATGAGAAACTGTCCTTCGGCGGTTCCGTCAACATTTACTTTGGCGGCGGAACTTCGGAATTTCGCAGTGCTTTCGCTGACACCGCACCGCTGATCTTTGGCGATCAGGCGGTCGACACGGTCCAGACAAGATATGTTAGCTCCGTTCGCGATCAACAGTCGAACGGCGGCATCAACTTGACTGGGTCGCTCATGTACCGCACAGAAAAAGTGCGAGTTGGAGTGACACTGCGGACGCCCTTTGAGATGGTTACTGATCACGATATCAAGCGCGCGGACACTTTGTACATCAAATCCGTAAGAATTCCTGGTCCCGGCAATCCGACTGGTGGACGCCCGACCTTGTATTTGGGCAAAACCAAGATTGAGGTGCCCTTGACCTTGGGACTTGGCGCAGCTGTTCAAGTTACACCGGCTTTCTTGGTATCAGGAGATGTGGAAATTCGCTCGACAGGAAGCAATAAGTATTTTGTTCGTACGGAAGAGGCGCCTGCGACTTCCGCCGATTCGATAAACCTTTTCACCTTGCCGGGCTCGATTTACTATGTCGATTCAACCGAGACGTCGTATTATGATGCGTCAGGCGATTTGATTGAGATCTTCAATGAATTTGAGCTTGGTTACGAATCGAGTATGCAGATTCGCCTTGGCGCGGAGTATATGCTGGCGACAAGTATCGGAACGATTCCGTTGCGCGGCGGGCTCCGGTTCACGCAGTTGCCGTATACCGACGTCAGCGGCGTTGAACGCGATGTTTTGCAGCAGGTCAAGTCCGGCTATGCACTCGGCGACAAGATTTCGCAGACCTGTTTCTCCTTCGGTTCAGGCATTCATTGGAATCAGGTTTGGCTCGATTTCGGCGTCGAATTGAAGAAAGTTGAGCAGACGGAATCAGGCAAATCAACTTTTGACGATTTCGTTTCGTACGATTACTCGAACTTGCGCAAGAAGACCTCGCCGTCATTTACGGCTTCATTCACCGGTTTCTTCTAAGCCGAGAGCGCGATACAAGCACACTGCAGGGCAGGGAGAAAATCCTTGCCCTGTTTCATTTTCGGGGCTCTGGATTAGTGCAATCTGCCCTTAGAATTCACTTCAAAAAAGTGTTGATAAAATTCCTAAATTAACTAACTTACAAGTCTTGTTAGTTCAGCCGATATTGTACGAGTATTGAAGCAGGAGTCTGTTTTTAGATGACCACTAGAAAGAAAATGTCCAAGCACGAAATGCGCGAAGACCAGTTTGTTACCGGGGTCTTCAAATTCCAGGAATGGGCAGAAGAGAATCTTTCCAAGCTGTTGATTGGCGGCGGCGCGGTACTTGCCGTTATTGCCGTTGTCGTGTTCCTTGCCTGGCAATCAGGCAGCAGCGCCGATAAAGCATTTGAAAAATTGGGCAGCGCAGAGGTTTTCGCCCGCACCGGACAGACCCAGCTCGCGATTGCTGATTTTCAGGAAGTCATGAACAAGTACTCGTCGTCGCCGGCGGCGCCCCAGGCGGCTTTCAAGCTGGCGAATCTCTATTTCCAGAATAACGATTTTGCCAATGCCGAGACGGCATTCAAGAATTATCTCGACAAGTACGCGCCGGACAATTATTTCCGCCACTCGGCCCAGCGCGGTATTGCTTCGTCGCTGGCAGGACAGGCGAAGTTCCAAGAGGCGGGCACGGCATTCCTGAACTCGGCGACCGCCGACACCGCGGCTTCGACCTATGAAGAAGACCTGATGCAGTCGATTGCCAACGCAGTAAAGGCTTCCGATACCGCGACCGCCAAACAGGCATTCGGCTTGTTGGAAAAGCGCGGGACGACATCGGAGCGATTCCGCAATGCCAAGATCCTTTTGATTGAGCGTGGTTTTTTAGCTTACGATAAAGGCGAATATAAATAACCCTGCGGAGGCTGGCTGGTGAGACTCGCTTTCATCTGGCACATGCACCAGCCGTATTACAAAGACCTAAAGTCGGGCGAATACTTGATGCCCTGGGTGCGTTTGCACGGCGTCAAAGATTATCTCGACATGCTGCTCATACTCGATGAGTTTCCCTCGCTGCATCAGACCTTCAATCTCGTTCCTTCGCTCTTAGAGCAAATCATCGATTACACCGAACACGGCGCCACTGATCGGCACTTGTATCTGTCGCGCAAGCCGGTGTCCGAACTGCGCGAAAACGAACGGCTGGAAATCACCGAAACATTTTTCTCGGCGCATTTCGACACTATGATCAAGCCGTATCCGCGCTATCAGGAACTTTACAGCCGCTGCCGCGAGTCGTCCAACCGGATGCGCTTGAGTAATTTTTCCGACCAGGATTATCTCGACCTGCAGTTTTGGTCGAATGTAGTTTGGATCGATCCGATGTTTCGTGCGGAGTCGTGGCTGAAAGATCTGCTCAAGAAGGGCCGAGATTTTACCGCAGAAGACAAAGACCGTGTGCTCGCATACCAGTTGGAGATTCTCAAGCGGATTATCCCCGAACACCAAAAGCGGGCGGCGGCAAAAAAGATCGAGGTTTCGTTTTCGCCATACTATCATCCGATCTTGCCGCTTCTGGTCGACACCGAAATCGCCCGCATGGCGATCCCCGGGGTCGAGTTACCAGCGCGCCGGTTCGTGCATCCCGAAGACGCGGATGCACAAATCGGCAAAGCAGTGAAGCTGTACAAGGAATTGTTCGGCGATGAGGCACCGGGCATGTGGCCATCGGAAGGTTCAGTATCGGAAGCAATTCTCCCGCTGCTCCGCAAACATGGAGTCCGCTGGATTGCGACTGACGAAGAGATTTTCTTTGCTTCGATGAATCTGGCGCTTCAGGCGGGCGACAAGAATCTCGATGCGAAAGCCGGATTTCACCGCGCGTTCCGTGTCGGCGGTCCCGATAATTCGCTAGGGATGCTCTTTCGCGATCACAAGATTTCCGACAAGATCGGATTCGTCTATTCGGGCTGGGATGCCGATCGCGCCGCCGATGATTTCATCAACAGCTTGCGCCAAATCGACAAGTACTATGCGGGCGGGGAAGAGCCGCTTGTTAATGTTATCCTCGACGGCGAGAACGCCTGGGAATATTACCGCAATGACGGCGCGGACTTTTTGCGCGCGCTCTATTCGCGATTGGAAAGAGACAAGAGCATTACGACGGTGCTGCCGCGCGACATTTTTGCCGATGACGCGCGCGTGCACAATTTGCCGCGTTTGTTTGCCGGCTCGTGGATCAATCACAACTTCCGCGTCTGGATCGGACACACCGAAGACAACGCAGCTTGGGATTTGGTCACGCAAACGCGCGACAAGTTGTTTGAATGCGAGCAATCAAAGACGCCGCCGGATGCGGCAACATTGGCGGCAGCCTGGAATGCCATCTACATTGCCGAAGGTTCCGATTGGTGCTGGTGGTACGGCGACGATCACCATACCGATCAATTCCAGACTTTCGACCTGCTGTTCCGCCGGCACTTGTTAAGCGTCTGGGAGGCGCTGGAGCTTGAGCCGCCGGCTGCCCTGACGCGGCCGATTCGCAAAGTGCCGCGCTTGCCCGGAATACTCGAACCAACGGATTTTCTGCGTCCGGTCATTGACGGCAAGCAGACCAGCTTTTTTGAGTGGTTTGGCGCCGGCCGGATCGAGTGCAGCAAGCTCGGTGGAGCTATGCATCGCGTTGATTCGCGCATTTTCGAAATCATGTATGGCTACGACGATGACAATGTTTTCTTCCGGGTTGACTTCGAAAAAGAGCGCACCAACGGCAGCGACGGGGAAGAGGTCCAGATTGAGCTTTCCTGCGCGGTCAAATTTGTCGTGCAAATATCGCATCAATCCACCAAGTTGAAGTATATAACTGGAGAGGGTGAGATCCCTTCGATCAACGCGCGGTGGGACCAGTTGCTGGAAGTGGCAATACCGCGCAATCTGCTCCGCTTTGGCGAAGACAAGCATCTGTACTTTTCGGTTGCGCTGGCGGACAAAGAAAAAATTGTTGAAAGATGGCCGGAAGCCAATTATATACCGGTGGAACTTCCCAAGCCCGGAGACTCGCTCTTCTGGCAAGTTTGAGCAAGGAGCTCGCGATGGATGAAAACGATGTCAATAATGCCCCCGGTGATGCGGGATTTGGCGGGAATGCCGAGGCGGATGAGTTTGTCCGCAGCTACGCCAACGAAGAGGAAATGATCGAAGAGGGCAAGGCGGCGGCGATCCTCGGTTATGTACCTTTTCTCTGTTTTATACCGCTTATCAAAATGCGACACAATAAGTTCGCTTTTCGCCATGGAAAGCAGGGTTTATTTCTTTTGTTCGTAGAGATTTTGGCAGTTTTCTTCATGTTTGACATCATATCCAACCTCTTCTGGGGGATTTTGCTGATATTGTCGATTCTATCGGCCGTTTTTGGAATCCTGTATGCCCTTCAGGGAAAAGAGTTTACGATCCCCTTCATTGGCGAGTCAGCCGACAAGCTTAAGATTTAGCTTGTAAATAGTCCACATTCGTCGTATAATAATTAGCTGTTGCGAATAAGGCGGGCCATTCGCCCGGCCTTTTGCTATTTTGCACACTTTTTTAGCCAGTTGCGTTCGGAGGGAAAGGATGCTGATCTTTAAGAAACCGTCGGAGATGGAATTCCGTCAGGTTATGCGCATGGTGGAGAAGTACGACCTGACTACCCCTAATGATCTCCCATTGGATTCTTTTACAATTCTGAAGAATGACGATCGAATTCTCGGTTTCGGCGCGCTCCGTTCGCAGGAGGGCTATACCGAACTTGAAGTCGTTGGTGTCGCCGAGGAGTTCCGCGGCAAGGGCTGGGGCAAGATGATCATCAAGAAGCTCCTTGAGGTCGGCCCGGACACCATTTGGCTGGCGACCGATATGCCAAAATACTTCGAGAAATTCAACTTCGTCCCTTCGAAGCAAGTCCCGCGCGAATTGGCGCGAAAGATCAATCCCGTTGAGACCAACGGATTCGGCATCGCTCAACCTGCCAAGCCAATTACTGGACGCAATCGCGTGAAGGCGATGGTGTTCATGCGGAAGAAGTGACTCGCCTCACAGAAATCCTGACCTATGCAAAACGTCCCGCCTCGGCGGGACGTTTTTTTTTGCTCTCTATGACTCGGTCCAATCGACCAATATTGTCGTCAACAGCCGCTGCAAGGCTGCGCACCGCCGGCAAAGATGTAGTTGATTAGATACACTGCGTCGGAGATGTTTACGACTCCGTCACAGTTTGAGTCAGCGGCTTCATACGGCGACGGTGCCGCGCCGCTGGCGAAGATATAATTGATCACAAAGACTGCGTCGGAGATGCTGACCGCGTTATCGCCGTCGCTGTCACCGCCGACAAACCCGCAGCCCGATAGCATAATCACTTTGTTCTTCATGCCGCCGACATTGACCATCACATTCGTCAAAGTTGAATCGGTGTAGCCCGGGTGATGGACGGTCAGCGAGTAGAAGCCCGGTTCGACATCGGGTAGCAGGAATAGCCCGGTGGCAATTGTGGTATCCTCGATCTCGTGGTTGTTGAGATAGACGACAGCATTGGGAATAGGAAGGGAATCGGAATTGATCACCGAGCCGGCAATCGAGCCGTGGGCGTGATCATGATGCAGGAACGTCACCGTTCCAGCCGACCAACTTCCGGTGGTCGTTCCACCGTCAGTGATTTTGCAGTAGATGTAGAGCGAAGTGTCTTCGGGCACGTACGCGGAATTGATCACGAAGAATCCCTGCGCGGCTTGCGTGTTCAGCGAAGTCGGCAGCAATTGCTGGTTACCGTTCAACATTGGCACCGAATTAAAGTAAACCGAGACCCAGCACTCGTCGGATTCCGGGTCGTTGTAGTTCCAGGCAACTTTGTAGGTGTTGACACCGTGCACCATCAGCGAATCGCCTGCGGGCGGATTGACCACAGTGACCGCCGGTGCGCTGTTTGCCGGAGGATTGATAGTCATTTTGTAAGTGGGGCTAACTGCACCGTTGAAACCGTAGACGCGCACATAGTACCAACCTTCGGGCTTGCCATTGAGAGAGATCGATTCGACGTTGGTAGTCGAGGTGGAAGTTCCTACCTGAATGCGCGAGGCATTGTAGAGAGTCATGTCAAGATCACCGACGCTGTGCTGGAAGTCGATGCGAACAAAATCCGCCGGATTGCCGGTGCTGTTGCAGTAAAATTTGTAGTAGTCATCGTTGCCGACATCGTGAATGCTCAAACTGTCAATCACGAGTTGCGGATTGCAGGGGCCGAGATTCGGACTGTTGACAGCACCGACCGGGCGGGCATCGATGGCGTCGAAGGTGTCATCAGGTTCGTAGTCGTCGGAATTGGCGGAATTCGGTGCACCGATGACGACGAGAATTCTAGCGATATTATTGGTCTCGCGTTTCTCCGCAATGCGCAATAGCGGATCGACCTCGGCTTCAAGCCAGTAAACGCCATCCGGAAGTCCGGTGATGTCGATATTCTGGCCGTCGAGATCCTTCGTGTATGTGTCAGCCCAACCAACCGAGAGGCCCTGAATCGTGCCGGAGCAGGAATGGAACTGGCCGTCGGAATCGAAGTTTGGCAGACTTGAATCGTAAACGCCCAAGTCAAGAACGCAGAAGCTGGTCTTGGCACCGGAAGCGACAATTGGACCTACGCTGGAATCGGGATTCATCGTCCGCAGGCGGAACTGTGTCCAGCCTTCGACGTGGATATGATCATGCGATGGATGAAAAACGAACTTGCCGGCCAGCCGGTCGAAGAAACTTCCGTCGCTGCGATAGACGCGCTGGCGGATATCCTGTGTGCCGTCACCGTTGGAAGGCAGTACTCCGTAGAGATACAGTTTTCCGTCGCCAATGTTGGGCGTGGTGACGGTGACTTTCAGGTGGCGATGGCCCGGGATGATATTGGTAGAAATCTGGTTGTCGTAGAGATCGTCCTGCTTGATGATAATGTCTGGATAAAGGGTATCGATTGCGGCGGCATTGAAAGGCATGCCGTCGACGTTGATTTCGTAGTCGCCCTCCATGCTGTGGTAGCCGTCGACGACGATGTAGTACTCGCCGGGATAGAGCGCGGCGTTAGTGATGCTTGATTGCTTGCTGCCGCAAGTCGGGAGATCGTCGTTGCAGTAAAGTTGAGCTAAGTTGGCGTCGAGGATTGCCAACTTGCTGTCGAACCAAGTCGGACCGCAAGTTGTCCAGACGTTGAGTAAGGTCGTTGTGTCGATGGAGACTTTGTACCAGTAGTCGGCGGCATTATCGGGGCCGGACAATTCGCAGCCGACGATAATGTCATCGCAGGAACCGACCGTTGTGCCTTGCTCGCTGAACGGAAGCGCGTTGATGATCTCCGCGTTGGCGCGGCCGGATCCATTGGTGCAACCGGCCGGTTGCGCCGACCAAGAGACGTTCAGTTGATACCCGCCGGAGTTGCCGCCGTAACCGTCGACGACGATGTAGTAGGTGCCGGCGTTGAGAGATTTTTCGTCGATGCGCGATTGCAAGTTTGGCGCACAAGCCGGGTCATCATCGTTGCAGTCCACCAATGCCAACAAAGAGTCGAAGATTCCGATGCGCGTGTCGTAGGTCGCCGGGTATGCAGATGCGCAGGTTGTCCAGACGGTCAAGAGCGCCGGCTCGGCGAGCGTCACGACGTACCAGGCGTCGGGAGCATCATCGCTGCCGCCGGAAAGACAAGAGGGAAGCGAGGCGCTGTTGGTTTTGCCGAGAGTGGAGCCGTTGTCCTGATAGCCGCTTGTCGAAATCACAGTCGCGTTGGCTGGACCATTGCCACCGTCGCGGAACTGGGAATAATTTTCAAGAGCTGCAGCGGTTTGGGCGCGGCGCTGAATCATCTTCGCTTCAGCAATATGCCACAGATCGCCCTGATATTCTTCGCCCAAGGCTTTGAGCGAGTCAATGCGCATTTGAATCGGCGATGCCGCAGGTTTGGCAGCAGCGAGCGAAGTCAGGCTAAGCGCGAGAATTATTGCGGTGAGTATCGAAACAAAACGTGAGCAAAACGGCATGCGTGGCTCCTTAGCTCGGAAAGGGTATAGCACCGAATGAAAGTAACTGCTGATTTGAGGCAGCCATGTTGTTTGGTTTCGAAATATACAATGGTCGACCCATTTCGTCAATCTTGAACATTTTAGAGAAAGGGACGGACGGGTCGGGAGGTTTCTGGTCACTTCACTGCATTGTCTCCATTCTGTTCTCTCGTTCTCATTGTCTTCGGTTGGGCGAGTCCCGAAAAAATTCTGCATGACCGGTCACTCAAGTCGGACAGAAGGTCCTCTTGAAGTGTGCGTGCC
>CAZIBI010000020.1:59562-77988 GCA_964537215.1 uncultured Ignavibacteria bacterium | reverse complement strand
GTTTGCTGCCGTCGTCGGAGCTAAGAGCAAACTCGTAGAGTCCTTCGGTCGGCGCAAGGAAGTATCCTTTGAAGGTCAACCCGAAGTCTTCCTCGCGGGCGATCTTCGGCAATACTACCGAGTCAGCAATGAAGCTGGACTTCGCCTGCAGCGAATCGAATGAAGGCAGTTTTTGCCATTCGCCTTCGAAGTAAGACGCGGCCAAACCGGGCTTGAGATCCGGGCCAATTTTTACGGCGCCGCGCGGGAAGAGTTGGCGGTAGGTTGCGGAGGTGACGAAGCCGGTCTTGGCACCTCTACCGATCGCACTTGCTTTGATCGTCGTTGTCCTATCGATTCTGATAGGTTCAGTGTAGGCTGCCGATTTCAAAGTCGGCTCGGTTCCATCGAGCGTGTAACGGATCGAGGCGCCAATATTGGGAGTACTAATGATAACGGTTGTCCCACCGACAAAGCTGCTACTATCGGTTGAGACTCGAGCGATAGTGCCGTCGAGCTCATCGTAGAGCGGTAGTGCTGGCATTGCATGGTCGTAGTGCGTTCGTGCGACGGTTGCTGCGAAGATTTTGAATCGCGGATTGTTGGGAACCGTGATCGACTTTGCACCGTTCGGAATTTCAAATTCGAACCCAAACAGATGAGTAAAGCGATACGCTTCATTTTGGCCTTGCGCCGTGTGGCGATGCGAACCGTACCACGCGACTGGCTGACGATTTATGTATCCAGGTGCTATTCCGAGCGGTTCTTCGACGAGATTTCCAGCGACCAGTCGGTTGTTCCACTGGGCAATTGGCTCGACGTAGTCCTGAACCCAGACCTCATATTTTTCGCTACTGATCTCAAAGTTGCCATCGGCAGGCCCTCCGACTGCGCAGGCGAGTAGGTAAAGCCTATCGAACTTTCCTTTGGGGAGATCGATAACTTGTCCAACGCAGGACACGGCATTGAGCCCACCTGCTACTTTCGGGCCGGTAATGTAGGGAATGCCTTGATACACGATAGTGTCTGGCAGAAGTTCGCCAGCGAGGGTGTTTCCCACTCCGTCGATGTTGCCATCCTCGCGATTTTCGTCGAGACTGATAGCATCCAGATTATACGGCAGACCCACTGGCTGCCATGTGACAGGCGAAAGAGTGTTCTTCGGGTCAGTCTTGAGCTTGACCGCAAATGCCTTCGGCTGATATCGAGTTAATGAGAATTCTAAAATACTGTCACTATATGCAGCAGCCCCGATCGAGTCTTCGAAGCCATTCACTTCGCGGGCGGAAATAATTGGAAATGCGAAGCTGATTTTGGCGTTGTGTGCCGCTCTGCCCTTTGTCTCTTTGACTCTGACAATGAGTTCGTCGCCCTGCTCCGACATCTTGGCGGAATTAACGAGGACGTTTTCGCCGGATGATTTGGCGTCGACACGTAGGAGCGAGAACTCGCTACCAAGATTGCCCGGATGACTTTCGGTTTGAAAGGCGATCAACGGCTGATTGAGGCGAGCAGCTTGCTCGGGGATATCGGAGTCGCTCCAGTCGCCTGCGTGGGCGACGATGGCGAAAGTAAACTCGTGATGTCCCATGTCTTGCGACTTCTGGTCGCCAACCCAGTTCCAGCTTTCGAAGACGCCGGGGGTGTGAATAAGGCTCAAGCGCAAAATTCCCGGTTCCGGGTGATCCCAGCCGTATTTGCAGTCATTGAGAATAGCGACGCCGTACTTGCCGGAAGGATCGGTCATATCGGCCCATTGCTGACCGGGGACTTCATATTTCTGTTTCGTGTTCAGGCCGCGTTTGATCGCGCCAAGACCGAGATCGTACGTCACGCTGTCATTGGCACAGGTCAACGGGAAGGCGACTTTGAGCAATGTCTCTTTCTCGTACCAATCAATCTCGTTCTTGAATTCGATGCGATTGCTATTGGAGACGATGCTGATAGTCGTCTTGAAAGTGGAGGCGTCCGTTTTGCGAATGATCTGGATGGCTGCGCGGACAGGACCCTCTTCGACAACCTTTATTTCGACGGGATCCTTTAGAACCGCGCGTGGAGGCAAAATGATATCCCCATATTGAATTTCCCAGGCAGGCCATTGGCGCGGTTTGTTGAAGAGCAACTGATATTGTATCGGTGCTGTTAGCAATTCGCGGCTGAGTTTTTTGTCGAAGATCGATGAGACGTTTCCTGTCGAGTCAATATTCAACCGATAGTGATCATTCTCAATTGAATTGATTGATGCGACCAAGTCTGTTTTCCAGAACACTGAATCACGATTCATATCAATTCCGAATACCTGACTTCCAACAGGTTCAGCATTCGCCAGGAAAATGACAGCGTCTTTCTCGAAAGTCACTTGGCTCGGGATTTCAACATTATGATCGTCATAAACGTGGTTTACAATCCACTGCGTCAACTTTGTTTCGAATCGGACAACGTCATTTCGCCTGATTGAAGTCGGGTTGTTAATGACAATCGCAGCACCTTTCACGTCTGTATTGAGCGCAGCGGAAACGGCACTCGTCGCACTCTCCAGCGCAGCGGCAAATCGATTTTGGCACAGGATCTCGTCGTTCCAGGAGAATTCGTAGGCTTCAGAGATGCTGGTGCCGGTGACATCATCGTGGAACTGGTGCCAAAGGAATCTCTCCCACGTGTCGCGGAAGTACTCGGTCGGATATGGTACGCCCGCCGTGAGGTGAGCAATCACCGACGCCCGTTCGGCGGCATCGGCGAGAAGTTCGTTCTTGCGATTCCAGCGTTTCATGGCGGCTTGCGAAGTGTAGCAACCGACGCCGTGGCGGGTCATGACAAGTTCGCCTTTGTAGTGCGGGAGCTTGGTCTTGTCGGCGCTCTTGACCAGTTCGATCAGATCATCGGAGCCGACGGATTTGACTTGGATGGGGCCGTTGCTCTTGAGCGATCTCGACAACCAGGCGACTGACAGCGACTCGGGAGAACCGCCGGTATCGCCGGTGCCGAAGTAAGTGTAACCGGCGTTGAGACCGGCGGTGTCGGCATAGGCGCTGATTCTGCGAATCCAAGAAGTGTCGGAACTTAGGTCATTGTGGATCTTGCCGGTATAATCGCCGGCATTGAGACAGGCGACAATCGATGAACCATCGACACCTTCCCAGGTGCCGATGTCGAACGGTATTCCAACCGCCGAGCCCCAAGCGAGTTTCTGCGTGGTAAAGCTCTGGATGCCGCAATGTTTGGCAATCGAAGGAAGCGCATAGCCGAAGCCGAAACAATCGGGCAGGAAGATGTCGCGGCTGGTCTTGCCGAATTCCTTCTTGTAGAAACCATTACCATACAGGTTGTGGCGGACAAGCGATTCGAACGAGGGGATGTTGACATCGACGGCGTCGACCCAGCTTCCGGCAACGCGCCACTGGCCGCTGTCGACATATTTCTTCAGCTTGGCCCATTCTTCGGGATAGTATTCGCGCAGGATTTTGTAGCGGAACGAGCCTTCGAAGCTGAAGACATAGTCCGGGTACAAGTCCATCAATTTGAAATTGTCGCGAAAAGTCGCGGGGATAAATTCGTTGATTGAGTTTTGAATCGTCCAGCGCCACTGGGTGTCGAGATGCGCAGTACCGACGACCTGCAATTGCGGCGGGGTTTTTGTGCCCGATTGGGCAAATGCCGTCGCAGCGATAATGACTGCGAAGGCGAGCGAAGCGAACAGTTTGTGTTTCATAATCCCATTACCCACACATTAATAATAAGTGAAGCGAATTTTCATTGCACATCGATCGCGACGGTCACGCTGCCGCCTTGCGAAAACGCCAGCGTGCCTGTTTGAGGCGATCGAGCAACACGGCGCCGAGAATGACCAAGCCGAGCACGACTTTTTGGGTGTAACTTTCAACATTTACCAAGTTCATGCCATTTTGAATGACGCCGATGATCAGCGCGCCAATCAAAGTTCCGAAGATGCGGCCTTCACCGCCGGAAAGACTCGTGCCACCGACGACGACAGCAGCGATGACATAGAGTTCGTAAGACAGTCCGTAGGTCGGCGCGCCGCTTTTGAGTTGCGAGGCCATCAAAACCCCGCCGAGTCCGGCAAGCATGGCGCAGATGGTGTAAGCAAAGAACAAGACGGCTTGCACGCGAATTCCCGCCAAACGCGCAGCCTCGGGGTTGCCGCCGACGGCGTAGATGTAGCGGCCGAGTACGGTGCGCGACATCACGACGTGGGCGATTGCATAGAGTGCGACCATCAAAATGACTGCCGTGGGAATTCCGAAGATCGGGTCGACGCCGCGCCCGAGCCAAATGAAGTTGTCGGGAATTTGATAGATGGGTCTTCCCTGCGAGATGATATAAGCGATTCCGGCGGCGACCTGCATCATAGCAAGTGTTGCGATAAAGGGCGGGATCCGAAAGCGGGTAATCATCAAACCGCTGAAAGCACCGACCAAACCAGAGAGTGCAATTCCAATGACAGCGGCAAGCAGCATTGCACCGGCGCCGGCTGACTCGGCGCCAAATCGCCCGATAAGCCAAGTAACAAGTACCGCACACAAGGCGATGAGACTTCCGACGGACAAGTCGATACCTGCAGTGATGATGACGATCGTCATACCGATGGCGACGATGGCAATGACGGTTATTTGGTTGGCCACATTGCGGATGTTCTCTGCAAGTAGGAAGGTCGGCCAGCGACGCGGCGACGGCGAGACAATCGTTGCGTTTGCAAGAGATGGTATTTGCGCGGTGATAGCGCTAACGACCGGCGCAGCAGCGTTGGTCGTGGCGATGATCGGCGAAGGCGCAGATGAGTCCGATATCGCCTCCAATTGCGTCCTGATTTCTTGCGGTTCTCCGATGACGATTCGCGGCGGCGTTGATTGCTGCGACTCGATGCGCCTGGATAGCGCTGTGACAAAGAGGCTGTCTTGCGGTTTGGCTGTGGCAACAATGACAATCGCGCGCGACAACGGCAAGTTCGCGAGGTGTTGTTCGTGCACCGAATCGGCGGCTGACTCGCCGGTCGGGTACTGGTCGGTCAAGGTCAAGACAGAAAAGAGAATGCAGAGCAGCACCAGCACGCCAAACATGCCATAGTCCGAAATCAATCGACGCAAGCGTTCGCGGTGTGCGTTCGTGCTCATGCTCATGATAGGCGAATCCTCATACTGCTAGTGCCATGACATCTTCCTGACGCGCCGAGCGGACGTCGGTGATTTCACCGGACAGTTTGCCGTGACGCATGACCAAAATGCGGTCGCAGATGCCGAGGAGTTCGGGAAGTTCCGATGAGACGACAATGACTACCTTGCCTTGCGCCGCCAATTCGCCGATGAGAAGATACATTTCGTACTTGGCGCCGACATCAATGCCGCGCGTCGGCTCATCGAAAATCACTACCTGCGAATTTGTTTCGAGCCAGCGGGCAACTAGTAGTTTTTGCTGGTTGCCGCCGGAGAGATTTTCCGCCATTTGATCTGGACCGAAGACTTTGATTTTTAGATTGGCAACATACGATTGGAAGCGAGTCAGTTCTTGGCGACGCTTAATGAAACCGAGCCGCGACCAGGACTTGAAGTTGGAAAGCGCGAAATTATCCTTGGCGGAAGCGCGGAGAATTAATCCCTGCGCTTTCCGGTCTTCCGTCAGTAAGCAGATACCTTGAGCAATTGCGCTGCGCGGCGATGTGATGTCGAGGGACCTGCCATCGAGGATGATTTCACCTCCGTCGCGTTGATCAGCGCCGAATATCAACCGGACGACTTCGGTACGCCCCGCTCCCATTAGGCCGGCAAGACCGACGACTTCGCCGCGATTGACGCCAAACGAGACATCGTGGACAACGGGACTGCGCAGATTGCGGATTTCTAGGCCGGATTCCTGACATTTGGTTGGGAGTTTCGGATACTCATCAGCGATAGAGCGGCCAACCATCAGTTCGATCATTTGTTGGCGTGTGAAGTCTGAGGTCGGTCGGCTCGCAACGGTGGCGCCATCACGCAGAATTGTGATGCGGTCGGCGGTGGCGAAGATTTCGTCGAGTCGGTGGCTAATGAAAATGATGCCGATCCCTGCCGAGGTCAATTCGCGGAGAATTACGAACAACGACTGAACTTCCGCCGGCGTAAGAGCGGCAGTTGGTTCATCCATTACGTAGATTCTTGCGTCGCTCGCCAGCGCCCGGCCGATTTCAACCAGTTGCTGCTGGGCAATGGTCAGTTCCGATACAAGTGTTTCCGTGTCGATTGCCAGCCCGAGTTTGGCGAGGATAGTGCGAGCACTGCGGCGTTCATCGTTATCATCAACAAATCCTGCGCGCGACGTCTCACGCCCAAGAAACAAGTTGGCGCGAATACTCAATGCCGGAATTAAAGTGAATTCCTGGTAGATCGTTGCGATGCGCGCAGCTTGCGCTTCTAGCGGATTCGAAAAACGGAATTTCTTTCCGAGAATCTCGACAGAACCGCTATCTGGCTGATAGACGCCGGAGAGAATCTTAATGAGTGTGCTCTTGCCGGCGCCATTTTCGCCGACGAGGGCATGAATTTCGCCAGGCTGCAGATCGAATGACGCATCCGAGAGAGCCTTGACGCCGGGAAAGGTCTTGGTGATCCCGGCCATCGCGAGGAGACTGGAATCGCTATTGGGCATCAGCCTGCGTAAACAAGGCGCACGGTATTAGAGTCTTGGCATCGACCACTCCGCCGGCAGCGTAAGTCTTGATGGCTTCGATCGCTTTTTGCCCGATTTCGCGCGGTTTTTGAATGACATCCGCGTAGATCTTGCCGGCTTTGATCGCAGCGCGTGCCTCGGGAACCGCGTCAAAACCGATGATCTTGACACTTCCCTGCTTGCCGGCTTTCTCGACTGCGGCAAGTGCACCGAGCGCGGAGTCATCGTTGATTCCGAAAATCGCGGCAAGATCGGAGTTGGCTTGCAGGATATCTTCGGCAGTACGGAATGCCTGATCCTTGACGCCGTGGCCGGAAAGTTTTGCCACGACAGTTATTTCAGGATAGTTGGCGATTTCTTCCTCGAAGCCTTTGACGCGCTGAATGACAGACTCGACTTCGGGATGGTCTATGATGGCGACTTTGCCGGAACCGTTGATTGCCTGCGCTACTGCTTGAGCAGCGAGGCGGCCGCCTTCGATGTTGTCGGAGGCAACGTGCGTAACGATTTTGACGCCTTCGGCAAGACAAGCGATGTCAACAGTGAACACCGGAATACCGGCGTCGTTGGCGGCTTTGATGGTCGTACCGATGGACTTGGAATCGCACGGCGAGACGACAATGGCATTTACCTTGCGGACGATGAAATCCTGAATCTGGTCTTTTTGCTTGGCGACATCAAATTCGCCGGCTGTGACGAGCAATTCATATCCGGCTGCAGTGGCAGATTCTTTTAAGCCAGCTTCAAGGTCTTGATAGAACGGATGCGTACGCGTCAATAAGGAGACACCGACTGTGAAGTTGGAACTGCTTCCGGGTTGGCTGTTCTTCTCTGCCTTCTTGCTGCAGCCACCGGTAAGTGCAAGCGCGACCAAGGCAGCCAGCGCGAGGAGAATGGTTGATGTACGTCTCATTTTGACCTCTCATTCTTATGCGCCGGCCGATAGCTCGCCGGAACGGTTTGCTCGGATAATTCAACTGAATCAAAGCTAAGCGATGGACTGTTGCGAAGCAATGACTTTGGCAATGGAACGAATAAAGAGAAAAAGGGTTATGCATTGCAAGAATTTAGGAACTGTTTATGGTCAAGTCTGTATAGATTAGGTCGTAGGACACGAGGCTGCAAATTCAATCCGCGCCGGCCGATAAATAGACAAAACTCAATTCACTCTGCGAGGTTATGTACGTGAGACAAAAAACAAGATTCTTCACAATCGCGCTCTTTCTCTTTGCTTGTGCGGCAGCAACGAATTCGGCAATTGCCGATAGCGGAATCGATTCGCTGAACTCGATTCGGGCGGTTGTAAAGGAACCCGCCCAACTGAAGAACAAGGTTGTGTATGTGGACTTCTGGGCGTCATGGTGTGGTCCGTGCCGGCGATCATTTCCGTGGATGCAGCAATTGGAAGCCAAGTACGCAGATCGCGGATTCAAGATCGTCACGGTGAACCTCGATCGCGATCGGGCAGCTGCGAAGAAATTTCTGCAAGATTTGAACGCAACTTTCGAAGTTATCTATGATTCGACCGGTGCCTTGGCGACCAAGTATAGTTTGGAAGCGATGCCGACCTCATTCATTTATGGCCGCGACGGCAAGCTCCGCAAACAGCATCGTGGGTTCAACCCAAAGGAAACGGACGGAATCGATATGCTGATCGATGAATTATTGAAGGAAGGAAACAAGAAATGAGCAAGAACGGCAGACTGAAAATGCTCATTGTGACGGCTGCGGGCCTCCTCATGCTGAGCCTGATCAGCGGGTGTGCATCGGTTGGAGTCGAAGTGTGGGAACGCGACATTCTTGCCAAGCCACAGATGCAGATGGATAGCCATGCCATTGATCGTTCGATGGATGACCATATCTACTTCAGCAAGGAAACCTCGAGCGGCGGCCGCGGCTTTGGCGGCGGCGGGTGTGGTTGCAATTGAGGAAACGCGATTCAATCAAGATTGCAATCACGGCACTGACCGTGGCGCTTGTCGGAGGCAGCAATGCGAGAGCTGCAGATCAAGACCAAGTTGAGTCTTCGGTCTTGATTTACAAAGAGACTGACCGCGTTAGCGCGGCGGAGGGGATTCTTGGAATCAGCAAGCATCTGCGAGGGGAATATCTGCTCGGTCTGCGGTTAACCTATGATGGCCTAACCGGAGCATCGCCGAACGGTGCGACTCCGGCAAGTCGAGTGCAGACGTTTACGCGACCATCCGGAAACGGTGCGTACACAGCACAGCCGGGGCAAACGCCGCTGGATGACACTTTCAAGGACACACGCATTGCCGTCGACGGAAATCTTGGCAAGACTTTGGGGCGGATGACGCAACTGACAGCGGGAATTCACTTCTCTACCGAACATGACTATTCCTCATTCGGATTGAGCGGCGGCATCGCCCAGGACTTTTTCAAAAAGAATACGACGCTGGGATTTTCCGGATCCTACTCGCGCGATGCGGTATCTCCTGAAGGCGGGGCGCCGGTGCCATTTGGGGTAATGCGTCCGTCAAGCGGCGATGGCGAGCACGAAGGCGACGATGATGACGAAGGCGAAGGCGGTCCGAGCGAAGCCAAGGACGTTGTTGATGGCATCATCAGCTTGAATCAGGTTGTCGATCGCAGCACAATAATACGACTGAATTACTCTTTCAATCATTCGTCCGGATATTTGACCGACCCTTACAAACTATTGAGCGTGGTGGGAAATTCCACGTCAGCAAATCCCGGAGCGCCGGAGTCGTACGTGTATGAGAAGCGCCCGGATAGCCGGACCAAACACGCGTTGTTCGGCGAAGTTAGGCGCTATCTCGGCGGAAACACATTGGATCTCTCGTACCGCTACTTTTGGGATGACTGGGGATCGACTTCGCATACGGCAGACCTATTCTTCGACTGGCAAATCAAGAATGGCCACGGGATCGAACCACATATCCGCTGGTACTCCCAATCGGAAGCTGATATTCATCGTTATTTCCTAGTATCGGGAGAGCAACTTCCGCAATACGCATCGGCAGACAGCCGCCTTGCCAAGTTTGATGCGCTGACGCTGGGACTCACGTACTCGTTTCCACTGGATGCTTTGTCGCACCTGCATATTTCGGCGGAGTACTACACGCAAATGGGTGACAAGAGTCCGCCGGAGGCGTTTGGCGAGCTGCGCCAATTTGAACTGTTTCCCAAGATGAACGCCTTAATGCTGCGACTGGGATACACGCGTGACTTCTAGTTCGATTGCGCCATATCAATTGCTAAAGTGCGACGGCTACTGGAAGGGTTGCTTCAGTGCCATGGCCAGTCCGTGCGAAATTTTGGTGAAATGTGAAAATGAGGGCGAAGCCAATGATTTGGTTTCGCTCGCTTGTTTAGAGGCCACCCGCATCGACCACAAATACAGCCGCTACCGCAATGATAATATTGTCTTTGCCATCAATAACGCCGAGGGCGAGCCGACCAAAGTCGATGAGGAGACGGCGCGGCTTTTGAACTATGCTGCAGAGTCATACCAGTTAAGCGACGGATTCTTCGATATCACGTCCGGATTGTTGCGCAAGGCGTGGAAGTTTAACGGCCAGCCGGCGAATCCGGACAAAGTGCTGATAAAGAAACTCTTGAGTCGTGTCGGTTGGGACAAGGTCAATTTCGACGGCAACCAGATTCGTCTGCGCCATGGAATGGAGATTGACTTGGGCGGGCTCGGCAAGGAGTATGCCGTCGATAAGGTCGCTGACATGCTGTTCCAAAAATCGGGGCAGCCGCTGATGGTCAATTTTGGCGGCGACTTGCGAACCATTGGACACAGGCAGGATTCGGCGCCATGGCTGATTGGGATTGAAAAGCCGGACGAAGACGAAAGGTCGATTGGTGAAATCGAATTGACTGACGGGGCAGTCGCAACTAGCGGCGATGCCAAGCGGTTTTGCACATACAAAGGGAAACGGCTGGGGCACATTCTCAACCCGCGCACCGGTTGGCCGGTAACAAAGATGCCGCGCAGCGTTACTGTTATTGCCGACTATTGCATGGTAGCGGGGTTTTTGGCAACGATGGCGATGCTATCGGGCGCAGAGGCCGAACAATTCCTAGATGAGCAGGATGTTAAGTACCACTGCATCCGCTAAGTAGATACTCAAATCAATACTGCCGGTACCAGCATCTCACTTGCGTGACTTTGTTTTCTTGACTCCATCGTCGTCTTCGATGTCCAAATGGAACTTGTGCAGGAAGCGGTGATATAGCGGCGCTGCCAATACCCCAAATGAACTAAGCAATATCACACCGCTCAAGATCGCATAGACGCCGGCGAAGATCTTGGCTGAATTGCTTCGCAACAAATCAACTGGTCCCATGCCGCCGACGATCATGGCGGTGTTAAGAAAAGCGTCCACCCAGGGCAAATCAGCGAGAATGTGATAACCGAGCATGCCCAGAAGGATCCAAACAAGCAGCAACGCAAAACTGATTGCTACAGCAATCAGTTGTCGATGCAAGAACTGCCGGGTTGTGAGCAGCGGCTTAAGATGATGTTCGAAAATCAAACTTCCCCTCGCTTTATAGGATTCCTAATCGATTTCTGGCGCTGAGGGGAGCAGAAGCGCGGCGCACGTAGTATGCGCCGCCGCGCTGAAAGCTTAGAATCGCTTCTGATAGATATGGCAATATGGTTCCTTGCCATTGTTATCATAGTAGTCTTGATGGTATTTTTCGGCTTCCCAAAATGTATCCGCCTTGGTCACTTCGGTGGCCACATTGTAACCTTTGGCTTTGAGAATAGCGATCAACTTTTCCGCGATCTGCTTCTGATTATTGTCAGTGTAGAAGACTGCCGAGCGATACTGCTCGCCGACATCAGGTCCCTGGCGATTGACTTGCGTCGGATCGTGGATTTCAAAGAACAGTTTTGCCAGCGTCTCGTAATCAACCTTGGCGGGGTCGAATTCGACTTCGACTGCCTCGGCGTGGCCGGTCGTTCCGCTGCAAACATCGCGGTAGCTCGGATTCTTGGTGTGGCCGTTCATGTAGCCGGACTTAACAGAGATTACGCCTTTCTCCTGCTGCAGTAGATGTTCGACTCCCCAGAAGCAACCGCCGGCAAAGTACGCCTTGGAAGTTGCAACGGCTGCCGAAGCCGGGACGAATTTCATTGAGATCGAATTGACGCAGTGGCGGATGTTCTTGTCCGTAAAGCCTTCGCCTTCGAAGACGTGGCCAAGGTGTGCGCCGCAGTTGGCGCAGGTAATTTCGGTGCGGCGACCGTCGGCGTCGGCCGTACGCTTTACCGCGCCGGCAATTTCATCATCAAAGCTCGGCCAGCCGCAACCGGCATCGAATTTGTCAGCCGAACGGTAGAGCGGAGCATCGCATTGCTTGCAAATATAGGTTCCGGCAGTTGTATTCTTGTAGAATTCTCCGGTGAACGGAGCCTCTGTTCCCTTGTTCAGGATAACGCGCTCCTCTTCGGGGGTCAGTTTATTCAGTGTCACCTTGTTCTCCTTGGGATTGTCTTTTGACATCATCTTGGGTGGCATCAATCCGATTACAATTGCGGCGAGCGCCAGTCCAACGATAATGATACGACCGCGATTTCCGATTTTTGGCGTCATGAACTTTTCCTCCGGGCAAAAGATGGTGGACGAGCCGGGTCTGCATCGTGTCAGTACTGTCAAAACCGCAGCACGGCGACGGCTGTTCCCGGAAAGCGCGAATCGCGGCTTGCCAAAAACCGGAATTCCTGTTAAAATGTGTTAATTATGGATGCATATAGTCTTGGACATTCTATTTCAAACAGTCGCTTTATACGTAATAAGTGACATGAAAGACAATATGAGGCTCATGTGCATATTGGCTCATCCCGACGATGAATCGCTGGGAGTCGGAGGAACGCTAGCGAGATACGCTTCCGAGGGCGTCGAAACATCCATCGTTTGCGCGACGAGGGGCGAACGCGGTCGGTTTGGTGATGTCAAAGATAAGCCGGCTCCGGAAATTATCGGACAAGTCCGCGAACTGGAGTTGCGGGCAGCGGCAAAGGAGCTTGGTGTTAAGGAAGTACACTTCCTCGACTATCTCGACGCCGACCTCGATAAGGCTGATCCCAAAGAAGCAGTGAGTAAGATCGTCGGACACATCCGACGGTTTAAGCCGCAAGTTGCGATATCGTTTGGACCGGACGGCGGCTATGGGCATCCGGATCATGTTGCGATTTCACAGTTTGCTACGGCAGCGATTGTGTGTGCGGCCGATGCTAATTATGAAAGCAGCACAGCAGCACATCGGGTTGATAAGATGTATTACCTGGCGTGGACGTTCGGAAAATGGCAGGCATATACGGAAGCGTTCCGCGATTTGAAAATCACAGTCGACGACACCGAACGCCGCGCCATTCCTTGGCCGGATTGGGAAATCACAACTGCGATAGATACGGCAGCGCACTGGGAGGCAGTTTGGCGAGCGGTTCAGTGTCACAAGACGCAACTGACTATTTACGAGAAACTGCAGCATCTATCGCCGGACAATCACAAGATGTTGTGGGGAACGCAGGAATATTACCGCGTTTTCAGCACCGTTAACGGCGGTCGCGCACGAGAATCTGACCTATTTGAAGGAATACGCTGATGTCAATTTTAGAAAGCCAATCGAAGCGGCAGGATCGCGCTGCTGCAATCAATATGAGTCCGGAAGATTTTCGCGAGATTGGGCACAATTTGATTGATGCGATCGCAGACTTTCTAAAGACGATGCCGGAGGGCAAGGTTACGCCGTCGGAAGAACCGGTCAATGTTAAAGCACTGATCGATTCAAAACGGCCGCTTCCGAACGAAGGCAGCGATCCCAAGGAGTTGGTTGCCCGGGCTGCCGAGTTGATGTTCAATCACTCTCTCTTCAACGGACACCCGCGGTTTTGGGGATATATCACCGCGTCGCCGGCACCAATCGGGATGCTTGGCGACCTGTTGGGTGCGGCAACCAATCCAAATTTAGGCTCTTGGACGCTTGGACCAATGGCGACGGAAATCGAGCTGCAGACTGTTCGATGGATATCAGAGTTGATCGGTTACCCGACTGACTGCGGCGGGCTGCTCGTGAGTGGCGGAAACATGGCCAATTTCGTGGGATTCCTAGCGGCCCGACGGTATCAGGCAAAGTGGAATGTTCGCGAACAAGGGATGAACGCCGACAACGCCAAACGGCTTTGTGTCTACTCCTCCGCGGAGACGCACACGTGGATTCAGAAAGCGGCAGACTTGTTCGGATTAGGCACGGATGTCATACGCTGGATTCCCACCGACGAATCCAAACGCATGCGAACCGACTTGTTGAGAAAGCAGATTGAATTAGATCTGGACGCAGGAAGTCAGCCATTTCTGATCGTCGGTACTGCGGGATCGGTGAGCACCGGCGCAGTGGACCCGCTCTACAAATTGGCGGAAATCAGCCGCGAGTACAAAATGTGGTTTCATGTTGACGGTGCCTATGGAGGTTTTGCTGCGAAGGTCAAAGGCGTGCCTACTGATCTTGCCGGATTGAGTGAAGCCGATTCGGTCGCGGTCGACCCGCACAAATGGCTCTATGCACCGATTGAAGCAGGATGTGCCCTGGTAAGAAAGCCGGAACATCTGGTAGACACGTTTTCTTATCATCCCCCCTACTATCACTTTGACAAGACTGTGATCAATTTTGTCGATTACGGAATGCAGAATTCGCGCGGTTTTCGGGCGCTTAAGGTGTGGCTCGCATTGCAGCAAGTGGGAAAGAACGGATACTACCAGATGATCTCCGACGATATCCGGCTCGCAGAATTGTTGTATCGCTGTGTCGAGGCGGAACCTGTGTTACAGGCGTTCAGTCAGGGATTGAGCATTACGACGTTTCGGTATGTGCCGTCCGACTTGCGGGCAAGACTCGGGCAGCCGGAAGTCATCGAGTATCTCAACAAACTGAACGAAGAAATCATGCTCGGGCTTGAAAAAAGCGGCGCGGGATTCGTGTCGCAGGCAATTATCGAAGGGAGTTTTGCGCTGCGAGCCTGCATTGTCAATTTCCGCACGAGCGAAGGCGATATTAGGACTTTTCCACCCTTGATTGTGGATTTGGGCAAGGCGACCGACCGCAAATTGCGACCTATGATCGGCGCTTCTCTGTAGAGACGCGCTTCCTATTCCTCTCTATCAACTGAACAGTCTTAACTTCATCGCGGGACAGTAAAGTGATCCCGCGAATTCTTGAACAAAGTTCCCTCAAAGCCCATTTCTTACTTGGATAAAAGACTCTAATTAATATATTGCAACTGGTCTATTAATACTGCATTTACAGAGCGGAATGATTGAGACAACACTCATAAACATTTTCGGGAATCCTCATTTCAGAATCCCCGCAACTTTCTGGAGGTAGCTTTGAGTAAGTACGTTATCAGAGTCAGTTTGCTAGTGCTGTTCATTTGGACAGTGGCGGCGACGGCTGCCACGACAATCAAAGTCAGTGATGGCGAAAACGGCGTGACCATACTTGGTCAAGATCCGAGCGGTCTCACGCTGCGAATCAATGTCGGGGAGCTGGAATTGAGCCCGGTGACAACAAAGGCCGGACCGTTTGTGATGCTTTCGGCCAAAGGTCTAGCGTTGTCCGGCAACATTGGCGAGCCGGCACTGCCAGTTGCAAATCAGCTTATCGCAGTTCCGGAAGCTGCGGAATTGAGAGTTGAAGTACTGGCTTCGGAATCGGTCGAGTATGATTTGGCGCAATTTGGCGTCGATGCACGCTTGATTCCAGCCCAGCCGTCGCTCTCGAAATCTGATGACCCGGCACTTGTGCCGTTCGAATACAAGGAAGGCGTTTACAACCGTTCAGGCTATTATGCCCTGCCGGCGGCAAGCACCGAGATTTCGGGCACAATGCGCGGACTGCGGGTTGGTTTGGTATCGGTAGCTCCGGTCCAATACGATCCGGCGACGAACAAGATTCGGGTGCAGAACGAACTGACTGTAAGAGTCAACTTTGACAACGCCGATTGGAGTGCAACACAGAAGAATTTTGATAATACCTATACGCCGGTATTCGAACCGGCTTATGCTCAACTTGGCAACTATGAACTGATGAACTTACAAGACAAGAATGATCTGGTAAAGTACCCGATCAAGTACGTCATCGTATCAGCGCGCATGTTTGAAGCGCAGTTGCAACCGTTCATTCAGTGGAAAATCAAGAAGGGCTTCAAAGTCATAGTAGCCTATACCGACGTAATCGGAACCACGAACACTGCCATCAAGGCGTATCTGCAGGGACTTTACAATGCGGGCACTCAATCCGATCCGGCGCCCTCATTTGTGCTGCTGGTCGGCGACACGCCGCAGATCCCGCCGTTTAACGGCTCATCAGGCTCGCATGTCACTGACTTGCGTTTCTGCGAGTTCACAGGCGACAACCTTCCGGAAATCTACTATGGCCGTTTCTCGGCCCAGACGACGGCACAGTTGCAGCCGCAGATTGATAAGACCTTGGAATATGAAAAGTACCAGATGCCGAACACTGCCTACCTTGGCGAAGCGACGATGATAGCTGGCGTCGACGGCTCCTATGCGCCGACTTACGGCAACGGCCAGATTAACTATGGTACCAATCTATATTTCAATGCCGCGCACGGAATCACCCCGCATGTGTGGTTGTATCCGGCTTCTGATGGTGCCGGTGCGGCCGCTGCGATTATTCAGACGGTCAACAACGGTGTAGGCTATATCAATTACACTGCACACGGAAGCCATGACGGTTGGGCAGACCCTTCGTTCTCGGTTTCGGATATTAACGGCTTGACCAATGCTCATAAGTATGGTTTGGCAGTTGGAAATTGCTGCGTTACCAGCACCTTCGCAGAAAGCACACCGTGCTTTGGCGAAGCCTGGCTTCAGGCAGCAAATAAAGGCGGCGTCGGCTATATCGGCGCTAGCAACAATTCGTATTGGGACGAAGACTATTGGTGGGGAGTCGGCGGCGGCAAGGCTATTGTTGCGGCTGGACCGGCCTACGATGCAACCAAGCTCGGCGCGTATGATGGTGTTTTCCACGATCATGGCGAACCGGTTGCGAAGCAGTACATTACGAATTTCGGCATCAATATGTGCGGCAACCTTGCAGTCGAACAGTCGACCAGCAGCCGCAAGCAATACTACTGGGAAATCTACCACCTCATGGGCGACCCGTCGGTCGTTAACTACATGAAGGTCCCGACGGCGAATGCGGTGAGCTATTCGGCATCGCTGCTAATGACTGCGACGACCTTCACGGTTTCGGCTGATCCCGGATCGTATGTTGGCGTCTCTTATAACGGTGTCTTGCATGGCGCCGGTTATGTTGATCAGACCGGTAGCGTACAGATTCAGCTGACGGCATTTGGACAGCCGGTTACAGCCGATGTCGTTGTATCGGCACAAAACAAGATTCCGTTCATGAGCACAGTACAAGTTATTGCGCCGAACGGACCGTATGTCATCTATCAGAGTTCCACCATTAACGATGCTGCCGGCAACAACAACGGCCAGGTTGATTTTGGCGAAGCGATCCAACTCGGAATGCAGCTTCAGAATGTCGGCCCGGATGCCGCGAACAACGTCGTTGCCACTTTGAGCACCGACGATCCGAACATCACGATTACCGATGCCACAGAAAACTATGGCACGATCGCCGGTAATTTTGGCAGCGCGACGATTGCCAACGCGTTTGCATTCAATGTCAGCCCGCTCACACCGGACGGACAACGAGTGACTTTTACGCTAACGGTGACGGGCGATGCCAAGGACACGTGGGTTAGCACGTTCAATGTAACTGTGCATTCGCCAGCAGTAGCGTTCGTTTCGTTCTTGGTTAGCGATGCGAGCGGAAACAATAACGGCATGCTTGATCCGGGCGAAACGGCCGACTTGACCGTTACGCTGCAAAACAGCGGCACCGGTTCCGCCTACAACGTAGCAGGCCTATTGACCGAACTCGACACCTATCTGGATATCCTTGATGCCGATGGCAGCTATGGCGATATCGCCGGTTCCGGCGGCACGGCAAACAATGCCGGCAATCGATACACGGTAACGGCGTCTTCGTCGACTCCGATGGGTCACGGCGTCAATTGCAAGCTGGCGATCACCGGAAACGGCGGGTACGCAGCGACACAATACTTCACACTGACAGTCGGCGACCGCGTGGTCTTCTTCCTGGAAGATTTTTCTTCCGAACAGGGTTGGACGGGAATGGGAACTGCCTCCGAGTGGGCAATCGGTCCAGCAGCCGGCGGCGGCGGTGACCCGGCTGACGATCACTCCATTGGCACCGACAAAATGATAATGGGAAATGATCTGACAGCGAGCGGTACCTATAGCAATAACATCAGCGCGACAAACTGGGTGTACTCGCCCATTATCGACTGCAGCAATGCCACCAGCATTTTCATGACCTACTATCATCAGTTGGGAGTCGAATCATCAAGCTATGACCATGCCTATCTCGAAGTGTTCGACGGTACGGCCTGGTCGCAGCTCTATGCCAACTCTGCGACTCTCAATGAAACGAGCTGGACGGAATCAGTTTATGATTTGACGGCGGTCGCCGACAACAATCCTGCTTTCCAGATTCGGTTTGGTTTCGGACCCACCGATGGATCGCAAGTCTACGGCGGCTGGAACATTGACGATATCTCGCTCAAGGGCTATGTCAGCGGTTCCGGCGGCACGGCAGCCGCGCAGATCGCACCGATGGCGGTCTCCGACAGCCTTGTCGAAGGCCAGCAGGCGATTCACAATATTGTAGTTCGCAACACCG
>CAZIBI010000020.1:45274-59462 GCA_964537215.1 uncultured Ignavibacteria bacterium | reverse complement strand
GCCTACACTTCCAACGATCCTTCGCACGCGAGCGGTAATGTGGATGTCAATTTGCATATCTACGCTCCGCACATCTCGATTTCACCGACCTCGATAACCAAACACATCCCGAATGGCGGGACTGATTCTGTCTCGGTGTTGATAAACAACACTGGCGACGGCAAATTGAACTACCAAGTCGACTGCGACACCTATACGAAGATCGCCTTCGTGAAAGCTGCCGCTGACGCAGTTGCGGAACCTGTGGGTTATCGTATCGGCGACCCGGACAAGTCTGACGCTTCAGAACCCTACTTCGCCGACGTCACCAAAGGCGCAGGCGGCCCGGATGCTTTCGGAAATGTCTGGATTGATTCGGATGATCCTAATGGTCCGGACTTCAGTTGGATCGATATCGCCGCAACCGGCACGGAAGTATCCGGCTTGAGCGACGACAATTTCGTCGGTCCCTTCCCGATCGGGTTTAGTTTCTCCTATTATGGTTCGCTATATACCGAATTCTACCTTGGTTCGAATGGGTTGATCGGATTTGGTCCGACGACCGACTTGGCGAGCTTGACCAATGTCGCTATGCCGGCGGCATCGACCCCGAACAATACAATCGCCTGGTTCTGGGACGATCTGAATATTAATGATGCCGACAGTCCGGGTGGTCGCGTGGTATACCAAGTCGTCGGCGGCGAGCTGGTCATATCCTTCTTGAATTATCCCGAATACGAGTCGGGTGTGAATCCGGGAGACATCATTACTGCCCAGGTAATCCTCTCACCCGTCGGCAACGTAAAGATCCAGTACCAGTCAATTGCTCCGGGAGTTGATATTCTCGGTTGCACGATTGGCATGGAAAACGCAAACGGGACTGACGGATTGACGGTCGATTTCAACGCCAATTACGTCCACAACGGTCTGGCGCTATTCATGGGCGCGCAGGCGCCATCGTGGATGAATGTCAGCGCTGTTGGCGGCAGTGTCGCTCCGCATTCGAGCGGAACGCTGTGGGTGTATTTTGACGCACTTGATATGGTTGACAGCACCTGCGGCGGATCGATCGGCATCAATTGCAACGATCCGAGCTATCCGGTCTGTACGATTCCGGTGAGCCTTAGCGTTGGAGCAGTGTTCATGTCCGGAGACGCAAACGGCGATCAGAATGTAAACATCAGCGACGCTGTTTACGTCATCAATTACATCTTTGCAGGCGGAACAGCCCCAAATCCAGTCGAAGCTGCCGATGCCGACTGCAATGGAATTGTCACGATTTCGGACGCAGTTTACTTAATTCAGTACATATTCAACGGCGGTCCAGCGCCTTGCGGCGTCTAGTCCGATAGTCTGCAGCTGCACTGAATGCAGTTTTCGCCCGGCGAGGAGCATCTCGCCGGGCGATTTTGTCTTCACCGCACTTAGTTTGGTTATTTCGACCGGTTCAAACGTACCATAGTTAGGATCATTGAATCTCCCCCTGATCTATTGCTGATTTTCGCTTTAGAAATCGCTTATTCCCGGCAAAGAAGATGGAGACCGTCGCAATTCGTGTTAATTGCGAACCATAAGCAGCGCTGCAGGTTGCCGTAAATGGCATCACTGCGCAGAATCGAGAGTCAGAGATGTACATCTATGTTGGGAACTTATCTGCCAAGACCGTAGGTATCGACCTGCGCCGTGAGTTCGAAGTGTTCGGTGAAGTCACCAAAGCCGCGGTCATTAAGGACCAAGGCAAGATCGTATCGGCAGGATTCGGCTGTGTAAAGATGGCAAATCAGGTTGGAACAGACGCGGCATTGTCCGGAATGGTCGGCAAGGCTGTGCATGGGCGCACCTGGGATATTCGCAAGACGCGGCAGGTGCCGGATCCCGAGCCTGATGAAAAGAAATAGTTAACGGTCTTCTTTCTACAGCTTCCAAAAGGGCGGATTGTCGGCAACTGCCGGTTTACTTCTTAACGCCCGTTTGATCGAAAACGGGCAGCATCTTGCGGACGTGCGAACAGACATTGTCACACAGATTGAAAATGCGCGAATTAGCAATACTATAATAGACGTAGTTACCGCGCTTGGACTTTTTGACCAACCCGGCGCTGGTGAGAATCGCCAGATGCCGCGAGATGTTGGGCTGGCTGAAAGTAAACTGGCCGCACAATTCCTGCACGGTTTTTGGACCTTCCCTTAATTCCCGCAAAATCTTCAGACGCGTCGGATCGCTCAAGGCCTGGAAGCAATTGGCTACCAGTTCTAGGACGGGGTCGGCTAATTCCGAGAAATCTATCGTTTTTTTTCTTGCCATGTCAGCATATAACTATATATTTATATAGTTGTCAAGAACTAATTGCAGGAAAGGAAATTTATTCTATGTCGCTCGAAAATTCGATCCGCTTACTGGCAGGCACCTTGGTATTGATCGGTGTGTGCCTGTCAATTCTCGTCAACCAGTGGTGGTTGCTGCTTACCGCGTTTGTGGGATTCAACCTGGTGCAGTCTTCGTTCACGCACTTCTGCCCCGCTGAAATTATTCTGAAGAAAGTCATTTTCGGGAAATCGAAATGAACCCTCTCGCAGCAATTACTATGAAGTCGACAAATCGATCGGACTGGAGTTTGTGTGAAAGTATTTAAGCCAATTCTGGCTGCAATTCTCGCGATCACTCTGCTTGCCGCTTGCGACAGCAAGCCGCATGCGAATGGGCAGCAGTCTTCGCGCCCGGCGGCGAAAGTCAGCATTGTTCGAGTCGAACCGAAACCCGCCTTCGCGACGCTCAAGGTAGTCGGCTCGGTTGAATCCAAGAGCCGTGTTCAAATCGAGACCAAGATTCAAGCTCGTGTCGAGCGGCTGTTGGTAACGATTGGAAGCAGTGTCAGGGCCGGTGAACTTCTGGCTGAATTGGATACGCGCGATATCAGCGCAAGGGTCCGGCGCGCCCAGGCGTCTGTCGATCAAACCGCACAAGACTTTAAGCGCTACGAGAATCTGTTGAACGAGGGCGCCGTTGCCCAACAAAGCTATGATGATTCCCGCGCCGCCGCGTTGAGCGCCGAAGCGAACCTTCAGGAAGCGCAGTCGCTGCTAAATTATGCCAGAATTGTTGCGCCGTTTGATGGTGTCATTGCGCAGAAGCACGTAGAAGCAGGAGATATGGCACAGCCGGGCGGTCCGCTTTTCACGCTCGATCAAATTGGTCAGTACCGGTTTGCGGCGACCATCCCGGAGTCAAGTTTCGACCGGATCAAGGTTGGCGATTCTGTAAGAATTGAAGTGTCCGGCGTTGATTCGATATTAAGCGGGATTGTCGGCGAGCTTTCCCCTGCCGTCGACCAAGCGACTCGATCGTTCGCTGCAAAGATCGACATTGAACAGAATGACCAACTTCGCCCCGGGCAGTTCGGCAGGCTGCTTCTACCGATCAGCACTGATGCGGCGATTCATATTCCGAGTGAATCGATATTGAGGCGCGGGCAACTAGAATTGGTCTACGTAGCAACGGCTGAAAATCGTGCGGCGCTGCGGATGATCCGAACGGGCCGCGAAAATTCCGGTTGGACGGAGATACTCTCCGGTTTGAACAGCGGCGAAAGTGTTATCAGCACCGGCACAGCCAAAGTAAGCGACGGCGATTTGATCGAGATTCTGCCATGAGTCTATCAAACCAAAATCACGAAAAGAAGGCGGGGCTTGCCGGAGCCATGGCAACGGCGTTTATCAAGTCCAAGCTGACGCCGCTTCTGGTGATGGCGTCCGTTCTATTAGGGATTCTGGCGGTTGCGCTGCTTCCCCGCGAGGAGGAACCGCAAATCAAGGTCCCGATGATTGACGTGCTCGTGGCAGTCCCGGGATTTTCGGCGAAAGAAATTGAAGTGCGCGTGACTGCGCCGATGGAGAAGCTCATCTGGGAGATACCCGGCGTTGAGTACGTTTATTCCATCACGCAGCCCGGTCAAGCGCTGGTGATTGTGAGATACCTGGTCGGCGAGGATGTCGAGCGCAGTCTGGTGAAACTGAATCAGAAGCTGCAATCAAACTTTGACCGCATACCGCCCGGAGTTTCTTTTCCTCTCCTGAAAGCCCGATCGATTGACGATGTGCCGATACTGGCACTGACTTTTCATAGCAAAAGCGCAGACCATTTCGCAATCCGCAGAGTGGTTGCTGAAATCGAAAACGAAATCAAACAAGTGGCGGACGTTTCGGAGACGCAAATTATCGGCGGTCTGCGCAGACAGGTAAGAGTCCAACTTAATCTCGCCGCTCTTGTTGCCCGCAGACTTGACCCGATTAGCATTATTCCAGGAATTCAAGCAGCAAATCGTCAACAACGTGCCGGCAGTTTAGTGAGCAATAATCAGGATATCATTGTTGAAACGGGCGGGTTTCTTCGCGATGCAGCGGATGTCGGCAGTGTCGTGATTGGCGTTCATAACGGCGCACCGATTTACCTGCGCGATGTGGCGACGATCGTCGACGGACCCGAGGAATTGTCGCAGGCGGTGATGTTTGGCGGCAAAACGAGCGGCGGAATTGGCCAGGAAGAAGAAGCCGCTGTCACTCTTTCAATTGCCAAACGCACCGGCACAAACGCCATTCAGGTCGCCGAGCATGTATTGGCAAAAGTCGAAGCGCTCCGCGGAAAATTGGTTCCAGCAGATATCGAGATGACTATCACCCGCCATTACGGCGAGACGGCGGCGGAAAAGTCGAACGAACTGCTACTACACATGTTGATTGCCGTCGTGAGCGTGTCACTGCTGATTTTGATCAGTCTTGGCTGGCGCGAGTCGATTATCGTGGCGCTGGCAATTCCATCGACTCTGGCGTTGACGTTGCTCGTGTTTTATTTGACCGGATTCACGCTCAATCGGATTACCCTCTTCGCATTGATATTCTCGATTGGCATACTGGTGGACGACGCGATTGTCGTTGTGGAGAACGTAACCCGACATTTGCATCTACCGGAAAACAAGGGCCGCCCGTGGACGACTATCGCAATTGAAGCGGTGTCGGAGGTCGGCAACCCGACAATTCTGGCGACCTGGGCCGTAATCGCAGCGGTCTTCCCGATGGCCTTCGTCGGCGGCTTGATGGGGCCATATATGCGCCCGATTCCGATTGGGGCGACGGCGGCGATGTTGTTTTCGCTGATCGTGGCTTTCATTGTCACTCCCTGGGCTGCCGTTCGAGTGCTGGCGTGGGGAAAACCAAAGACGCATGGCGCGGAGCATTCGGAGAACAAAGAAGGCTGGAGCACGCGCGTGTACCGGCGTTTGATGGGACGGTTAATCCACGAAAAGAAGGCGCGGCGCATCTTCATGATCGGCAATGCCGTGCTGTTGGCACTGGCGATGGGATTGGTGGCGATTGGCTGGGTGCAGGTCAAAATGCTGCCATTCGACAACAAGAACGAATTTCAGATCATCATCAACATGCCGGAGGACAGTTCGCTCGAAAAGACCATGCAGGCTGCCAGAGAAATCGCGCAGTCGATCAGCGGTGAGCCGGAAGTGGTCAACTATCAAATCTATGCCGGGACGGCTTCGCCGTTCAATTTTAACGGCTTGGTGCGCCACTATTTCATGAGGAGCGGCGCCCACGTTGCTGATATCCAAGTCAATCTATCTCCGAAGGGCGAACGTTCGGATCAAAGCCACGATATTGCGCGGCGGATCAGGCCGCGTGTCGACGAAGTGGCGGCAAGATTTCAGGCGCGTGTTGCCGTTGCGGAAGTGCCGCCGGGACCGCCGGTGCTGCAGACTCTAGTCGCAGAAGTTTACGGGCCGTCTGACTCGTCGCGCAGTATGCTCGTTCGAGATGTCGCCGACGTGTTTCGCAGCACCGAGGGCGTGGTGGATGTGGACATCTACGGCGAGGATGCCCGACGCAAGTTTACATTTGAAGTTGACCAGCAAAAGGCGGCATTGCACGGTATCTCTGCAGAGGCAATTTCGCAGTCGCTTTTGGTGGCCGTGAGCGGGCTGACGCTGGATTTGGTGCATGTCGCCAACGAACGCGAGGACGTACAATTGCGCATTGAGTTTCCCCGCTCGGAGAAGGCGAATGTTCATGATCTCATGAATTTGCTCGTGCGGTCACCGCATCCTGACAGGGATGGCAATCCGGCGCTGGTACCGCTGTCGGAACTAGTAACGGTGAACGATGGATTGGAAGAAAAGACAATCTATCACAAGAATCTCATGCCGGTCAGTTACGTGATTGGCGACGTCGCGGGAGCAGTTGAGAGTCCGGTATATGCAATTCTTGATATGAATAAGAAATTGGAGCAACTCGACATGAGTCGATACGGCGGAAATGCAGCGCAGTTACAGGTACTGAATGCGACGATGCCGACGACGACAATTGAACCGGCGCTGAAATGGGATGGCGAATGGCATATCACCATTGAGGTTTTCCGAGATCTGGGGATGGCTTTCGCAGTCGTCTTGGTCTTGATTTATATCCTGATGGTCGGTTGGTTCCAGTCTCTCTTGACACCCCTGATCGTCATGGCCGCCATACCGTTCTCATTGATCGGCATAATGCCGGCACACGGGGCGATGGGAGCATTTTTCACGGCAACTTCGATGATTGGATTCATGGCTGGGGCCGGGATTGTCATTCGCAATTCAATCATTTTGGTAGACTTCATTGAGCTGCGCATTCGGGAAGGCATGCCCTTAGACGAGGCCGTGATTGACGCCGGCGCCGTTCGTTTTCGCCCGATGTTGTTGACGGCGGGAGCTGTAATCGTGGGCGCCGGGATTATCCTCTTTGATCCGATATTTCAGGGTCTTGCGATTGCCCTGATGGCGGGTGAGGTGGCATCACTGCTAATCAGCCGTGTAGCCGTCCCAGTGCTGTACTATCTTGGGAATCGCAAGAAGCATGCGCAGCAAGCGGTCTGATCAATGGAGACTTTCGGGATTTTTCACAACTTGACTTCGACCTGTTGACAACCGGCAAAAAATTCGATAGCTTCGGCCTCGGTATTTTCCAGAGCAGCAACGTTAGTCACAATCAGAATCCTAAGAGAATCCGAGAATCAAAGACGTGATGAGAAACTCCAGCAACGCCAAACTTGTGCTCGAAGACGGCACAGTGTTTCGCGGACGCCGGTTTGGTGCCATGGCGGATGCCGAGGGTGAAGTTGTATTCAACACGGCGATGAGCGGCTATCAGGAGATTGCGACAGATCCTTCCTATGCCGGTCAGATCGTTGTCATGACCTATCCGCAGATCGGCAACTATGGCGTGGCGCTGGATGATTTCGAATCGCGCCGGCCGTTCTTGAGCGCAATGGTTGTCAAGGAAGTCAGCCGGATTGCCAGCAATTGGAGATCGGGCGCGACGCTAAGCGATTACTTGTCCGCCAAGGGCATTCCCGGAATGGAAGGCATTGATACGCGCATGCTGGTCAGGCACCTGCGGACTCGCGGTGCGATGCGCGGAGTGATAGGCAATGGCGATATCAGCGATGAAGTCCTCGTCAGTCGCGCCAAAGCAATTCCGACTATGGCCGGGCGAGATCTCGCAATCGGAGTCACCAAAGGGCAAGTCTATGCGTGGGACGGCGATCTTCTGCCGATCAACAGTCACTGGCAGCAGCAAGATCTGTTCGGAGGCAATCCCAACCGGCAATTTCACGTCGTTGTTGTTGATTACGGCGTCAAATGGAACATACTGCGCTGTCTGGTTAATGCCGGTTGCCGCGTGACGGTTGTTCCGGCAACGGTAAGCGCCGACGAGATACTGCGCCTTGCTCCCGACGGTGTATTGCTCTCCAACGGTCCGGGAGATCCAGAGCCGCTGCTGGGTACGGTCGGGACCATTCGGAACCTATTGGGCCATGTACCGATTCTCGGAATTTGTCTGGGACATCAATTGCTGGGTCTTGCGGCCGGCGGCAAAACTTACAAAATGAAATTCGGCCACCGCGGCAGCAACCACCCGGTGTTGGACTTGCAGACCCGCGAAGTAGAGATCACTTCGCACAATCACGGTTTCTCGGTTGATGCCGACAGCCTCCCACAGAGCAAAGTCGAAATCACGCATATCAATCTTAACGATCAATCGGTAGAGGGTTTACGGCTGCGCGATGTTCCAGGGTTTTCGGTGCAATATCATCCTGAGGCTGCTCCGGGACCGCATGACGCGCATTATCTGTTCCGCCGCTTCACAACGATGATGACCGAATTTCGCGGTCAAAAGGCGAGTCATGCCGAAGCGGAGTGATCTCAAGCGAATACTAGTGATTGGGTCGGGCCCGATCGTTATTGGCCAAGCGTGCGAGTTCGATTATTCCGGGACACAGGCGGTCAAGGCGCTGCGCTCCGAAGGAATCGAAGTTATCCTCGTTAACTCGAATCCCGCGACCATCATGACTGATCCGGATATAGCAGACCGGACGTATATCGAACCGCTTACGGTTGAATTTTTGGAACGGATTATTGCGCGCGACCGGCCCGATGCGATTTTGCCGACAGTTGGCGGTCAGACGGCGCTGAATTTGACTTTGGCGCTTCAGCAAGAGGGAATCCTCGGCAAATACAATGTCGAGTTGATCGGTGCCAGCGCAGAAGCGATAGCGATAGCCGAGGACCGTGAACAGTTCAAGCAGGCGATGGTTGAGATTGGACTTGATATCCCGCGCAGTATTCTCGCGGCGAATCTTGCCGAAGCGCAGGCATTCGCGCGACGCAACGGATATCCGGTAATTGTGAGGCCGTCATTTACGCTCGGCGGCTCGGGCGGCGGAATTGCTTACAACTCGGAAGAATTTGACACAATAGTCACGCGCGGCCTTGGCCTGTCGCCGGTCGGACAAGTATTGGTGGAAGAGTCGCTCATTGGTTGGAAAGAATATGAACTTGAGGTAATGCGCGACCGGGTGGACAATTTTGTCGTCGTCTGCTCCATTGAGAATTTTGACTCGATTGGTGTCCACACCGGCGATTCGCTTACCGTCGCGCCGGCACAAACGCTGACCGACAAGGAATATCAGCGGATGCGGGACGCCGCTGCCGCAATCATGCGGCGCGTACGCGTCGACACGGGCGGATCCAACGTCCAGTTTGCCGTGAGCCCGAAAGACGGGCGGCTGGTAATCATCGAAATGAATCCGCGTGTGTCGCGATCGTCGGCGCTGGCCTCCAAGGCAACGGGCTTCCCGATCGCCAAAATCGCGGCAAAGCTCGCGATTGGCTATACGTTGGATGAAATCCGCAATGATATCACGAAGAAGACGCCGGCGGCGTTCGAGCCGGTTCTCGACTATGTGGTGACGAAGATTCCGAAATTTGCTTTCGAGAAGTTTCCGGGCGCCGAGACGACGCTGGGCATTCAAATGAAATCTGTCGGCGAAGTCATGGCGATTGGGCGGACGTTCAAGGAGTCGTTGTTTAAGGCGCTGCGTTCGCTCGAAGCGGTGAAGCCATTTCGGCCGACTGATTTGAGCAAAGAGCAATTGTCGGCAGCGCTGGCGACGCCGAGCGAGAATCGCATTCACTACATAGTTCACGCGCTCGACTTAGGCTGGAGCATTGCTGATGTCGGAAGATTGACACACATTGATCCGTGGTTTCTCGATCAGATCGATCAGTTTGCATCGCTGCAACGCGAATTGCGGGATCGAGCTCTTGCCGAGATTGGCGAACCGGAATTGCGGCTGGCGAAGGAGTATGGATTTTCGGATCGCCGCATTGCTTACTTGACGGGATCCGATGAGATCGCTGTGCGGCGGCAACGGCAGTCGCAAGGAATCCGCCCAGTGTACAAGCGCGTTGACACCTGCGCGGGAGAATTTGAATCGTTTACACCCTATTTGTATTCTACCTACGAACAAGAAGACGAGTCCAAAGTCGAACAGAAGCGCAAAGTCATGATTCTCGGCAGCGGCCCCAACCGAATCGGTCAGGGAATCGAGTTTGATTACTGCTGCTGTCACGCATCATTCACTCTTCGCGAAGAAGGCGTGCAGAGCATCATGGTCAATTGCAATCCCGAGACAGTTTCTACCGATTACGACACGAGCGACCGGCTGTATTTCGAGCCGCTGACCATGGAAGATGTACTGGAGATCTACGACCGCGAGCGCCCGGATGGGATAATCGTGCAGTTCGGCGGGCAGACGCCGCTGAAACTCACGGTCCCGCTGTCGCAGGCGGGAGTGCCAATACTGGGGACACCGCCGGAATCAGTTGACCTTGCGGAAGATCGTGAGCGTTTTGGAGAATTTCTGGCAAAGCTGGGAATTCGCCAACCAGCGCATGCGATTGCCCGGTCGCTAGATGAAGCAGATGCGATTGCAAAGCAACTTGGCTTCCCATTGCTGCTTCGTCCATCTTACGTATTGGGCGGACGCGGCATGGCGATAGTTTACGGCAAAGAGAAATTGCATAAATATTTGACGACAGCCTTCGATGCTGCGCCGGGTCAGGCAGTTCTGATCGACGAATTTCTTGAGGATGCATTCGAAGTTGATGTCGACGCGCTTTGTGACGGTACGGACTGTATTGTTGCCGGAATCATGCAGCATATCGAAGAAGCCGGTGTGCATAGCGGCGATTCAAGTTCGGTGCTGCCGACCTATATGATCAGCGCCGCCCATCTTGATGAAATCCGGGCACTGACTAGGCGCATGGCAATTGAGCTTGGCGTTGTCGGAATGATGAATGTGCAGTTTGCGATTGCCAAGAGCGAAATCTATGTCCTCGAAGTCAACCCGCGGGCTTCCCGAACCGTCCCTTATGTTGCGAAGGCGACGGGCGTGCCGCTGGTCAAGATTGCGACACGATTGATGCTTGGCAAAACGCTGCGAGAATTGGGCTTCACCAGCGACTTGCAGGTTTCGCGCTATTACGTCAAGACGCCGGTGTTTCCCTTCGTCAAGTTTCCGGGCGTCGATCCAAAGCTCTCGCCGGAAATGCGCTCGACTGGTGAAGTCATGGGCATCGGAGAAGATTTCGGCACCGCCTTTTACAAAGCCCAACTTGCGGCCGGATTGCGATTGCCGAGTTCCGGAAGCATTCTATTCAGCGTGAACGATCTCGACAAACGCAGCGCGCTCGCAGTCGCGCGGAGGTTCGCCGCGCTGGGATTTAAGATACTGGCTACGACCGGGACGGCAGCGTTCTTGCGCGACATGGGTGTCGAAGTCGACACCGTTGCAAAAGTAAGCGAAGGGCGGCCTAATTTCGTCGACGTGATCAAGAGCGGGCAGGTCGGTCTGATCATAAACACGCCGCTCGGTGAATCGTCATTCCGTGACGGTTGGTCGATTCGTACAGCGGCGATCCAACACAATGTGCCATGCATTACAACCCTCTCCGGGGCGGCCGCGGCGGTTGAAGCGGTGATCGCGCTACGGGGCGGCCCAATGGCAGTAAAGTCGCTTCAGGAATTGAATTCCGAAACAAAATTGGCAGACGCCGCACTTTTGCTGCACGAATGATTCCGTTTTGTTGTTGAACAACAACAGCTTCCGCGAATCACAACAGTTCCATCGACCACTTCAGGGACTCACAAAATGCTTGCAAAGATTGAATATTAACAGTATTATATAAGACTATGTTCTGACCCGGTCGGCACATCGCCGGACCGGGTATTTTGTTGCAGGACTCTTGGTTTATTTTGCGGTCCGCAACTCATCCAATGTACACAGCCGATCGGGAACTTACCTGCGGCTTGAGAGGTTTTGCCCAAGTATGATTCCAGTAGAACGCATTCGCAATCTCGCCATTGTTGCCCACATCGACCACGGAAAAACGACTTTGATCGATTCCGTATTCCGCGCGACGCATACCTTCCGCGACAATCAACAGGTCGCCGAGCGCCTGATGGACAACAACGATCTTGAGCGCGAGCGCGGAATTACAATACGGGCCAAACACTGCACGGTAAGCTGGAATGACTATCTGATCAACATTATCGATACGCCCGGCCACGCCGATTTTTCCGGCGAGGTTGAACGCGTACTTTCGATGGTTGATTCGGTATTGCTGCTCGTGGACGCAAACGAGGGTCCGATGCCCCAGACGCGCTACGTTTTGATGCGCGCATTGCGGTTGGGACTGCGCCCGATCGTGATTATCAACAAGGTCGACCGCCCGAATGCCCGTCCCGATTACGCGCTCAACAAGACTTTTGATTTGTTTCTCGATCTTGGCGCTACTGACGAGCAGGCGCATTTCCCGGTGCTCTACGGTTCCGGACTCGACGGCTGGTTTGTCAACGACCTCGATAAAGAAGCTCATGAAGGAATGGATGCGCTCTTCCAGACAGTCGTGAAGCATGTACCGCCGCCGAAGGTCGATCAGGATGGTCCGTTCTTAATGCAGGTCTCAACACTTGCCTGGAACGACTACATCGGTCAAATCGGTTGCGGCCGCGTATTACGCGGGACGCTGAACAAGGGTGAAGATTTTACCCGCTTTGTGCAGCGCTGGAAAGATCCGGGCAATCAGGACGAAGGTTGGGAATTCGTCGGATCGTCGCGCGAGAAAGGCGTTCACCTGTGGGTGACGCGGGGACTTTCGCGGTTCGAAGCCGACAAAATCAGCGCGGGCGATATCGTTTGGCTAGCCGGACCGGGCGAGATTGGAATCGGCGACACGTTTTCGGCACTTGAAGATCCGTCTGAAGCGCTTAAGCCGTTGGAAATCGAAGAACCGACTGTATCTATGTTCTTCCTCGTCAACACGGGACCTTTTTCAGGAAACGACGGGACCGCGATCATGCTGCGCCAGTTGAAGGAACGGCTGCAACGCGAACTGCGCGTAAATGTGGCTTTGCGGATGGAAGATCTGGGACGCTCTGATGGTGTCAAAGTTTCAGGCCGCGGTGAGTTGCACTTGGCGATCTTAATTGAAGAAATGAGACGCGAGGGTCTTGAATTTTGTATTTCGCGTCCGGAAGTAATAACTCATCAAGATCACGACGGCAACACGCTTGAGCCGATCGAACAGCTGATTATTGATGTACCGGAAGAATATCAAGGCATCGTTATAGAAAAGCTTGCCCGCCGCAAGGGCGAACTGCGCGCCGTCGAAAACGCCGGCACTAATGTTGTCCGAATCGAGTTTGAAATTTCGACCCGCGGCCTCATCGGATACCGCAACGAATTCCTGACCGACACACGCGGAATGGGAATCATGGCTTCGCGGTTCACCGGTTACGGACCGTGGCGCGGCGAAATCATTTCGCGCAGCCGCGGCTCGGTTATCAGCATGGAGACGGGTATTGCAACTGCATACGCCATTGAGGGGTTACAGGAACGCGCGGTGATCTTTGTAGAGCCGACGGACCGGGTTTATTCTGGCCAGATTATCGGCGAGAACTCGCGGCCCGACGATCTTCCCTGCAATCCGACGAAACGCAAAGCGTTGACGAATCATCGTTCCTCGACGAAGGACATTGGTGTGGCGCTGGATGTTCCGCGGAAGCTATCGCTGGAACAAGCGATGGAATGGATTAGCACAGACGAATTGGTTGAAGTTACGCCAAAAGCGATCCGGATGCGCAAAGCGATTTTGGATTCCGAAGTCCGGAAGCGCGCGCAGAAATCGGGCCAAGGCGTCTATCGCAACGCCAATACCTCTGTAGCACCGCCACCCGCCTAAGCGGCGCGTGCTCGTTACCATCCAATCAAGACTTAGCGAGCTGCGACAATTGACGAATCGACCCGAGATGATAAGCCGTGTGCGCTAAGACGGCGACGGCCGCTCCGATTTGATCTTCCCCTGCCCAGTCTATACTTGAACTCCAGGAATCGCGAATCTTCTCGTAATCTCGGTGCAAATCGTCTCGCAATTGCTTCCACTGCATCTCATCAACCGTCTTGACCAGCCAGCTTTGCTTCCAATCCAGAGATTGATTCTTCTGTCCGGCCATGTAGTCGATCATAACTTTGAGGTAGAAGCGGACGTGGGCGACGTGACCCGCGATGGTCGTGCTGCTCTTCGTGAATGACTTTGATGCCTCGGCTGCCGAAAGCGTCGCGAGCGTTTCTAACAACGAAGTCCCGCGGTCGAGATAGATTCCCTTGACTTGTACGAAGGTCTCTTCAAGATGGCTTAGCAATTCGCGTGTCACCTGCGAATTTGTAATCTGCTTTGACATAACTTTCCTCCATTTAGTATTTCTACAATCATAGAAGGAGAGTCGGTGCCGTCAATCACTTGATGATAACGGTAAGCAGGTTTTCCCTGACT
>CAZIBI010000020.1:7522-45174 GCA_964537215.1 uncultured Ignavibacteria bacterium | reverse complement strand
CAGTTTTGATCCGCATGCCCCAGCCTGTCGACTTGCTTGCGTAGCCCCATTCAACAAGTGCCGGTGAAAATAGCGAACAGACTGCTTGCTGCAATTCATTCCAAAGACGGTGCGACTTTCCGAGGACTTGAGCCAGTTCAGCGGCGTTTGGTTGTTTTGACTTATCTTCGAAAGCGCTAAGTGCCATGAGTATACTCCTTTGCACGAATGTGAATTGAATTCTACAAAGCCGGATTCAGCGAGTCAATCAAAGATCGCAATGTTTGAAAGTTGCAGTGATAATTTCGAGTTTTTTGTGCACTTTTCTATGCTGTAGGGGTTGACAGAATACGGCCGAGGGCGTAAATTGTAATTAGTCGAGAATAGACCATTGTGTCGCTTTCACGGTTGGCGTCTATGGTCGGTATTGAGGGCTGTGATGATGAGGAGGGCAAGTCGCGCATAAAAGGATCCGACCGGCAACAACTCGACGCCATATTTTGTCCGCATCTGCACTTCAGCCAATGTAATTGCCGGTTCACAGTTCAATAATAGGGTGCCCGCGAGCTTGATCTTGCAGGGAGGAAAAACAACTTCTCGACTGGAGCTGGGACGATCGTGTTGCACAAACCGGTACTAATTACAGGGGGCGCTGGGTTCATTGGCGGACATCTCTTGCGTCACCTAAGCAAACTCGAGATTTCCACAATTGCCATCGACGACTTGTCTGCCGGGTCATTGGCAAATCTTCCCGAAGACCGAACATATTGCGAATTCATCGAAGGCGATGTCGGCAACGACGAATTGATGGCCGAGCTGATCGGGCGTTCGCAGATGGTGATTCACTTCGCCGCAGTTGTCGGCATGCAGAATGTGCTCGCAAACCCAATACGGACTATTCGCACGAATGTCGAAGCGGTTTGCAAACTGGCAGAACATTGCTGCCGGGCGGGTGTGCCATTAGTTGATATCTCGTCCTCCGCCGTGTACCACTCCCCGTCATTGCATAAATCGGACAACTTCAGCGAAAGCGACGTCGTGCATGGAATGGGAATGCACCCGGTTTCTACCTACTCTGAATCGAAATCGTTGGGCGAGTTGATTTGCGACAGCTTTCGGCGGAGCCGCGGGCTCAAGTGCTTGATTGTGCGCCCATTCAACTTGATTGGCCCCGGGCAATCGTCGGAGTACGGAATGGTCGTGCCGCGATTTGTCCGATTGGCACTGGCCGGTGAGCCGCTGCCAATTTATGGCGATGGCAAGCAAACACGGACTTTCTCGGATGTGCGGCAAGCCGTGAAATTGCTTTGGTCGGCTGTCTGCCGGAACAACTGGCAGGGTGAAGTTCTCAATCTCGCGACGAATTCCGATGCAATTTCGATTCTTGATCTGGCCGAACTTGTCAGCAGAATTGGCGGCAAACCGCCCCGTCTCACCTTCATCCGGCATGAGCAAGTCTTTGGGCCGGGCATGATTGATGTTTACTCCCGACGGCCGAACTTGGATCGATTGCGCGGATTGATTGGGTCATGGCAGCCGGTAGCTTTGCAGGAGACGATTGGGGCGGTGTTTGAATATGAGCAATCGCAATTGCACGATCGTTTGGAAATCGAGATTGAAGCGTAACGAACTGGATTAGCGATCTTATGCCGACAGCTTACTGGTCAACAATTGTGATTCTCGGAGCAGCGTTCGGCGGCTGTTTCGCGGCATCGGTAGCCCTGGTGCGAATTGGAATTGCGATCGCAAGGCGTATCGGGTTCGTCGCGCAGTTCAATTCGATACTTGGAGACAGCCGTTCTGTAGCAATGGGCGGAGGCGTATCGTTTGGAGTTGTCGTTGTTGCCGCATCTGCGATTCTCTGGCATATCGAACTCGTGGCGGTACAAGTTCCACTCGCTTTGTTGGCTGCACTACTGCTCGGATTATTGGACGATATCTACAGACTCGACCCTTTCATAAAATTGGCGGGACAAGTCGTCGCGGCGGCGATTTATCTTTCTTCTTGCCCCTTGCCCTGGGTTGGCTATCCAATTGTTGCAGCCTTCCTCGTGGCGACGCAGAACGCATGGAATCTGGTCGACGTAATGGATGGGCTCGCGGGCTCGATTTCCGTCATGGCATTTCTCGGCGTCGGACTTGTTGCGTGGCTTACAGCAATCTCATCCAGCGACATGGCGCTGATTGCAATTGCAACGGCAGGAGCAGTCGCGGGATTTCTGATCTGGAATCGGCATCCGGCGCGCGTGTTCATGGGCGATGCAGGCAGTTTGATGCTGGGGCTTTTGTTCGGCATTCTGATTGTCGAGGTATATCTGCTGAACCCAGTGGCAGCAGGGATATCGCTTCTCAACGGATTAATACCACTTTTCGAAATCGCATTCCTGATCGTTGAAAGGTCGCGTAAACGGATCCCAATCATGAGAGGAAGCCGAGATCACTTTGCCCTGCGACTGCGTGACAATGGCTTCAGTGAAAGCTGGATTATCCGGCGCGTGTCGGTGGTCGCGTTTTGCCTGACTACGGTATCAGTGCTACTCTTCTCCGCCGAAAGCATAGTGCTCTACCGGATTGTGTTCTTGGTGTTGTCGACTGTGACGATCATTGCATATCGCTACTTTCACTCACTAAACTGTGCGAGCGGCACTAATGCCAGCTAGTGTTGACAGAGTAGAATCGGTGGAGACACTGATACTGGGCGCCGGGTTGGCAGGATTATCCGCTGCATTTCATCTCGGGGAACGGTGCAGCGTTGCGGAAGCTACCGCAAGTGCGGGTGGAACTGCGAGCACTCTGCACCACGGCCAATTCCAATTGGACCGCGGTGTGCACATTCTGTACTTTCGCGATCCATGGACAAGGAACTTCATCGAACGAGACCTTGGTGTGCAGCTGATTAAGCAACATCGGCGCAGCACTGTCTGGATTGACAATCGACTGGTGCCCTTCCCGCTTCAGTTCAACTTATCGGATACTTCGCCAAAGACACGCATTGCACTTGGCGCCTCATTCGCAAAGTCCGTCTTCGAGAACAGCCTTCGCAGATTCGCGCCCAGCGATAACTTCGAAGAATGGGCGCAGGCGAACTTTGGCGTGGGAATGACACGCCGATTCTTCCAGCCGTACAATAAGAAGTTGTGGGGCTGCGATATCAATCAGTTGACAACGGATTGGATGGATGGGTACGTTCCGCGGCCAAGCACAACCGCTGTCATCAAGGGGATGTTTCGCCGTCAACCAGAGAGTGTCGGAGCTAATGCAGAGTTCTGGTATCCCGCGAGCGGTTCAATCGGAAGCGTCGCGAGCGCAATTGCAAAGCGCGTAGACAATGTCGAGTACGGCATGAAGCTCGTGCGAATTGACGCAAGAGCACAGCGAGCGGAGTTTTCTAACGGCCGCGTGAGACACTACGATAAGTTAGTCAGCACGATTCCCTTGAGCGCACTTACAGCTTGCGTTCAAGGCGATGAGTTTGGCGGCAGCCAGATTAAGTTGGAATCAAATCCATTGAGCATTGTGCACATTCTGGTACAGCGAATTATTGACTGCGGCGGCTGCCACTGGATCTATGTTCCCGATTTGGATACTCCGTTTTACCGGATAACACTTCCGCGAAACATTTCTGAATCAACCTGCCCTGCCGGATGGTCGGCACTGACGCTGGAGATTGGCGGCAAGGTTGCAGATAAAGCAGAGATGGCTATTCGCTGCAAGCAGTCTCTTATCAAGATGGGACTGCTCCGGCCGGAGGAAGCAGATTCCGAGGTCGTCTGGGATGAACTCGAATATGGATATGTCCAGTACGACGCGGAGCGGGCGCAGGCTTCCGCAACGATTCGCGATCGTCTTCGGAAACTCAATATTACCTGTATTGGCCGCTACGGGCGCTGGGAATATTCCAACATGGAGTCGGCGCTAATTCAAGGGCGTGAAATCGCCAAGCGCTTAGGCGGAGGACGAACGCAATCGGCTGGAACACCTTCGCTCCCGAACACGGGCCATGCAAGTGGCGCACAAAAGTACTTTGCCGCACAGTATCCAGATCGCAACGGATTGATGCGACGTCACCTACTTCGCCGCGGCGAACCTAAACGGATGGCGGCCGTGCAAAGGTGGCTTCCGCAAGTCGAGGGGCAGAGTATTCTGGACGCCGGCTGCGGCGACGGCCAGTTCCTTGCGCGACTGTTGCACGGCCGCCCGACAACGATACGTCTTGAGGATTTTGTCAGACACAATGTTGACGCAGCGTATCAGAGGCTTCAGTACAAGGCTGATCTTGTCGAGCGCGAAGCCGTTTCGATCGCGGACTCGCAAGACCAGAGCAAGTACGATGTCGTCTTGGCGCTTGGGATTTTCGATTATGAGCGAGACTGGAATTCGTTATTCGCACGGTTGATTCAGCGCTGCGGGGGCACCCTGATTGTGGATTTCCCGAAATCATATACATTGCACAACCGATTGCGAAAGGCGTGGCTAGGCGCACATAGTGTCAAGCTTGCGAGTTGCACGAGGCCGGAACTCTTACAGCTGTTGCGCCGCCACGACTTGAAAGGCGAGATCGTCGAAACAGACATACAGTGGATCGTCAAAGTGGATATGAGTTGCAATGTCGCGACCGAGGGGCTGGTCGCATGACGTGTGTAATGACAATAGATTTGGAGGACTGGTTTCATTGTCTTGAACCGGACTGGCGGCGTTGGGATAAGTTTGAGCGTAGAGCCGAAGTTGGCGCGAATCAACTGCTATCCCTGTTGGACGAGCACGATTCGAAAGCGACGTTCTTTGTTCTCGGCGATGTCGCCCAGCAGCAGCCGGAACTGGTGCGAGCGATTCACGCAGCCGGACATGAAATTGGCACGCACGGGATGCATCATGAATTTGTTTCGGCGCAATCGACTGCGGAATTTCGTGATGACTTGCGGAAGTCCATCGATCTGCTCGAAGATATCACGGGCGACAAAGTAAGATCGTATCGGGCGCCGTACTTTTCGATTTCACAATCGTCGTCGTGGGCCCTCGACATAATTCAGCGCGAAGACTTGGAATTCGATTCGAGTATCTTCCCCGTTCGCAACCCGCGTTATGGCGTTCCGAACGCGCGCCGGACTCCACACCAGATAATCCCCGGACTGTATGAGTGGCCAATCTCGACCATTCCAAGTGCGATCGGCAATTTGCCGTTTGCAGGCGGAATCTATTTTCGCTTTCTCCCCTGGCGCTTTGTGTACGCCAATCTTCAGCGCCTGCAAAGGAACGGCGAGCCGGTGTTGCTATACTTGCATCCATGGGAGGTCGACCCCGGACAACCACGCTATAAAACGGATTCGACTTTCTTGAATCTGCGACACTATTGGCGGCTAGGCGCAACGCTACATAAGATGGAGGAACTTCTGAAGCGCATGCGTTTCTTCACACTGGCAAGCGGATTCGACGAGTTGCGCGATAAGGGGCAGGTATGATAGACTTCGCGGTTTGCAGCGCGTGCGGGTCAACAGAAACGTGTGATTTGGGCGACACACCGGATGGGCGGCTTCATCGCTGCGGGAATTGCAAGTCGCTTTGGCTCGACTGCAAGATCGAGAACGATCCGGCGGCAACTTTGGAGTACGGCTCCGCCTATCGCAGCGGGCACGATACCAGCAAAGCAATTGCACTTCATCGGGTCTTTCGGAAGTTATCCTTGCTTCCGATTCCCGGCTCCGACCGTTTGCTTGATATTGGCTGCGGCGATGGCGCGTTTTTAGAGTTGGCGCAACGTGATGGCTGGCAAGTTGAGGGTATGGACAGCGACCAGCGTGCGGTTGAAACAATTCGATTACGAAGCGGAAAGGCGATTCTCGGCTGCCTCGGCGGAGATGATGATCAGCTCGGACAGTTTGATGTCGTCACGCTCTGGGATGTAATCGAACACGTCGCCGACATTGAGTGCGCAATGACCCAGTTGGCACAGGCTGTCGCACCGGGTGGACGACTGTTGATTCTGACGCCGAATGCCGACTGCGCACTCGACAAAGTTGCACATTTGGAGCGCAATTTCACTTTTCGCCAGAGCCAGCACATGATGCAGCTTTGCCTCAATCGCTACCATCTGCACCGATTTACGTTGTCGGGACTGACGAGTTTGGTTACGCGCTTTGGCTTTGAAGTTGAGAGCGCTGCAACGATGCAGCTGTATTCTCTCAATGCCGACAAGTATCTTTCTGGGTTTGCGCCGGGAATTGGCGGCTGGACTGCGAGCGGCTCGCTAAATCGCGCAATGTCGCGCGCGGCGTTTGCACTAGTAAACGCGCTCCGGATCAAGAACAAGCTTTTCCTGACTTGCCGGCGAGCGGGAATGAATGCAATTGCACCCGTAGAGGAAGGACGGTTCGTTTGAACCGCTGGCAGGTCGCCACAGGTCGCCGGCGGGTGGCATTGATCCGTCCGGGCGTCAATCGCTGGAGATTGTATCGCTGGTACGCTCCGCTCTGCAGTCATGAAGCGCCATTGGGGCTGCTGTACATTGCCGGCAATTTGCTTAAGCACAATTTTGAGGTCTCGATAGTAGACGGCGAGCAGATTGGCAATCGCGCCGTCATAGCACGGCTGCGGGAGCTAAAGCCGGAAGTGATTGGACTGACGGCAACAACATTTTCTTTCGATCAGGCGGCGGCGCTGGTACGATCGATTCGAAGCATATTGCCCAAAAGCTTGATCGTCATGGGCGGACCGCATGTCTCCGCGCTTCCGCACGAAACGATGTCCGAATTAGTAGAGCTTGATGGCTGCGTGGTTGGCGAGGGCGAGGAAGCAATGTTGGAGCTTGCGTCGGGAGCTGCCCCTGAACAAATCGCCGGGCTAGTATGGAGAACAAGCGACGGCGAAGTTCGAATCAACGCTGCGCGAGAGTTTGCTTGTATCCTTGATGATTACCAACCAAGTTGGCAATTGCTTGACAATTTCCCAAACTGGTATCAGCCGGGATTTCAGGATCGTAATCTGGGGCGAAGTATTTCTCTGGTAGCTAGCCGCGGCTGCAGCTATAACTGCTCTTTTTGCGCTGGGCCAGGAATACACGGGAATCGTCGACGGAGCCACAGCCCGGAGTATGTCGTGGCAACGATGCTGGCGCTCGCATCTCAATACGGTATTTCCAATTTCTATTTTCATGATGATAACTTCACACAGGATAAGGACTGGCTCGCGGAATTTTGCGATCGATTGGTGGATTCCGGCGCCAACTTGCGCTGGTCGTGCGCCTCGCGGGTGGAGCCATTGAGCCGCCCTATACTTGATCAAATGCGCCGTGCCGGTTGCACTCAACTCGGAATCGGCATCGAATCGAGCTCGGACCGCATCCTGCAATGGATGAACAAGGGCTCTTCATTTGGTGTCGTGCGTCAGACTTTGGGAGACATTCACGCAGCGGGAATTGAGACGAAGCTCTATCTGATAATCGGAACTCCGATCGAGACTATCGCAGAACTCGCAGCGACCTTGCGACATATCTTGCAGGTCGGCGCGGCACACATTCAAATGATTTACTTCACGCCGCTTCCGGGAACAGCGGATGCTGTCCGCAACGAGGCTGGACGCAGAATGTGGCAGCGAATGAACCTGCTTAATCCGATATCGATATCGCGCAGCCGGGGACATTTTCTGCGTCTCGTTGAACTGTGCTTCTACGGCTGCTTCTATACCAGCAAGTCACTATCGTTGCTGCGAACTTCCGTTCAGTCTGCAATGAATCGAGGGTTTCTGCTGTGACTGAACTCGTTTTGGTGCGTCCGGGCAGATCGAGTCGGGCAGAAATGCACTGGAGTAAGGCGTTGCCGCTCGGAATCGGCTATCTGGCGGGATCGGCGCAAGCAGCCGGAATTGACGTTGCAATCGTCGACGGAAAGATATTGGGCCACGATTCGCCCGAAGAAACCGCGGCTGCAATTTGCGAATTGAACCCGACTGTACTCGGGTTGTCGGCGCTGACGGTTGAGTTGGCATCCGCGCGTGCCATCGCGCGAGCTCTCAAGGCCTTCGATGCCGCAGCCATTACGATACTTGGCGGCGCCCACGCCAATGCTCTTCCGGACGAGACGCTGGCGAACGCGCCGGAGTTTGATTACGTGATGTCGGGTGAGTCAGAGTCTTCGCTCGTTGCGTTTGTGAATGCAGTCAAGGCAGGAGCTATGCCCACGAATATTCCCGGGTTGTGGCAACGCAATGCGGATGGGGCATGCGCGTGTCAGTCTCCGGCGCGCTACGATCACGAGATTGCAGCTCTTCCCTTTCCGGCATGGAACCTTTTCCCGCGTCAGGATATTTATCCGATCATCGCAGAACGCGGCTGCCCCTATCGATGCGTATTTTGCTCAAACAACATGGCACACAAAATTCGTTCGCGGCCAATCGAGCACATTATTGCCGAGCTCGAATGGCTGCACCGGCAGTTCGCGCCACGCTGGATCTACTTTGAAGATGAGACATTTGGACTCCGAAAAGAGGCGACCGCGGAATTGCTGACGAGAATTATCGAGTTCAATCGCGACGTAGGTATTCGATTCAAGGCGCAGACACGCATCGACACAATCACGCCGGAGTTGGCGAGTCTCATGAAACGAGCCGGATTTGAGTATCTTGAAATCGGCGTCGAGTCGGGAGATCAAGAAGTCTTGACGCTATCGAAAAAAGGAATTCGTGCTGAAGCGATCGCAGATGCTGTGGCAACTGTCAAGCACGCTGGAATCAAACCGTGGGTTAATTTCATTATCGGCTTGCCGGGCGAAACCGCGCAAACTGTGCGGTCGTCGATTAATCTCGCAGTCCGTCTTAACCCGGAGAGACTTTCTGTGGCAATCATCGTTGCGTATCCGGGAACGGAGATCTACTCCTGGGCACTCGCAAACAAGCATGGCTATCGCCTGCTTTCGCAAGATTGGAGCCGGTTCGACAAGTATCTTTCCGCGTCGGTCGAGTTGGAGAATTTGCCATATTCCACGATGCGCAGGCTTCAGATGCAGATGTATGGCGAGACTTACCTGCGCAATCTGCGGTTCGGCGATTTCTTGAACTTGATCTGGACCAGCCGCTCCTTTGCCATGCCGATCTTGAAAAGCCTACTCAACCATTCAGACAAGTCGCACCAACAGAATTGACAGCGATGCGCGTCACCATTATTGTCCAGAACTATCCTCCCGAGCGCGGTCCAGTGCGGTACACGCGGGATGCGGCAATCGAGCTTGCGCGCCGGGGACATGAGGTAACCGTCATCACGGGTATTCCCCACTACCCGACCGGATCGGCATACGGTCCGCACAAATGGTACAAGCCAACCGTAGCGATGGAAAGCGGCGTGAGAGTTATCAGGACGCCGCTGGTGATGGGCTCGAATCGACAGATAATACGGCGCTTGTTGGGAATGGTGACTTTCATCTTCTCCGCATTGCTGTGGGTTGTTGGCTCGCGGCGGGCCGATCTAATCATCGCTTCGGTGCCGCCCGTGACCGTTTCTGTAATTGGGCTCATTTCTTCCGTAATTCGGCGAGCGCCGCTGGTGATAATACTGCGGGATGTCGAACCGCTCGATTCAATGGCGGCGCGCAGGATCAAAGTTGGCGGTCTGTGGAAATACTTCGTCAATGTTTGCATGTGGATTTATCGACGCGCTGATCGTCTCGTTGTGATTCACAAAGACCAAATCGGTACGCTGGCAAGGTATGGCGTTGATCCTTCCCGTGTTGCCGTGATTCCTCATTCAATAGATCTGGCAAGATTTGGTGAGGCTTCGTTGGCGGCGAAGGAGACTAGGTTGCAGCGAGTCGAAGGCAGGCACCTGGTCGTCTATCTCGGCACAATCGCAGTCAGTCACGACTTGCAACACCTTATTCGTGCATTTGCTGAACCGGAAGTGAGAAGCCTGCCGTTTGATCTCGTTGTTGTGGGAGACGGTGAATGCTTAATTGAATGCCTGGCAATCAAAGCGTTAACATCGTTGACGAACGTATCTTTCCGATCTTCCGTTCCGGAAGAAAATGTCCCAGAGACTCTGGCACAGGCGGATTTGCTGATTGCGTCGTTTAAGAACGGATTGAATCCGGTGATCAGTTCGAAGATCTATGAGTACTGTGCTTCCGGAAAACCGCTTATCGTCTTTGGTGACTGCGCGGCGGCAGAATTGGTCGCCCGAATTGGTAATGGCTGGACTTGCCAAAGTCGCAGCGCCCTAGAGCTTCAAGCTGCGCTTCAAGCATACTTGAGAGACCCGGAAACTGCCAAGGTCAAAGCGGGCGCAGGAAGACGGTACATTGAGGAATTCTATTCGCGAGAATCAGCTGGCGCCAAATGGAGCGATTTGCTTGCCGGTATCGCGGCAGACAAGCAGCGCACACTGCGCCCAACCGATTGACTCATCCCAACAACAATTGTTTTGTGATCGGCAAACTATCCCTATATTTCTGCAAACCTAAATGGAGAGATGGATGAAATCGATTTTAATCGTTGCCGTGCTGATCGTAGCCTACTCGATTGCATTTTCACAGGACCAAAGCTCGTTTGATTCGGCGATGGCGCAGGTTTTCCTGTCGCGGGAAGACATCCGCTTTGACCAACGCGAAATGGCAACCTGGGGCGGCGACTTGTGGCGCCTTAGCTACTTTACATTGTTACATGAAAATCCACTGCGACTACCACGGCACGGCCAAATTAACATGGAAGCGTACACCGCTGACTGCGGCAACTTGAGCGCCTTGATTGCAAACGCGGGTCGAAAGATCGACTGCCCGGTGCGGCGCGGACTGGTGGCTGATGCATTGACGGACTATACGCGGCTGCTTGACTCGCTGCCGGCACAGGCATTCTGCGCGCGCGAGCACTTTCTGCCCGGCGAGCAGTACAAGACATTACATCGCAAGATTGATCTCCTGTTTGCTCTGATTGACGACGAAACTTTCAACCTGAATCGCACCTTTGCAAAATCGTACGTCTCCGCGACCAAGAAGAAGGTCTTTGACTATTTCGTGAGCGAAAAGCTTGAGCACAATGATTTGATCGAAGCAATTGCCGGCGAAACGGATTTCAACCGTCTGGTCGGCGGCGCGGAGGATATCGCGGAAGTCTTGAAACGCACGGCCGACTCGCTGGAGTATTGCAACTTTCCGGAGGCGCGCGTGGAGTTCAAATCGAGCAAGGGACTGATCGTGATTGGCAGCAAAGGCAATGACGAGTACAAGTACAGCACGCCGCCACTGCTTATTCTCGATCCCGGCGGAGACGATACGTATGAGATTTCCGGTTTTTCCACAGATTATCCGTTGGGCGCCATTATTGACGTTTCTGGAAATGACAAATACCAATCCCCGGACTCGACCTCGCCCGGTATCGGCGGTGCCCTGCTTGGTGTGTCTGTTGTAATTGATAAGTCCGGAAATGACGTCTATGTTGCCAAGAATGTGACCCAAGGTTGCGGCATTTTCGGAGTCGGTGCAGTAATTGATAACAATGGCCGCGACACGTATTCATCCAAGTCTAATTCGCAAGGATGCGGCGTTTTCGGCATCGGCATATTGGCCGACAGCACTGGAAATGACTCGCTTTACTGTTGGTCAAATTCGCAAGGATACGGCTACACGCGCGGATGCGGGCTGTGCATCAACTTTTCCGGAAACGACGTTTACGTCGCCGAGGACAGCATACTGTTCAGTCCGGGTCAGCAGACACAAGAACACAATTCGTCGCTGGCGCAAGGTGTCGGATTTGGAAAACGGGCGGATTATCTTGACGGCCACAGCTGGGCCGGAGGCGTTGGGATTCTGTGCGATATCAGCGGCGATGACCGGTATTCGGCGGGGCTGTTTGCGCAGGGTTGCGGGTATTGGTTTGCTCTCGGAATGCTACTCGATGGCGACGGCAATGACGATTATTACAGCGTTTGGTATACGCTGGGATCCGGTGCGCATTTCGCAATCGGTTACCTTGACGATTTTGCCGGCAATGACAAGTACAATGCGACAATGAATATGTCGATCGGCTCGGGGCACGACTTCACAGTGGGCTATCTGAATGAGCGCAGCGGTAACGATACCTATATGGCTCCGGGTCTCTCACTGGGCGGCGGCAATTTTCAGGGTATCGGGATTTTCCACGACTGGAAGGGCGACGATGTCTATCACACCAGCGGCGGATTCAATCTTGGCGGCGCTCGCGGGTTACTTCAGGGACCGAGAGGATACCTCTACACTATCGGTGTCTTTGTGGACGATGGCGGAAAGGACAAATATGACGATGCGCGCGGTGCAGATGGCAGAAGTTGGATAAGCCCAAAGTCCGATTCGCTCAAACCGAGCTCGTATGAAATCGGCGTCGGCATTGACCGAAAATAAATGGGAGGGTGTCGTGAAATCACCCTCCCACTGACAATAATGCGGTCAGAAGTCTAGTGGCCGCATTTTGCACATGGTACAGAACCATTCGCGTATAGATATTCGATCAAGAACACCGCGTCCGAGACATCTGTTATCTCGTCGCAGTTAACATCTCCCGCACCGGTGGGTTCAGGTCCGTTTGAGAAGACATAGTTCAGCAAATACAGCGCATCGCTGATGTCAACTCGCCCCGATGCGTCCTGATCGCCGCATTCACTTGCTGCTACCGTAGTAAATCGCGCCAGTGTCGTCCAGTCGGACGCAGCTTCGCCGTCGGAAGCTCGCACCCGCCACTGAAATTCAGAACTTGCCGGTAAATCTGTTGGGACTTTCCAAAAAGTTGTACCCGAACTTGCCGGAACCGTTGCCGACTTCAGTAATTGTGTCGTGTCATCGACAGCAAAGACCTCGAATTCATAAACAATCGAATCACCATCTGGATCGACCGCGGCACCCGCACCCAGCGATTGGGCGGAGTTTTGTGCAGCCTTTGAGAAAGCCGGATTACCAACGGATGGCGAACTTGGGGCACGGTTTGTCCTGAACTCCCGAAGCGCAGTCCAAACCGACCATGCCTGGCCATCGTAAGCACGCACGCGCCACGTGTAGTATGTCGCGTAAGCGAGTGTTATCGACACAGTCCAAGAGGTCGTATTGGCGCCGGAAGTTACCATCGGTGATTGTGCGAGCAAAATCGCTCCAGCGCTGTTGTAGAGTTCAAATTGGTATGTCAACGGATCGCCGTTAGGATCAACGGCATTTCCGACGATGAGATCGGGAGTCAGGTCAGAGATTCTCGCATAATTGGCTGGCGATTGCGGAGTTGGCGCTCCGGGCGCAGAGTTACTTCCGGTAATGAAAGACCGGTTCGCCGAATATGTCGAGTAGAGCGAGCCATCGTAGGCGCGAACACGCCAGTAATACGTCGCGCCACTGCTAAGAGTCGGACTCACGATCCACGAAGTCGTGCCATTGGTTCCCTGCGCAAGTGCCGAGACTTGTGCTGTAATAGTACTGAAGCTCGACGAGGTCGACACTTGGAAATTGTACGTAATAGTGTTGCCTTGCGCGTCGCTTGAGTTGTTCACGATGAGTGTCGGCGTCAGGGAGCCGACTGTGGCACCGGCGGCCGGACTGCTAAGGGTTGGCGTTGAGGGCGCGCTATTACTTGCAATTGAGAACGACCGATAGGCGGTGTAGCTTGAGTAGAGAGCGCCGTCAAAGGCACGAGCACGCCAATAATAGGTTGTTCCCGTGACGAGACTCGGGCTGACGATCCACGAAGTCGAACCGCTTCCACCCTGTACAAGTCCGGTAGTCTGGGCTGCGATTGTGGCGAAAGCTGACGAAGCGGAAACCTGGATATCATAGGTGATAGTATTGCCTTGAGGATCAGTCGAGTTACCGATCGTCAAGGTGGGAGTTAATGTACCGACCTGTGCACCGGCGACGGGGCTGCTAAGCGTTGGCACTGTCGGCGCCGTATTGACAGAAACAGTAAAAGAGCGAGACGCACTGTAGCTCGAATAAAGCGAACCATCAAAAGCGCGCACACGCCAGTAATAGGTCGTGCCGCCGGCAAGGTTCGGGCTCGCAACCCAGGAAGTAGCGCCGCTGCCGCCTTGAGCAACCGCCGTTGCCTGCGCGGTAATGGTACTAAAGCTTGACGACGTGGAAACCTGGAAGTCGTAAGTAAGCGTGTTGCCTTCGGTATCGCTGGAATTCGCCAGCGTGAGTGTCGGTGTCACCGTACTCACCTGGGCGGCATTAGCGGGACTGGTGGGTCCCGGCACAGTCGGAGCAGTGTTAGTTGAACCGGCACCGTAAACATCAAGTTCCGCGAGCCAGACAACTGTCGGGAAAGTCGAAGGTCCCATGTTTGCCGGCTGGTAATAGCGCAGACGCGTCGTAGTCACTGGAGAAATGTTGACGACTGTGGTGCTTTCGGCAGTGGCGATGTTGGTCGTGACGGCATCGACATAAGCTGAACCGCTCCAGCTCTGCAATTTGAATTGCTGCGAGGTCATCCAACGAGATTGGTCGCCATTCCATGCCCAATAAACGACAACGCGTTTCACTTGCTTGTTTGCCCCGAAGTTGAATTCCACCCAATGTGCATCTGTGGCGCTTTCGGTCGACGCCCAAGTTGAATTCTCCCATCCAAACGGATTGAGCACTCCGTCGTTGATCCGCGCCGGGGAGAAACCCGGATAGGTGCTCGACACAGTTGGCGTAATGCCAGTGTCGATCCTTGTCATTACGTCGGAGGTCGTGAAGACATAGTCGCCGCTGACAGCTTCATTGCCCGCAGCATCCCTCGAGCGGACGCGGTAATGGTATGTCGTCGATGGCGAGAGTCCAGTCAATGTCTGTTGATGCGCGGTGACCAATGCCGGAACCAAGGTTGTCGATAAACTATACGAAGTCGTCGTGCCATAATTTATCTGTGTTGACGAGGATTCGTTCGTTGTCCAGCTCACGAGTGCCGAATTCTCGGTGATGTTTGTTGCCGCGACCACGGAAATAGTCGGAGCGGTCACATCGCTGCCGGCGACCGCAAATGTCCGACTCGCGCTCCAGGCACCCCAGCCGCAGAGATTTTGTGAACGCACTCTCCAGTAGTAGGTCGTTCCAGCCGTCAATCCTGATGCAGCATAATTTGAAGCTATCAGCAAGGTCTGCTGATCGATGTTGGGACTCGAGAAGTCGGAATTGTTGTCAACCTGCACTTGAAATGCGAGCGGTAAGACGACATCCGACCAGTCAAGCACGACAGGTTGCGAAAGTCCGGTTGCACCATTTGCCGGCGTCGAAAGCGTCGGTATCGCGCCTGGTGTACAAATACTCGCAAAAGTCCGGCTGGCGCTCCAACTGCTCGTACCGCATGAATTCTGCGCGCACACACGCCAGTAAAGTGTGACACCCGCAGTAAGTCCAACGGCTGAATACGTTGAAGCGCCTGTAACTTGACTTACCAAGGGACTGGAAAAATCCGAGTTGTTGTCAATCTGCACTTGGTAAGAAGTTGCGCCGGAAACATCAGACCAATCTAGCAATATCGGTTCGAGCAAACCGGTGATCCCATTCGTCGGAGACACCAGGGACGGCGCCGGCGGCACTGTGCAAGAACCACCCGAAGGCTGCCAGGCACCATAGACGGTCCAAGTTCGCCCGTATTCGGTGACGTTGATCTCGGCTGCCGAATTGGGCCGGGAATAATCGCCTAAGTGACTGGCATTGAACTTCGGGTTGATACCCGTTACGCTGGCGGCATCAAAGTGGGCTCTCCACTGTGCCCAAGTCGGGTTCGGATAGCCGACAAAGCCGCTGTTACTGGTGAAATTCGCGGCAAACGGCTCGCCGCCGTTGGCTGAATAGTACATGTTGTAATTGACGCCGTTTGCCCAGTAGGTTTCGGTCGACGGAGTTTCGAGCGGAGCTTCGCCGCCGCGCAGGCGGAAGCCGATCGTATACTCATAGTTCGTAGCCGTCGTGGCGACGGTATCGCTGAAGATGTTGTACATTACCTTGTTACCGCCAATGGCGTTGGCGGCCGAGGCCGTGAAATTGACCTGGTTGTCAATAAACGTATTGTGACTGACCACGATATTGCCCTGGGTCGGGTCGTTGCCACAGGGACTGGACGTGTGGATGTCGAACGCGCATTCGTTGCGCTCAAGAATGTTTCCGATGAAGTCGACATTGCCGACCTTGTTACTAATCCAAACCGCTTCATCGACACAACCGCTAATCCGATTGTACTTGACGCTCCAGTTCAGGGATTTATTGCCATTGTCAGGATAACAGCCCATTTTCAAGGCAATTGCCACACTCATCGGACCGACAAAGACATTTGAGTCAATGCGCGAGTCGCGGGCGAAGTAATATTCAATCGCAGAGCCGGCATGAACACCGGTGCCCTCGCCAACGGAAATTACCGTTGAGAGCGAGCAGCCCACGACTTCGATGGCGTTGCTCCAGTCCGAGACGGAGCTTGGGCCGATCTCGCCGCAGTAGATGATCGATGTGTTGTGCGCTATCTGCAAATCAGACACCTTGCTAAGATTGCAGTGATAGATGTAGATGCTGTCGCATTTGGGCATGCCGCTGCCGGATTCGGTGAGAATGAAAAGCCGCTGTGAACCCTCTTGAATGTTAAGCCCATAGATCATGACATTGGATTGGTTGCGGCCAAGAAACATCACCGGCCGCCAGCAGACTCGCCATGTCGAGGAATTGGGGTTGGTTGTTGAGTACAAAGTCGTCAAGCCACCCGAAGTATTGTAGGAATATTCGTTTTGTTCGTCCAGCTCACCTGCGGATTGCCGCGGTCTCATAGTTACGCCATCTCGAAAGAAGGCCACATACTCACCGTTATTGGAGACTACGCCGCCGCCAGGGGAATCAAATGTGGTTGTCCAACGATTTCCGCCGATGCTGGTCCAAGTTAAGTTTTGATTGCGGCCACCGCGAATGAACGTGTTGTTGCGACCGGCATCGGAGCCGCTGGCTGCCCAGGATGAGCAGGCATACACGGTTTGAGCGCCGCCCGCTGCTGGTGGCACGAATTGGACCGTATCATACGAGCCCGGTGCAATTACCAAAGTGTGGCCAGAAGCTGTGAATTGAGATTGGGCCCGGTTGGGATGTGCCCAAGCTGTTGCCCACGACAAACCGTCGTTAGCGTTGTTGCCGCCGGGACGAACGTAGTAGGTCGCAGCATGCGCTGCGGAAAGTGCGACAATCTGGCACGCGGTGATAGCCACGGCGAGACAAAGTCTCTTGGCGCCGATCATATGTGTCCTTTCCAGTAGTGCCCCAGTCGGGTCACTTGCAATGACGATCCACGGTTGACAGAAGGGGATTCTCCCAACCACAAAAGAAGAAGACGATCCATGGCTGAACGATAGAGGAGTCGATCAACCACGTAGAGTAAACACTGAAATTGGGAAAGTGACAATGCGGGCTTATTACGTAGGTATTACCTAGTGGACTAAATCGCGGCGATTCTGTGGCCGCGCATGGAAGTTTCATTCGATGTTATGAGGCAACGGCCAGAACATAGCGACGTTGGATTCAGATTGCAGAGACTCAAGAGGCTCCCTTCACCAAACGGAACAGAGCAATGCTCGATATTTCCGTCCGCGGGTACAGGAGCCTCTCAAGCAAAGGCAACGAATTCCGCACAACGGTTAATTGTCATTGAGCCGATTGAAGTGTCGCAGGGTCTGCGTTTTGTCGCGTGAACTTAGGTTGCCTGTGGAGCAAAGAACGGACTATACCAGTGAAATATCAATGCGAGGATATTGCGTAGGTATTGCCCATGGAGGCTTTGCTGGCTAGAGTTTGCTGCGAAGATAGGTTGGGAGATTGATTTCCAAGTTCTGGATTCCGAGTTTGCGACGGATCAATTCGCGGTGTTTGTGGACAGTCTGGGGCGCGACATTCAGAGCCTCGGAAATCTCTTTCGAGCTCAGGCCCTTGGCGATCAGTTCGCAGATCTCTGTTTCTCGGGGCGAGAGCTTGGCATAGTTTTCTTTGAAAGTGTTGACCCCTTTGCCAACAATCGATTCGAAGGCGTCTTCGAGCTCAGTCAATTCCCTATTGTTGAGCCTTCCGTTCTCAAGCCGCAGCTTCTTCAGGTACGGCGCGAACATGTGCTCGAGGCTGGAGCAGACTTTTTCTTCAAATTCGACACGGTGTTCCTCAAGTTGCGAGAGAATTGTTCGCAGCGCCGCGTTCTTTTCTCCCAGCAATGCTCGTTCCGATTGCAGGCGCTCATTGGTTTCTTGGAGAATTTCTTCCGCCTTTAAATGCACTGTAATGTCGCGGACTATTGCCAAGAGCAAGACATCCTTTGAAACGCGAAACGCGTTCAAAGAGACCTCGGCATCGAAGAGCGACTCATCATTGCGGCGATATTTCCAAAAGAACTTCTGCGGGATGTCGTTTCTCGCCAGGTCCAGCAGCCGCTTAGTTCGCTCCACCGAATTCTCACCATCGAGCTGCTGGAACGGTGCAAACTCCCAAGGACGGTGTCCAATGAATTCGGTTTTGTCTTTGCAACTGAACAGCAACGTGCAGCGCTCGTTGCAATCGAGAATCATGTCGCCTTTGATAATGAAGATCGCGTCATTGGCGGATTCGAACAATGTCTGATACCGTTCGGTTGAATTGCGATACTTGATATCGGCACGTTTGCGGGCGATGGCGTTTGCGAAGACATGAGCGACCAGTTGCAGACGCCGGATCAATTCGTCCGACCAATGCGCCTCTGCGCGGACGGCGCTGAAAGCGACCGCGCCGATTACCTCGCCGCCGACGGAAAGCGGAAATGTCACGACAGATTTGGTGCCGTTCTCCTCGAAGAACTGCCGGTCGGTGCTGGCATCTTCCGGCAGTTCATCAACCGAAGAGAATATAACCGGCTCGCGCCGCAACATCTTCTCGACCGCCCAAGGCAGTACAGACGCGGCGTCGTTAAGCCTGCCGATCGACCCATTGTGTAGGGACAACGATTTGCTCGCCGCCCACGTGTGAGTCAGGAGGTTCGACGAAGGGTCATCGGATATCTGAAATAGCGTGCCACGGTCGACACCAAGATAGGTTACGATAAACGCCAACCAGCGGTTGATCTCGGTATCGACTTCATCAGCCGAGACGTTGACAAACGCCGAGCACAATTCAGATATCATCACTTCGAAGCGAAGTTTTTCCTCGACGCTGGTGTACGTAGAGTTCTCCTTCCATTCATGTCCCACGATTTGAAGGACCGCCGGCGTTGCAATTCGAACAGCGGTTAGTGGCTGCGGTGTCTGCCGCGATCACGCCTGGCGCGCGAGTCGTCGACCCAATGGCCGGGGACCCAACGGTAGCCGCGAGGGTGGCGTTCCCAGTAGCCGGCAACCCAAATACCGCGCGGTTCAGCTTCCCAGTGTCCGGGAACCCAGACAAAGTCATTGCGACGCCAACTCCAGTAGCCGTCGATCCAAATGGCAAACTGCGACGGCGGCGCCGATCGAGCCTCCACGCGCAGCGGCGGCGGTTCGGTTTCGACATACGCAGCAGTAGTGCAGCCGATCGTTGCCAATGTAGCCAACACGAAGAGTGTGCAAAGTAATAGGCGCTTCATGATTCCTTCCTTTCGCCCCGGTCACCATTCGTTAGGCAGAGTGCACAAAAAGGAACAGGTTCGATTGAAGTTATGGCAGCAGCGTCAGCAACGAAGTATTGCTCGCGGAATGCAGTGATTTCAAGATTACTTCGAATTCCTGGGCCAGTAGTTTAGAATTCCCGCAGAATTCTGACAATGATCCTTTAGTCACCCTGCCGCTCGTTGAGCGTGGCGGCATCACTGTTGCGCTCGTAAGGGTAATGACACTTGGCGCTGTCATTTTGCCTCCAATCTGTTGCAGATCGACTCGACACGAGCTGTACGGAAAACAGCTCGCTTGCCGACTTCAACGGATATCAGTGACAACCTTTTTACTCATGTTTGGGGGATGAGTTCAAGTTTTATGCCCGAGTTTGATCAACCTCTTACTAATCAATGGGTTAGTTTTCTGGGTGCGTGCGAGTTTGATGGAGGGCTGTGTCACGGTGTTGTCACAGTCTGAATATGCGGCTTGTTTAACAGAGCGCGCCTGGGAACAGGAATCTATTCGCTGCGTAGCACGTCAGCAGGGTTCTGAAGCGCTGCTTTTAGAGTGTGCGCACTCACTGCGATCATGGCAATTCCGGAAGCGACAATTGCTGCAAGCACAAAGCTCCAAACGGACAAGTCAATCGGATATGCGAAGTTCTGCAGCCACTTTTTCGCGGCGAACCAAGCCAAGGGCCAAACTGCAATATTTGCAGCGAGCACGAGATACAAGAATTCGCGGTTGATCAAACGTAAGACTTGCAGCACTGTCGCTCCCAAGACCTTGCGAATTCCGACCTCTCGGCTGCGGCGCACGGCGCTAATTCCCGCTAATCCAAACATTCCAAGTGCGGCGATACAAATTGCAAAGACCGCGGAACTGCTGACAATTCGCGACCAGCGTTTTTCGTTGGTATACTGCGCAGCAAGGTCATCTTCCAGGAAAGTCCAATTGCAGCGCAAGCCACCGGAGATCCGCTCGTACGCTTGCTCGACCGCCGCCGTCGTCGCCGGGACATCGTTGTTGTCAATGCGCACGAGAAGTTGAAAATAGGGATAGAGTTCTTTGGTGAACAAAAGTACCGGGCCGATCTGCTCATGGAGAGAAAGGAAGTTGTAATCTTTCACGACGCCAACGATTGTCGGCGTTCCATATTGTTCAAACATGGTATCGAGTGCCGGTACCGGCGACCCCACTGCAAACCCCGGCCCGAGCTGTTTCATGAACGACTCATTGACGACGATTGGATTGGCAACATCAAGAGTTGGGTCAAGGGCGAAGTCGCGGCCGCTTTCGATATTCATTTTCAGGACTGAAACATAAGACGGATCGACGCGATAGACATAAGCCGTCATGTGTCCACTCGCCGCCTCCCAACCATAGGCGTCGTAGCCGCGATTGAACGACGCTGAAGTCGCCGAGACGCCCAGGATGCGCGGATCGCTGGCCAGTTCATTCTTGAAGCGCTGCAGGAAATCGACATCCGCGATGCTGTTGTCGGGCGGACGCTCAACAACCATGACGGATTCTGCGGAGTAGCCCAACGGACTTTGCTGTAGATGTTGATTTTGCTGGTGCATGATGATCGTGGCAATAATCAAGAATGTGGAAAGGGCAAACTGAACGATGATCATGCCGCGCATGACGACGCCGGACTTGGCAAAACGTCCAGCCTTGCGGAAGATTTCGGCCGGCATCGGCCGCGAAAGCAAAGTGGCAGGAACAATTCCGGCGCCAATTCCCACTACGAGCGCCATGACAATTCCAAAGGCGGGCACGAGCAGATTGCTGGTTGGCGATAAATCGAGACTCTTTCCGACGAAGGCGTTGAAACTGGGCAGCGCCAGTTCCGCCAAAGCCAATCCCATGGCGAGTGCGAGAATTGCCAACAACAGGGATTCGGCGAGGAACTGCGCTATGACCTGCCCACGGATTGCGCCGAACAGTTTGCGCACGGCGACTTCGCGGGCACGCACTGTTCCGCGCGCAATTCCCAGTGATACATAGTTGATTCCGGCTATCACCAGAATGACAAATGCAATGGCGCTTAGGATGTATGAATAGAGGGGATTTGATCCGCCGGTCTCGGGGTCGAGATGGACGGCGGCCAGCGGCTGCAACTTCAACGGCACGGCTTCAGCTTTGGTGCGATCGGCCCAGTGGCGATCGACTATGCTATTAATAAGAGTCGAGTCGATTTCCTTTACCGGGCGGTCGAATTCTACGTATGTGTTGACCCGCCACCAGTTCCAGCGTGTCGATCCGATTTCATACCGGAATATTGCTGTCATCGGAACGAGAATTGCAAATTGGATCGTCGAGTTTGTCGGCAAGGTCTTTGCCACTCCGACGACCGTAAACGGCCGACGTTCGCCTTGCAGGAAGACTTCCAGCCGCTCGCCAACGACATCAGTCTTGCCGAAGAATTTCAAGGCAACACGTTCCGTAATTACGGCCTCGGCAGGAGTCCTGAACAACGTGTTGGGATTGCCTTCAAGAAGCGGGAAGTCGAAGATCGTAAACAGTGCGGGATCGGCGTAAGTAATTTGCTCGTACTCCTGAACGTTTCCTGCGATGACATGCGATTCGGTAGCTCCGGTAATCCTGGCATAGGCCTTTGCAGATGAGACATCATCGATCACGGCTTGCCCCAGCGGCAGCGGCATATGCTCGACCGGCACCTTCTGGCCGTCGCTCGCCGAGCGATATGCTATCAATCGAGCAATTCGGTCGGCTTTGGAATGAAAGCGATCGTAAGACAATTCATCCTGAACGAAGAGAAAGATCAAAAGCGCGACTGCAAACCCGCAAGCGAGTCCGGCCAAGTGAATCAAAGTGTAGCCGGCGTGCTTGCGCAGTGTTCGTGCGGCAATTTCAAAATAGTGTTTGATCATACGCGCAAAATCCGACCATCGAGCAGGTTAATAATCCGGCTACCATGAGCGGCGTTTCTTTCGGAATGAGTAACCTGGACGATTGTGGTCCCTTCCTGATTGAGGCGTTGGAACAGTGCCATGATTTCGTCGCCTTGCGCTGAATTGAGGTTGCCGGTTGGTTCATCGGCAAGAATTAGCTTTGGTTTATTAATGACGGCGCGTGCGATTCCTACTAATTGCTGCTGACCGCCGGATAGCTGTGCCGGGAACAGGTCCTTCTTGCCGACGATGTTGAAGCGATCCAAGGCATCGGCGACGATGGCCTTGCGCTCGGGAGTCGGGACTTTGGTATACAGCAGCGGAGTCTCCAGGTTTTCGTAAACGGTCAGTTCATCGATAAGGTGATAGCTTTGGAAGACAAAGCCGATGTTCCGCTTGTAAAGTTCGGCGCGCTGCCGCTCTTTCAATCCGACAACATTCTCGCCAAGGAAACCATATTCCCCTTCCGACGGCTGGTCGAGCAACCCCAGAATGTGCAACAAAGTTGACTTGCCTGCGCCGGAGGGTCCCATGATCGAAACAAACTCGCCGGCAGAGATGCTCATCGAGATATCTTGAAGGACATAGCTTCGGCCGGATCCGGACGGGTACCATTTTGCGATGTGGCGCAGGTCAATGAGCGATGGCGGTGCATCCGGATGCGCGGATTGATTGCTTTGCGGCTTGGTCAACAATGTGTTCCTCGCGTATGGGTCAAGTGCGAATTATTCATAACGAAGCGACTTTATCGGGTCGGTGTTGGCAGCCCTAATCGTCTGTGTGGCGACGGTCAAGAGCGCCAATAAGAGCGTGATTATTCCGGCAGCGACGAAGAGCCACCAAGGAACATCGGTTCGATAGGCAAATCCAGCCAGCCACTGGCGCGTGAGCAGTAGTCCGACGGGCCAGGCTATAAGATTGGCAATCAAGAGCCACAGCAGATACTCGCGAATATGCAGGGAAACGATGCTGCTCACCGAGGCGCCAAGCACTTTGCGGACGCCGACTTCTTTGGTGCGTCGTTCGATGCTGAATGTCGCCAGACCAAAGAGTCCCAGGCAGGCAAGGACGATAGCGAGAGTTGCGAAGACCGTCAGAGTTTGCTGCATGCGAATTTCAGCGCCGTAGAGCCGGTCGAATGCGACATCAAAGAAGAAAGACCGGTAAGGAGTATTCGGCAATATCCGGTCCGAGGTTTCTTCTATTCGCTTGAGTGTGCCGTCAATGTCGCGGAGATTAACGCGAACGATGAGGTTTGAATATCCGCCTGCTTGCGGCACCAACACGAGTGGCGCAATTTCATCCCGCAAGGACGAAAAGGGGAAATCTTTGAGCACGCCGACGATAGTTGCGGGAGTGCTGTCTTGCAAGAACATCATTTTACCGACGGCTTCTGTCCAGCCGATTTGCTTAAGCGCCGTTTCATTGATCAGGCATACGCTGGTCTCGGACTGATCGAAATTGCGCCCAGCCGCGAATTTCAATTCAAAGGTCTCGACGAATTGGTCATCGACGGGATTGGTGTTGAACAACACTTCCTGATCCGGCGCCTGCCCTTCCCAATTGTAAGTTGACGACCAGACAATCTGATTCGGAAGCTGCCCAACCGCAGAGACACTTTCTACGCCATCAAGCAGACGCAGTTGATCGCGCAGTATTTCGTAATGCTGCTGCGCCTCGTCACCGCGAAGTGGAATCACCAGAAGTTGTTCGGCGTCGGCACCGATCGACGATGAGCGCATATACTGCTGCTGGCGGAGTATGACGAAAGTCAGCATTATGAGAATCACCGAAAGAGCAAACTGCACTACCACGAGCAATTGGCGCATACGGCCGCCTTGTGTCCGCTGGTCGCGCAGCATGCGCGCCGGCGCACGACTCGCCAGCATCAATGCCGGATAGAGCCCCGCCGCAAGACCGGTGAGTGCCCAGACAATCGGCAGGATTGACAATGTGAAAACACTATGCAAAGACTCGCGCGGGAGATCCGGGCTTAGTACGTTGCGCAATAATGGAAATACGAGTTCGGCCACCACTAAAGCCAACACGGAGGCGAAGGCAGATGCAGCCAATGCTTCGGCAATAACTTGCCTCCGGATTTGGCCGATCTCGGCGCCGAGGCAGGACCGGACACCAAACTCGCGGAAACGCAGTCCTGCGCGGGCCGTAGCGAGATTGACGTAGTTTATGCACGCGATCAAGAGAACCAAGAATGCCGCCGACACAAACACCCACAGCCGCTTTGGATCGGTTACGTCGGCATTGTCGGCGACTAAGACGCGGCCGAGATGGATATCAGTTACGGGCTGGGCATAGAGCCGCGTCGTCGATTCCTTTCCGCGAAATTCAGTTAAGGCGTGTTCTAGCCTTGCTGCAAAGGCAACCCTGTCGGTGCCTTTGCCCAGCAGCAGATAGGTCGAGTAACCGTTGAGTCCCCAACTCTCACGCCGCTGTGCGGGCCAGCCCTCGCTTGCAGTCGGCATCGAGATGACAATCGAAGTAGAGATGTGAGAGTTCTTCGGAAGCGGCGCCATCACGCCAGTGATAAGCAGATCCTGATCGCCGTTCATTTTCAGCGTTTGTCCAACCGGATCCTGATTGGGGAAATATTTTTCGGCGATCGCCTGCGAGATGACCATTGAGTTCTTGCGCTTAAGCGCCTCGGTTGCCTTGCCGGAGATTAACCCATACGAGAACACTTCGAAGAAACTGCTGTCGGCATAAATGATACCGGATTCGAAGAAACGCTTGTCGTCACGGCTAAGCACGATTCCAGGACCGTACCAGAGACGCAACGCCGATTCGACCTCCGGAAAGTCTCGCGCCAGCGCCGGCGCCAGTGGGAACGGAGTAACGGCGACGTCAAGGTTTCCGTTGGGATATTCCTGAATCTCAAATATTCGTACGATGCGGTCGCTATTGGCGAGTGAGTCGTCATAGCTAGTCTCAAATCTTATCCATGCCGCCATTACAATGACGGCAGCGATTCCGACAGTTAACCCACAAATACTAATGAGTTGGTAGGTCTTTTGACGTAAGAATTGGCGCAGAAAGAGGCGAAGGTAATGGGCAATCATCTTACTTCTTCACTTCCCTACTCGCACCTGATTGCGTCAGTTGGATTGAGCATTGCCGCGCGCAGCGCCTGAATCGAAACAGTAATGATGACAATCCCCAGCAAGAGTGAGATGCCGAAGATAAAGGGCCACGGCGAAACTGATTCGCGATAGGCGAAATCGGCCAACCAACGGTTGACCGAGTAGTAAGCTACCGGCCAGGCGATGAGATTTCCAAGAACCACGAGAATCATGAACTCGCGGTTTAGGAGAGCCACCAGTTGGCTTGACTTGGCGCCGAGCACTTTCCGGATGCCGAGTTCCTTGCGGCGACGCGCGATTGCCAGTGCAGTCAATCCAAAAACACCAAAACAGGCTACGACGACAGCCAGGGATGCCGCGCTTTTCATGATGTTCTCCCATTTCTCGTAACTGCGATATTGGGCAGCAATGTGCTGATCCATGAATTCGTAGCTGTAAGGAAGATTCGGCGCGACCTGGCTCCAAACTTCCTGAATCCGTTTCATTGTGGCGGGAATATTATTCGGACTTATCCGCAGGAATGCAAATCGCACTTGACCGGCCCAGTCATTTCCCGGCTGCACTTGAAGTAGCGCAATCGGCTCAATCTCCCGGGCCAGGGAACGGATGTGATAATCTTTTATTTCTCCGATGATTTCCACACCAGTGAGACCTGGCACAGTCTGACCGATGGGACTGTCCCAGCCCAAAGTCTTAGTGAATGTTTCGTTAACGATGACTTGATCACGTTTTGGGCTCGCGTCGGCGCGAAATGCGTTGCCGCGAATCAGCTCGAGTCCCATCGTCTTGCAGTACTCGTAATCGACAGTGTTAAGGAAGACAGTGAAATCAATTGAATCGGGACCTGCAGGACTGGTGTTACGCATGCCGCCACCGGTGAAGGACGTTCCAGATGCACAGACAGACAGCACGCCGTCGTTTTCGTGCAGGGTACTGCGGAGCCGTTCGATGATTGCTAACTTTTCTTCCCCGCTTGCTCCGCGCAGTTGGAGCATGACCAGTTCTTCTTTATTGAATCCCAATGGCGCAGAGCGCATATATGCCAGTTGACTTGACATGGTAAGCGTTATGACGATTAAGGCGGCTGAAAGCGTAAACTGGAGAGCAACCAGCACTCGAGTTAACGTCCCACCGGAAAGCATCCGGGCAGTGCCGCGGACGGCTAGCACCGTCGGCGCTTTGCTCAAGATGACTGCCGGATAACCGCCGGCAAGGAGCGCTGTCAATAATACAAGCGCGACTATGGCCAGCGACCAGCCGCCGGTTGTCAAGAGGATTGACGATATCGCTTTGCCGGACAGGTTATTGAATGTTGGAAGCGCCAATTCTGCCATGACAAAAGCCAGCAGCAGCGCAAGAAGCGAAACGACGAACGCTTCCGAGAGCAATTGTCCATAGAGCTGTGAGTCGGAGGCGCCCATCACCTTGCGCACGCCGATTTCGCGAATGCGCCGCTGCGAACGGCCAATCGCCAAGGTTGTGAAGTTGATACAGGCGAGAACGAGAACGATGAATCCGATTGCGCCCAGCAGTAGTGAATATGTCGGGGAGGATGTCGGCGTGTCTCCAGATACCTGAGGATTCAAGTGGATATCCGCGAGCGGCTGCAGCATAAACGTCCAGGTAGATTCCGAGCCGGCTTTCTTGGGTACCACATTGGCTGCCGCCTGGATATCGGTAATCACTCTCGCGGGGTCTGCATCAGGACGAATCCGTACGTAGGTTTCTGCCGCGGTGAGATTCCAGCCCAATTTAAAGTCGAGGAATTTCTTAATTTCCGCGGTCTGTGTAATCAGTTTGTATTGAAGGCTTGAATTTGACGGTGAATCCTCGGCGACGGCGGAGACGAAGTACGTGTACTTGTTTCCAGAAGTGGTGACAACTAGCTCGCGTCCGAGGACGTCAACGCTGCCGAGCAACCGTTGGGCAGCTGATTCGGTAAGTACTATCGAGCCGGGGCGGGAAAGCGCTGATTTTGCATCACCGCTGATTAGTTTGAACGAGAACAGCTCGAAGAACTCGGGGTCGGCAAAATTGATTTCTTCGCGGAAATTCTCTCCGTTGGCAGTTACGATTGCTTCCTCGGTGGATGTGAATTGCGCGACCGTTTCTATCGACGGTACGTTTTCGAGCAGCATCGGCCGAACCGGAAACGGCGTTCCGGCGTACAGTTCGGTGCCATCGGCGCCGCTCTTTTGAATCAAGCGGTAGATGCGATCCGAGTCCGCGTGAAAGCTGTCGAAGGAGTATTCGTCAATTACATAAGCCATGACAAGCAGGCAGATTGTCAACCCGATTGCCAGGCCGACCACGTTGATTATTGCGTAGGATTTCTCTTTGCGGAGATTTCGGACGGCCACAGCAAAGTAGTTTTTCAACATGACTTCAACTCCCGTTACTCGTAGCGGACGACTTCAACAACGTTTGCAGTGGATGCCCGCAATGCTTGCGCTGAAACTGTTAGGATAACAATGCCTAGAAGCAGGACGATTCCGGTTACAAACGGAATCGGAGACAAACTTGTACGATAAACAAATCCCGCCAACCACGAATTGACAGACCAATAAGCCAGCGGCAATGCAATTAGATTGCCGATGATTACGAGCGCTGCAAACTCACGATAGAACATGGCGACTAATTGGCCGGCTTTGGCGCCGAGGATTTTGCGAATGCCAATTTCTTTGCGACGCCGCGCCAATGCCAACGCGGTCAAGCCAAATACGCCGAACCCGGCAATGACTACGGCGAGTATTGCGGCATCCTTGATGATTTCTGCCCAGCGCAGGTAGGAACGATACTGCGCGGCGATGTGCGCGTCCATAAACTCATAATCGAACGGCAGATCGGGCGCGACCACTTGCCAAGTCGACTCGATAAGTTTCATCGACCCGCTAATACTCTTTGGATCAAGCCGCAGAACTGCGTATTGAAGATTTTCCGACAAATCGTTGCCGTGACTGGTTTGTACAAGCGCTAGTGGTTCAATCGCGGAAGTGAACGGTTGGATATGAAAGTCTTGAACAACTCCAACGATTCGCGAGTCGGGCAAGAGCGGCGCTTCCCTCCCAATCGGATCGTCCCATTGCATCGTCTTGACGAGCGTCTCGTTGACAATCACATTCGTGGTCGTGCCGGATGACAACGCGCCTTCGCGGAAGTCTTCGCCGGATGTCAGGTGCAGCCCCATAGTCTTGATGTAGTCGTAATCCACGGCGTTGACAAAGATGGTCAGGTCGATTGAGTCGGGACCGACCTTGTTTCCCATGCGGACTCCGCCGCCGGAAAAGTCGGCGCTGGAAGCCGCGATTGACTTGATTTCGGGGTGTGACGACAGTGATTCACGCAGGCGATTGACGGTTCCGATGCGCTCGTCGCCGCTGCCGTCGAGCCGCAGCATCACAAGAGCGTCTTTGTCGAATCCAAGCGGCGAATTCAGCATAAACTGCAGTTGATTCGACATCGAAAGTGTGACGGCGATCAACGCAGCGGAAACAGCGAATTGCAGTACGACGAGTCCGCGCATCACGCTGCGGCCGCTTAGCAGCGTTGCTTTGCCGCGGACGGCGTCAATGGAGTTAGCGCGAGAGAGAATCAGCGCCGGATAGCCTCCGGCGAAGAGTGCTGCGACAATGACGAGCCAAACGGCGAGGAGCGCCCACCAACCGGTGGCCGTGATGATGGACGTAAACGACTTCCCGGCAAGAGTCGCAAATTGCGGCAGAGCCAACTCGGCTAGGACGAACGCCAACAACATAGCGACTGCAGCAACGATAAAGGTCTCACCCAGTACTTGGATGATGACTTGACGGCTCGATGCTCCCATTACCTTGCGGGCGCCAATTTCCTTGATACGATGTTGCGCGCGACCGATGGCAAGCGTGGTGAAGTTGATGCAAGCCAGCTCCAGAATGAAGAACGCTACCAGGCACAGCAGGTATGAGTAAACCGGCGAGCTTGGGTTGCCGGCACCGCCGGTGACGTCCGGATTCAAGTGAATGTCGCTGATATTTTGAAGCGCGTACCGCGATTTGGTGTTTGCCGGCTGTCCCTTGACAGCCGCTGCAACGGCAGTATTGATATTGTTCTCGACGTCGCAGATATCAATACCCGAGCGAACCAGAACGTATGTTTCGGGCCAGGAGGTATTCCAACTCTTATTGAGCCCATAGAATCGCTTCATGGCAACTTTCGGGATGATGATGTCGAATGCGAGGCTCGAATTGTGCGGTACATCGTGAGCGACGGCACTCACAGTGAACTCATTTACGTAGTTGCCCCAAGTGATCGTGACTGTTTTTCCGACGACTTCTGTCGATCCAAACAACTTTTCAGCGAATGACTCGGTCACAACTACTTTTCCCGGGTCTGACAGCGCCGTCGCGCCATCACCGCTTGCCAGCGGAAAAGTGAAAGTCTGGAAGAACTCTTGATCGGCAAGAGAGAGCATTTCGTGGAACGCGCGATGATTGGCACTCACCATGACACCAACCATTGGGATTACCTGTACAGCGCTCTGGACCTCCGGGATTTGTTCAGCAATTAAATCCGAAAGCGGAAATGGCGTGTTGGCTTCAAAGACCGTGCCGACAGGACCGGACACAACTTTGTTTACGCGGAAAAGGTTTTCCTGATTGGCATGAAAGCGGTCGAAATTCCATTCGTCGACGACATAAGCCATTACAAACAGGCAGATCGCGAGTCCGATGGCAAGGCCGGTGATGTTGATGATCGCATATGTGCGTTCGCGGCGGATGTTGCGCAACGCGATCATGATGTAGCTTTTCAGCATCGACAACGCCTTTCTCCAATACGCGGCCTGGTGATCATGTCTATACCCGTTGATGCGCCCGCAGAATGTTCTCGGTTACGACTTTACCATCGAGCAGATGGATTGTTCTCGTGCCGTATTCGGAATACGCCGGTGAATGGGTCACCATGACGATTGTCGTGCCGCTGTTGTGCAGGTCGGTGAGCATCTTCATGACTTCGTCGCCGTGCGTCGTGTCGAGATTGCCGGTGGGTTCATCGGCGAGAATCAACTTGGGGTCCGCCACAATGGCGCGCGATACCGCCACGCGCTGTTGTTGGCCGCCAGATAGCTGCTGCGGGAAATGATTGCGGCGTGCCATGATGTTCATGCGCTCAAGCACAGCTTCTACCTTACGCTTGCGTTCGGACGAAGGCACGTCGAGGTACAGTAGAGGCAGCTCGACGTTTTCGAAGACGGTCAATTCATCGATGAGATTGAAACTCTGGAAGACAAAGCCAATGTTCTTCTTGCGCAGCATGGCGCGCTGGCGTTCGCTGTATCGTGAAACCTCCTGATCGAGAAAATGATACTCGCCGCCGGACGGGTTGTCGAGTAATCCCAGTACGTTGAGCAGCGTGGATTTGCCGCAACCGGAAGGCCCCATGATCGAGACAAACTCGCCGGCTTCGATAGCAATCGAGACTTCGTTGAGAGCCGAGGTTTCAACTTCTTCCGTCGCGTAGATTTTTCGTAGATTCACGGTCTTGATCATATCTTTAGCTCCAATGAATGGACATCAATTCAAATTTAGTTTTTCGAAATCGCCGAAACTGTCGTAGCTCGACGTAATGACTTGTTCGCCCGGCTCGAGGCCCTCAAGGACTTCGTACATGCGCGGATTTTGCCTGCCAAGGCGAATCTTTCGCTTGCGCGCGATGTCTCCCGACTCATTCACAACGTAAATCCAGTTTCCGCCGGTGGTTTGGTAGAACCCGCCGCGAGCGATCATGACGGCTTCGCTAAGTTCGCCCAGTGCGAGTCTAACTTGGATAGTCTGACCGCGACGAATTCCGGCTGGCGCGGCGCCTTCAAATTGCAGGTCGATTTCGAATCTGCCGTCGCGGACCTCCGGAAAGACTCTGGAGACTATCAACTTTGATTTGACGCCGGAGATTTCCGATTCGCCGGCTTGACCGATGGCGATTCGACTGATGTAGAATTCATCAATGGCAGCGCGGACTTTGTAACCGTCAAGGACATCAACCTGTCCAAGTCTTTCGCCGGGAGATTTCAACTCCCCAATTTCAGCATTGAGCTGCGAGAGCTGGCCGGAGATTGGCGCGCGCTGGACGAGGTTTTCGTAGTTCTCGCGGACGATCTTGAAGTTCTGTTGCATTCTTTGAATCGACAGTTCGAGTTGCTGCACCTGCATGTCGCGCATGATTGAGTCTTGTCGCTGGCTTTCGGTGACCAGCACTTTGCGGGTCTTCCAATATTCATAGTCGTCGCGCGTCCGTTCGAATTCGTCGAGAGAGATTACGTTTTTCTCGTGTAGGGCCTTGGCGCGATCGTAGTTTCGCGTCTGAAGTCCATTCTGGTAGTCGATTTCCGCCATTTGTTCGCGGAGGTTGAGACGATTTTGCTCGATTGCCAGACGCACGGCGCGCAGATTGTTCATTTGCTCGAACAAATCCGCCTCGCGGAACATAAGTTCCATCTGCAGGTTGGTATTTGTCATACGGAGAATTGAATCGCCCTGTTTCACCATCGCACCTTCTTCAACAAATATCTGATCGATCCGCCCGCCATCCATCGCATCCATGTAGACGGACTTGATTGGAAGCACTGTGCCCGAGACTGGGATGAGTTCCTGGAATGGACCTCGCTCGACCGTCGAGACCGTTATCTTTTTCGTTTCGACATTTAGCGAAGCGCTTGTGTCGCCAAAAAGCAGCGCGTAGGCGACGATCAAAACGAACAGCCCGGCTGCGCCGAAAACGAGAACTCGCTTCAGCGGCCACTTCTTCTTCTCAATTTTTCTGTCCATGCTCATCGACTGTTATCTTTCAATCGGCTGCGATCGACAGCCTCGAATCAAGATATATCAAATCGCGTGCCAATGTTGTGTATCAAGGACTTAGCGGAATTTTTTGATTCCGACGCAACAAGAAGTGTCCGGAAACGTACAGTATGTGTCCGATAACGAACGTAAGGATTCGACCGGATAAGAGAAGCAACCGCCTCTATTATAAGGTGATAAGTGGCGAGTAATAGACGAAATTCAGATTTTCGCAACACCGGCCGGATACTGATAGTCGATGACGACGACGATGTCTTGACTGCGGCGAAATTCCTCTTAAAGCAAAGCGTCAAATCTATTCACACCGAGTCAAAGCCGGAATCAATTCCGGCGTTACTGCAGAGCGAGAGTTTTGATGTAATTCTACTCGATATGAATTTTTCACGCGATGTATCGAGTGGGCAAGAGGGTTTGCACTGGTTAAGTCGGATTGTCGAGATTGATCCGGAAGTGGTTGTAATTATGGTCACGGCTTTTGGTGATGTCGAATTGGCGGTGCAAGCGATTCGCCGCGGCGCCACCGATTTTGTGGTTAAGCCGTGGCAAAACGAGAAGTTAGTTGCCACTGTGTCGTCGGCATTGCAGCTTCGGCAGTCGCGCCGTGAAACTCACTCGCTGCTGTTAAGGCAGCAAAGACTGGCGGATGATCTCGACCAACCGTTTCAAGATTTCATCGCCGAAAGCCCATTGATGCGAGAAGTCCTCGGGACGATTCGCCGTGTGGCTCCGACGGAAGCCAACGTCCTGATTCTCGGAGAGAACGGAACCGGTAAGGAAGTTGTTGCGCGCGCCGTGCACCGGCAATCGACGCGCAGCGAGCAGGTCTTTGTCTCGGTTGACATGGGAGCGGTCAGCGACACGCTCTTCGAAAGCGAGTTGTTTGGCCATGTCAAAGGCGCATTCACCGATGCCCGCACCGATCGCGCGGGGCGATTTGAGATCGCGTCCGGCGGCACTTTGTTCCTGGACGAAATCGGCAATCTCCCGCTGCGCCTGCAAGCGAGGATTCTGACCGTGCTCGAACAGCGGCAGGTAATACGGCTCGGCTCCAATCACCCGATTCCAATCGATATCCGCTTGATCTGCGCGACCAGCTTGCCTCTGGCGCAGCTCGTGATGGAGCAGCGCTTCCGTCAGGATTTGTTGTATCGTATCAACACGGTGCAAATCACACTGCCGCCGCTGCGGCAACGGCCGGAAGACATTTTGCCATTGGCAGAGCACTACATTCAAACATATTGCGCCAAGTATAAGAAGCGTGCGCGCCATTTGCCGCCGGAGACATTGAAACGGCTGCAGGAGTATCGTTGGCCCGGAAACGTGCGCGAACTCCAACATGCCGTCGAGCGCGCAATTATCCTCGCCGACAATGATGAACTTCAGCCCGGCGATTTCCCGTTTGCACAAGAGAACCACAGCTCGCCCGAGTCAATTGTTGTGAATGACTATGATCTCGGCGAAGTTGAAAAGACGGTAATCCGGCGCGTATTGAGCAAACACGAAGGCAATGTCAGCCGCGCAGCCAACGAACTCGGATTGACCAGAACGGCATTGTATCGGCGGATGCAAAAGTATGGTCTTTAGATTTTTCCGTACGCAGATTGTACTGCGCATACTACTGATTGTGGCATCACTCGGTGCCTTGCTCTACGTTGCATTGGAAACCAGTCTGTATGCCACTGGCGGGCTCTTGTTCCTCGTTTCGGCGTTTCAGATTTGGGCGTTGATTCGATATGTCGATCGTACCAACTTCAATTTGGCAGTGTTTTTCGACTCCGTACGCTACGGCGACTTTCTCCAAACCAGTTCCTCAGGTCAACTTGGCAGTTCATTCGCCGACCTGTCGCGGGCAATGAACCAGGTTTCGTCGGCGTTCCATAGTGCGCGGGCGGAAAAGGAAGAGCACTATCGATACCTCCAGACCGTAGTTCAGCACGTTGGGATCGGGTTGATGGCATTCAATGAGATTGGTGAAGTTGAGTTGTTTAATCCGGCTGCGAAACGACTCTTGCGTTTGCCTCAATTGCGAACACTCGCCGATCTATCGTCACGATCGCAAGAGCTCGCGCGAGAATTAAAAGGTATTCAACCTGGGCAGAACATTCTTGTGAAGGTGCAGATCGATTATGAAACGTTGATGCTCTCAATCCATGCCACAAAGATCCGACTCGGTCAGAAGCAACTGACCTTGGTATCGCTGCAAAATATCGGCGGCGAGCTTGCTGAACAAGAGATGATTGCCTGGCAAAACCTGATCCGGGTGTTGACGCATGAGATCATGAACTCCATCACCCCGATCGCGTCGCTGGCAGGGTCGGTGCATGATCGTTTTCATAAACGCATGGAGGGAGATCAAGAAGCAGCCGCGAGTTCCAGGGAAGATGACCGCGAGATTTCCGATGCGCTGGTTACTATCGAGAAACGGAGTCAGGGTTTGATGCACTTCGTTGAGTCGTACCGAGACCTAACGCGCATACCGCAGCCGGAGATTCAGAATGTTACTGTCCAGGAACTGGTTACTCGTGTTGACAAACTTTTGGGGCAGAAGCTGCGCGAAAGCAATATTGTGCTTAGTGTTGAGATTGAACCTGCCGATCTCGCGGTAGCCTGCGATCCCGACTTGATCGAGCAGGTACTGATCAACTTGGTAAACAACGCGAGTTATGCAGTAAGGCAATCCGCGCAGCCGCTAATAGAAATCGCCGGCAGTCTAAATCGGGAAGGACGCGTTTCTATTGAAGTCCGCGACAACGGCACCGGAATTGTCGCTGAAGCGATTGATCAGATCTTCATACCTTTCTTCACAACCAAGAAAGGCGGGACCGGAATTGGATTGGCACTGTCGCAACAGATAATGCGGCTTCATCGCGGACAAATCAGCGTTCGCTCAATGCTGAATGAGCAGACCGTGTTCACCTTGACGTTTTGACGCCAATTATTCTTGCCTCGAGTTGCGCGCGACTAAGGCCACTGCCCTAAACACATACTGCTACTGCGCTACGTATCTGTACGGATAATAGCGCGGCGTCCACATGGCGCTGCGAATTAGTTCTGCCAGGCGCTCGTCGGATGCCGCCATTCCGATGCCATCTTCGCGTGCCTGTTTGGCAACCGCCAATGCAACGTTGAATGACACATTACGGATTTCGCACAATGGCGGCAGAAGACTGCCTTTGCTGCGCAAGTCCGGGCCGACTAAATCGGATATGGCGCAAGTCGCGGCAAAGAACATTTTGTGTGTGATTTGTTGCGCCTGACTCACAATTGCGCCGAGTCCCATGCCCGGGAATACGTAGAGATTGTTGCACTGTGAAATCGCAATCTCGCGGCCGTTCGAAGTTGTAACCGGCTTGAACGGGCTGCCGGTTGCCATCAATGCCCTGCCGTTGGTCACGGCCATGACATCTTCGGGCAACGCCTCACAGCAAGAGGTCGGATTGGACAACGCCAGTACAACCGGCCGTTCGCTATTTTGCGCCAGCAATTCCAATATCTCGCGGGTGAAAGCAGCCTTCTGGCCGGAGAGTCCAATGAGAGTGGTGATTTTAGCATGCTTGACAACCTCCTGCAAGTTTGGCGAACGATCTTTCGAGACTGGCCAATTGGCAATCGCATCTCGCGGTTGCAGGAAATTTGTCTGGTAGGAATCGGCTTTGTCACCCTCAAGCAGCAAGCCATGGATATCCACGGCGTAGATTCGCCGGCGCGCTTCGCTAAGCGAAAGTCCGCCCTCGGCAACCATCAATTGCACAATTGCATTTGCCACGCCGCAACCGGCTTGGCCAAAACCGAGTATGCCGATTCGCTCGTCGGCGAGTTTGCGCCCGGCGACCTGATATGCGGTGCGCAGCACTGAAGCTGCGGTGGCGCCAGTACCCTGGATGTCGTCATTGAAACTTAATATCCGGCCATGATAGCGGTCGAGCAGGGTTGCGGCATGTTGCTTACCGAAATCCTCCCACTGCAGAAGCGCCCGCGGAAATACCCGCTTAACACCTTGAATGAATCGCTCGACGACTTCGTAATAGGCATCACCTGTGAGGCGCGGCTGGTGTAATCCGATATAGAGCGGGTCATTCAGCAGGCGTTCGTTGTTCGTGCCGACGTCAATCATGACCGGCAAAGTCGCGGCGGGGTGGATTCCCGCTGCGGCAACGTAAAGAGCAATCTTGCCAACGGGAATTCCCATTCCGTCGGCTCCCAAATCGCCAAGACCCAGGATGCGTTCGCCGTCAGTGGCGACAATCAACGAGATATTAGGGAGACCGACGTTTTCAAGAATCTTCTCGGTAGAATCGACGTTTCGCGGCGAGATAAAGATGCCGCGCCAGCGCCGGACAATGTGGGAAAGTTTGAGACAGGCTTGACCGACGGTCGGTGTGTAGACAATTGGCAGCATTTCTTCGAGATGCTGCAGGAGCAGCGAGTAAAACACGGTCTCGTTGCGATCAAGCAGCGCCAACAGGGAGACATATCGGCCCAAGTCGGTCGACTTGGAATTGTAAATGTCATAATTGCGCATCAATTGTTGTTCAAGTGTTCCAACGCGGTCGGGGAAGAGGCCGACTAAGTCGAACTCGGCGCGCTCGACATTGCAGAATGCGTTTCCCTTATTGAGAAGCGGGTCGGAGACCAACGCTTGTCCCTTATGTGGAACGGCGTAGTATATTTCATTGGTGAGAGGATCAACCTTCAACTCGAAGCGTTTCATTGCAGTTCCTTTCTAGCCCCAGGCGGGCGTAATCAAAGGGAAAGAAGGCCACAATTAATTTGTAAGTCAAGCAATCAAACGCTGTTTTTAAATCGAATCAATTTCGGCCACCGCGACCCATGACGAATTGTGTCAGTGACTTGATCTTGCCATTTCAAGCCAACTATCGCGCCAAGAGAGCGGTTAGTCCTCGAGTCCGACCTTGGTCTTCCCCACCCATTGCGGCGCAGAATCGATTGATTGGCGCAGCAGCATATTCAATTGAGCCGCGTGGTGTTGGACGTGGCGCATATTGTACAGCAATATCTCGACATTCGTCAGTCCTGGCCGTTTTGAGCCGCAATCGCGATGCGCGGACTCATCTGTTAGCGCCAAGATCGCCTTGCGGCACTTTCGGCGGCCATAGTCAAGGTAGGTCAGTAATTCGTCTTTTGTGTAGATGCGCGGCGGCAGCGCCCCGGCCGGGTCGAGTTCTTCCAGTCCGAACGGATGCGGCGGCTGGAATGTCTCGCTGGATTCCGAAAGATAGAAATCGAGCCAGAAAATGGTGTGCGAGGAGAGATACCAGAAGTCATAAAATGA
>CAZIBI010000020.1:0-7422 GCA_964537215.1 uncultured Ignavibacteria bacterium | reverse complement strand
AGAAATCGAGCCAGAAAATGGTGTGCGAGGAGAGATACCAGAAGTCATAAAATGAGCCGCCTTTGCCGACCCAGACATCTTCCGGGCAGGCACGGATGGCATTTTCAAGCATGTCAATACTAGCGCCGAACTGACGCCAAATCGTCTGTTTCCAATTCATCATATCCATTTCAGAACTCCTGCGATTTGAGATTGGGTCCAAGTGTGAGGTTTGCGGCGGCGAATGTCAATCGCATTCGGATTCAAATTTGAGACGGATCCTAGTCGCTGGTGCGAGCTCTGGCTGCGAAAGCGACAACGTAACATGCGAGTCCGACCATCAAAGCAACGTTGAACCCGTACGTCATTGCCAGCGCCACAGCGGCCACCGAGCCGAGAACGGATGCGGCTCCGTTCATGCTCCAGGCCCAGGGCAAGAGCGAATTCGCTCGTGATTCCAGATGCTTGAACTCGAGAGGAAACGGCTGGCCCATCAAGAGCCCAATCGGCGCCAGAACTAGAACTGCGAAGATGATTCTCGCAGCGAGCGGCAAGTCGAAAGTGGCGCGAAACAGGATTGGCAAGAGGAGCAACAACACTCCGACTACGGCAACGATGGCGGGAAAGAGATAGTTGCCATATTGGCGGCCTTGCGCGCGGTCGTACCGATTGGTCCAAAGCGAGCCAAGTCCGGAAAAGATCAACATCGAGGTCAACACTACCGCGAGTGCATAAATCGGGTGTCCCAAATAGAGAATGAATTTCTGCATTAACGCAATTTCGATAAGTATGAATCCGACTCCGATGGCGATGAAGTACGTCAATGTTCGGGCCGCTCCCAAGCGGCTTATTCCCGAATTGCCGCCCTTCAGAAAGAACAACGGAACTACAAGGAATAAGATGACAACGGCGGCCGAAATCAGCGAGATGACAAAGAGAACGAACACGCCAACATTGTTCTTCTGCGATTCCCCATCCATTGCGACGATCTTTTTCAGTTCAGCGCTGCGGACAGTGTTGAAGAAAAATGGATGATCATCTGTCGTCGGACTAACATCGTATTCGTATCTATCGAGGAATTGCTTGCGATCTTCGGCCGTTAGCAATTGCGTGAAGTAGTTCATTGTCGGCCGCCCCGGCAGCCAAAGAATCGCTGATCCGGTTTCCGTGGCACGCTGCTCGATCTTTGCAAGCTCGGGCTCGGTAAACGGCGTCCGCTTGAACATGAATGTCGCGACCTCGGATTCGCCGGTGAGAATGCGCCTTCCGACAATCGCCATGTGCGTCTCGGGAGTCGGTATATGCAGGCGCTCGGCAGCTTCAAAAGCAAGCGTCAGCAGACGCAGGCTCTCTTTCGGTTTCGGAGTGAGCCAACGGGTGACTGCGAGTATTCCGTTGTCGTTCAGGTGTGAGAGGTAATCGACGAATGCTTCGACAGTGTAGAGGTTGTTTTCAGAAAGGCTGAAAGCGCCGGCCGAACTGGCGGCCCAGGTATCGACAAGGGTCAGTTGAATGACGTCGTAGTGCCGCTTCGACCGCGCAATGAACGATCTGCCTTCGGACTCGTAGATCTTAACATTTGGCATTTGATATAGACCGCCGGTGTACTCGCGGTATTTTCCGAGCATTACGTCATTGATGATGATCGGGTTGATTTCCGCGCCATCGACCGATTTGGCTCCATACGCCAGGGCGAACACAACATCGAGTCCTCCGCCGGGGCCGATAATGAGGACATCCTTCGACTCGGAGAAGATGTGCGGTATGTGCGAGATTAGTCCGCCGGCAATTTTGTCGCGAATCTGTTCTTCGCCGATCGTGCGGAAGGGATCACGCAGGAAAAATGTTAGCGCGTCGGCGTCGATGGTGATGGATTTGGCACTGCCGTCGTCTGATGCCGGTCTGACTGTGATGTTGGAAAACGCGTTGGATTTTTCGAATTCGATGTTGTCGTACTCGACACCCTTGTGGTATTTGACTTTCAGAAAATCGAGCGAGCTATTTCCGACGAACAACACCAGGCCAATGGCAACGCCTGTCGCTGCCAACCATTTTGTAATTGCTTTTCCATTCCAAGCGGCGATTAACCCGGCAAGAGCCGCCAGTGCAGCTACTATGATCTGTGCATTGATCGCGCCAACCAGATTTAGCAGCGGCACGGTAAGTGCCGCTCCGCAGGCAGCGCCGCAGAGATCAAAGAAGTAAAGCCGAGAAATGTCCTTGGCACGGACAAACAGAATCATTGAGACGGCGAGTCCGGAAAAGAAGAATGGCGGCAGCGAGACGAGGTAAATGATGATCAACCTCATCACATTACTGCCGGAATAGTCCATGGTGATCTTCATTTGCAGCGACACAATGAGACAGACTACGATCGACAGAGCCATCAAAAGGCAGGTATAAGCCGCCTTTTGTTGAAGTTTCTCGGCAGTATAGTGATTGGCTCGGAGGTAGATGTAAAGCCCTGAAGCACCCAATCCAAATAGCGCCAGCGAAATTGCCATGAAGGCAAAGTGGTAGTACATCAGCACCGAAAACACTCGCGTCATAGAGAGTTCCAGGACGAGAGTGGCCGCGGTAATGAGGAATAGGATCAAATAAATGCGGCGATTGTGCATTGATCTAAGATAGCTATTTTCGCGGACATTGACAACAGGTTTGGTCGCGGCGGGTACCGGCAGAATTCTGTGAACTCCAAAGAAATCGAAGGCCAATTAAAGATTGATATTTTCATGAGGTTCCGCCAAATTAGTAGACGTTATGCCAATTCGACTCAAGCGAATCTATGAATTACCGGCGGCCGATGACGGTTATCGTGTACTGGTCGACCGGCTTTGGCCGCGCGGATTGACCAAGGAGAAAGCTCAAGTCGACGAGTGGGCGAAGGACATCGCCCCATCCAACGAATTGCGAAAGTGGTTTCACGCCGACCGCACAAAGTGGGCGGAATTTCGCAAGAGGTACCTAGCGGAGTTGGAGGACCAACAAGAGCAGCTGCGGGAACTAGCTACGATATCGAAGAAACGGAACTTGACGTTATTGTTTGCTTCAACCGATTTGGAGCAGAATCATGCCATCATTCTGGCGGAAGCTTTAAAGAACATTGCCGCTGCCAAGAAATAGACTTCTTCACTATTTAAGAACATCCCCTACTCGATTCCGATCAACATTAATGCCACCAGAGTCAAGCTGCCGACGATGAGCCACAAAGTGATGCCCTGCAAGAATGGTCGCACCCCAACTTTGCGAAGCACTTCCCTGCTCAATCCAGTTCCGATCAAAAACAGTGTCAGCACAAGTAAACGCTTTGCGATTGCTGTCATCTGTTGCCACACATCGCCGTATTGAGGCCACATAGTTGCAATCGCAGCTGCGAGTACGAATCCGATGATAAATAGCGGCACTTTGATCTTACCGTCAGATTTCTTTATCCAAGCGGCGCCGATTACAATTGGTGTAATCCAAAGTGCACGGGTGAGCTTAACGGTAGTGCCTACAGCGAGCGCCTGTGGACCGTAAGCTGCGGCAGCACCGACAACGCTGCTGGTGTCATGAATGGCAAGACCGGCCCAGGTCCCAAAGGTCGTTTGACTCAAATCAAGCAGGTGCCCAAACAATGGAAACAACAGCAACGCAACAGAATTGAGTGTAAAGACGGTTGCGAGCGCAATCGCGGTTTCGTCGTCTTTGGCGCGAATCACCGGCGCCATTGCCGCTATCGCGCTACCGCCGCAAATTGCTGTACCGAAGGAAATAAGCGTAGACGTGTTCTTCTCGGTGCGAAACAACTTGCCGAGCCAGTATCCGACAATAAGCGTCACTCCAATTCCAACAAACGTAAAGACAATCGAGTCGCGTCCTGTTTGGAGGACTTCGCCAAGCATCAGACCAAATCCCAAACCGACGACCGATAATTGAAGGATGATCTTGCTAAACTTCGAGGTACCAGACGGCCAGGGATTGCCAAGCGAGAGGCTGAACGCGATTCCCATAACCAATGCGATAGCAGCGCTGACCCAAGGGAAGAAACAGAGGACGCAGCCGATGACGAAGAGAGCTTGGCGAAGTGTGGAAATGTCAGCGGTTGGCCTCCAGCGCATCAATGCCTTTCCACGTACCGGAGCCAAACCAGAATTATGCGCACTGAATCGATTGTCATGATCAGGAAGTTTGCGAGGCAACGCTCGGACTATTCAGAGGAAGTCGCAGTTCCTGCCACGCACTGATTCCGCCTTCAACGTGTGTCGGCGCGTAGCCAAGTCGTTCGAGGTAACCGTAGGCTTGGCGCGAACGGTCAGCGCCTTTGCAGAAGACGTGAATTCTCTTATCGCACGGCAATTCGGATTGCCGCAGCAGCAACTGCAAGTGCGCAATATTGAATGTGCCGCTAATTTCGCCGGTTTCGGACAGTTCGACCTTGCGGCGAACATCGAGTAGGAATACGTCCGATTGGGTGATTCGAGGGGGCAGTTCACGCATCGGTATCGAGTTTACTCGCAATATCGGTTTACCAGACGATACATACTCGGCGAACTGATCCGGCGTCACGAACGACGAGATGCGATCGAGCCCGATGCGAATGCAGTCGGTAATCGCCTCACTCAAGCACTTTGGATCGATTATCAGGCAGATGTATTCATGAGGCTGCACATAAGAACCGATTGTCTCCGTGAACGAGCGGTCGAGCGGGACAAACAGCGCGCCGGGAAGATGTCCGGCTTGATACTGCGGCCAGGTCCTGGTATCGACGACAACATGGTTGGAACGTCCAATCAGTGATTCGATGTCCTTAGTCGCTATGTTTTGCGGACTCGGGATCTGGTTCAGCAGCGCGGGGCCAGCGCGATTTTCTGTTTTCATGCGCGCAAAATAAGCCGGCGGTTCTGGCTGACCGCTGATAATGTACTCAACAAATGCGTCGGCGCTCGATGCGGCTCGGATTGATGGATTGGCAGCCAGCTCATAATTGACGGAAGAAACTGGTATTCCGCCCAGTGATTTGCCGCAGGAACTCCCCGCTCCATGACCCGGCCATAAGACCAATGCGGGTGAAAGGCTCTTGAAGAATTGGATTGAACCGTACAGTTCCTTCGCAGAATTTACCATCGTGCCGCGCTGATTTGCAGCGCGTTCGAGCAAATCGGGACGCCCGACATCACCGGCAAAAACGAAATCACCGCTGATCAGTCCGATCGGGAGATTCGGGTCGCGCGCTAGGTCGGTTACCAAAAACGAGAGATGCTCGGGAGTATGACCCGGAGTGTGACGAACATCGAGGCGGATTGTTCCGACGGTAATAACATCACCGTTCTTGAGCAATCGCGACTTGAAAGGAGAATTCAACAACCACTCGTACTGCCAATCGGCACCGCCTTCGGCAGAAGCCAGAATCTCGACATCGGGCAATTCTGCGAATTGTCGCAATCCGGACAGATAGTCGGCATGAATGTGAGTATCAATCGCGGCCACAATTGCGACGCCGGAATGCGCCGCAAGAGCCAGATAGCGTTCGATATCCCGCTGCGGGTCAACAATGATGGCCTTGCCGCTTTGTTTGCAGCAAAGCAGATAGGCATGTTGCGCAAGTTTGGGGTCTACTATTTGCTGAAAGATCATGATCTCTTATAACCCCATACTTGCGCAGAGTTGTCGAAAGTTCATCTTATTATTTGTTTGGCTGCGGCGTAAAGCGAAGATACGGTTTGACGACCGTGTATCCCTTGGGAAAACGCTGCGCCAAATCGGCCGGATCTTGCAAGGCGGGCGCAATCACGCAGTCTTCGCCTTCCTTCCAGTTTACCGGAGTCGCGACGCTGTATTTGGCTGTAAGCTGCAGCGAATCAATCACTCGCAGGATCTCGTCGAAGTTACGGCCAGTTGAAGCCGGGTAGGTAATCGTCAATTTGATTTTCTTGTCGGGTCCAATAATAAAAACCGACCGGACTGTCGCGGTTTCGCTGGCGTTGGGATGAATCATATCAAACAGATTGGAAACGGTCTTGTCGGCATCGGCAAGAATCGGATAGTTGACTTCAGTCTTCTGCGTTTCATTAATATCCTTGAGCCACTTCGTATGCGAGTCGAGCGGGTCGACGGACAGCGCAATCATTTTGACGTTGCGTTTGTCGAATTCGGCTTTGAGTTTTGCCGCCATGCCGAGCTCGGTCGTGCACACCGGCGTGAAGTCGGCCGGATGCGAGAACAAGACGCCCCAGGAGTCACCAAGATAGTCATGGAAATTGATTGGGCCGGTAGTCGAGACTTGAGTAAAGTTCGGAGCCAGATCACCTAAGCGCAAAGTCATATTAGCCTTCCTGCGTTACTGATTCGTTTTCTCTTCATAGGCCGTCTGCTCGATTCGCAGACGACAAACATTTCCAGCCCCTATCTATGAAAAAATAGACCTATTTTCAAGATGTTTTTGCGGGAACTGGTTCAATGACGGGAAGATTTGGCATGGGCAAAAACGTCGTCCAGACGCCATCCGAAGCTTACAGGGATGGCGTCGCATGGATCGCAGGAAATTACATTTTCGGCCACAACCAGCCGAATGTGCCGGCTGTCACGAGGGCGTAAATCAATCCGTCAAAGGCGACCTTAAGTATCGTGCTCCAACTACGCCCGTACCAGATTCCGCCTTGTAGCAGCGCAAATGAATAACCCATGAATGCCGAGCAGCCGACGAAGCGGAAAACGGCGAGATAGGTGCTTCCCGGTTGAACGGCATGCCAGGCGATGTACGCCGCAAAAATGCTGACGAAAATGCTGTAAAGAAACCAAAGAATGAAGCTTGTTGCCATGTTGCCCATCTTTATCACGGTCATCATGGCGACCGGACCTTTGTTGAGCTTCTCGATAAACTCCGGACTCTTCATGTCTTTCATGGAGTCGCAGCGAGGCAGCATATAGTCGCCCGGCGTGAGGTTAAATGGCCGAAGCGCTGCCTGCACGGCATCTTCATTGGGCACTTTCCTGAAATCGTTCGCATGATACTTGAGCACCATGTGAATCAGGGAGCTTGCCGCAAAGACAAACACTGCCGAAAGCAGAATCGGCAGCCATAACGTTACGAGAAATTCCATTGTCGAGTCCTCCTACGACTTATTTCTTGGCGTCAGTTTTTGTGCAGTTGCATTGTTGATCAGGGAATAAATATGACTTACTCGAGACTCGTGCAAGCACAAAAAGCAGGCAGCTTTCGTGACTGCGCCAAGGTTTCCGAATCGGGGTCGAGCGCTTGACTCGACCCCGATTTTCGCTGGTGCTATTTTTCTAAAGCTAATTTCTCGACCTTCTTGGCGAGATCCTCGAGCTTTTTCGTCAGTCTTGCGTTCTGATCTTTCAGTTCACGGTTCTGCTTGCTCAATTCCTTGATTGCCGCAAGTGCGATACCCGATGGATCGATGGTGGAAATGCTCTTATCGTTCTCACCGACACCAAAGA
>CAZIBI010000019.1:0-80042 GCA_964537215.1 uncultured Ignavibacteria bacterium | reverse complement strand
TGGGTGTCACTCTGGTGGTCACCGAAGGATTCGGCGAAATTCAGATGGCGAACCGCACTTTCGATTTGCTGAAGTCGCTTGAAGGCAAGCGCGCTTGTATCAATGGCGCAACCCAGATTCGCGCCGGCGTGATTCGTCCCGAAGTTATCATCCCAATTGCGGATGATATCAAGACCGGAAGAGCAGTCGAAGGATTTGAAGGCAAGGGCCTCGAAATCGGCTCGCCGATTCGCGTAATTCGCTCACCGTACTTCGGCAAACTCGGCAAGGTGACTGCGCTGCCTTCGCCGCTGCAGAAGCTCGAATCCGAATCGATGGCGCGCGTTCTCGAAGTTGAATTTGACGGCGATGGCAAGCATGTCGTCATACCGCGTGCGAATGTCGAGATGATTGAAGATTAGTTTCGAATACTAGTCGTGAATACTAAGAGCGGACCGGGTGGTTCGCTCTTTTTTTTTTGCGAAGGATCGGGTTATGCCTTTTGCTTAAGCCGGGCATAGCGGGCCAGGCCGTCCTGTAGCTCTTTGATTTCTGGATCAGCGTTCTTCCAGATCTCGACGAAAACCGCATAGTCTTTCAACGCCTGCTGATTATCTCCCAGCCCTTCATAGGTTCGCCCGAGATAGTAATAGAAGAGAGCATTATAGACAGCAGCTTCTTGAAATCGAACCTCATCAAAAGAATTACGGATTCGCTCAAAGTGTTCGGCTGCTTTTGCGAATTGACCGGCGTCGAGGTAAGTTCTTGCCAGCTCAAAAGTGGAGACGAAGTTGTTGCGTTTTTGGTCGACATATTTCAGTAAATCAGCCGCCTTAGCGTAGTCCTTCTTTACCCAATAGTAGATGCCTTCCATGCGGGCAGCGGTCCAAGCGATGAGACTGTCGCCCTGAGCTTCAGACTTTACAGAATCAATCCACGCGAGCGCCTCTTTGTCGCGGCCCATTTCAGCGAGGAACCAGACGCTTGTAACTGGCGCGCGATCTGCTTTTTTCCATTTGAATCCATCGGCTGTATCTTGAGAGTTGTGTACCTGCTCCAATTCCTTCCAAGCTCTTTGCAAGTCGCCAAGATGGTAGTACAATCTCGCCGACAGCACCGTGCGGACCAGCGATTCAGTCCCAATGCCTTCAAGTCGGTCGGTTTCCAATGCTGTTCGGTTTGCTTCAAGCGCTTCGTGAAGTTTCCCCTGGTAAATCAGGAGATTGACCCACTGGGTGCGCGCCGATTGGCGCTCGAAACTGTCAGCAGAACTCATGGCACGTTGGAAGATTCTGCCCGCCTCACTGTAATTCTGCCGCAGCATGTTCACAATTCCCAATTTTGTCACAGTCTTGACAGTGAAGTCCGGCCGGATTTCAAGTGCCCGCTTGTAGTAGAATTCAGCGGAATCGAGTTTGCCTTCGTACGCAAAAATATCGCCCTTCGAGTCGTAAGGGTTAGGCTCGTCGGGGGCCAGAGCCATGTACTTGTCTAGTGCCCACAACGCGCTGTCGCTCTGACCCAGCCGCAGGAACGCATAAGCAAGTTGATTCCATCCAGTCTTGTAAGATGGATCGAGTTCGAGGACCCGGAACATCGTCTTCGCCTCTTGCCGGTGGTCGCCGTAGTTGGCGTTGGCAACCGCTAATGCGTAAAGGACTTCTTTGTCGTCGGGATACCGTGCAGCGGCATCATTCATGACGTTTCTTGCGGTCGTGTTGTCTCCAACGGTTTGAGCGATGTAGGCCGTAATCAATAGTCGGTCGCGCGGGTTTGCGTGATCGATAAAGCGCTTTGCATTGTCGCGTGCAGTCTGCCACTCAAGCCCGCCTGATTGCGTTGCCAACCTCATCCAGGCAACGGCAAATGTGGAATCCAACTGGACAGCACGCTTGTAGGCAAGTCTTGCTTCAACTCCGAAAAACTTATTCTGCTGTTCGATACCTTCCAGATAGTAACGATAAGCCTCTGGAGAAGATGTCGAGGACGCAGCCAGGTCAACTTCGGAAACGGAATTTGGATCGCGCGGGAAAGCATTGCTCGACCGGAGTTGCCGGGCAAGCTTTTCGGTAACGGCAAAAATCTTCTCGCCGTTCTCACCATTGACGCGATGACTAACCAACACCCCGCCGCTGGCGACATCGATCAATTGCGAAGTCATGATTATTTCCGGTTCAACCTGTAGAATAGTCCCGGTCAGCATCCAGCGGGCACCGGCTTTGTTTGCGACTTGCGAGGACATTTCGCGGTCGATCCGGCGCTCGCCTTCCTTGCCGAACTGCTTCAGCAGGTCATAGAGTCGCTGACTTGACACGACCCTGATAGATTTCGACTCGGAAAGGTCGGTGATGAGCAAGTTGGTGACGATCTCGCCGAGTCGTTGCTGGTCGGTGGGGTCAGTAAGGTTGTCGAAGTACATTATCGCCAACCACTGATCAGCTGCTTGCGCCTGTTGATTGCTGACAATACTCAAATTCCACGGTTTGAGAATTAACAGCAGCAAGATCACCAGCACGGCGCCCGAGGTCGACAACACCAAAGGCAACGATGACTTCTTTGCGGGCCGTGCCACTCGAACCGAAGCAGTGGAGTGTCCACCCGACGAGCCCTCAAGCGACCGCTTCTCGCGCTTTAAGTCCGCCTCCAACCCGGAAGCCGACTGGTAGCGCGTTTCCAAATCCTTGTCGAGCGCGCGGTCGATAACATTCTGGAGTCCTTCCGAAACATCAGACCGGAACTTGTTCAGCGGTTCCGGATTGTCGTAGATAATCGCCCCGAGGGTCGCGGCATCGGTTTCGCGCGCGAACGGCTGGCGGTGGGCGATCATCTCATAGAGCATGATACCCAATGAGAATATGTCGGAACGAAAATCAACCGGCTTACCTTGGGCTTGTTCCGGCGACATATAAGCAATGGTGCCGAGTGTCGAGCCGGCGCGGGTGATCGAGTCCGTGCCCTTGACCGTTGCGAGGCCGAAATCCAGCAGCCGGGGGCGACCATCGTTGTCAACGACAATATTTGCGGGTTTGATATCGCGATGGACAACGCCATTTTGATGCGCTTTCTGCAGTCCGTCGCAAATCTGAATAGCGATTTCGACGGCGCGGCTCAAGGGCAGAACTTCCTTCATCAAGTCCTTGAGCGTGCGGCCCTCGACATTTTCCATGGCGATATATGGTCTGCCGCTGTATTCCGAGACTTCATAGATAGTCACGATGTTGGGGTGGTTGAGCGCCGCGGCAGCTTGTGCCTCGCGGACAAAGCGATTCTTCGCTTCGGCATCATCGCTTAACTGTTGCGAGAGGAACTTGAGTGCGACCTTGCGATTGAGCTTGGTGTCTTCGGCGAGGAACACATCACCCATGCCGCCCGAACCAAGACGTGTGATGAGTTTGTAGTGACCAATAGTCAGGCCAACTGTCGGTACAAAGAATGAGCGGGTGTTATCTTTGTCGTTAGCGTCTTCCATCATCAGCCATTCCTGATATCAAAGTGTACCTGACACCGTCTGCAAAATTGAAAGTACTCAAGCTGTTTGCAATCACAATCAGTATAGAGCATCTCAATCCTGCCCGCAATATTGTTGACCTGGCCTATTTGTAATTGGAATACGAAAAATCGACGCGATTGTTGCTTAATGTAGGATAAGTCTCAATTGCGTTGAAGTACAAGCAGAGTGATATCGTCGCTGCGGGGAGCTTCGCCGACAAATTTGCTGACGTCGCCAATCAGGGCTTCAGTCGCTTCCGACAGGTTGACTTTGCGCGATTCCGTCAGGAATTTTTCCAGCCGCTCATCGCTGTAAAGTTCGGCTTCAACGTTATGAGCTTCGGGAATACCATCGGTGAAAATCCAGATGCGATCGCCGGCTTCAATGGTGATTTCCGATTGTGTCCAGGCGAAGCCGCCAAAAATGCCGATTGGAATTCCAGTCGAGTCGAGATAATTGTGCGTGCCGTCCGTCTTGACCAAAAGCGGCGGATTGTGCCCGGCATTGACAAATTGAAGCGAGTTTTTGGCAGGGTCGAGCACAGCCAAGAAGACTGTAGCAAAGTCCCCGCCGCGACTGGTGCCGGCAAGTTGATCCGAAACCCTGGCCGTCGCGTCTGCGCAATCGAAGTTCGCCATTCCGCGAAGCATTCTAAATGCGGAGAGTATGTTCGAAGCCAATAGCGCAGCACCCATGCCTTTGCCGGAAACGTCCGCCAACAGGAACAAGATTCGTCCGTCGGCAAGTTGCGCTACATCGTACAAATCGCCGCCAACCATCTTGCACTGCATTTGGAAGGCATGGAAATTGTAGCCGGGTACTTGTGGAAGTATCTTGGGCATCAGCCCCTCTTGAATTTGTGAGGCAATGCTCAATTCCGATTCGAGAGCCTGCTTTTCCTGTCGTTCTTTGAGCAAGTTGTGATTCGTGATTTTCGCTGCCAAAATATTGCCGAAAGTCGCTACGAGCTTGAGCGTGTCCTCGCTGTAACGGTGCGAGGGATCAGTAGTATCGAGATAAAGTATACCCATAACTTTGTCTTCATCGACCATGGGAATTGCCATGACCGAGCGGATACCGGAAACGACAATTGATTCCTGACGGGCGAAGCGTTCGTCGGAAATCAGGTCGGAAAAGAAAACGGCGTTCTTCTTGTTCAGTACTTCCTTCACGATCGTGCGTGAAATGACAAATTGCTCGGAGCTGGTCTTGTTGGCAATCCGGTAATTCAGCAGCGAGACCTCGCCGGTGACTTCATCCGCTGCGAAAATGGCGGAGCGTTCGGCGTGGACGACATTTCCGAGTAAGTCGAGCGCTTGATTGAACATTTCGTCGACGCTCTGCGGCAAGATCAGCATTTTTGCCATGTCGGCGATGGCTTTAAAGATTGCTGGATTCGCCGTGTCCTTTGCCGGCAACGGCGCCAATGCCTGCTCCAGCGGAATTGCGGATATGGAAGTGTGGCTGCCCTTGTCGTCGACGATGGACACCTGCGAAATCACCGACTGCGGGCGGGTTTCGGGAATACCTTCGTGCATCAAAAGGAAGCCGATGTTCCCAAACGAAATCGTGTCGCCGACCTTGAGATCGACCGTGTCGGTCACGCGTTTGTCGTTGACCTGCGTGCCGTTGAGGCTGCCCAAATCCGTCAGCCGGACGGTCTGGTCTTCCATGATCACCAAGCGCGCATGCTTGCGCGAAACAGTCGAGTCATTGATCACCAAATCGGCCTGCGGGTCGCGGCCCGCGACATAGGTACCAGGAGCGAGGCGCCAAGTGAACTTGTTGCCGTGTTGCGGGCTGGTCAGTTTGAACAAACCGTTATTCATGTTAGCAGACTTATCGGACAAATCATCTCCATCTTCACTAGTCTCACAATGTAACGATGTATATACGCGGTCGTCAAGCAGAAGTATGATTCAGATTGGCAGGTTCGATAATTTCGGGCTCGGGTGCGGCGACTTTCGCGGGCGCCACCGTTTTTTTGCGTCGACGCAGCGCCGGCGATACACCAATCCAGGCCAGTGCGAAGCCGAGCAAGGTTCCATAGGCGCCAATATGGAGCCGCAAATTGACATCATCGGGGCCAACCCGGACAAGTAAAATCCTCTTACCACCGGCTACCGTCAAGACGCCATAAACGATAACTGCCGTGCTGATGATACTGGCGAATGCGACGACTTTGGACATGAGTTCGGATTTCTTGAGTCGGCGCAAGAAAGCGAACGCCGCACAAATCAAAAGGCCGGCAGCAAACAGAATCCAATAAACTCCGCCAAATTCAGCGCCGGAATAGGTGCTGCTGCCCATACACGAGATTTTGATCCACGGCAGGAAGAAGCAAATTGCGATCAGAGCGCCGCCGATAGGGGTCAGTACAGGACGATTCTTCATGGTTGATAATTACGAGAAACCTAAGACCTGGTGCAATCAAAATTGGAGGACTTTGTCAGGTTGTTTTGAGTCAGCACTTATCGCCGATTGCGCGGATGGTTCTTCGCCGTCCGCTCGTTGCCGCGTTTGTAGTTGCCGGTGAGGCGCGCCATCATTTGCTGCTGGGTGGCAAAATCGCTCGCCTCTAGATCGGACAAGAATTGAATTGCTTTCTTGCCGCGTAGCACGGTAGCAGCACGACCGCGATGCAAGATGATGATATCACCGTTGTTACAGCTCTGAATAGTGAACCCAAGGTCATCTTTAGAAGCGCCGCGCATTGAGGTAATCAATGCCGTCTCATGCTGTAGAGCAATCAATATTCGATCAGCGATCAAATTGATTGCAACTTGACAATTTCGCTTTTTGTAGCATGTTTGAAAATATGATGACTTAGAAATCCATGATAGCGAAGGAGGGACAATGTTTATACGGATTCTGTGCGCTTTGGCCGTCAGCATGGCACTGATTCTGTCCTGCAGCGATGAGATTACCAACATCTATTACCAGAACACAAACGGCGCGGTTTTCGGCAATGTCGTGCCTGCGGATTCGGGTATAGTTGAATTGGACGGACTAAGCGACATTACGGCTCCAATCGATGCCGACGGATTTTTCAATATCGCTAACGTAGCGCCGGGCAAGTATACGTTGACCGTTCGTCCGCAGAATCACTCGAAAAGGCTTTTTGAAGACGTCGTTGTCGGAACCGGCGTGACAACACAGTTCACCAATGTAACGATTGCGAATTATCCGTATCCAATATATTCGGTCAATCCTCCCGATGGCAGCGTGAACGTATCGACTTATCTTTATATGTCGATTGTCAGCGACGAAGAACTCGGCATCGAAGCTTTGAACGCAAGCACAAGTTTCGAGCCAGATGTGTTTGGTACCTGGGACCCTTATCAAGATTATGAATATGGCAAAGCGACGGGCCAGTTTCGCTACACCTTCTACTCGTACGACGTTCTCAAAGCCGCGACTCAATATACTATGACGATTGACGCCGAGTCACTCGCCACTCATGGAACAGTACTTGCCGAAGATCTGGTTACAGGTTTTACAACGCGGCAAATGACTGTAACTTTATATGTGGCGAAGAACTCATACACAAGCAGAGTCTCCAGACGCGATTTTAGTGCCAGTTTGAGAACCCAAACTTGTATGGCAACCGATTCTGTGGCCAAATCTGTTCGATTCGAACCGGAGATCGAAGGACAGTGGTTTCAAGGGGATCTCTATCCCAACTGCGGTCAAGTCGGGTATGCACGAGAACACAGATTCCTTTTGGTCGGACAGGCATTGCTTAGAAAGACAACTTACAAAGCACTTATCGATGGCGCGCCTCTCGGAACAGGATTCAAAGATACTATCGAGTTTGTTACGGAGGGATACGAAGTCACAGATGTACGTCCGAGAAACGGATACGATTACGTCCCAGCTGACAATCAGGTGCTGGTAATATTTAACGAGCCGATGGACACGGTCAGTGTTCGCCTGGCGTTTTCAGTTACCAAAGTCGGAGGCGACGAGGTCCCCGGCACGTTTGCGTGGGACGAAGATCGAAACGAATTGATGTGGTCGCATTGGGACAATCTCTATGCTGAAGGAACCTACATTATTGAGGTGACGACCGATGCCAAGATCGAGAGCGGTGCCAATCTCGATGTCGGTTGGAAATCCTATTTCAAAGTCGAGTAAGATTCACCTAAGCTAAACAGCCAAAGAGACGCGCTCTAAAACGCGTCTCTTTTGTTATTCGTCGTCTTCGCGCAACTTTTCCAAAATAGAAAAATCTTCAAGCGTGGTCGTATCGCCGGTTATGACATTGCCATGAGCGATTTCACGCAACAGTCGGCGCATGATCTTCCCGCTGCGAGTCTTTGGTAATGCGTCAGTAAACCGGATTTCGTCCAGTTTGGCGATGTGGCCGATTTCTTTGATGACGTGACTGCGAAGAACTTCGCGGTGTTGCTCCAAAAATGCCGGGTCGCTCTCGACGCCGTTCTTCAGGGTCACGAACGCCACTAACGCGCTGCCTTTGAGCTCGTCCGGACGCGCCACGACCGCAGCCTCCGCCACCGTCTTGTGCGAGACCAGGGCGCTCTCGACTTCGGCGGTGCCAAGCCGGTGTCCGCTGACATTGACGACATCATCAATTCGACCCATCACCCAGAAATAACCATTTTCATCCTTGCGAGCGCCGTCGCCGGCGAGGTAGTAGCCGGGGCGAGTTTTGGTCGGCGGAAAATCGTTCCAGTAAACCGATTTGTACCGTTCCGGGTCGCCATAGATCGTTCGCAGCATTCCGGGCCAGGGATGCTTGACGACCAGAAGACCGCCCTCGTTCGGACCGCACGAAGTACCGTCTTTGCGTACGACATCGGCGAGAATGCCAGGCAGCGGCATTGTGCACGACCCCGGTTTGAGAGTAGTGGCGCCCGGCACCGGCGAGATCATTATGCCTCCCGTTTCGGTTTGCCACCAGGTGTCGACAATCGGGCAGCGTTTGTTGCCGATCAAAGTGTGATACCAAATCCAGGCCTCTGGATTGATCGGCTCTCCAACAGACCCGAGAAGTCGCAGCGACGACATGTCGTGACTGATCGGGTACTGTTCGCCGGCGCGCATGAAACTGCGAATCGCTGTCGGCGCCGTGTAGAAGACCGTCACCTTGTGCCGCGAAATCATGTCCCAGACACGGTCCGGCGCAGGATAATTAGGGGCGCCCTCGTATAAGAACACCGACGCACCATTCGCCAGCGGTCCATACACGATGTAGCTGTGTCCGGTCACCCAGCCGATATCCGCCATGCAGAAGTACAAATCATCTTCGCGAATATCGAAAACCACCTTGGTCGTGTAGGCAGCTTGCGTAATGTATCCGCCGGTTGTGTGCAGGATACCCTTGGGTTTCGCCGTTGATCCCGAAGTATAGAGAATGAATAGGGGATGCTCGGAATCGAGATGTTCCGGCGCACACGGCGCCATCGGTGCCAGCATCCGCTCGTGCCACCAGTGGTCGCGGCCAATCTGCATATTGACTTCGTTGCCGACGCGTTTGTAGACGATGACGTTTTGAATCGTCGGCGTATCCGTCAGTGCCAAATCAACATTGTCCTTGAGCGGCACGATCGATCCGCGCCGATAGGAACCATCCTGCGTAACGACAGCGACAGCGCGCGAATCATTGATGCGTTCGCGCAGCGCCTCGGCAGAGAATCCGCCGAATACGACATTGTGTGTCGCGCCGATGCGCGCACAAGCCAGCATCGCAATGACTGCCTCCGGCACCATTCCCATGTAGATGGCAACGACATCGCCTTTGCTGACGCCAAGCGATTTCAATACAGTCGAAAACTTGCAGACTTCCGACAGCAGCGCCTGATAGGTCAAAGTACGCTGCTCGCCGCCTTCGGCCTCCCATATGATCGCCGCCTTGTTGCGCCGCCAGGTCGCGACGTGGCGGTCGAGGCAGTTGTATGAGATATTGATTTTGCCGCCGACGAACCACTCCGCGAACGGGTGTTTCCATTTCAGTGCAGTCTTCCACGGTTTAAACCATGTCAGCGCCTTTGCCTGTTCCTCCCAGAAAGCGACCGGATTCTTGGCAGCCTTTTCACGAATCTTCTGTAGTTGTGCTTGAGAAGATATGTGCGCTTTTGCGGAGAACTCTTTCGCGGGTGGAAAGAGGCGATGCTCTTGCATGATCGAAGAGATGCTATCAGCCGGATTCGAAGCAGGCATCACAGATTTGCGTTGTTTGCTGCTTTTTTCGGCCGGTTTCTTTGCGGCAGTTTTCTTGCGACTCGACTTAACGGGTGCTTTCGCTTTCTTCTTAGCGGGCATGCATATCTCCAATATTTGAAAACAAGAATTCGAGTTTGGCTGTGTTCGTTGAGAAGTAAGCGAAAGTGGAGTTCAGGGGCAAGTGAAAACGATGATGGCGGAGTTGCCAAATCGGCTGCGTGGTTGTTCGGTTGTAAAGCCAAATCGGGGTCAGGTTGTTGGCCTGACCCCGATTCATTTCAAGACTCAAGGCGGGAAGCAATCGCACTAAAAATCAAGCTGTCAGCTCTGGTTTTCCTTCTTCCGCACGACACGCTCGATGAGCTCATTGGCGCGAAAGATTCTCATCCAACGCCGCTCCGACATCAGCGATAAGAGCAGAATCAACGGAACTGCGATGTAGATGAAAGCGAATATCAGCGCTACCATCAATTTGGTCGACGGCTCCCAGCTCGTGAATACGCACAGCGCCACCGGGATCATCGCCAAACCGACCGCAATCAATGTCAGCAGAAAAATCCATACCGAAAGCAGCATGAAGACTTTCCTTGCGCCGCCGATGGCGTTGACAATCGCGATCGCGATTTCAACTTTGACGACGTCGATGGCCGTCTTGATGTACTTGCCGGCTAGGGCGATGAGCAATCCTTTGATTAGTCCGATCAAATGTTACCGAAACCTTTCTGCCTGTCGCAGCGGCTACTTCTTTGAACGGCCAAGCATGTACCCAATGATCAGCGCACCCAAAGCGGCGCCGCCAATATAGGCCCACGGATTGTTGTGCACGCTTTCGTCGACATCGTGGGCAATCGCTTTGGCTTTTTCCTTGCCGACTCCGTAGAGGTCAGAGGCGTCTGCCTGGATGCGACTGCCGACATTTCCGACCACAGATTTGAGATTGCTGTACTTGTTGCTAAGCATGTCCTGCAATTCGCTGCGTTTGTCCTTAGCATAACTATTGAGTAGTTCAAGAGCATCCTTGACTCTGGTGTCTTCTGCATGATCAGCCATAATTCCCTCCTATTGGCGGTTGTTTTCAATCTGCAATTTTAGCCCTCTTCCTTCAAATATTATAACGTTGTGGTTGCAAAAACGGTTAACTAATTTTGCTGTAAGGAGTTCTGCCTGACAGCGTATAATTCGCAATAATGAAAATAATTGCGAACATAATTCGTTGCACAAACGTATATCTAGAAAGAAACGCTACAAACAAGGAGATATGCGGCATGATAGACGAACTTGATCGCAAAATCCTCGAAATCCTGCAACAAGACGCCCGGATTCCCAACTCCGAAATCGCCAAACAGATCGGAATTGTGCCTTCGGCGACAGCAGAACGAATCAAGAAACTCGTTCAACGCGGGATCATCTCGGGCTACGACCTGCGACTTAACCCCAAGTCAGTTGAACTCGGACTCGTCGCATTCATTTTCGTAAAAGCTGACGAGCCGGTGAACGATTGCTCGACCGCGCTGGAATTAGCCAAGATCCCCGAGGTCCTCGAGATACACAATATCGCGGGCGAAGATTGCTATCTACTTAAGGCGCGTGTCCGCGATGCTGAAAGTCTGGGACGATTCTTGCGCGAGAAGGTCGGCACGATTCCCACGGTCAAGAATACCCGGACCGTCATTGCGCTTGAGACCTTCAAGGAAAACGGACCGCTGCCGCTTGATGAAGCGATGAAGGGCAAAATTTATGATTGATGCTCTGACCACAAATCACAACGTCCCGCGCTATCGAATCGTGCTGGGATTTTTAGCGATCTACTTAATCTGGGGTTCTACCTATCTGGCAATACGATTTACCGTCGAATCGATACCTGCTGTCTTGAGCGCAGCAGCGCGATTTCTGACCGGTGGAACTTTGCTCTATCTTTATGCGCGCTCGCGCGGAGCTGTGCAAGCATCGAAGCTTCAGTGGCGCAACACCGCGATCACCGGCGTGCTGTTGGTCGCCGGCGGAACCGGAATTGTGACTTGGGCAGAACAGTATGTTCCATCGGGGCTGGCAGCCTTGATGGTCGCCGCGGTGCCGTTCTGGATGGTGCTGATTGAATGGCTGCGCCGCGACGGAGTACGGCCGACCTTGAGCGTGGTGCTTGGCCTGATAGTGGGATTCATCGGAATTGTAATCCTGATTGGACCAGTTCATTTGGTAGCTACAGGCGATATGACGATGATCGGCACGCTTTCAATTCTGCTCGCGACGCTGTGCTGGGCGAGCGGCTCAATTTACTCGCGGCACATTGATCTGCCCGAATCCAAATTGCAATCGGTCGGAATGCAGATGCTCGCGGGCGGAGCCGTATTGCTGGTCTTGGGAATCGCAACCGGCGAACTGCCACGGTTGGACTTTGGCGCGATGACGCTCAAGTCGATCGGCGGTCTCGCTTATTTGACCGTGATCGGATCGTTAGCATTCGCAGCCTATGTTTGGCTACTCAAAGTTTCAACGCCGGCAAAGGTTGCAACCTACGCTTTCGTAAATCCGGTCGTCGCAGTTTTTCTAGGCTGGTTGCTTGGCGGCGAAGTGATCACCACACGAACGATCGTCGCTGCGGCGATTATTACTTCCGCCGTGGCAGTCATTACTGTCTACAAGAACAAGAAACCTGCTTCATCGGTGGCCGCTGCGCCGAAGGCGTCAACGGCAACTCTTAACACTTGCACCAATGATTAATATTATCAGGTAGACTTATGAGTGATTCAGATTCGAAAGAGATTTCAACTATTCAACTTCGGCGCCAGGATCGTGCCATCGCCGACGAAGCCTGGATTGAACGAATGCTCGAAACCGCGCCTTATGCGATTATGGGAATGAACGGCGAACAGTATCCGCATCTGCATATGAATACGTTTTACTACGACAAAGCCGAACGCACGATCTACTTTCATACGGCAAAGGAAGGCGCAACCCGCCTCGGTGTTGGCGCAGGAAAAGACGTGACACTGACTGTAAGTTCGATGGGGCGTTTGTTGCCGGCCAAGACCGCCACGCAGATGAGCGTCGAGTATCGCAGCGTCATGGTGCGTGGACATGTGTCAATTGTCGAAGATGAGCAGTTGTCGAACGAAAAGATGTCCAAGTTTGTGCTGAAGTACTTTGCCCATCTCAAAGCCGGCGTAGACTACGAACTGATATCAGCGGAAGAAATCGCCAATATCACAGTCTACAAAATCAGGATTGATTCCTGGATCGGCAAGCGCAAGCGGGAACGTGACGATTTTCCTGGCGCCTTCATGTTCGGACAGTTCAAGCCGCGCTAAGTTCTTTATCCAATTTCCCCGGAAAAATTCTCGTAACAAAGGCAGGCCAAGGAGTATGCTCATGAACAAACAAGCTCTGATAGTAATGGCGGATGGTTTCGAGGATATCGAAGCGGTTGCGCCAATCGATGTTCTTACGCGCGCCGGCGTGAAAGTCACAATTGCCGGACTTGGAATGGGACCGATCAAGGCTGCTTATGGGACGACGATTGTTCCCGACATCGATGTTGATTCGGTCGATGGTACATATGATGTTATCATCTTTCCCGGCGGAAGAAAAAACGCGGAGAGTCTTGCCAAACATCCGAAGGTGATTGAACTGGCACGCCATCATTTCAAGGTCGGAAAGATTGTCGCGGCAATTTGTGCGGCGCCGAGTCATGTGCTTGCTGAAGCTGCAGGGTTGCTGGTAGATAAACGGGCGACCGGCGATCCGGGATTCAACGATCGTCTAGCCGCGGCAGGAGCAATTGTCACGAATGAGCAGGTCACCGTCGATGGCAACTTCGTAACAGCGATGGGTCCGGGAGCTGCGATGCTGTTTGCATTAATGCTCACCGAAAAAGTGGCCGGCAAGGCTGTCGCGGATCAATATGCAGCAAAGTGGATGATCACGCGATAGATTCAAAGTGGGGAAATCAGAATGTCGACCCAAATTGGCGACTAGCTCGGGGACCGCAAGCAGCTAAGATGCAAGGGGTTAACGATTTCAATGGAATTTTAGGCGCGTGAGTTGGTATAACTTGTACCTTAGATTGAAATAGACAAACTGGCTAAGATCTGAAACCAAGACGAAAAGTCGACCCCCTGACAGGAGGAACATTATGAAATCGAAAATCCTATTCATGTTTGCACTGCTGATTGCACTAGCAGCGATTACGGCTTGCAGCAAGCAAAGTGCACAAAAGCAAGACCCGGCGACTGATGGTCAAACGGCCGAAGAACAGCAGACGCCAAACACCGACAACACAGCGGGCGGCACACAAGCCGAGAAGCCTGCGACTACTGAAACCGGGAAACCGAGAGTTGAGCAGCCCGCCAGCAAGCCGGCAACCGGCGACAAACCGGCCGTCGTCAAGAACGAGCCGAAGATTCCAGAGCCGGTAGTTGTGAGCTTGCCGGAGAGCACTGTGATAGCGATTGAACTTGTCGATTCTATCGACACTGATGTCCACGTGACCGGTACGGAATACCGTGCGCGGATACTTGAGCCGGTTGTATACGGCGGTGAAACCGTGTTCGAAAAAGGCGCCACGGCAGTCGGTGTGCTCAACAAAGTTGTCGAATCGGGACGCATGAAAACTCCGGCCGAACTCGTGTTCAGCCTCGTGAGTATCGAAGACCGTAGCGGTCAGCAAGTCCAGATCGATACCTATCCGATTGCGGAGAAAAAGGATTCGCACACCAAGAAGCAGGTTGGCTTGATTGGCGGCGGTGCTTTAGTCGGCGGTATCGTTGGCAAGATCACCGGCAAGAAGGGCGGTACGGAAATTGGTGCAGCCGCCGGCGCCGCTGCCGGCGCTGCTGCTGCTGCCGCGACTGGCAAGCAGGACATCACACTTAGCGCCGGCACGCAGGTCAATTTTGTACTGCGGACTCCGGTCAAGGTTACTGTAACCAAAACCGGACCGGTCAGCTCAAACCAATAGTTTCTGCTGAATCAGCAATTGAGAATAGGGTAGGTCAAATTGACCTACCCTTTATTTTTTTGTATCGGGCAGTCTGAAAATCAATTCGCTTAGTGCAGATTCAATGTCGCCCTTATTTGTAGCGCCGCGCCATTGGCGAATGATTTGACCTTGTTGATCGACAAGATACAGCGCCGGTAGCGTCTTAACGCCGTACTTGAGCCACGTCCTGTTGCTGATATCTTCGATCAAGATAGGGTAACTGATTTTGTTAACAGCGAGTTGCGACAACACCGTCGCATTGGCGGTGCTGTCAAGGCAGATTCCGAGAACGACCAGGCTATCGGAACGATGATCGTGATACAGAGATTGCAAGTCGCGCATTGTCTTTACACAAGGAACACACCAAGTCGCCCAGAAATCGACCAGAACAAACTTACCGCGATAGTGTGACAACGAATCGAGCGTGCCGTCTAATCGGCTCAATTGGAATTCTGCAGCCGGCCGCGGCAACGGCAACTCGATATAGAACTCGGGGTTGTTGCTGAAACGATCGGCGCATTCCTGCGAAGAGAAGTAATATTCGCGTCCACCATAACTGGAAGATTTAACGACGGGCTGCAATCTTGAATCAGATCGCACAATCTTGCAAACGACACAAATGGCGCTATCGGGTAGATTTGAGACCTCTGCGGCGTCGGCAGTTACCCCCAATAGAGCGAGGATGGTGGTTATGGCAAGCAAAGCACGAATCAAGTATGTCATTAATCTCAAACTCATTCTTTCAACCAGTGGAACCGAATAGCATCGACCTATGTTAGGATAACAAACGGACGAACTTAACCAATAGAATTCATCGAAGCAAAGGAGCCGAGTTTCACATGAACAAATTCCTGAAGACGATTTTCGACACCGCCACAGGCAACAACAAGATCGACTGGGGTTTGCTGATTTTGCGCGTGGGAGTCGGCAGTTTCATGATGTTCGGTCACGGCCTCGGCAAATTGACGAGTTTTTCGGCCAAGGCGGACACCTGGGCTGATCCCATCGGGCTCGGGCCGACGTTGAGTCTCTCGCTGGCGATCTTCGCCGAATTCTTCTGTTCCATAGCATTGATATTTGGCGTCGCCACTCGCGCGGCAGCAGTACCGCTATTGATCACGATGTTAGTCGCGGCGTCGATTGTACATGCCGACGACCCATGGTCAAAGAAGGAATTTGCACTGCTATACGGCTGGACCTTTGTAACGCTCATCTTCGCGGGTGCCGGAAAATACTCGGTCGATTCGATAATTGCCAAGAAACTCGCGGGCAATTCCTAGACATCACTAGCCGACATGCTTCTGGCGGAAGACATTGATCAGACCGCCGGCGAGCAGTATTTCGATTTGACGCTGCGAGAGCCGATGCTCGACCTCATATGATTGATTCTTGCTCGTATTGAACAAAGTTAGTCGCGGTTGGGCGGCATCAAGACTGCGCAAGTTGACAATCTTTAGAACGTCGCCGCGAGCAATCTTGTCCCAATCGGCCGGATTTGCGAATGTCAGCGGCAGTATTCCAAAATTCACCAAATTCTGCCAATGAATGCGCGCAAATGATTTTGTCACGACGGCCCGCACTCCAAGGAATCGCGGCGCCAGCGCAGCGTGCTCGCGGCTCGATCCTTGCCCATAGTTGTTTCCCGCCACAATAACTGAACCCGATTCCTGATACTGCAACGCCCGCTCGGGGTAGGTTTCATCGACTTGAACAAACGAGAACTTCGCAATTGCCGGAATATTGCTCCGAAAAGGCAGGACTTTCGCTCCCGCAGGCGAAATTGTATCTGTCGAAATGTTGTCGCCAAGCTTGATCAATACAGGGCCCTCGATTGAATCTGTCATCGCCGGAAAGTTCGGCAGGCTCTTGATATTCGGTCCCTTCTCGAGTTGAACATTACTTCCATCCGGATCCGGCGGCACTAGCATCTTCGTGTTCAGGATAATCTTTTCCGGTTCTGCGAATCTCGGATATGGCATTCCCAATTTGCGCGGATCGGTAATCACACCGGTCAGAGCCGATGCAGTTGCAGTTTCAGGGCTGCAAAGGTAGACGGAATCTTCCATTGTACCTGACCGACCGGGGAAGTTGCGCGGCACGGTACGCAAGCTGATTCTGCCAGTCGCCGGCGCTTGTCCCATTCCGATGCAGCCGTTGCAGCCGGCTTGGTGAATCCGGCCGCCGGAACGCAGCAAGTGTTGGAGCATTCCCAGCGCCATCAAATTTTCCTGAATCTGGCGGGAGGATGGATTGATATCAAACGACACGCGATCGTGAACGACTCGATCTTTGACCATCAACGCCGGTATCGCAAAATCGCGCAAACCAGGATTGGCGGAAGAACCAATATAGGCCTGATAGATTTCGCGGCCCTCGACCTCGCGAACCGGCACAGCATTGTCCGGGCTGCTGGGGAGCGCGATCAATGGTTCGAGTTTGGACAGGTCAATCTCGTCATTTTCATCGTAAGTCGCATCCGGGTCTGCGGACAACGCGACGAATTGATCGCCGCGCTCCTGTGAAATCATGAACTGCCGGACTGCATCGTCGGCAGGAAAGACTGTGGCAGTAGCACCCAACTCAGCGCCCATGTTGGCAATCACGTGACGGTCCATTGCGGTCAACTGTGGTAGAGCTGGACCATAATATTCGATGATCTTACCGACTCCGCCAGTCACTTTATGGCGCCGCAACATCTCCAGGATGATGTCCTTTGCGCTGACCCAATCGGGAAGTTGCCCGGTTAACTTAACGCCGAAGACCTTTGGCATTTTTATGTGGATCGGTTCGCCGGCCATCGCCATTGCAACTTCCAGACCGCCTGCTCCCATTGCAAGCATACCAAGTGAGCCGGCTGCACAAGTGTGGCTGTCGGATCCCAACAGCGTCTTTCCGGGAATTCCAAATCGTTCCATGTGCACGGGGTGACTGACGCCATTGCCCGGACGCGAGTACCAAATGCCAAATCGCTTACATGCCGAACGCAAAAAAAGGTGATCATCGGCGTTCTTGAAATCTTCCTGAATCAAATTATGGTCGACATATTGGGCGGAAATCTCGGTTTTCACGCGCGGCAGAGCCATTGCTTCCAATTCGAGCATCACCATTGTACCGGTTGCGTCCTGGGTGAGAGTCTGGTCGACACGCAGTGCGATTTCTTCGCCGATGCGCATTGCACCGGAAACCAGATGCGACTTTATCAATTTCTGGGCAAGGTTAAGCGGCATTCTCAAATGACCTCCATAGCTGGCGTTGACCATTATACGCTGAAAGGACTTGTTATTGCAGGTTTTCAAACGTCGATTAAGTGGGTCGAGTAGATTGACTTTTTTCGATTCTGTCGCTAACTTGAAAGCAACCTTAGGGCAGGCAATTCGTAATGTAATCAATAACCTAATTTTTCATGAGGAGTAGGTCAGAAAATGCGACTATGCAAACAATTGGAAACATTAATGTCATTGGCGATACTGGCGTCATTTTTGATGGCCACAGCTGCGCAGGCGGCCATGCCTAAATCAAAGGTCAGATCCGAAATCGACGCAAAGTATCGGTGGAATTTCTCTGATATCTACCCGAGTTGGGATGCTTGGGAAAAAGATAAAGCTGTCATGGAACAGAAGATGAATGAGTATGCGGCTTTGAAGGGCACTTTGAGCGGCGGCGCGCAAAATATCCTGAAAGCCTACACGCTCAACGACGAAATGAACATTATTTCGTACAAAGTCTACCGCTATCCGCAGCTTCAGCGCGACGTCAATACCAAGGATAATGACATCTCGGCCAAATTACAGCAAGTGCAGATGCTCTTCGCCAAGTTCGGCACGGCGACCGCGTGGTTCTCGCCGGAATTGCTGGCCATTAAGTGGGAAACTATGAAGAAGTGGCTGGACGAGACACCCGGTCTCGAACCATATCGCTTCACGATTTCCAACTTGTACCGCCAGCAAGCTCACGTATTGGACGAAAACGGCGAACGGTTGCTGTCATATTTTTCGACATTCAACAATGCGCCGCAGTCGGCGTTTACCGAGCTGTCGACGTCAGATATCAAGTTCCGCAAAGCGAAATTCTCGGACGGTGAAGAGCGGACTTTAACTCCCGGCGAATACAGCCAGCTTCTGACCACCAGCCGCAATCAGGCTGATCGCAAGTTGGCTTTCGAAACCATGTACGGCGTTTATGCCGACAACCAGAACACCTACGCTGCAATATATGCCGGCATCTGCCAGCGCGATTGGGCGCAGGCGCAGGCGCGGAACTACAAGTCGACTCTTGAAGCTGCTCTGGATGCCGACAACGTACCGATGCAGGTGTATGAAAATCTCGTCTCCGGCGTCAAAGCCGGATGTGCTCCGATGCAGCGCTATTACAAATTGCGCAAAGCGGCACTTGGTTTGCAAGATTACCATCTCTATGACGGATCGGTGTCGGTTGTCGAAGGCGACAAAGTCTACGACTATGACGAAGTCCTGCCGATGGTGGTCGAATCCGTAGCGCCACTGGGAACGGACTATCAAGCCAAGATGCGCAAAGCGACATCATCGGGCTGGATCGATGTGTTTGAGAATGAAGGCAAGCGCTCGGGCGCCTATTCTGCCGGTGTCTACGGCGTTCACCCTTACATGCTTATGAACTACAACGGCACCCTGGATGCGGTGTTTACGCTGGCGCACGAACTCGGCCATACAATGCACACGCAATTGTCGCACGAGACGCAACCGTTCGTCAACTCGCAGTATACAATCTTCGTGGCGGAAGTGGCTTCCACGCTTAACGAAGCGCTGTTCCTTGATTACATGTTGAAGAAGATCACTGACCCGAAAGAGCGTGTCAAACTGCTCGAGCAGCAGATCGACAATATTCTCGGCACGTTCTACACACAGGTTATGTTCGCCGATTACGAACATCAGGCGCACAAAATGGCCGAAGAAGGACAGCCGATTACTGCCGACGTGCTAAACGGAGTCTATCGCAAGATCATGACCGATTACTTCGGCGATTCAGTAGTGCGCGACGATCTCTACGACGTGCTGTGGACACGCATCCCGCATTTCTACAATAGCCCGTACTATGTCTATCAATACGCGACCTGTTTTGCATCGTCAGCCAAGCTGGTGCAAGGCATCCAAAGCAAAGACGCGAAAGTTCGCAAAGAAGCCACCGACAAGTATCTGACTTTGCTCAAGTCGGGCGGTAATGACTATCCGATGGAGCAGTTGAAGAAAGCCGGTGTCGACCTTTCCAAGCCGGAAACGATCAAGGCAGTCGTCGACCAACTCGATGCATTGGTTAATCAGTACGAGCTTGAACTGAAGAAATTAAAGACCTGATAGATTTGTCGTGACCAACAAGCTTCGGCTTGCGACAAAAACCGCAACGAGTGGTAATTCAGTAGAGCCGGAATCGACTAGAAATCGATTCCGGCTATTTCTTGTGTTGAGATTTCTTGGTTAGTCCGATTCGCCGGGGCGCGAACGATTCACAGAAAGCTTGAAGACGTCGGGGCGCGAATAATGGCCGGACGTGTCGAGTGTCATTTGTTCGCGGCGGATTTCATTTAGATCCAGTTCAGCCAGCAAGATTGTCTCTTCATCGAAAACCGGCCCGGCCAAATAGCGGCTGTCGGGTGCAATGATCGCGCTGCCGCCGCGCAACACCAGTTGCTCCGGTTTGGCGGCGAGATCTGCGGGAAGTTCAAATTGCGACGGCAACTCCGAAACTTTCATAATGATGCCGGCGGCCAGCACAAAACAGCGGCCTTCAAAAGCGTACTGCCGGCTCGCGATTTGGTGAAGTTCGTGAACCGTTGGCCAAACCGCGACGTGTATCTGTTCGGCGCTTTCGTGCATCACTTGGCGCGCCATCGGCATCCAATGCTCCCAACAGATCAACCCGCCAACGCGAGCGATTCCGGTTGCGACTGCGCCGAGGTCCTTTCCGTCGCCGTAGCCCCAATACATCCGTTCAGTGTAAGTCGGCACCAGCTTGCGGCGGTGATTGACAATACGTCCGTCAGTGTCAAAGATCAGGAGTGAATTGTAAATCGTCCCATTGCCGGGGCCGACCGCAACGCGCTCGTTAATGCCGATGACTATAACGACCTTGAGATCGCGAGCGAGTTTGCCGATCCGGTCGCATTCCGGACCCGGAACCGTCACGCTATTTCGAAGTAGCTCCGCGAAGACATCTTTCGCCGGACCATGTCCCCAGAGAGCGACATTCGGCACATAATCGAGCCAGGCGGGATAGCCCGGTAGCCAGGTCTCGCCGCAGGCGACGATTTGAGCGCCTTGGGAAGCGGCTTCGCTAATCAGCGTGCAGACTTTGTCCAGGCTTCGAGGCGTGTCAAGTGTTACCGCGCTGGCTTGAAGCACGCCGGCAACGATCTTGTCGGATTTCTCGTTTCGCATCGAACTCTCCCGATAGTCTATTCGTTCGAAATCGCGCCAAGCGCCTCGTGCAATGCCAGCCACGATTTTTGGCGGTCAGTCACCTGGCAATTGCGGCGCAATTCAGTGATGATGTCATTGACATAGCTCAACTGCCGCAATCCGACTAATACTGACGTCACGCCCATTGAACTGCGCAGGCAGCGTACTGCCATTTGGCTAAGCGTTTGGGCGCTGCCCCAGTCGGAGTCGATGGAGCGGATTACTTGCTTGAGCTTCTCGCTGTTCGCATTGTCGTCAGACAAGCGCACGAGGCTGTTATTATGTATCGCGTTTAGCGGCCGGTTTGCAAGAATCGCCAAATTATGGCGGCAGGCGAGTTCAAGCACAGTCATGCCGCCGCTCTGCGACGCAGTCAGGGCGCAGCCGTTTTCAATCAAGTTAAACGGCAATTGGATGACTTTGAAGCGATTCAGCGGTGAAATCTCATTTGCAATTTTGATGACACGTTCCAGCGAAGTGAACTCGTACTCCTCCGCCGACTCCGGAAATGTGTTCGAGCTGATACCGTAGCAGCGAATGCGCCCGCGCGCAGCTTCGCGTTCGAGTTGCTCGAATGCCAGCCCGATGCGGCGGTAGTACTCTTCGCGTGCTCCATTCAAATCGAGACCATTGCGTTTTGCCCAGCCAAGATAATACTCGGGATTGTGCAACAGGTACGCATCGATTGATCCGCAATTCAAGCGGCTCAACGAAGCAGTTAGCTGGTCTTCGATAAACGTCGGATGAATACAATGCTCGAGTCCGACCGAATACTCGACTAGGTCCGGGTAGCCGCGATTGTCCTTCTTGAGATTTTGGCTCAAGCGATAAACGCGACCCTGCAGATAACCGACCTTTGAGACAATGACCAATTGGTCCCGTCCCAGGACGCCTTCTTTTTCAAGGTCCTCGATGACGCTGCCGATTAGTAATTCCGAGCCGCCGTCGGTGTAATTGGCGCTGGTGTCGACGAGATTGATGCCCGAGTTCAGCGCCAATCGCAGCGCGTCGCGATGTTCGGGATAGCTTGTGTCTACGCGGTAGGAGCCGAAACCGACATGCGAAACTCGAAGTCCGGTGTCAGAGAGAAGATTATACGGCAGATCAGAAAATCGCTGTGCATAGTTTTCAGTAGCTGCTACAGTAGCGTGGGTGGTGTTCACGATTTACCTTTGGGAGTCTCGCTGTTTTCGACGTCAGCTTCGATTGCTTCAAGTTTCGCCTTCCATTCCGCCTCGAGATGTTTCGGCACGCGAAATCCCAGCACAGAAGATTTGAAGCGATAGCTCCACGATTGCGTCTTGAGATACTGTTTTTGCATCTTCTTGAACGCTTTTTCTTTGCGGAAAGAAATGGCGTCGAAATGCTCGATGCGCAACAAGAGAAATTCGACGCTTTCGCGGCGCTCGAGCATGGCGCGAAATGTGTCGTAGTCCTTGAGATTGAGCAGCGACTGTACTATCGGCTCGAAGAAGATCATCGCCTGCGCCCCGATGAAATTCAGCGGCTTCATCGATTCAAGAGTCATAATTGCCGGGATTGCCATTTTCCACTCCACGACTTTCTTGGCGACGCGGTCGACCAATGCGCGCTCGTCGTCCGAAAACCCGATTTGGGCTGCATTGTCATTCCCTGGATTCAACGGAAACATCAGACGTCATCCTCGATTATCCGAATCTTGGATTTGACAATCGCTACGACTTCGTCGCGATTGTTCGCAAAGCGAATGTAAATTCCGCGAAAGTTCTCCAGCCGCGAGGGCCGGATAAAGGGCGAGAGCAACACACCGTTCTTGTCAACGTAATACGAACGATACTGCGACCAGTCCTTTTCGATTTTGTTGACAACGTACTTTACTTTTACTTTTTGCTCGGTGAATTCAAAAGTAGTGCGAAGATAGAACTGCGACAGCGACCCCCACAAAATTAGCGCGGCGACAACAGCAAACAGCGGCGATTCTGTCAGTACGTACGAAAGATAGACGAGGGCAACAATGAACACTCCGACCGCAATCGCTACTCTTGGCCGCGCTTTCGCGGGCTGGCTTGTCCAAACTAGCAGCACTGGATCAGATATTGCTACAGCATCCGCGACAGCATTAGTAGAGTCTTTATTGTCGATATCGCTCAATTTGCCGGCTCCAAGACTACTTGTCCGCTTCCGTGCGGTAACGTTCTTTACGAATGCGCGTAATCTCGTCGAGGAGTTCCTGCCCGTCGACCAAGTTCTTTTTGATCAAGAGGCTGACGAGCGCTTCTTGTGCAAGGTTGTTGGACAACGTTAGCTCCTCGAACGTGATCACATGCTCCTTGCCGTCGACAACCATTTTCATCGCGACGTTCTGTTTCGCGGGATTACTTTCGCTCATCCGATTCGCCTTTCAACATAATGTTCATACTGCCCGACTTGAATCCGCCGATATCCAGCGTCGTAAACAAGAATCCGAGTTCGCGGAATTTTGCAATTATCGGTTCGCGCAAGCCGTTGGAGATTATGCGATTCATTTCTTCCAGAGGCAATTCAATTCGGGCGAGTTGATCGTGGTGCCGAACGCGCAGTTCCTTGAAACCCAGCGAGCGCAGATACTTCTCTGCAGCTTCAACCTGGCCCAGCTTCTCAATGGTCACCGGCGAGCCGTAGGGGATGCGCGATGCCAGACACGCCGACGCCGGCTTATCCCACACTTCGAGCCCAAATCCATGGGCCAAGTCTCGGATTTCCGGTTTGGTAAGGCCGACTTCCAGAAGCGGTGAACGCACCATATTCTCGCGCGCTGCGACCATTCCGGGCCGGTGGTCGCCCACATCGGAGGCATTAGCGCCATCACAAATGACTTCGTGCGCGCGCTGCGCGGCGAGCTGATTTAGTTTCTGGTACAATTCAGATTTGCAGAAGAAGCAACGGTTCGGCGGATTCGACGCGTAATTCGGGTCTTCAATTTCTTCGGTTTGAATTTGGAGAATGTGTGATTCGTCCAATCCCATCCGAAGCGCAAAACCGACTGCGGATTCGTGTTCAGCTTGCGCCAGCGACGGCGAGACACCTATTGCAGCCGTTGTATTCGCGGCGCCAAGACTTTGGACAGCAGTGTAGAGAACAAACGAGGAGTCCAATCCGCCGGACAATGCGACGATGACACGCCGATAGCTGCTAATCAAGCCCAGCAGTTGTTGATATTTATTCTGTGTCAAGGTCATGGCCTCGAATTCTCCTCACAAACAAGTTCGGGTTCCGCGCTGGCGTCGACAATATCGACCCGCTTCCGGAACCCGATCGATTATCACTGCCGAAACCGTTTCGGTCCCGCGTTAGAGAGAATACTTGCCGAAATCCTCTGGGTTGATATTCCGCAGTCGCTCGCGCAAGGTCTGCGGATCGTTGATTTTTTCCGGCAGCCCTTCTTCTTTCTTGATGTTGAATAACTCCGCATTGACATAGATCGGGGCATCAGTCTTCAGCGCCAGCGCAATCGAATCCGACGGTCGCGCGTCGACTTCCTTGATGCCGCTTTCCGTCTCGATGTAAATACGGGCGTAAAATGTCTGCTCGCGCAACTCGGTCACCTCAACCTTGGTGACTTTTCCGGACAGTTCTGAAACCAGCAGCGCCATTAGGTCGTGGCTAAGGGGACGCTTGGACTTAATCTGCGACAATTCCATTGCAATTGCCCAGGCTTCAAAGTGTCCGATCCAAATCGGCAGGACCCGGTCGGAATTTTCCGCCGCCAAGATCACTACCGGCGACTTGGAAGCGATATCCAAAGCCAAGCCTTGGATTGTCGCTTTGAGCATTTCGGTCGTCATTCGGTCTTCTTAACGACCCACACTTTCAAGTTGGCTGTCACGTCGGCAGCGATCTTGATCGCGACCGTGTAGACGCCCAGCGCCTTCAGCGGCTCATCAAGCATGATCTTCTTGCGATCAACTTCGATGCCCTGGGCAGCGAGCAATTCGGCGATATTCTGCGAAGTCACCGAACCAAAGACTTTGTCTTCTTCACCGACGAGGACTTCGGCAGTGCAGGACGCTTTTTCGATGCGGCTCTTGATCGTTTCCGCGGCGCGGCGAACCTTTGCCATTCGCATTTCCTGTTGCTGCTTGAGATCGGTGATGGCGCGCATGTTGCCCTTCGTAGCCGGAATGGCAAGATTGCGCGGGAAGAGATAATTCCGGCCGTATCCGGCCTTGACGTCGATTACATCGCCACACTTGCCGAGTGTGTCGATGTCGTCTCTCAAGATGATTTTCATTTCTACTACTCCTATACTACTAATATGATGTACGTACTAACCGAGCTGTTTAGCCCGAATTTTGCGAAAATCAAATTTCGCGTCAAACAAGGCAATCAACGGCAAGACAATCGCCGCGATGACTTGCGCGATAAACAAGAACAGGTAGATGACAATCTTCACCGGCAGCGGAAATCCGCGTGTGCGCATTTGGTACTCCAAATAGGAAAGACCAAACACCGAAAAGACAATGAACAGGAACAAGAGCGCGTTCCAGCCGATCATGTCGAAAATCGGTTCCGTTGTCAGCACCATGATAAATGCAATTCCCACTGGAAGAACCATCCACTCATCCAGCTTCCACATCGTGAAAGGCGGGATGCGATAGCTGAAAATGCCGGCGCGGCCGATCAAAGCCTCGCCGAGGACCGCGCCAATGGCATAGAGGCACACCATCGAAGCAAGCAACGCCCCCGGCAGATAGAACGGCGCGTTCTTGGCCATCGTGTCCATAAAGGTCACGACCTTTTGATATTCTTCGGGCGGATACAGTTGTGAAAACTGCGGTGTCGCTACGACGGCCCGCAGTTCCGCACCAAATTGAAGCATCATCTGCGCAAACAAATCATGATAGATAACTAACGCAGCAACAGGAATGACGCAGGCGGCTGCCAATGAGGCTGCTAAGCCCCAGCCCATTCTTCTTGTAATCGCTAAATTCATACCGGGAATAAGAACTCCGACCACGAAATACGCCCAGTTTCCTGGCTCACCTAAGACCGCCAGCATTCCCAAACAAACTCCAGTTGCGGCAACCAGCCACACTGTGGAGCGGGAAAACCAGAGATAGTAGAGAGCAGCCAAGCCGAACACCAGAAGGGGATTCAGCAACGGTACCAATATCGCCAGCGGAAAAGCGATTGCTATTGCGCCGGCACAGGCAATCGAATAACGCTGCCTGTTTGATTCCGTCATGGGCTCTATTCCGATTTAGCGGTACGTTTCCGCCGTAAACGGCAACAAGGCGATGTGACGAGCCCGCTTGATCGCAGTTGTCAACAAGCGCTGATGTTTCGCGCAGTTGCCGGTCACGCGGCGAGGCACGATCTTGCCGCGCTCCAGAATAAAGCGGCGCAGCAGCTTCTCGTCCTTGTAATCGATGATCATGATCTTATTTTCGCACAAACGGCAAGGTTTGCGTCTTCTTTTGTCGAATCCTTCAGCCATTGCTAATTATCCTCCTGGTCATGTCTGCGGTCGCGTCGGTTATGTCCGCCGAAGCGTGGTTCATCAGGAAGTACCGCGCGATAGGGTGCGATACCTTCGGCGATTTGGCGTGCGCGCTCTTCAAGATTGATTTCCGAGACCACCGTCAAATGACGCATGATCTTTTCGTTAATCTTGAATGACGCATCCAGCAACGCGGGAACCGAGTGCTCGCTCTGAAAAAGGAAATGGGCGTAATAGCCCTGCCGACGCTTGTCAATTTCATAAGCCAAGCGACGAATTCCCCAACGCTGGGTTTCGACAATTTCGCCACCGTTCGATTTGATCAAGTCTTCGACGCGTTTGATCTCCGCCTCGATTTCCATCTCGGGTAGCTGTGAATCGGTGATAAATGTGGTTTCGTAGAGTCTCAAGATTGGACCTCCCTCTGGACTACGTTTGTGAAACCAAAACCATAGGTCCTCCGGCAGAGCCGAAGAACAGGGTAGAGTAGATTATGTATTAAATTTACTCATTGCGAGAGTCAGACCGTCATAGAAAGCCGACTCCAAACAATCGGCGCCCAATTTAAGGAAATTATCCAGCCGGTCAAGCTCTTCTTTGGAAAACTGTTCCAGCACAAATTCCTTAGCCTCTTTTGCTTCCGGTATCGGGCCGATACCAAGTCTCAAGCGCGGAAAGTCTTCTGTCCCAAGATGTTCGATGATAGATGCTAATCCGTTGTGACCGCCATCCGAACCCGAAAGGCGAAGGCGCATCTTACCAAATGGCAGCGCAAAGTCGTCACTGATGACCAAAAGCTCCGAAGGTAACACATCATAAGTGTGCATCAAAGCCCAAATCGCCCTTCCAGACAAGTTCATAAAAGTCATAGGTTTAACAAATCGGACATGCGCGCTGGCGATTCGCAGTGTACTGAGATGATAATCCGGTTTTTGTTCAGTGAATTTCCCCTTGCGCTTCTCAATCAAGCGATCCACAACCATAAAGCCGACGTTATGGCGCGTCAGAGAATAACCCTTGCCAGGGTTGCCGAGTCCGGCGACTAGTTTTATCATATCGGGAATTAATCTAAGTACAACGAACCGGTCAAGACAAAACCGCCAATTTGCACTCGTTACGGTGCCTTAAGTTTGAATTGTGGATGACGATACTCTACTAAGAGAGTTGGTTTTCGCACCTGATGAATGTGGGAGCTACGCGACAACAACTCCAGCGGGCTGGAAATTCGAACCTATCCCAATGAACCGCTTGCCAACATCGAGAATTATTGCCTTAGCCGGAGATCATGCGTGACCGTGTTTTCAGCCGGATGATTGACTAATTGGTTGTCCAAAGGAGGACAATATGAAGGACAAGGTAATCCTGTTGGTCGAGGATAATCCCGACGACATCGCTTTGACGTTACGCGCGCTCCATAAAAATAATATCAGAAACGAAGTTGTTGTCGCCAAAGACGGCGCCGAGGCGCTCAACCAGCTATTTGAAAACCCATCTGCTCCAAACCACAAAGCACTAAAGCCTCAGTTGATATTGCTCGATTTGAAATTACCCAAAGTCGATGGACTTGAGGTATTACGCCGCTTGCGAGCCGACGAATCGACTCGTCTTCTGCCCGTGGTGATTTTGACCTCTTCCAAGGAAGAACAAGATATCGTGACCGGCTACAGCCTCGGCGCGAACAGTTACATTCGCAAGCCGGTTGATTTTGTTCAGTTCACGGAAGCTGTTCGGCAGCTAGGAATCTACTGGCTCTTGCTCAACGAGCCGGTGCCGCAAAGTGTAGTGTCAGTATGAAAACGCCGGTAAGGGTGCTTGTTGTCGAGGATTCGGAAGAAGATGCACTATTAATCCTGCGCGAACTTCGCCGCGGCGGGTTTGAGCCTTCTTATCGAGTTATCGAGAGACCGGAGGAAATGCGCCAAGCGCTTTCGCTCCAGGAATGGGATCTGATTGTCGCCGACTATTCAATGCCGCACTTTGACGGAGCGATGGCGTTGGAGTTGTTGAAATCGACCAAGCTGGACATTCCTTTCATAATTGTGTCCGGCAAAATCGGCGAGGACGTAGCCGTTGAGGCGATGAAAGCCGGCGCGCATGACTACATCATGAAGGGCAATCTTGCCCGCCTTACGCCGGCCATCATCCGCGAATTGCGCGAAGTCAAAGTCCGACAAGAACACCGCGAAATCGAGAAGAAGCTGAAAATAGCCGAGCGTCTCCGCTGCGTCGGTTCTGTTGCCGCTTCAATCATCCACGACCTGAAGCAGCCGATGCAGGTGATACTCAGCTGTTCTGACATCTTGGGTGAAGACGATATGCCGTTGGAAGAGCGCAAACCGCTGTCGCAAGAAATCACTACACAAGTCCGCCGCATGCTGAATATGAGCCAGGAAATTCTCGACTACGCATCCGGTGAGCGCCGGTTGCGGTTGGCCCCGGTCGATCTCGACCAATTATGCCGTGAGGTAGTCGAGCTGTTTCGACCACAACTGGCGGCAGACAATGTTCGCGTAAAATATTCCAAGTGGTCGACCGAGATTGCCTCCCCGAATTTCCATCTGGATCGTGAGCGTTTCTGGCGCGTGTTGGTGAACCTTATCGGGAATGCCTGCGATGCAATGCCCAACGGCGGCGAACTTACAGTTAGATTGTCACTCGAACATACCTGCGCCTGCATAGAGATACAAGACACGGGCACCGGAATCCCGATGGATATCCAACCGATAATTTACGATCCGTTCGTAACCGAGGGCAAGGAGTACGGCACCGGGCTGGGGTTGTCGATTGTCAAGAACATAGTCGAGGCGCACAGCGGCACGATCACATTTATGTCGTCGCCGGCGACTGGCACTTCATTTAAGATCGTGTTGAAGCGCGAACTTGGTGAACTAAGAAATTCCGAAACAATAGAAAGTGCTTCAGCGATCAATTGACAATTCGGAGAGCGTTCCAACCGTTTCGACTAAATCAACTCGACAAATCGGGTTGGCTTCCAATTCTGAATATCAAAGCGCATCCACCGCGTAACGCCTTTGTAGTCCAATAAGACTTCGGCGAAATTAGCACGCGGCGGAATCAAAAAACTAAGAATCTCGTCGCCGTATTCAGCCAAACTCACCCGGCCGGTCTCACGAAATCTGTCGGGATTGAGCATCACTAACTCATTGTTGCCCTCGACAAAAACAACCGTATTGGACATGACTTCGATTTGCACCATGCGCGGCCGCTTGAGTTGGTACTTCTCCGCCAGGACTTTTCCGGTTCCGAATTCAACGCGGAAGAGTGCTCCTTGCTGCGTATCGCAACAGAAGGTTGAATTTCCATCGAACGAAAACACGGCGTTGTCGATATGCTGGGCATTGTGGATTATCACGGTCTGCAACATAAATCCGTTGTCCGTGAGAATCGACGACACTGACGGATGCGCGGCATTAGCCGTGATCAACTTGCCTAGCGGTCCAGGGTTAAGAGTAGTCGGGCTAATCGGTGCACGGTCTTGTATGTGCAGTCCGATCGACAGCACAATCTTCATCGAATCGGGATCGAAATAACGGAAATTGGTCGAGTCCGCCGAAACCAGATACAGCCTGCGCTGAAGCGGGTGATAGAGTAACGCCGAAGGTGCACCCGGGAACCGGAACTTCTGGACGTACTTATGCCCGCCGGCATCATAGACATCGAGCCCCGGCGTCGGATTGCCGATGGCTTCATAAATCCAGTTATGACCGGCGTCGTACTGAATCGCCACAACATTATCACTGCGCAGATAGCGGCTCGAAATCGTGTTCGTATTGAGGTCGATGCCGAATATCGTGTTGGTTCGCGAATCCAGAACGTAGTAGCTGTCGGAACGCGGCGGCATCGCATTGAGATTAGCTTTGCTGGTATCACCGGCCGGCCCGGTAGACAGTCCCGTTTGGAGCGGGGGCGCGGCTTGCTGTGTCGGCGCACTTTTTTGCACCGGCGCCGGGTTGTCTTGCTTCTTCCCGCAAGAGAAGATGATCGAGCAACTTATTACTAATAGGATCGCTAAGTAAAGGTGCTTGTATTGTGATGAAGTGAAAATCATAGTCCGATTCCTATATTAAGTCCTGCAAACAGTCCGAACGCTTGTAAATCTATTTCGACTTCCTGTAGTTGAGACTTGAACTTCGCGCTGGAGAAATTCATCCAGGTAGCGCCGGCTTCCGCTCCAACCTTTGGTGCGATGGCGAATTCGAGACCAACATTAATCTGATAACCAATCTTCGTGCGCGATTTAAGTTCCGAGCCGCCGAGCCCGCTTTCGTAATCCTGCTCGATGGAAGCAATGCGCACAAGCGCTTCCGCAAACGGCTTTATCATCATAGTCGGCGGTTGAATGCGAAGTCCAACTCCGCCGCCGGTAAGTCCGGTTTTCGACTCTTGTGTAACCAAATTCCCGTCCGATACCCAGCCACTCGATTTCTTGCCGAAATCAATCGCGCTAAATGCAACCACAGTCGACACAAAGGGAAGTTTGAATACATTCAAATTGGCGGTGATTTCCGCGCGCCAGCCATTGGCGGCAAACTCCTTGAAATCTCCCCGCGGTTTCATGAATCCGCCCCTGACTCCGATTCCCGCCCATGCCGGAGCCGCGCATCCAATCAATATGCACGCCACCAGGGCAATTACAATTGACTTACTCGATATCATAAGAAAGTCTCCTTCTCGAAGGCATCCGTCTTGGTATCATTCGATACTCGAATAAACAATTCTGCACGAACTTTTACAAATTGAATCTCCAGCCTGCGCCAAGGAAATCCAATTCGACAATCTATGTCCAATTTGCCCACATTTGAAATATTATTGCTTGAAATCCGCCTCACCTTCGTATAGCTTGAAGTTTCTCGGGCGTGTTGTTAATTCAGATTTATTTAAGCGAGCAAGAATTGCCAGATACTCCAATCATCGATTCTCGAATTCACCCAACTGTAATTACGCTCGAACGCGACCCGAGCCGGCGCCTTGGCGTCATTGTCAATTCCTACCTGCAATTGACGAAGCCAACGATCATGCTGCTGGTATTGATTACCGGCGCGACGGCGCTGGTTCTTGAGGGCAGTTTCCTGACTCAACCACTGAAATTCCTGCTGGTGCTGGTCGGATTGTATCTGACGGGAGGCTGCGCCAACGCGCTTAATCAATACTTCGAACGTGAAGTCGACGCCAAAATGAAGCGCACAGCCAAGCGCCGCCCATTGCCGCAGGGGATAATCAGCCCAAGAAGCGCGCTGATTTTTTCGGTGAGCATCGGCGTAACCGGTGTCGCTCTGTTTTGGTATTTCTTCAATCCGCTCACGGCATTGCTCTCGCTCGGCACGATTCTGTTCTACAGCCTGTTTTACACTCTATATCTAAAGCCGAATACCTATCAGAATATTGTCATCGGCGGCGCTGCCGGAGCGATGGCGCCTGTCGGTGCCTGGACCGCAGCTACCGGAACTATGGCGCTGATGCCGTGGTCGATTTTTCTGATTGTCTTTCTGTGGACGCCCCCGCATTTCTGGGCGCTGGCGCTGTTCTGCAAGGACGACTATCGTGGGGTTGGATATCCGATGCTTCCGGTTTTGAAAGGCGACGATGCGACGCACAATCAAATCTTCGTGTATTCACTCATGTTGCTTGCTTCGAGCATGCTGCCACTGGCGGACGGAGCGTCGTGGTTTTACGCCGGAGCAGCTGTTGCGTTAGGAGTAGTTTTCATGGCTCGCGTCCTTCAGGCGCGCAAATCAAGAGCAATTGCACACGTAAAGAGACTATTTGGATATTCGATCATCTATTTGTTCGCAATCTGTGCGGCGCTGATGGTTGATAAATTCATTGCGTAATAGATTCGTGGGTTGTAACTATCGAAAGGTTCAGTCAATTACGGCAAAACCGGACGGCGATGTTGATCAAAGAGCGATGATTTAGCGGACGGAATCCGAATTCAACCGGGCAACTTTCGTGCGATTGCGAAACTTGCGAAAAACGCTTGACACAAATTTCCGTTTTTTTTATTATCCGCGCCAACACGCCACCAAACGTAGAGAATGTCACGCAACAATATCGATGATAGGCGTGGCTGATGGTGCCAAAGGACTTGTGAAAAAAGTAACTAATTAAGGATTCTTTTTGTCGCAGATATTTCCACAGTGGACCAACAAACTCCCGGCAATCCTCCTCGCGGCGGTAGCTCTGCTTGGCGCCGGTGCTGTCGGTTTCCTTTGGTACTATGGTTCACCAAAGTACACTGACGTCGGCTTTCGGCCGAAACAGCCGGTTCAGTACAGCCATAAGCTTCATGCCGGCGACCTTGGCATGGATTGTCGCTATTGCCACAACTATGTTGAGAAGTCTGCAGTCGCAAACGTCCCGCCAACTCAAACTTGCATGAATTGTCATAATTTGGTGCTGCCTGCGAGCGAAAAGCTGCTTCCGGTTCGTGAGAGTTGGGCAACCGGAGACCCGGTTGAGTGGGTGAACGTGCATATGTTGCCGCAATACGCCTATTTCAACCATGCCGTGCATCTCAATGCCGGTGTCGGTTGCATTAGTTGCCACGGCAATGTCGCGCAGATGGAAGTAGTCCAGCAGGTTCAGCCCCTAAGTATGTCTTGGTGTCTGGACTGCCATCGTAATCCGGATCCTTACTTAAGACCCGTAGACCAGATCACAAACATGGACTATACCCCGCCTGCCGATCAGGCCGAATTTGCCAAACGGATGAAGGAAGAAAAACACTTGAATCCACCGGTAGATTGTTCGGGATGTCATAGATGAAAAACGATCGACTTAACGGCAGGCTCACGGGCAAGGACTACTGGCGCAGTCTCGACCAATTGGCAGACACGCCGGAATTTCGCGATTTTCTGCAGCGCGAGTTTCCCGAAGGCGCATCTGAACTGCGCGATTCGGTATCGCGGCGCACATTCCTAAGCCTGATGGGCGCTTCGATTGCGCTCGCCGGCGTTGCCGGATGCAGAAAGCCGGTCGAAAAAATACTTCCTTATGTAACCGCTCCCGAAAATGTAATACCCGGCATACCGCAACACTATGCGACGACAATGCCGTTCGGTACGACTGCATATGGCGTTCTCGTAGAGAACCATGAAGGCCGTCCGACGAAAATCGAAGGTAACGAACTTCACCCTTCGACTCGCGGCGCGTCCAACGCATTCATGCAGGCATCGATTCTGGGTCTGTATGATCCCGATCGCTCCCAGCGTGTGATGGACAAAGGCAGCGAGCGGACTTGGGCAGATTTTGTATCGGCTTGGCGCACACTTTTTGACAAATTCTCTGCCAATCAAGGCGCCGGGCTGGCGGTATTGAGCGAATCGTTCAATTCGCCGACGCTGGCGCGATTAGTCCGCGAATTCAAGGCGAAATTCCCGCAGGCGGTATGGGCGACATACGAGCCGGTTTCCGCCGAAAACATATTCGAGGGTGCGGGAGTCGCGACCGGAAAGTCGTTGCAAGCGGTCTATTCATTCGATACCGCTGACGTCATCTTCTCGCTCGATTCGGATTTCTTGAAATCGGAGGCCGACAACGTTGTGGCTTCGCGCGGGTATGCCGAGGGCCGGCGAATAACCTCTGAAAATGACTCGATGAACCGCCTCTATGTTGTGGAAAGCACCTACAGTCTTACCGGCTCGGTTGCCGATCACCGTATGCGAGTTTCGTCGAAAAATATTGCATCGGTCGCTGCCGCATTGGCGAAGGAGCTTGCAAGTCAGGGACTCAATTTACCTGTCGCTGCCAGTCTCAATTCCGGAAACGCGGAAATCGACTCCAAGTGGCTGCGCGTTGCCGCTTCTGATTTAATGAAATCACGCGGCAAATCAATTGTCTGTGCCGGCTACCGTCAACCGGCCGCCGTGCATGCATTGGTGGTTGCAATCAACGAAGCGCTCGGCAATGTCGGCGCCGCCGTAAACTACATCGAACCGGTCGATGCGCAGTTGCCCAACCGTCCGAGTTTCTCGGCTCTCGTGCAGCAAATGTCTGCGGGTCAAGTCGACACACTTCTGGTTATTGGCGGCAACCCGGTGTTCAACGCCCCGGCTGATGTAAATTTTGTTAGTGCACTCGGAAAAGTTCCCAATACGATAAATCTCTCGCTTTACCGCGATGAAACCGCGCACAAGGTCAATTGGCATCTGCCGATGGCTCACTATCTCGAATCGTGGGGAGATGCGCGTTCATCCGACGGAACTGCTTCCGTTGTCCAGCCGATGATCGAACCGCTCTTTGGCGGTCACAGTGCCGTTGAATTGTTGTCTTTGATAACCAGCGGCGAAGATAAACGCGGCTACGATATTGTCAGACAAACCTGGGGTACGATGATTGCCGGCTCTTTCGAGAAGGGTTGGCGCAAGGTACTCCACGACGGTCTGCTGGCAGACTCATCGGTCGCTAGTTCTGCCATCGCAATCGATGCGGCAAGCATCGCCGCAGCGATGGGTGCCCTCGATAAGTCAGAAAGCGGTCTCGAAGTTGTATTCGCAGTCTCTCCGCAATTGCACGACGGCCGATTTGCGAATAATGGCTGGCTGATGGAAATGCCGCATCCGATCACCAAGATTACCTGGGACAACGTCGCGATGATCAGCATCGCGACCGCAAAGCAGCTTGGAGTCAAGAGTGGCGAACTCATCCAGTTGACAGTTGGTGGCCGTTCGCTTGAACTTCCAGTTTGGCTAGTGCCGGGCCACGCGGACAATTCCGTGACCGTTGAACTCGGATATGGTCGCGCAATTGCCGGACGCGTCGGCGACAAGGTCGGGTTTGATGCTTACGTCCTGCGCGGCAGCGATGCATTTGACTTTGCTGGCGGCGCTGCGATTACCAAACTTGGCCGCGACTATCCGATCTCTTCAGCGCAGGATCACTGGTCGATGGAAGGTCGTCCGCTGGTGCGCGAAGCAAACCTTGAAGATTATCGCAAGGATCCCAACTTTGCGCAGGAGATGGTGGAACATCCGGCGCTCGAGTCGCTCTGGGACGAACCGGATTACAGCAAGGGCAATCAATGGGGCATGTCCGTCGATCTGAATACTTGCACCGGTTGCGGCGCATGTACGCTAGCCTGTCAAAGCGAAAACAACATTCCTATCGTCGGCAAGGCGCAAGTCGCCAAAGGCCGCGAAATGCACTGGTTGCGCATCGACCGTTATTTCTCCGGTGAAATTGAAGATGCCGAGATGGTCCACCAGCCGGTGATGTGCCAGCATTGCGAAAATGCTCCCTGCGAGCAAGTTTGCCCGGTTGCCGCGACAGTCCACGACAAAGAAGGACTGAACGTGATGGTTTACAATCGCTGCATCGGCACGCGTTATTGTTCCAACAACTGTCCGTACAAGGTCCGCAGATTCAATTATTTCAACTTTACCAAGGACACACCGGAAATTGTCAAGATGGCGATGAACCCGGATGTAACGGTTCGCTTTCGCGGCGTGATGGAAAAATGCACGTTCTGCGTCCAGCGCATCAGCGAAGCGCGGATCAAGTCAAAGCTCGAAAATCGCGAAGTCCGCGATGGCGACATCACGACTGCCTGTCAGCAGGCTTGCCCGACCAAAGCGTTGACATTCGGCAATATCAATGATCCGAACAGCAGGGTCAGCAAGCTGAAGAGCCAGAACCGCAATTATGCGATGCTCGCTGAACTAAACGTCAAACCGCGGCTAACCTATTTGGCGCGCATTCGCAATCCGCATCCGGAATTGGCGACCGCGGCAAGCAGCGAACACCACGGGTAGGCCGGGATAACGAGGAAAACTAAGATTGAGCACGAAGGTCGAAAGCCATAAAGAGATACTGATTCAGGGAAATCCGAAGTTCGGTTCCGTGACGCAGCATATCAGTCAGATCGTCGAAGATAAGACGAAAATGGGCTGGGTGCTGTTGTTCGGGATGTCGGCTTCGATCCTGATGCTGCTTCTCGGGGCGGTCGGTTATCTGCTCTTCGAAGGTATCGGTATCTGGGGCAACAACCAGCCGATCGGCTGGGCGTTTGACATCGTCAATTTCGTCTTCTGGGTCGGTATCGGTCACGCCGGTACCTTGATTTCCGCTATTCTCTTCTTGTTTAGACAACGCTGGCGTACTTCCATCAACCGCTTCGCGGAAGCTATGACAATCTTCGCCGTTATCTGCGCGCTGTTGTTTCCTTCGATTCACGTGGGCCGCGCTTGGTTGCTCTATTGGGTGATGCCGCTTCCTAATCAGATGGCGATGTGGCCCAACTTCCGCAGCCCGCTGCTTTGGGATATGTTCGCTGTCGGTACATACTTTACGTGTTCGCTGCTCTTCTGGTATGTCGGTTTGATTCCTGATCTCGCGACACTTCGCGACCGCGCCAAAACCAGGATTCGCAAAATTCTCTACGGCATATTTGCCCTTGGCTGGCATGGCGGCAACACACAGTGGAAACATTATGAACTCGCTTACTTAATTCTTGCCGGTATTTCTACGCCGCTGGTACTTTCAGTCCACTCAATCGTGTCGACGGACTTTGCAACATCGGTTCTACCGGGCTGGCACACGACGATCTTCCCGCCTTACTTTGTTGCCGGCGCCATTTTCTCCGGCTTTGCTATGGTGATGACCCTCGCCTTGATCGCACGCAAAGTCTACAAGCTGGAAAACTACATCACCATGAATCATCTCGAGAAGATGAACAAGATCATGCTGGTAACCGGCATGATGGTGGGGTATTCCTACGGTTGCGAAATGTTCGTCGCCTGGTACTCGGGCAACGCCTACGAGCAGTTTGCATTCTTCAACCGCGCCTTTGGTCCGTATTGGTGGGCATACTGGATTATGATCAGCTGCAACGTTCTCGTACCGCAGATGTTCTGGTCCAAAAAGCTCCGCACTAACCTGACCGTCATGTTTATCGCATCGATTCTCATCAACGTAGGCATGTGGTTTGAGCGCTTCGTGATTTTGATGACGCTTACGCGCGACTTCCTGCCGTCGTCCTGGGGCTGGTATTGGCCGACGATCTGGGATTTCATGACTTTGATAGGTTCATTTGGACTGTTTTTTACGCTGTTCCTCTTGTTCCTGCGATTCTTGCCGATGATTTCGATGACTGAAGTCAAGAACGTACTGCCGCAGGCGGATCCGCACTATCATCCGAAGGAAGCGCATGCCGCAGACAAATCCGCAAAGTCTCACCACAAGCCGGATATCGAGACTGGTCCGGCGCTGGAAGGAGCAGGATAATGTCTGTTGTTGCTCCTGGCATCAAAGCTGTCATCGCCGAATTTGATTCGCCGGCCGACCTGATGCACGCCGCTGAAAAAGTCCGTGACGCGGGGTTCATAAAGTTCGACTGCCACTCGCCGTTCCCAATTCATGGAATGGACAAGGCGATGGGCTTGAAGCGTTCGCCGGTTGGTTACATCGTCGGCGGCGCAGCGCTAATCGGCTTCATATCAATCTCGGGATTCATCTACTGGGTCTCTGCCGTCGATTATCCGATGGTCATTTCCGGAAAGCCGTTCTTTAGCTTCCAGGCGTTCGTGCCGGTGGCTTTTGCCGTGACAGTACTAACTTCCGCCATAACCGCGACCTTCGGCATGCTGGCGATCAACAAACTACCGCAGCTCTTTCATCCGCTCTTCGAATCGAAGAACTTTGTGCGTTTCAGTGATGATGGATTCTTCGTGAGCATCGATGCTGCGGATTCCAAGTTTGATCCCGTGCGCACAAAAGATTTCTTGAAAAGTATCGGCGGACGGAGTATTGAGCTGATCGAGGCTGCGAAATGACATTGTGCCGCTTCATCATGCTTGCTATTGTAGCGATTCTGTTAGCGGCAGCATTGGGCTGTACGCGCGGCCGACCGACCGAAAATACGCCGATCCATCTCAATCCTAACATGGATCGCCAGCAGAAATATTTGCCGCAGTCCGAGAGCAAGTTCTTCGTAGACGGCATGACGATGCGCAAACCGGTGGCCGGCACTGTAGCCCGCGGCGAATTGCACGAGGACAACGCCTATTGGCGAGGCCGCGACGATATCGATAGTGTTATTGCCAAGATTCCGATTCCAGTTACCATGCAACTCATCGAGCGCGGTCAACAGCGTTTCAATATTTATTGCAGTCCGTGTCACGGCAGAACTGGTGATGGACGCGGCATTGTCGTTCAACGCGGCTTGCTGCCGCCGCCGAGCTTCCACGACGAGCGGCTGCGCAAGGTTGGCGACGGCCACATCTTCGATGTGATTTCTAATGGCATTCGCAATATGCCTTCATACCGCGCGCAGATTCCGGTTGACGACCGCTGGGCAATCGTTTCGTATTTCCGCGCACTCCAGCGCAGTCAGAACGCATCGATCAATGATGTCCCGGCGGAAATGCGCGGAGCCATAAAGTAGTAGGGAACGACACAAAACAATGAAGTTTGACGCACAAACATATCGAGTCTCGGACGCCGGTCGCTTCGGCACAATCGCACTCGGAATAGGTATCGTGGGAATTCTCGGTTCTATCGGCGCTTGCGTCGTCGATCCGAAGCAGTTCTTCTATTCCTATCTGACCGCATTTGTGTATTGGACGAGCATTGGACTGGGCGGGTTGTTCTTCACGATGATCCATCACTTGGTTGATGCGACCTGGAGCGTGGTTGTCCGCCGCTTTGTCGAAAACTTGATGTTTGCACTGCCGATCATGCTGGTCTTTTTCATTCCGGTGATACTCGGAATGAGCAATCTCTTTGAGTGGAGCGATTCCGGCGTCGTCGCGGCAGACCATCTCTTGACTAAAAAGAGCGGCTATCTAAACACCGGATTCTTCATCGTCCGTGCTCTGCTCTATTTCGCGATTTGGACATTCCTTGCCTATAAACTGTACCGACTCTCGCAGCAGCAGGACAAGGGCCACAATGCCGGAATAACGGTAACGTGGCGTAAAGTCAGCGCTCCGGGAATGATCCTATTTGCGGTTACGACAACTTTCGCTGCCATCGATTGGATTATGTCGCTCGACGCGCACTGGTATTCGACGATCTTTGGAGCCTACTACTTCGCCGGTGCTGCCATGTCGGCAATGGCAGTAACGCTGCTCATGGTAATCTATCTGCACAAGCAAAATGTGCTGACCGGTGTCATCACCGCCGAACACTGGCACGATCTCGCCAAATTGATGTTTGCCTTCATCGTGTTCTGGGCTTACATGGCATTCTCACAGTATTTCCTGATTTGGTATGCGAATATCCCGGAAGAGACGATTTGGTATAAGCATCGCTGGGAAGGCTCTTGGCGGACAGTCACGTTGATGATAGTCATCGGCCATTTCTGTGCGCCGTTCCTGATGTTAATCACGCGCGCGGCCAAGCGCTCGGCGGGATTCTTGACATTCGTTGCTTTGTTCATGCTGGCGATGCACTACATCGATATGTATTGGCTGATTATTCCGAATTTGCACGAACATGGCGCACATTTCTCGTGGGTGGATCTAACGACGATTCTGGCCATTGGCGGGCCATTCCTGTGGTACTTCTGGTCCAAGCTGACATCGGCGCCATTGGTGCCGGTCGGGGATCCGAAGTTGGCAGACTCCATGAATTTCCAGAATCAATAAGGTAAGATGATGACGCAGTCGCACGACAAACATATCAAGCCAGATGCCTCTGCCGGCTACGAGAAGCGCGATCTCAATATTGCAAAGACGCTAATAGCGACCGTTGTAATCGTGGTTTTCCTGATCGTAAGTGTTTTGTTTGTCGACGAGATTTTTGTCCACGAGAAGGAACAGATCATCACCGATGTCGTTCTGAAATCTGTGTCAATTCCATTACGCGATTTACATGCGAAAGAAGACGAAGTGTTGGGTAGCTACAAATTACTCGATGCCACCAAAGGCATTTATCAAATCCCGATCACCCAGGCGATGAAAGTCGTCGCCGATGAAGCTTACGCTTCGAGAATGACAGGGACAGCGAAGTGAAGCATAAACTCAAGACCGCTGGTATCGCTACGCTATTCATTCTGGTGTTCATGGCAATTGTCCAGTCGCACCTGTTTGCGCAAGTCGTACGCGACAGCGTTCCAGAGTTGCAGAAGATCGATATCGTCGAACATCTGGGCGAGCAAATCCCACTCGACTTGACATTTACCAATGATGCCGGAGAGGTCGTCAAGCTTGACGACTATTTCCATCAAGGCAAACCGGTGATTTTGACTTTAGCATATTACAATTGCCCGATGCTGTGTACGGTAGTCCTGAATGGCCTTAGCGATGGCATTCGCGGACTTGACCTGACGCCGGAAAAAGATTTCACGGTTCTTACAGTCAGCATAAATCCCTTGGAGACGCCGGAACTTGCGAGCGCAAAGCGTTCGCGCTATATGCAAAATCTCGGGGATAAGGGAAAGAATGACGGCTGGCGGTTCTTTGTCGGGCAGGCAAGTCAGTCGCAGAAACTTGCCGATGCGGTTGGATTCAAGTTCTACTACGATGAAGAGACCAAAGAATATGCCCATGCCGCCGGGGCTTTTATCCTGACTGAAGATGGCGTAATCTCGCGCTACTTGTACGGCTTGGAATTCAAGGAACGGGATTTGAAGCTCGCGTTGCTTGAAGCGTCGCAAGGCAAGATTGGCAGCACGCTCGACCGGCTTATCTTGTATTGCTTCCACTATGATCCTTCCGCCAAGGGCTACGTTGTCATGGCGGGAAACGTGATGAAACTCGGTGGCCTCGCCACTTTGATAATACTGACAGTTTTCTTGAGCATTCTTTGGGCACGCGAAAGGTCGCAACGCACGATTCGTCCGGCCGCCTAGTTATCGGGACCGCGGCGATGGATTCGTATTAGAGGATTATGGACAATACAGGCAGCTTATTTCTACCAAGTCCACATTCGACGATGTCCGGCGACATTGATGCGCTGTTCAATTTCATTTACTATTCGTCGGCGATCTTGCTGGCGCTGGTTACTGCAGCGATCATCTTCTTCATTTTGCGCTACCGTCGGCGCGGCGCTGCCGGTCTGACCTCGGGCGTCGATCACAACTTGACTTTGGAGATTGTCTGGACAGTTATTCCGACAATTGTTGCATTTGTCATTTTCACCTGGGGATTTCGCGATTTCATCAGATTGCATGTCGCTCCTGGTCAGGCAATGCAGGTCAAGGTTACTGGCCAAAAATGGTTCTGGTCGTTCGATTATCCGGAGGGCGTATCCAGTGTCAATGAACTCGTTGTGCCGGTGGACAAGACGGTCAAACTAATGATGTCTTCCCGCGACGTGATCCACAGCTTCTATGTGCCGAACTTCCGCGTCAAGATGGACGTGCTGCCCAACCGCTACACGATGGTGTGGTTTGAAGCCACCGATACCGGCAGCTACAATCTTTTCTGCACCGAGTATTGTGGTACCAAACACTCCGAAATGATCGGCAAGGTGCGGGTCGTCTCACAGCCGCAATACGCCGAATGGATCGAGAAATCGTCCGGACCTGGTGAAGGCGAATCACTGGCCAGCTATGGCGCCAAACTATATCAGCAAAAAGCCTGTATAACTTGTCATTCGGTGGATGGCAAAGCCGGAACCGGACCGAGTTTCAAAGGCATATTCGGACACCCCGCGGAACTTGAAGCCGGCGGCACCGTCGTTGTTGACGAAAACTATATCCGCGAATCCGTGCTGGAGCCAAAGGCGAAAGTCGTCAAGGGTTATCAGCCGGTGATGCCGACCTATCAAGGTCTGCTCAAAGACAAACAAATCGACGCATTAGTCGAATATATCAAGTCATTGCAGTAAGAGAGAAGAGACCATGACAAGTAACGCAATTCCGCAACAGAACTACCTGAATACCCCCAAGGGGCTCAAGTCGTGGCTGTTGACCCGCGATCACAAGAGAATCGGTCTGATGTATCTCTTCGCAATCATGTTCTTCTTCATGGTCGGCGGGATTTTCGCCATGCTAATTCGCTGGGAACTTCTGACGCCGGCGCAGGACCTGATGACGCACGACACCTACAACAAGATGTTCACTCTGCACGGCGCAATCATGATCTTCCTCTTCATCATTCCATCGATCCCGGCGGCACTTGGAAATTTCGTGCTCCCGTTGATGCTTGGAACCAAAGACGTCGCTTTCCCGCGCTTGAACCTTGCAAGCTGGTATATTTACGTTTTCGGCGCGTTGTTCGTGCTCTATTCGACCTTCACCAACGCCGTCGACACTGGCTGGACCTTCTATACGCCGTATTCTACCACCACGACAACAGCAGTAATATCGATGGTGCTGGGAGTGTTCATTCTCGGTTTCTCGTCGATTTTCACCGGCATGAATTTTATCGTGACGATTCACAAGCTGCGCGCTCCGGGTATGACCTGGTTCAATATGCCGCTGTTTTGCTGGGGCATTTATGCCACGGCGATACTTCAGATTTTGGCGACACCGGTGCTCGCAATTACGCTCGTGCTTTTGATTCTCGAACGACTGTTTGCTATCGGCATTTTTGATCCGGCCCTCGGCGGCGATCCGGTGCTGTTCCAGCACTTCTTCTGGTTCTACTCGCACCCGGCGGTTTACATCATGATTCTTCCCGGGATGGCGATTATCTCCGAGACGATTTCGACTTTTTCGCACAAGAAAATATTCGGCTATAAGGCGATTGCGTTTTCAAGTCTCGGCATCGCCTTGGTGAGTTTCCTCGTTTGGGGTCACCACATGTTTACCTCGGGCCAGTCGGAGCTCGCCGCAATCATCTTTTCGTTCCTGACTTTCCTGGTCGGTATTCCGTCCGGTATCAAAGTGTTCAATTGGCTGGCGACGATGTACAAAGGGCAGATCTCGCTCGACTCGCCCATGCTTTATACGTTGAGTTTCCTGTTCCTTTTCACTATCGGCGGCGTGACCGGGATCATGCTCGGGGCGCTGTCCGTCGACGTGCATTTGCATGACACCTATTTCGTCGTGGCGCACTTCCATTATGTGATGATGGGCGGAACAGTAATGGCGTTTCTCGCCGGGCTCCACTATTGGTGGCCGAAAATCTGGGGCCGCATGTATAACGAGACTTTGGCGCGAATTTCCTGCGCCTTGATTTTCATCGGATTCAACATGACGTTCTTCACGCAGTTTATTCTTGGTGCGCAGGGAATGCCGCGTCGCTATTTCACTTACGTCGATCAATACCAACCGCTGCACGGTTTTTCATCGATTGGCGCGTTTGTCATTGGCGCCGGTTTTGTAATTATGGGCTTTTATTTGATTCAAGCAATCTACAAAGGCAAACCCGCCGGCAACAATCCGTGGGGAGCCTTGACGATGGAATGGACCACAACTTCGCCGCCGCCGACAGAGAATTTCCTGCACGACCCGGTAGCCGAGCATGGCCCGTATGATTACGACACCGTTCCGGTTGTGGAGACAAAGTAGGTAAGGCAATGTCGAATCATCACACCGCTCACGATCATCCGGCCCATCTGCAGCATCACTTCCACGATGTCGGTCAACAGGCTGACGCCGCCAAGCTGGGAATGTGGTTGTTCCTGCTCACCGAAATCTTGCTGTTTGGCGGACTGTTCTGCGCCTACGCGATCTTCCGGTCGTGGTATCCCGAAATGTTCTGGGAGGCGCACAAACAGCTTAATGTTGTGCTCGGTTCGATCAACACCGTCGTGCTAATTACCAGCTCGGTCACGATGGCCTTGGCGATTCGCTCGATGCAGCTGAACAATCGCAAACACACAATTTGGTTTCTTGCCGCAACGCTCGCGTTTGCCGCGACTTTCCTGGTTATCAAGTATTTTGAATATGAGCACAAAATCCATCTCGGCCAGTTGCCCGGAAAGTATTACACGTTCACCGGTCTGGAAGGCAACAATCCCCACGTCTTTTTCAGCATCTATTTCGCCATGACCGGTCTGCACGGATTCCACGTTCTGGTCGGAATGGCATTGATTGTCTGGATGATGATCCGAACCAGCCGCGGGACGATTTCATCCGAGTATTACACTCCGATCGAGATGACCGGACTATATTGGCATCTGGTCGACTTGATTTGGATATTCCTTTTCCCACTGTTGTACTTGATAGGGTAGAAGTATGAGTACGAGCACGGCCAATCATTCGCATAATCACATTCTGCCGCTGAAGGTCTATCTCGGAATCGGCGCGGCTCTGCTGATACTGACTTTCATTACGGTCGAAGTCTCGCTGCACGATTTCGGCGGATTCAATATTGTCATCGCTCTGGCGATTGCTTCCATCAAGGCGCTGTTGGTTGCGTTCTTCTTTATGCACCTCTGGTACGACAATAAGCTGTATTTCATTGCGTTTACCGTGTGTCTCCTCTGCCTGACCGTGTTCATTGTGCTGACGATGTTTGATACTGCCCGTCGCGGCGACATTGAGGCCGTTTTTCAGAACCCAATCAATCCACGAGCCGAAATGTACAACTCGCCGAACTTCGCCAAGGGCGCAAGTGCCCACGGCGGCGCTGCGGTTGCGGCTGATACCACACATGCCGACACAACCAAAGCCGCCGGCACCGATACCGGCCACGAGCCCGCACCAGCGCCTGCGACGCCGCCGGGAACTCCGTCAACTCACTAGTAATTGCTTTTCCGCTAAAGGATGCCTATACTTGATTTCAGTGTGGACAAAAACCGCTACATTGAAATTGAATGAATTAATATGACCTTATTTCGCCGCTTAGCCCTGCTGTCAACTGTCGGGACGTATGTCGCCATATTTGCCGGCGGATTGGTGCGAGTTTCGGGCGCCGGGCTCGGTTGCCCGGACTGGCCGAAATGTTTTGGCGGCTGGATTCCGCCGTTAAGCGCCGCCGACTTGCCGGCTGACATTAACCCCGCCGCTTTCAATTTCACGTTGGCATGGATCGAGTATCTCAACCGTCTGACCGGGATGATCCTGGGACTATTCATCGCTGCAACCGCGATTGCCGCAATTGTCCAGTACCGCAACAAACCTCGAATCTTGTATCCCTCGTTGGGAGCCGCTCTTCTCGTGGCGTTTCAGGGCTGGCAGGGCGGGCAAGTTGTCATATCCGAGTTGCATCCGTTGGCTGTGTCGATTCACCTTGTGCTGGCGCTGATTATAGTCAGCATCCTCACCTACGTGACGCAGCAAGCTTACTACATTGAAGAGCAGGGAACCGCTCGAGCTGCGTCGTATCCACGCAGCGTACCAGTGACAGTAGCAGTATTGTGGATATTGACAGTGCTGCAGATAATTCTCGGCGCCAATGTGCGCGGAACGGTTGAATCATTGGTTGCAACCAACCCACTGGCAAACGACCATGAGTTGCTTGCGCTGGTCGGCGGCATCAAGTACATCCACGTACTACTTGGTGTTGCGCTGGCAGCGATGACGATTGGAATCGGAATCATGGTTTACCGCATCACGCCGCAGCCGGAACCGATAGTTAAGTTCAGTGTCTGGTGGTTGATATTGCTGGTCGGTGCGCAAATGTCGCTCGGTACGGGATTGATTGCAATTGCCCTGCCGCCACTTTTGCAGCTTTTTCATGTCTGGGTGGCGTCGTTGTTCGTCGGAACATTGTTGGTTCTATACACTGCGGTGAAGAGGGCATAGGTCAAATGGCAACTTCCAAGAAGTCACCGTTTCTCCTATGGGGTGTGCCGCTCGTCGCGCTGCTTGCTGTCATCGCGGCGATAGTCGTCAACTCGGCAGAAAACTCGCGCAGCCAATTACCGGAACTCGGCGATGTCCCTAACTTTGTGTTAGTCGCCAGCAGCGGCGAGAAAATCGGACGCCCGGACTTGAACGGTCGGATTCACGTCGTCAATTTCATGTTCACCCGCTGCCAGGGCGTGTGTCCGGTTATGTCGGCGAATATCCGCAAAATGTATGATCTCTATCGCGGCTCCGACAAGGTTCATTTCCTATCCATTACAGTCGATCCCGACTATGACTCGCTGGAAGTTCTTCAGCGATATGCACAAGAATATGGCGTCAACGACAAGCGTTGGACCTTCGCGCGCGGCGCTTTGGTTGATGTCGCGGCGCTGATTGAGCACGGATTTATGCTCGATGCCAGCGAGCTGCCGAGCAATCATCCTTCGCGACTGGTGCTGGTAGATGATCGCGGCCAGATTCGCGGTTACTATTCCTATAACGACGATGAAGACCTTGAACGCCTGCGCGAAAACATCCGCACACTGGCAAGAGCGATGTAGTGGACTATAGTATACTGCCGTCAATCAATGCCGCACTTAACGCGATTAGCGCAATCTTGTTGACATTTGGTTATGTCAACATCAAGCGAGGCCATCGCGACACGCACAAGAAGTTCATGATCGCCGCACTGATTTCGTCTGCTCTGTTCTTGACGACATATCTGATTTATCACAACGCAGTCGGCTCGGTGCCGTATCCTCACCACGATTGGACGCGTCCGCTCTATTTCGCTATTCTGATTCCGCATGTAATATTGGCGGCGCTAATGACGCCATTCATCGTCATTGCGGTTGCCCATGCGCTCAATGGCCGATTTGAGAAACATCGCCGCATCGTGCGCTGGCTCTGGCCGGTGTGGATGTTTGTTTCGGTGAGTGGAATATTGGTGTACGTAATGCTGTATCAGCTTTGATCGAAAGCCTGCAGTACTTCCCAAACTAAGATCGAAGACGAACGGCGACTTGGATTGAACCAAGTGCGCCGTGCGTATTTTGCGTCCGACAATTAGCTCTCAACCGCTTCCTCCAATTCACTCCGCGAATACAAGTCGCGATATGCCTCGGAGCGAAACAGCAAATCGTCGTGCGTGCCGCGATCGATGATTCTGCCGTCCTCGAATAACAAGATGGTATTCGCCTTGCGCAGCGTTTTTGCCCGGTGCGTCACGACGAAGCATGTCATGTCGGGCATGACTTCATGCAACGCCGACCAGAGTCTCTCTTCCGTGCGGGCATCGAGCGCCGAAGTGCAATCATCGAGAATCAGTATCTTCGGATTGCGAGCAAGCGCGCGCGCGATTGCCACTCGCTGCTTCTCGCCGCCGGAAATTGTCAGGCCGCGGGTGCCAATGCGCGTCTCGAGACCTTTGGGGAAACGTTCCAACTGCGAATCAAGCTGTGCCAACTTGATAACTTCGGCAACGCGGGCATCAGTGACGGATGCCTCGCCGAAACGGACATTGCCGTCAATCGTATCCGAAAACAACACCGGCTCCTGCGGTACATAGCCGATGATGTCCCGATAGTTGTCGAGCGACAGCGACTTGAGCGGTCGGCGGTCGAGCGTGATTTCGCCTGAAACCGGGTCAATCACGCGCGTCAGCAAATTGATGATCGTGCTTTTGCCCGAGCCAACCTTGCCTACCAGCGCGACGGTTTCACCCTTGGACACCTTAAAACTTACGTCGCTAAGCGTCAGGGGCTGGTCTTTGATGTAACCAAAGGCAACATGATCGAAACTGATCTCATTGAAATCGATCGGCGCACTGTCGCCGGTGTGATTGGTCACCATTGGCGGGTAGTTCTGCACCTCCATCAATCTGCCAATGCTCACAGCCGACTGTCGGCCCTTTACGACAAATTGTCCGATGTCAAACATCGGAAACACCAAGGCAAATATGTAACTCGTAAAAGCCACAAAATCGCCGATTGTTATCTCTGCCGTCGCAGCCATAACGCCGCCGATCAGCACCACCAGTGCGATGCCAAATTGCCAGATGTACATGTATAGCGATTCAATCGCCACCCAGGCGCGCACCGTCGAGATTTCAGCTTTCCGGCGCGCGTCGATAGTCTTTCCAAACTTCCGCTTCCAGTTCTCCTCGCGATTGTAGGCTTTCACCACGCGTGTACCCGAGAAGCAAGACTCCATCACGTTGTTCAAGTCGGAAATTCGCGCCTGCAAGTTGTCAAAGCGGCGGTCAAGCGCGCTGGATGTCAGCATGAAAATAACCACTAGTACCGGCAATGGACCAACGGTATACAAGGTCAATTGCACGTTCAGCGAGAGCATCATCATCAGCCCTACTGCAACGATCATCACCGCCTCATAAAAGCGGAAAATGCCCGAGCATGCGAACCACGCCAACTTTTCCGCAACGTCGTCGGTCATGCGTGTGACCAGATCGCCGGTACGGAATTTGTTGAAGAAGTCCGGGCCTTTTGCAGTCGTCGAATCAAATGCCCGCTGCCGATAAACCCATTCGAGCCGCATGTTCATGTAGGCACGCGTTCCCTGCAGGGTATTGTAGATCAGCAGAATAACCACGGCAAAGATCAACTGGATGACCAACGCCTGCGCGATCGGGGAAAGCCCGAAGCCGGCAGTCCAATTTCCCAGTGGCGCCAACATCCAAGGCAGCGTTCCGTTACCGTAGGTGATGACGTCGAAAAGATACTTCAGCACCAACGGCTGTGTCATATATATCGCAGCGATCAGCGGCGTTCCGAGCAGCAGCCACACAAACGGCAGCTTGTACCCGGAATAGCCGCTCATCAACCACTTAAACTTGTTCCACATTTTGCACCTTCACTTTATCAGTTTCGTAGAACTGCAGGCGATAGAGCTTTTCGTAGTATCCACCCTGCGCCAGCAGTTCTTTGTGCGTGCCGCGTTCGATGATCTGGCCTTCGCGGATAACCATGATCTTGTCGGCATCGAGTATGGTCGAGAGTCGATGCGCGATAATCAGCGAAGTTCTTCCCGCCAGCAAGCGGTTCAACGCGGTCTGGATTTGTTTCTCGGTGTCCGGGTCGACCGAACTGGTCGCCTCGTCGAGCAACAAAACTTGCGGATCATAAACCATCGCGCGCGCAAACGACAACAATTGGCGCTCGCCGCGGCTAAGATTCGCACCGCGCTCCGAAATCTCGGTCTCGTACTTTAGCGGCATACGCTCAATGAACCGGTCGGCCGTAACAAGATTGGTTGCTGCTGTCAGCGCCTCGACTGAAATACCTTCCTTGTCCAGCGTGATATTGTCGCGCACATTTCCCGGAAACAGGAAAATGTCCTGCAACACCAGACCGAACTTGGCGCGGAGATCAGCAGAGTTGATTTCGCGGATATCGATCCCGTCGACCGTGATCCTTCCCGAAGTCGGTTCATAAAAGCGCAGCAGCAAATTGACGATTGTACTCTTGCCGCCGCCTGTTACGCCGACGAGGGCAACTTTTTCGCCGCGCTTGATTTCAAACGTCGCGTCCTTGAGTGCGAAATTGCCGTCGTTGTTGTAAGACAAACTTACATCTTCGAAACGAATTTCGTTTTCGAAAGACTGCCAGACCTTCGGGTGTTCCGGCTCGGCGATGCGTTCGTCGCTCTTAAGCAGCGCGAAGATTCGTCGCGCACCGGCAATGGCGCGCTGGATCACGTGCAATTCCTCGGCCGCGCGATGTATCGGTTCGAAAAAGCGCCGAATGTACATAATGAACGCGACAATCACGCCTGCACTCATCGCTTGTTCGCCGGCGGCGCCCGTCTGGTTCATAACCAGCGTTGCGCCATAGAACGTCACAATTGCGATACCGACGCTTTCAAAGAACACGATCGTGTTGAAGAATGTCGTGTTCGCCAGGTGCGTCTGGGCATCGAGCCGGAACTTGCGGCGGTTGGAGTCGTTCATGCGGTCTTGAACCATCTTCTGGCGATTAAAGACTTGCACGACACTCATACCCTGCAGAAATTCCGTCATCGTCGCGACCACGTCCGCCATGCGCTTGCGAATTTCGAGAAATCGCGGCGTCGTATAGCGCTGATAGAAGTAAATCAGCGTGATGATTATCGGTGCGATCGCCAGAACAGCTAGTGTCAGGCGCCAATTGTACCAGAACATGATTCCCAGGATACCGACGATCATCAGCATGTCGCCGACAATCATCACAACGATGTTCGCAAAAAGTTGGCGCAGCGACTCGCCATCTGACTCAACCCGCGAAAGCAGGCGTCCGACCGGGTTGCGGTCAAAGAACGCCACCGACAATCCCATGATATGCTCGAAACAGCGGCGTTTGAGATCCGTGATGACATCCTGGCCGATGATTTCCAGATAGACGCGCTGCGTATAGGCGGCGGCCAGGAAAAACAGCAACACCAGCACGTATGTCAGCGACATGCTGACAATTTGCGGGACGATGCTTTCCGGAATTGCCGTCCGTGAAACTTCCGGCAGCGCGGCTCCGGCTGTTCCGGCAGCCTTGGCGGCGGTCGTCACGATGTCGACAGTCCGTTGAATTATTACCGGACCCAGTAATGACAGTCCGGTTGAAATCACCAGCAGCGCCAGATTGAGATACAGGCGCCGGCGGTGCGGATAGAGAAGCGGCAACAGTCCGCGGAACGCCTCTTTGGCGCTGACCGATGACTCTTGCTCTTCTTGGTAATATGCGGAATCCATAATATTGTGACCAATCCTCTAAAATTCTAGTTAGCTACTCGCGAGCCCGGGGGCAATCACAAAAAAACCGGACTCGGTTGGGTCCGGCTCGAATTATCCGTTTAAGATCGTAATTAGAAATTAGGTCGGATAGGCCGAGGCGGAACCTTGTCGTGGAGCAGGCAGACTACTCCCCGAGATGTATCAGGGCTTTGTTGCCGGAACTTCATGAAGGTTCTCTCCTCGTTTGGGTTGACAAATATTATCGCAAAAGTTTACGAAAGCTTTAGTGATAAGTTCTGCCAAAATAGTTGCGATTCAAAAACTGTCAAGAAAAAATCTTGGCGCAATCTCTGCGTATCCTGCAATCTCGTTGCTGCATAATGAATTAATTGCTGCAAAAAATGTCGAAATCAGCAGATCCATTACAACTAAAAATAGTCATTGGGAGAATTGAAAGAGAAGTCTATATTTGAAACCTATGCGATTTAGCGACATTCTCAAAGAGGCATTTATCCTTACCTGGCGCAACCGTTGGTTCTGGTTTGCCGGTTTCTTAATCATGCCGCAACTTATCGGCGGCTATCCAATCGACATGAGTTTCAAACCGGGCGACGAGTTTCCGCTCAAGCAGTTTATGATGTTGATGGTGTTTTCAATGGGACTCGGCGTTGTAGTACTTTTCGCCGCCGCGATTATTCAACCGGCATTGACTCTTGCGACGCGAAGCTGGCGTTTAGGAATTCCACTAAAGGGCATCGATGCTCTCCGCTCCGGCTTTCCGTATGCCGGCAAATGTCTCGCGCTGACGCTCCTGCAGATCGGGGCATTCTTGCTCGTAATGCTCATGCTCGGGGTTCCGATTGTGATCGCATTTATCAATTCGATCATCCTCGGCGCGGTTGTGGCTTTGTTATTCATACCCATTCTGATAGTAATCGCATTCTTGGTCGCTATCGTCGTGAGCTATGCGATGAGAAACATCATCTTGCGCGAAATGACCGTTGGTGATAGCATCTCCGAAGGATGGCGACAATTCCGGGCAACAAAAGGTCCGTCGGTTGGACTTTTGCTTACAGCAATATTGATTCCTATCGTCGCGATCACGCCGTTGTCATTTCCAATCTCAATGGCGAAATTTGCTATGCAATTGACATCAGTCGGAACCACCGCTGTTACAGTCGTATTCTTTACTGTTGTGACAATTCTGTCGATTCCCATCGTCGGTTACTTTGGCGCCTTTAGCTCCGTCCTCTGGACTATCGCATTCCAGGAGTGGTATGGCGATGGGTCTTCTGCGCCCAACGCCAAGTTCTAATCGAGATTCTCAGCAATTCCATTTTCTCCTCGGCAATACACAAATCGGCCGTTCCGTCCAAAGTCAACAAATCGACTCAATCCTCATAGAATGTCTTGTCCATTTTGGATTGAACTGTTATGTTGAAGTTAGCAACCTGGGGTGTAAGGATTAGCGCTATTAGTGTCCGTTAACAAAATCTGTTCGCTTTCTATCGGCCATCTTCGTGCACGAGTTCCGATTATTCAAGGGGGAATGGGTGTCGGTGTATCACTGTCTGGCCTTGCTTCGGCTGTCGCCAATGAGGGCGGAATTGGCGTGATCGCATCCGCCGGCATCGGCATGAACGAACCCGACTTCTACTCAAACTATCTTGAAGCCAATGAACGCGCACTCCGCCGGGAAATTCGCCGCGCCAAGTCGCTTACCGCCGGCCCGATCGGACTAAATGTCATGGTAGCGTTCTCGAACTATGGTGATTTGGTACAGACCGCTATTGATGAGAAGATAGACATCATCTTCTCTGGCGCCGGACTGCCGCTAAATCTGCCGCAATATCGTCGATCCGATTCCAAAACGATGCTCGTTCCAATTGTCTCGTCGGCGCGCGCAGTGGGATTGATCTGCAAACGTTGGCTGCACAAATTCGACTATCTGCCCGATGCGGTGGTTGTCGAGGGACCAAACGCGGGCGGGCATCTCGGTTTCAGCCTTGAGCATATTACAGATCCCGAATATGTACTGGAAAAGTTGTTACCGCCAATCCTCGAAGAAGTCGCAATTTTCGAAAACCGCTATGGGAAGACAATTCCGGTCGTCGCGGCTGGAGGTATCTACACCGGCGGCGATATTCGTAGAATCATGTCAATGGGTGCAGCCGGAGTGCAGATGGGCACCCGTTTCGTCGCGACGCACGAATGCGATGCGCATCTGTCGTTCAAACAAGCCTATGTCGATTCCCATCAGGAAGATATCGTCATCATCAAGAGTCCAGTCGGCATGCCGGGCCGCGCCATCCGCAACAAGTATGTCGACGATGTTTCTTCCGGCATAAAAAAGCCGTACAAGTGCCCTTATCATTGCATCATCACGTGCGACTACAAAAATTCACCCTATTGCATCGCTCACGCCTTGATCAGCGCACAAAAGGGCTATTTGCGCAACGGCTTTGCGTTCTGTGGCAAGAACGCCTACCGCGTCGACAAAATCATTTCAACGCACGAATTGATGTCGACCTTAGTCGCCGAGTACGAGAACGCCGAAGCAGTCTTTCAATAGTTGCTCAACACCACCCAACGCCAAGTCTCTTAAGCCTGGATTACTCGCGCGCGAACCAATCGAAACAGAGCGAATACTAGCAGCATCGCACCAAAGACGCAAACTACTGATGCGCCTGTCGGTGTATCTATCCAGTAAGATAGCACCAGTCCCAACGCAGAACCTACCAATCCAAATAGCCAACCAAACGCCAAGTGCCTCGCTACACCATCGGTAGTGAGCGCCGAGAATACTGACGGGACCACCAGGAAAACAAACACCAATAGCACGCCGCAGATCTTTACGGAGCTGGTCACCACTACTCCAAACGAGGCGTAGAACAGGAAATCCCAGAAGCGCCGATGTTTCATCGGCGCAGCATGGTTGAATGTCAGCGCAGCAAATTTGCGGAAGAACAATACATGAAAGCCACCAACGGCGGCATAGACGAGCGCGGTTTTCAGAACGATTCCCGGCGAAACAGTCAAAATGCTGCCAATCAACAGATATTTGATATGCTCGGCGCCTTCCGGTGAGTGACTCACAGCCATGATTGCGGCCGCCGAACTTACGGCATAGACAATGCCAATAATGGCTTCCTGCGGAATCTTGCCTTCGATGTCGCGAGTGAACGCAAAGACCAGCGCGCCGACAAGTGCGAATCCTAGTGAAAAGAAGTACGCCGTATTGCCGTCAAGCTCGAATCCAAGTAGAAATGCAGCCGTGCTCCCCAGCGCAGCAACCTGCGCCAGGGAGAGATCGACAAAAATAATGCCGCGTTTGATGACATGGAGACCGAAGTAGACGTGAATTCCAACTAACACCACACAGACAAGAAACGGCCAAATCAGGAGTTCCAGCATTTCCATCACCTCGTTGCTTCGACAAGTGCGTTGACGTTTCCGCGCAGCCATTCCAGATAGTTTTCACTCTCGTTGCGGCCGCCGATTGACGGATACAACGTGATGACTTTAGCTCCGGAAGACTCGGCGATCCGCTGCGGAACCCGCTTTTCGAAATATGGCTCCATTGCGATGACCTTGATATGATCCTTCTTGATCAACTCGATAATGTCGCTCATATGCGACGGCGATGGTGCTACGCCCGGGAATTTCTCGATGAATCCCGGCAATTCGATTCCGAAATACTCCGCGAAATATGGCCAGGAATTGTGGTAGGTGATCATCTCGATGCCCGCAAGCGACGCTGCCAGAGCCTTGATTGCCGGAAGCTCCATATTGATTTCAGCGAGAAGCTTGGCGCGATTGTCTTCATAAACAGATTCGTTTCCCGGATCGACAGAAGTCAATCCTTCTGCTATTGCCCGTGTAATTGGCTCAACGTTTGCCGGCGATAACCAATAGTGCGGATTGCCGTAGCGGTGAAGATCGCCGTAAGAGGCATCTGCCTTGAAAGTGGGTATTTCCAACGGTGTCACGTACTTGGAGCAGTCGACTTTCTTCAACTTGCTGTTACGTGATCCATCGATTATGCGTTCAATCCACGAGTCCAGCTCCAGTCCTACCCGCAGCACCAAATCAGCGTCGCGCATCTTCACCATGTAGCTCGGGCGAACTTCTACATAGTGCAGGTCAGCGTCAGGGGAGGCGATGCTGGATACTTCGACTTTGTCCGCACCAATTGCGCGTGCGAAATAGGCGAGATCGCTCGTTGACGTGACGACTTTGACCAGCGCGTTGGCACTCGGGATCTGAAAGATCAATACGGCAAGTATTGCAAGTATCGTTTTCATGAATTGCTCCTAAAAGTTGTGCGGTTGATGAGGTCCAAGGGAGAACACGAACTGCAGCATCGCAGTCCAAAAACTGTCGCCCTCCTTCGGTGTTGTCCAGTCGCCGGCAATCCGAATCAAAGTCGTCTCTTCAATTGGCGCGAATCCGACAAATCCAGTAATTCGGGATACATGTATCTGGTTATCTACTGGATCCTCGCTGAATTCGTACATGGAGCCAAGATTGTATTTCTGACGGAAGCGATAGTCGACATAAGCGTAGGCTCCGGATGATTTCGATGAGCCTCCGGTAATATTCTCACGATGATCATTGAGATATTCACCTTCAACCGTAATTGATGAGTTGCGATCAGGTTTCCACTTGTATTTGAAGTCAAGGCCGAAAACCGTTGCGCGCAGTTGCTCGTCGCGGTCGTATTCGGAAGTGACAATCGATGCGCCAACCGCCAATTCGGCAAGCTCAGTGACGGCACCGGACGTGGTGATTCTGCCAAAGTACCCGGGTTTGATGCGTGTTTCTTCGCCCTGTAAGGCAGCTAGCGAATTGCGCAGTGTCGTCGGTTCTTCTATCTCTTCTTTTTCCTCGCTAGCCAGAGCTTCGCCCTTGAGTACAGCGCCCATAATTTCAGTATAGAGCTTGCCGGTGGGCAATGCCACCGATGCACGGATCGCCATGTCGTTGAGACCCTCCTCACCGAAATACATTTCGTGAGGCAGGGGTTGATGGATGAACGAGTAAGCGTGTGGATGAACTGGATTAACCCGACCGAACTCCAGCCGATACTTGCCTGCACGCAAGTTCAGTCCAAGCGGCAACCCGCGCAGGATTGTGGCGTACAGCTCTTCAATCGACGCGTTGTTCTCGGTTTCCCAGGCAATTACCGCATCGGCGCGGGCATAAGGGTTCAAATAGCCGGCGACAACGAATTCCATCGCCGGATTTTCGAGATTGAACTCGCCCTTTTCCGCGGGACGACTGGAATCACTGTGCGTGTATGCACGAATGTCACCGACAAGCGAAAAGTCAGGGTTGAGAGTTGTCTGGGCAAAAACGCTAGACAACCACAATAGGCTCGCGCAGGCGAGCAGAAAAGCTCTTGCAAACATAAACTCCTCCAAGTGCAACACGCGTGTGTCGCAGTGAGAATTTTGAACAGAAAGTTGGGAAACTAAATGGAGTTATGCTGCGGCTGGGGGTGCTCGCCTTTGGGTTCCGGCGATGTGGATTTGATCGATCGGTTGGAATGACCTAGCCGGGGAAAATTCGCGCTCGTGTACATCGGGGCTGACAACAGCAGTACCCAACGGCAGGATCGTGGCCGCAGTTCCGCTGTGGCAAAGCGAGCACTGGTTATCTTCGCTGCCATGTTCGTGATGGTGGCTGGCTGCATGGAAAGAGATTGCCCCAAACAGGCAAATCAGCCCGATTGTGAGCCAAAGATTGAGACTCTTGCGCAAGTTCATCAGTCCATTAATGCAGAAACTGCCAAAAATGTTCAAGTGGATTTATCGAGGTTTTTTGTCAATGATTTTGAGAACACCCGACCTCTGATTGCTGATCGAAATCTAGGCAGCTATCTCCGGATGCCTGCGAACTTCCTGGAACCGCATGCATATACAATATAGAGGGGGTTGTATCACTTCATCCGGAACCGGCCCGTTCCTCTGGCTGTGCCGGATGGATAAATCGCCGACGAATAATTGCAAAGAAATTTGTTCCGTCGGCTCCGGAGATCGGGCACAGCAAATTCGTTCTGATCGGGTCGCCCACTTCTGACGCTGGAAACACTGCCCGAATCGAACTTGATTCGCCGCCTTCCAAGTAGCGATCAACGAACTTTTCTGCGAATCTGATTTGCATTGACGGCCACGGTCGGCAATTGCGATTCCAAGTCAACCCCGAACTTATGAAGGTGCGGTGCCGACATGGACAACGAGCGTACCAGACAAAAGCTACAAATGCAGGGTGACTCCAGCTGGAGCAACTTGGGTTTTGTTCATGCTGCGGGAATTGGCGGTCTGGAAAACTCGGGCTCCGGCCGGACACCAATGCGAGCGGACAAGTTGGCAGAGATGATCCGCGAAATTGCCCACGGCAGCAAACTCATAGTGGTTTCCAATCGCGAGCCGGTCATTCATGAGCGCATCGGCAACGCTGTTCGAGCGACCAGACCCGCAAGTGGAATGGTCACCGGGCTCGAACCAATCGTCCGCGCAGTCGGCGGTACCTGGGTTGCGCACGGATCCGGTTCTGCTGACCGGCGCGTTGTCGACAACTCCAGCCACCTCAAGATCCCCATTGCCGGACCGCAGTTCACACTCCGCCGCGTTTGGTTGACTCGCGAAGAAGAATTCGGATACTATCACGGCGTCGCCAACAGCGCTTTGTGGCCGCTTTGCCATATCGTGTATGCCCGACCGCAGTTCTCAAGATCACAGTGGGATATCTATCGACGCGTGAACGAAAAATTCTGCGAGGCCGTACTCGAAGAAATCGGCGACAGCGCGGCGATTATCTTTATCCAGGACTATCACCTCGCCTTGCTTCCGCGCATGTTACGCGAACGCCGCAGCGACTTGACCCTGATTCAGTTCTGGCATATCCCCTGGCCGAATCCCGAGGCATTTCGCGTCTTTCCGTGGGACGATGAGGTACTCGATGGCCTGTTAGGAAACGATCTGCTCGGATTTCACATTCAGTATCACTGCAACAATTTCGCCGATACTGTTGACCAGCGCCTTGAGTCGCGCATCGATCGCGAGCAATTTTGCGTCATTCGGGGCGGCCGGCCGACTTATATCCGGCCATTCCCAATCAGCGTCGATTTTGACCAGATCCAACTCGACGTCGCAAGCGAGCGCGTTGCTATGCGTGCCAACGAATTGCTCTCCGAGACGAGCATTCCCGGGACTAATCAGATTATCCTTGTCGGCGTCGATCGGCTCGACTACACCAAGGGAATTCTCGAGCGTCTGCGCGCATTCGATCTCCTCTTGACCGAAAATCCCGATTTCAAAGAACACGTCACGATGCTACAATTTGCCGCGCCAAGTCGGACCGTCGTCGAAGCGTACCGTCGCCTAAATGAAGAAGCGGAGGCGCTCGTCGCCGACATTAACTATCGGCATGAGACCAATCAATGGACGCCAATCTATCTGCTGCGCGCCCAACACGACTACATCTCGGTGCTGGCGGCGTATCGACTCGCCCGTGTCCTGATGGTGACTTCACTGCACGATGGCATGAATCTCGTCGCCAAGGAATTCGTCGCATCCCGTTCCGACGGCGACGGCATATTGCTCCTATCCCAATACACGGGAGCTGCCAAGGAATTGCTGGATGCGCTTCAGGTAAATCCTTTTGACATCGACGAAATGGCCGGTGCGTTGAAACAGGCAATCACCATGGAAGAACCCGACCGCCGTTTGCGTATGGGGCGGATGCGCGAGGTCGTGCGCAACAACAACGTCTATGATTGGGGGAAGAAAATCTTCAGCGAGGTCCGCCGAATCAGGCCGGCTCTGGCTGTGCATCGCGGAGAAGCGTGATGAAGCAGCTTTGGGTTTTTGATTTCGACGGTTCGCTCTCGGAATTTGTTGCGGACCGAACTGCCGCCAAGCTCTTGCCGGAGGCACATCAATTGCTCCAGCAACTAATGAAGCCGTCATCCAACCGCGTCGCGATCATTTCCAGCCGCACGCTCGAAGACCTAGTCGGACGGATTGACATACCCGGCGTCTATCTCGGCGGCTCGTGCGGACTCTTTTGGCTTACACCACACGGTCACACCATGTCTCCCTCTCTGGCGCTCTTGGAGCGAATCGCTTTACATCGCAGCCGGCTATTGCCGGGTCTAATTGATCTCCTCGAGAGTCTCGGGGTTGAAATTGAAAACAAGAATTGGGCCGTCGCCGCACATATGCGCAGCATTCCTCCGAGTGAGCGCGAATTGACTGCCGAACAAATCGTCGAGTTCTGTAAGCAACATCAACTCCTGCACTCGGCAGGTCAGCTTTCTCTTGAAGTGAGTTTCGACGCGGAAGTCAGAAAAGTCAGCGGATTGAAACGCCTCTTGACTTTGATCGACAAGAAATTCGCGCCGAACGAAGTGGTGTACGTCGGCGACGATGAAAACGATGCAGAAGCGATGACATGGCTGGTGGCGCACATGGGAGAGGCGATCGCTGTTGGCAATTTAATCTCCGTTCCGGGTTCGGAAATCGTTGCGGACACACACGCCCTCATCCGACACATTAAGCAAATGCTCGGCAGCCTCGACTCGAACACAGTTCAGGAAAGGAGTTGAAATGGCTCCCTTTACGGTAATGGATTGCACACTACTCACGCGAATGAGCGGATTGCCCCCTGCGTGCAATCTGCGCGAACTGCGCGATCGCGTGACGATTTGCAGCGAAGATGTGCTATACCACCACTTCAGCGAAACGTGGCTGCGGCCGCGATTTGATGATCCCGATTATCGCAACGATTTTGCCGTTTGGGCAAAAACAGCACTCGGCGACCGGGTCCTTGCCGAACGTCTGGCTATCATTGACCCGAATGAATTCGAATCGCTGGAGCAATTGCGGCTGTATGTCTGCGAAGTTTTCGAAGAACGACTGGGTGAATTGCAGCCCTGGGTGCCGACATCACGGCCCGGTTCAGAATTGTTCCTAAGCCAGGCGACAACGGTCGTCTTCGACACCGGCCAAATCGTTGAGACTCCATCCGAACTGTTGCCGACAGTTGAGCGCATGACGAGCGGCAGCATTTATTTCCACTTCCTCGAAGCGCGCCGCCGCCCGCCCATACAGGTAGACGATTTCAGCGTCTGGCTCGGAGAGTATAGTCCCGAGTATGACGATATCATTCAATCGTTGCGCGAAATCGATTTCTACTTCCGGACTCTCCCCGAAATTCGATCTGAAATTGTGCGCGTTCTGGCAACTATTGGAGGAGGACGATTATGAGAAGTTTGAATGCCTATGAAAGCATTGTGGGAGCAGCGACGATCAGGCAACTGCGCCAACTCGGAAACCGCCTCAAGGGTGCGCGTATCGTACATGTCAACTCGACGCGGCTTGGCGGCGGCGTCGCCGAAATTCTCGAGTGGCTCGTGCCGCCGATGTGCGAGGTCGGCCTTGATGCTCGTTGGGAAGTCATCAACGGAAATCAACGCTTCTTCGAAATAACCAAATCAATCCATAACGGTCTCCAAGGGCAGCCGGTAAATATAACCCGAAAGGACTGGGAGCACTATCACGACACCAACGCAGCGAACGTCGAGCGACTCCAACCAATACTTGAAGATTCAGACTTTGTCATCATCCACGATCCGCAGCCCGCGGCCCTACTCGGTATGATGCCGAATCGCCGCGGGAAATGGATTTGGCGCGCCCATATTGACATTAGCCGTCCTTATCGGCCGGTTTGGCGCTACTTGAGGAGCTTTGTCGAAAAATACGATGCCAGCATCTTCTCGATGGCTGAATTCGCGCAGCCGTTACCGCACCCCCAAGTAATCGTCGCGCCGAGTATCGACCCGTTGAGCGAGAAAAACCGCGATCTCACCAGCGCCGAGCTTGAGGCCGTTCAGGCGGAATATGGCCTCGACCCGACCCGACCGCTACTCGTACAAATTTCCCGCTTCGACCGCTTCAAAGATCCCGTTGGAGTGATTCAGGCTTACCGCTTGGTGAAGCGCGTATTGCCGGTGCAATTGGTTCTCGCTGGCGGCAGCGCAACTGACGACCCCGAGGGCCAGGCTGTGCTTGACGACGTTCTCCATGCCGCCGAAAACGACCCCGACATTCACATATTGTTACTGCCGCCAGACGCTAATCGAACTATCAACGCCTTGCAACGATTGGCTGATATTGTAATTCAAAAATCAACGCGCGAAGGCTTTGGACTAACGGTTACCGAGGCTATGTGGAAGCGCAAGCCGGTGATCGGCGGCGATACCGGTGGAATCAGATTACAGGTGGTGAATTTCCACACCGGATTTTTGGTGAATACACCTGAAGGCGCCGCGCATCGCATCCGCTATTTGCTGCGCTATCGGCAGCGTCTTGCCGAAATGGGGAAGATTGCACAGGCAAACGTGCGTGAGAGCTTTCTCTTAACTCGGCATTTGCGGGAATATTTGACCTTGATGGTCGCGTTGCGCAGCGGGGTAGGGGAGAAGTTGCTCTACGTCTAATACTCTTAGCTCACTGGCATAGATCGGGAAAGCTTGAGATCTGACTCAAACATTATCGGAACTTGACGGCGCGATAACCGATATATATAATGAAAGACTCGTTAGTCCATTGGGGGTGACCTGGTTTCGACGGGATAAACGTGGATTAACTTGCGCGCCGAGATTGCGCCGGTCTCGTTAAACAGGCGTAAACCAATTGAATGGCAACAACTACGCCATTGCTGCTTAACTAAACTAAGCATGCCGCGTTGCACGAAGCCCGCCATTAGGCGTTGTGCAAGGCGTCGATAAATGATGGATAGCCTTGCAGCTCGGTCTGGCGGTTGCGAGGCGAAATAAACAGCAAGACTGGTTGATTGGTAGCTTTAGCCTTGCGGCGATCTGATCAACGAGAATAAATGCAAAGGACACGCGCGTAGACGGTTAGTTGCCGGTTGTTTCGGACGGGGGTTCGATTCCCCCCACCTCCATTGATATACTTTATTATCAATCAATCGATTACGACGGGACGGGGTACTGCACCCCTGTGCTCTGGTATTTCCAAGCGTACATCTGGCAATAAACCCAAATGACTGGCAACGAAAAACGTCACAATTTGGTCGCAACAACTTGCGTGTCTTTATGCCGTACTACAGGTGAGTGGTTGTCCCCGTAAAAGGCAAGACACGGAAGGCTGTGGCAAGCTTGCAATTCTGAAATCTCCTGCCTGATACTGATATAGAAGAGTGCGGCGGGCTCGTTTGTCGGGAGGCTTCTGCGAACGAGCAGCTGTTCCACCTTATTTTAGCTGTCTGACCGTGTGCTGGAAAGAGAGTAGTCCTGACTAATCTTAGGATGATATCGTGAAAGGGCTTCACCAAGCGTTCTTTTCGGAACTTGTCGGAACAGGACTTCTAGTCGCTGTCGGCTTGTCGGTTGTCATTGCGTTGTTTGGGACGAATTCTGCTCTGATTGCCTCGCTCCCCGATGCAGGGACCAGACGAATAATCGCGGGATTTCTGTTCGGCACCACGGGGGCGCTTATTGCGATATCGCGCATCGGGAAAATCAGCGGCGCCCATATCAATCCGGTGGTGACACTGGCCTTCTGGCTCATCGGGAAGATGGAAGGCATACGCGCAACGATCTACATTCTTGCGCAATGCATGGGAGCTGTCCTTGGTGCCGTCCTGCTGCTACTGTGGGGTGAGACCGGGAAGAGTGTTGCATATGGCGCGACTCTGCCCGGACCGCACTACGGAATTCGGATCGCATTGATAGGCGAAATAGTCACTACCTTCGCTCTCGTCATCGGCCTTTTCCTTTTTATTGGCCATAAGCGGCTATCGGCGTGGACGCCGCTTCTCTTTCCGTTCCTTTACGCAATAATGGTATACTTGGAGGCTCCAATTTCGGGAACCAGTACAAACCCAGCAAGGAGTCTCGGGCCGGCGGTTATTTCAGGTCAGTGGCATGGCTGGTGGATTTATCTAGTGGGGCCTATCGTCGGTGCATCGATAGCAACCGTTGTTCAGAGACGCAGCATACTAAAACGTCTCCGAATCCAGGTGGCAAAAGTATATCACTTTGAGCATGATCCACACGGAATCTCTCAATTCAAGCGGCAGAACATTCGCTAGAGTAAGTTGTTCAAGGATGTAATAGCAGACAGGGACGTCCGCGGAGGGTTAGGTGCACATGAAGGCTATATCAGTTAGACCCGGAACGACGTTGATTCATTTGGTTGATCGCGAAGAACCGAAGCTGAAATCCGACGATGAAATTAAACTACGAATTCTCCGCGTAGGTATCTGCGGCACTGATCGGGAGGAAGTGGCAGGTGGGCGTTGTGCAGCACCGCACGCCTGTGATGAACTAATCATAGGTCATGAGATGATCGGACAAGTGATGGAAACAGGGGCCAAAGTCACCAAAGTGAAGGTCGGTGACTACGCGGTCTTTTCCGTTCGTCGATCTTGCGGAAAGTGTCCCGCATGCCTTGTGAATCGCTCCGACATGTGCTATTCCGGAGACTATCGAGAAAGGGGAATATGGAAGCTCAATGGATACCAGTCCGAATTCGTCGTCGACACCGAGCAGTACGTCATACTGGTCCCAGATGAAGTCGCGGCCGTTGGAGTACTCACAGAACCCCTGTCGGTGGCTGAGAAGGCGATCGATGAATCTCTTAGACTGCAGGCCTCGCGATTACCTGATGTTACCACGCCAGGGGAGTGGCTTAGGGGGAGACGTTGTCTGGTGGCAGGGCTTGGTCCCATCGGATTGCTCGCTGCCATGGCTCTGCGTTTACGAGACGCAGAGGTATACGGTGTAGACATAGTGGACGAAGGAAGTGTCCGACCCCAATGGCTTGCCAGAATCGGTGGGAAGTATATCGACGGTCGCAAGGTAACACCCGATCGGATATCCGCTTTGACGGGTCCGATTGATCTGGTATTCGAGGCCACCGGAGTTGCCAGCCTGGCATTCAATCTCCTCGACGTGCTTGCGCTCAACGGAATCTATGTTCTCACAGGGATTCCCGCAGGGAGCCGTCCCCTTAACATCTCCGGGGCCGAGCTGATTCGCCAGCTTGTACTTGATAACCAATTGATGCTCGGAAGTGTCAACGCCTCACCCGATCACTATCGCATGGCAGTCGATGATCTCGTCAAGGCACAGGCGCGGTGGGGTGATCATGTTGCCGCTCTAATTACGCACCGGCATCCTTATGCTGATTTCGCCGCCGCCCTGGAACATCACGGTGAAGATGAAATCAAAGTCGTCTTGGAGTGGAGTAAGTAGTGCGTCCCAAACTATTCGGGAATCAAAATCATCTGAGAGCAGTTCATAATGGATGAATCGAGCAAACACGCCTTCGGGTGGCCGGGAAATGCACCGAAGTGGACATCAAGCGCCAAAAGCGGAATAGGGACGGCGATTAGTCCAGCCAGTCCAGTTTGGTTTACTCTTAGTCATGGCATCTTCGATGAGATTTATTACCCCCGGATTGATCAGGCTTGTATCCGTGACATGGGCATGATCGTCACCGATGGTCATGATCTCTTCTCGGAGGACAAGCGTCATGCTGCACACGCAATTGAATATATCGAGCCCGCCATACCGGCTTTTCGTCTGGTCAACACCTGTTTGCAGGGGATGTATAGAATGGAGAAAGAGATCATCGCCGATCCCATTCGGGACGCCGTGCTGCAGCGCACGATCTTCATTCCTCTGGGCGGAGAAGCGCAGTCATATCGCGTACATGTGCTGTTGGCTCCTCATCTCGGTAATTGCGGAAACGGCAACACGGCGTGGTTGGGAGATTATAAGGGGCGGCCGATGCTCTTCGCCGAGCGCCACGGCGTGGCTTTGGCGCTCGCCGCCTCGGTCGAGTTCAAAGCCCGTTCTGTTGGGTTTGTTGGGACATCTGATGGTTGGCAGGACCTGGCACTCCACAAGAGGATTACGTGGCAGTTTGACCGGGCCGAGAATGGTAACGTGGCGCTGACCGGGGAGTTGGACTGGCAATCGGCCAAAGATAACTCTTTTGTGGTAGCCGTCGGATTTGGCACAAGCGCCGCGGAGGCCGGCCATCGCGTGACAACCAGTCTTCTCGATGATTTCGATGAATTAAAGACACGCTATGTCCAAGGCTGGAATTCATTCCACAGTACTTTGCGCAAAACCGGCTTGCGTGTGGAGACGGCCCGGAATTTGGAAGAGATCAGTGCTATGGTATTGCGCATTCACGAGGCGAAGCGATTTCCCGGAGGTCTGATCGCAAGTCTCTCGATTCCCTGGGGCTTCAATAAGGGAGACGAGGATCTCGGGGGATATCATCTTGTCTGGCCGCGCGACCTAGTAGAGTCAGCAGCCGGGTTGCTGGCAATCGGGGCCCACGCGGATACGCGTCGCGTACTTAATTATCTGATGACCACCCAAGAGGCGGATGGTCATTGGCCCCAAAATATGTGGCTGGATGGAACGCCGTATTGGTCGGGCTCGCAAATGGATGAGACCGCGTTTCCGATTCTCCTGGTGGATTTGGCTCTCCGCGAGAAAGCGTTGGAGTCCGGCGATATTCCGCACTACTGGCCGATGATTCGCCGAGCATCGCAATACATTGTGTGCAATGGTCCGATCACCCAGCAGGATCGCTGGGAAGAGGATCCAGGGTACTCGCCCTTTACGCTGGCTGTCGAAGTAGCAGCGCTTCTGGCGGCCGCCGACGTTGCTGACCTCAACGACGAAGCGCGGGTGGCCACGTATCTTCGCGAGACCGCCGATGCCTGGAATTCGCACATTGAACGCTGGACCTACGTTTCCGGCACCGAATTGGCCAAACAATATTCCGTCGATGGCTACTTCGTTCGCATTGCACCTCCGGAGACAGCTGATGGTGCATCACCTCTGCATGGCTTTGTACCTATCAAAAACCGACCAGTCGGAAAAGGCCTTCAAGAAGCCGACCATATCATTAGTCAGGATGCTCTGGCATTGGTGCGCTTTGGTCTGCGGGCCGCCGACAATCCACGAATACTCAATACTATCAGAATTATTGATGCGCTCTTGAAGGTGGAAACACCGGTCGGCCCTGCCTGGCATCGCTATAATGCGGATGGTTATGGAGAACATGGGGATGGAAGCCCGTTTGACGGTACCGGTATCGGCAGGGCTTGGCCGCTACTCAGCGGAGAGCGCGGGCACTACGAACTGGCGGCCGGGAAAATTCAAGAATCACTGGTGTTACTTAGGGCCATGGAGGGCTTTGCGAATGAGACTGGCCTAGTTCCGGAACAGATCTGGGACGCTGATGATGTCAGTGGGAAGGAACTGAAATTTGGACGTCCGTCCGGTTCTGCGATGCCTCTCGTCTGGGCACATGCCGAGTATCTCAAACTTCGGAGATCCATAGCGGACAAGCGCGTTTTCGATATGCCAGCCCAGACGGTTCAAAGATACTTGGTGGAAAAAATAGAATCGCCGCGGACTATTTGGCGATTCAATCATAAGTGCCGCTCCATCGAGCGCGGCAAGCAGCTCCGCATAGAGACGCTGAGCCCGGCTACTGTCCATTGGAGTATCGACGGCTGGCGGACCACGAGCGACTCGTCGACACGAGACACCGGGATAGGTGTTTACGTAGTTGATTTGGCTACTGAGAGCCTAATGTCGGGAGAGCGACTCGATTTTACATTCTATTGGCCCGATGTCACGAAATGGGAACAGACGAATTTTGCCGTGATGATTGAAGACTTTTAGTCACAAATGAACCAGTCACAGACTTGCCATGGCCGTGAGGCTCAAAAAACTGGACACAATTTGGTCACAATGCCACTTAACTCCTTGTCCCCCAATACGAGTCGGGGGTTCGATTCCCCCCATCTCCATTTTTTTAGATCGATGTCCTCTAAACTTGGGGAATAGTCCGGATTCTTGAGCGCTTTCTGTCAGTTGCTCTTATTCAACTGCCAGATCGCGTAGTTCAAAACTGCGGCGAAAGATACCCAGGCTAGATATGGTAAGAAGAGAATGCCGGCGGCGGCGCTTACTCGCCAAAATGTCAACAAAGTAGCAAGTATCATTCCCCACAGAATCAGAATCTCTGCAAACGCTAGACCCGGTCTCTGCATACCAAAGAATATCCAAGACCACATTCCATTCAGAATTAGTTGTACGACGAATAGCGTCAGAGCCAAGCCCCTCCCGGAGAAACTTGCTCGTCTCCAAACCAGCCATGCGGAAACTCCCATGCACAAATAGAGTATTGACCACACTGGCCCGAAGAGATAGCCCGGTGGTGTCCAAGATGGCTTCTGGAGTTGAAGATACGACTCACCGGGTGTGAATCTCGAACCAATCCAGGCCGTTAGAAAGCACAGGCTCACCCATGCTATCAGCGCGATCAACTGACCTGCTGTCGTCACTCGAAGCGTCGCAGGGGCTTTAGTCACAATTTTCTTGCTCCGATCGAAGGTACTTGCCGACTTATCATCGAGGTGCCCAAGTTCTTGCGTCCATCAAGTTCCTTCAGAATCTCCATACAGTGCCTATCACCAGATAATGGACAAGTGCAAATGTGTATACTTCGTCATTATCGGCTCCTCCTTCAAGGAGACGGTAACCGAACTTGAACTGCAAGTTCTCGGAGGCCCTTGCAGTGAGCGCCACGAGAACATCCTCTGCACGCCCTTGTGGGGCCGCCAAAGCATCACCTTCAAAAAGAGCACCAAAGTGCGAACTTATCGTCCACTGGGCTCGGAAGTTGATCAGGGGCACGAAACCGGTATTGGCCTTCTCTGACCTCTGTCCCCCACCTTCGACGCTGATCGCTGCATCTCGAATCTTGCCGGTGAACCCGATACCAAGGCGCAATCTGTCGCGAAGGTAAAAATCGTAGCGATAAGTCAGTCGATATGAATCGAATCTGTACTTTGCTTTCACAAACAATTCAGAGGCAAATTCACCACCTGCGAACTTGAGATCTTTTTCCAATTTTCCTTCGGCGTTGAAGGTTAGTGGTGCGATCAGCAAGGACAGGCTGTGTTTGTCGCTAAAGATGCGGGATAATCGTGCCCGCCAGAAGATGGTTTGATCGATATTAAGATCACGCGACAGGGAGAGCTTTGTTCCAGTATTCCCGGGAATCCGCACATTATTGTATCCACTGATAGCCGGCCCAGTCTCGAGGTCAACCTGCCACCCTGGCTTAGCTGCTACGGTAGAGACGAGTCCAATTAGTAGCGCCACCACGAGAATTATTTGCGTTCTAATTAGCATACTGCTCATTAGTCATTCCGTTACCTTCTTGACTTCCCAACCGCAATTCTCAAACCGACGTTCTTTTGCGGACATCAACGGCCCTTCTTCGACTTCTGGGCTGAAGGCGTTGTCTTGGTGGACCGTAACAGCTCCAACTGACGTCGGAACATATCAATGTCTGTCAAGCGAAAGGCAAAGATTGATTCAATTGCGTCTTTGTATGCTTCAGCAGCCCGCCCGCCAATCAGAATTGAGACTTTCTCGGGAAGCAGCCGTCTGAGTCGATTCAACTCCGTCGGTAGTTTGGAATCATCGAACGGGAACACCACGCTTAGGGCGATAGCGCGAGCGCCGGATTTTTGGACGGCACCAGCAATCTCATCAGCCGGCAAATTTGATCCGAGAAAGACAGGGCGCCATCCTTCTAAAGCGGCAGCAACCGCGACTACCAAAGCACCCACTTCGTGCAATTGTCCAACTGGCGTCGCAATAACGATGGATGGTGCGCTTGCGGGGTAACGCATGGACGCGAGTAATGCGCCGACATGATTCCGGATTACTGCGGTGGCCATATGTTCATGGGCAATGCGAATGCTGCCCTCTTTCCACAGCTCGCCGATCGACTCCATCAATGGCATGACGATTTGGTCAAGCGCCCGTGCCTGCCCTAGGTCTACTTCAGCATGCGACAGAATGGCATCCAGTTCTTCTGAGTCAAATTTTGTTATGGCGTTTAGCGCGAGCTTGACAAAATTGGGGCTCACTCCTTTGCGTTTGCTTCTGGGTGTGGCTGTATTTGGAAAGTCCTTACCGACAATCTGCTCGAGCTTGGCGGTAGGCAATGTCGCGATATCGCTGATACGATGTCCGGCGTGGACGGCCCGATTCAAAAGTGCAAGTCTGACAACGTCAGCTTCCGAATAGAGCCGTCGATTGGATTCGGTTCGAACGGGCCGGACTGCAGCATAGCGACGCTCCCAAATACGAATTAGGTGTTGACTCAATCCGGAACGCCGCGCCACAGCTTCAATCCCCAATTCGGCGTTGCTTGAATTCTTGGTCATTGGATGTACTCAATCCTTCTCTTCTGGCATAAAGTCGACAAAACATAATCAATAGTTCAATTTAGACAACAAGAATCTATGAGGGTGTTCCCGGCTTTTCGTTAACTTTTCACCACTCTCAACCTAAAGCATTGAAATACAATGTGATAACAGAAACGTATTTTATTTCTGATTTTTCGTGAACCTTTTTGAGTATGTACGGTTAAAATAGACAGAAATTAGACAAACGATGGACGCCTGGTCCGATCAGGCAAGTAACACTTTATGCAAAGGAAATGGAAAATGAAATCACTCGACATTCTCGCAGCAGTTCTACTGGTCGTCGGTGGACTGAACTGGGGGTTGGTTGGAGTTTTGAACTTCGACCTAGTTGCAACTCTACTCGGTGACGGGACCGTGTTCGCCAAGGCAGTATATGTCCTGGTTGGAATCGCGGCAATTTATCAAGCAGCCGGCTTCAAGTCGATCCAAAACCGCTGGGGTGTCGCTGCTCGCAGTTACTAGGATCAAAATCGGAATCAATAACTAAGCAAGATCAACAGGAGAACTAATCATGACCACAAAAGCAATCACTCTCGCAGCCATAGTCGTGCTGCTATTCATTGGAATCGGAAACCTCAACGCGGGCAGCTACGGTAAAGATGCCGCCACTGCCGCACAGAAAACAGGAGATACTCAAATGGAAGCCAAGACAACTCAAAAGCTTTTGGACATTGTCGAAACCGCAGTCGCTGCCGGTTCGTTCAATACGCTCGTCGCAGCTGTGAAGGCAGCCGGCCTCGTCGAAACCCTCAAGAGTGCCGGGCCGTTCACGGTTTTTGCACCGACGGACGAAGCTTTCGCGAAGCTGCCGAAAGGAACTGTAGAAGCTCTTCTCGCCGACAAAGCCAAGCTCACTTCGATTCTCACCTATCACGTCGTTTCCGGCAAGGTCATGGCCGCTGATGTTGTCAAACTGACCGAAGCCAAGACCGTGAATGGTCAGATGGCGAAAGTTACTGCCGGCAAAGATGGCGTGATGATCGACGGCGCCAAGGTCATCAAGACCGACATCGTGACATCCAACGGTGTCATCCATGTCATCGACTCCGTCATCCTCCCGAAGGAAGACGCAAAGAAGTAACGCTTCTTGGACAGGGCACTGCGCAATTGCCGACTTCTGTGATACGTTTCGCGCAGTGTCCTTCCAGACAAAGAAAAAGCTCTGGGAGAACAGAGAGTACCGTTGTGTCCATCACTCCTGTTACCCGCCGGGATGAGCGGGAGGCAAAACTCTCGCTCATCTTCGAACGAAAGAAAATGGTCCGACGGAAGTAATTTTGCCTGCTCATGAAGGGCAGTTTATGCAACAACTCTATGAAACAACGTGTGGAATTAGGAGATAGAAATGTTTAAGAAGACTCTATTAACTGGGATAGTATTGGCAGCACTGCCAATCTTGATGATCTCTTGCAGTGATGATGACAACCCGACCAACCCTACTGCCAAGGCAAATGTAATGGTGGTTCATGCTTCGCCGAATGCACCGGCCGTTGACTTACTGGTAGACAACGCGGTTGCCGGTAGTGGGCTTGCGTTTCCAAGCAATACTGCCTACCTACCGGTCGATGCTGGTACGCGCAACGTGAAGGTGAATGTCGCGGGCACCGGCACGACTGTGATCAACGCCGACCTGCCTCTAACAGCAAGCACCAATTACACGGTGTTTGCAGTTGATTCGGTCAGCAAGATATCTACTGTTGTACTGACCGACAATTTGGCGGCACCAGCGGCCGGAAAAGCGCACGTTCGGTTCGTGCACCTATCACCGAATGCACCCGCCGTCAACATCACGCTGACGAACGGCACAATCGTCTTCGGTAATCGGGCCTTCAAGCAGGGGACCGATTTCACTCCGCTTGATGCCGGGACTTATGATCTGCAAGTCCGTGATGCGGCTACCAACAACGCTGTGGTGTTGAATCTGCCGGGGATCACGCTTGCGGCGGGGAAGATTTACACGGTTTTCGCCAAGGGTTTCCTCGGCGGAGTAGGTGCACAGGCTCTCGGAGCCCAGATTATTGCTAACAACTAATTGAACTTCCGCATGAGACCCGGCTGTGGCCAGCCGGGTCTCGGACTTTGAGTGACACAAGACATGGCACCTCTCAAGTAATCCACTACAACGAACAGAGTTTAACAGAACAGATCGAATCAGGAATCGAAAAATGGCGGGTACGAACTAACAAAATCAGCTCAATTCTTTCGTGCACCAATGTGTGGCAAGTTCCATCGTTTGCTAGGTGCAGTCTGAATGAGTAGTTATGTTGACTACAATAAAATAGCTTTGTAAAAGCGCTGGTTGGAGGGCCATAGGAGGTGGAGTTGTTGGGAAAGTCACGCGAGACGCACTCTTGCATATTGGTTATTGGCTCGAGCGGTTACATTGGTTCGAGGCTCGTGCCGCGGCTCCTCGAGCAGGGATACCGTGTCAGATGTCTCGTTCGTGATCGAACTCGGGTTTCAGCGTTTGCCTGGTCTGGCTCGGTCGAAGTGATGGAAGGGGATGTTCTCAACGCTCCTTCACTACACATCGCGTTTCAGAAAGTAAGCGTCGTCTACTACCTTGTCCACTCCATGACCAACCCTACAGGCGATTTTGCTGAACTTGATCGACGGGCCGCCAAGAATGTAGGGGAAGTCGCGAGACGATTTGGAGTCAATCGTATCATCTACTTAGGTGGTTTGGGAGTCAGGCGCGAGGAGCAGTCTCCGCACCTCAAGAGTCGGCACGAGGTTGGCGATGTGTTGCGGGAGTCTAGTGTTCCTGTGACTGAATTTCGAGCCGCAGTGATAGTAGGGGCCGGTAGCCTCTCGTTCGAGATGATCCACCACTTGGCCAATCGTTTGCCTATAATGATTTGCCCGCGTTGGGTGGTCACCCGAACACAGCCGATAGCAGTCGAGGATGTGCTCAAATACTTGGTAGCTGCTCTCGCGTCCGTCGAGTCATCGGGAATGATAATAGATATTGGTGGTCCCGAGATTCTGACCTATCGAGACATGATGTTGCGAGTAGCTCTCGCCCTCGGATTGAAGAGGTGGCTAATCAGGGTGCCGGTTCTAACGCCGAGGCTTTCATCCTACTGGGTTGGCCTGGTCACGCCCGTACCTGTCAAGCCGGCTCGTGCGCTCATTGAGGGACTAAGGCATGAAACGATATGCGAAAATGATGAAGCCAGAAAGCTGTTCCAAATCGTACCAACCACTTTTGATCAGGCGGTCAAACGAGCGCTCTCGGTTGTTCTTTCAGAGCAATCCGGACAGCACGTCAAGGAGGGTGAATCGATCATCTCACAAATCGAGCCGTCGCACCTGCTGACCGACCGGAGACAAGTGGCGGTGCGAACATCTGCCAAGAGACTGTTTCAGGTAGTTAGTTCAATTGGGGGAGAGAACGGGTGGTATGCGGTGAATTCTCTTTGGAAGCTGCGCGGTCTTGTTGATGAGGCGCTTGGGGGCGTCGGGTTGCGTCGTGGTCGACGTCACCCAACCGAGCTGTCTGTTGGGGACAAGCTGGATTTCTGGCACGTCGAGGAATTGGATCAGGGCAAGAGGATATTGCTAAGAGCGGAGATGAAACTTCCTGGCAAGGCATGGCTGGAATTCACAGTGGAAAGCACGGGTGATGAAAGCAGTATTCTCACCCAAACAGCCCGCTTCTACCCCAGAGGTCTGCTCGGGATTTTCTACTGGTACGGAATCTATCCGGTACACAATTTGGTCTTCCGACGCCTTGCTGCGGCAACTGCGAACAGAGCTGAATCTCAACTCTACCCAAAATGAAGCCCCGCCGTTTAGCGTCAATTATGCTAACTACGAACTTATCAAGGATAACGCGGATCCGTTAGTCGGGCCGCACAGGCATCGGCTCGCGTGGTTGAACCAAGGTCGCGCCAAATTGTCTCTGCCGTTTGTAGTTCCATCGCGGCGCCGTAAATGTCTCCGGTATCGCGCAGAAGTTCAGCCAGTCGCTCGTGTAGCGGCGCAATCTCGAGTGTCGCGTCGAGGTCTCTCCAGAAACGCAGTGCGCTGCGCAAAATGCTAATCGCTTCGTCATTCCGTCCTTCCGCCGCAGCAACTTCACCGCGGGCACGTTCCAATGCACCATGTTGAGCCGACGTGATTTCACCATCTTCAGACGTCATTGCTAAATCAATTGCCTCTCGCGCTCGGACCGTGTCACCCGACATCGCTGCTGCTCTGGCAAGTGCAGCCAGCAGCAACCGTCGTCGTTGACGACACGGCCACGAGGGATCTTCGATTGCCATTTCTAAAGCTCGGACCGCTGCGGTTGGGTCATTGCGTTCGATGAGAAGTTCGGCCCACCCCGGGCAAGAATTCCACCCGACTACTTGCGCTCTGCGATAGGCCCGTTCTGCACCATCAAGATCGCCCCGGGCGCGCAGAACCTCACCAACCAAACGCTCGGCGTCACCGACCGCCCACGGTGCACTCGTTTCAAGTTCGGTCCTAACGTCGATTAGATCGCGTTCCGCTGCAGCCAGTTCGCCTCTTAGTGCGAGTACTTCGGCTCGGTGCATTCGACAGACTGCCGGGTAAGTGAAAGTCGGAACGCGGTCCGACCATCGCTCGAAAGCCTCTGTCCAATGTGTCGCGCGCGTCCAATCGCCGCGATTCTGGCAGATGTAAACAAGACCGCAATATACAAGCCCGGCAAACCAGGGAGCCACCGGTCCGCCGAGTACAGCCGCTGCGGCTTCGTCATGAAGCGCAAGTCCCCTACGCACGTCGCCGCGGGCAACACACACATGCCCGAGATAAATGAGTGAGACTGCTTCAAGATCAGGATCTTCAATTGTTCGCGCCAACTCTAGAGCGCGTTCCGCGTGAAGGAGCGCTTTGTCACTGTCGCCGGTTGCAAGGGCGATTCGTCCGGTAATCCACGCTAACTGCGCAACTTCGCGACACGGGTCGCGTCCCTCAAGCAGCCGCTCGGCGCGTTGTTGCCATCCGCTTGCTACCGTTGCACGCCTGCCTTCGAGATGAACCTGGCACAGAAGCAGTGCCGCCCTTGATGCTCCCAGCGAATCGCTTGAAGCTGTATGTGCCGTTGCTGATCGCTCTAGCCAGGGTACCGATTCATTGGGACGACCAAGATTGAGATAACACCACGCCGTACGTTCGAGATCGGGTCCTGACAGCGCCCCCGACTGGTCAATTCCAACAAACGCGGCGAGCGCAATGTCCCACTTGTTCTGCTCGAATGCGCGGCGAGCTTCCTGCAGAGAATCCGCGCTCTCTCTTGTTGAAGGAGATTCCTGTGCGGACGAGACTTCTGTCACTTCGGCAGAAAAGCGATAGCCGCGGCGGGAGAATGTCTTTATCGCGTCGGCCAAATTGCCGGTACGCAGCGCAGATCGGGCAAGACTGACTGCTCGCTGCAGGGAACCCTCGGTAACGATGGCGCCCGCCCAGACACGATCGAACAGTTCATCCTTGGAAACGACGCGATCACGGTTGCGCACGAGTTCGGCAAGAAGATCAAAAACCAGCGGCTCAACCAATACTTCGCGGTCGTGCAGTCGCAATTCACGTCGTTCCTCATCGAGTTCGAAGGGTTCGAATCGCCAGATCATGCTATAAACCTAAGGATTTCATCAGGCCGCCACAAGGACTTCACAGTCGATTATACGTAAAATGGGTCAACAATAGCGGCCGGGATGAGTCGAATACGGATTGATATTGCAAACTGATTCACCCGGCTAGAGAAAAGAAACACCAAACGACCTGAACAGGAGACGTTATGTCTACATCAACTCAAATCGCGACCACAAGAGCCAACCGCCTCGCCGACCGCCTGGAAATGGGTGCCGGCCGTCTGGCCGCCGTTGCAGAACGTCTGACGGACCGCGAATGGAACATGCCATTGCTGGGCGATGGAAGAACGATTGGCGTGGTTGTCCACCACGTTGCCAGCGTCTACCCGCTGGAAGTCCAGCTGGCGCTAATGCTCGCCAAGGGAAAGAAGATCGAGGGTGTTACTAAGCAGGGAATTGATCAGATGAACGCAGATCATGCCCACGAACATGCATCGGTCGGAAAAATGGAAGCTCTCGACCTTTTGCGCACCAATGCCAAAGCTGCAGCGGCGGCGATTCGTATGCTTTCCGACGATGAGCTCGACAGTGCGGCCGAGGTATCGCTGTACGGCGACGCACCGCTCACGGCCCAGTTCTTTCTTGAGGATCACGCGGTTCGACACAGCTATCATCATCTCGCACGCATTCAAGCTATGCTTCGCGGCTAATGCGAAATTACCTTGCATTTGCGCCCGGACCACAGCAATGTGCCAGATTTCGGTGCCCATCAGAAGAAGGAGCAGGGAAATCCTGCTCCTTTTGCTTTGCGCTTGTTTTTCAAGCGCTTGCTCTTTAGCGACTTACGAGCCGACCAGTAGACACCGACGTCCACTCTTGGACGCCAGTCGATTCAGAACTCCTGAAGACGCACATTTATCGGCCTTAAGGGGGACAAGATTAGTCAACGATTCTGTTGGTTTCGGTGAAATTTGAATCTGTCCCCAAAATATCGACGCATTCGAAAAAAAACCAACTTGGCAAAATTCTGAAAAATCAAAACGCAGCATTCGTAGATGCAATCACCCCAGAACTCAATTGTCGGACGATGAATTTTTGTTGCGGCGGCCTCGTTTTGAAGGTACTTTCACACAACCATTTCCCAGTAGCAAGCAGAATAGGCAAGTAGATTGGTTGATTACCGTGGAGTGCGCTAACAGATAAATGCAACCTGATGACGACAAGACCAAGATTCACGTGGCGCTGACTAGCGGCACGATCGTATTACAATACCAAATTATCGAAAAGATCGGCGCGGGTGGTATGGGCGAGGTTTATCTCGCGGAAGATACCAAACTCAAGCGGAAAGTCGCGCTGAAGTTTCTGCCTTCCCATCTTGTTCTCAATGAAGATATTAAGACGCGCTTCCTGCGCGAGGCTCAAGCTGTTGCCAAGCTGAACCACCCTAATATTGTCACCGTCCACGATGTAAACGAATTCAACGGCAGACCGTTTTTTGCAATGGAACATGTCGAAGGGCACTTACTCCACTACTTCGCCCACGAAAAACCGCTGCCGATTGACGAAGTTATCGACTACGCAGTGCAGGTGTGCCAGGGAGTCGGCGAAGCGCACCGGGCCGGCGTAATCCACCGGGATATCAAAGCCACCAACATCATCGTCGATACCAAGGGCCGGGCACGACTACTCGACTTTGGTCTCGCGGCAGTTGCAGGGGACGACAAATTAACAAAGACCGGCTCTACCCTAGGCACTGTGTCGTACATGTCGCCGGAACAAGTGTCTGGGCGAGACATCGACAAGCGCTCGGATCTGTTTTCCTTTGGAGTCGTACTTTATGAGCTGCTTGCCGGGCGTACGCCGTTCCGCCGCGATAGCGAAGGCGCAACCTTGCGGGCAATAATGCAGGATGCACCGGAGCCGCTTAGCCGCTACAAATCCGGCATCCCGCAAAAGCTTCAGCAAATTGTCGACAAACTGTTGGAGAAAGACCGCGCGATGAGGTATCAGACGGCCGAGGATATCATCGCTGATCTGAAACGCCTTGTCTATGACTCACAGCAAACCGGAAGTCACCAGCCCAAACCGGTCAAATCAAATTTGAAAGTCTATGTCGGGGCTGCGATCGTTCTCGTCGCGGCAGTTGTGGCGGTCTACTTCTTCCCACGGTCTAAATCGACACAATCCGAGACTGCCAATGCTATGCCCATGATCGCTGTCTTGCCTTTCGAAAATCTTGGCAGTCCCGAAGACGAGTACTTCGCGGATGGCATGACGGAGGAGATCACTTCCCGCCTTGCCGGTATCAAAGGTCTCGGTGTCATTTCGCGCACTAGCGCCATTCAATACAAGAAATCAGGCAAGAGTATTAGCCAGATCAGCAAGGAGCTAGGAGTAAGTTATATCCTTGAAGGATCGGTCCGATGGGCGAAGGTTGGTGGGCAAGCAAAAGTCCGGATCACTCCGCAGCTCATTCGCGTGTCAGATGATCGCCACGTCTGGGCTGACAATTACGAACGAAGTTTAATGGAAGTTTTTGCAGTTCAAGCCGAAATCGCTTCACAGATCGTTAACGAAATCGGAGTGACACTTCTCCAACCAGACCGTGATAAGCTCGCGGTCAAACCAACTACTAACGAGCGAGCATACGAGTACTATCTCAAGGGGCTTGGTAGTTATCGTACCTCAACCCTGATCCGCGATGATGTCCAGCACTTTGAGGCCTACTTCGATACCGCCGTTATGTTGGATCCCAATTTTGCTTTGGCGCATGCCGAACGATCAATCGCATACACCCAGCTCGGTACTGGAACGAACTCACCCGAAAAGAAGGCTCTGGCGCGTCAAGCCGCTGAAAGGGCACTGCAACTTAACCCCGATCTTCCGACTGGGCACCGGGCGCTCGGTTTCTACTATAACCTGGTTGAAACTGACTACATGAGTGCGATGAGAGAATTCGAGATCGCCAAAGCCGAACTCCCCAACGATCCCGAGATTTTATCCAGCATCGCCTTTGTTCAAATGCGGCAGGGAAGATTTGCCGAAGCCCTGGGCAATTATCGTCGCTCAGCCGAGCTCAATCCGCTTGAGGCAAGAATGCATGCCGATTTGGCCAATTGCCTCATGTTTACCAGATCCTTTGACGAAATGGAGACGGCCATCGATCGTGCTATCGCACTGGAACCATCAGTGAGCGGGTTCCGTAGTCAGAAGATCGGCTATTATGCGGCTCGTTACGGCGATCTCGACAAAATGGAGCAGTACGCGCGGGCTGCTTTGCGACAAGTATCCGATACGACCTGGTTTTTTGCGGAAATGGCACCGTTGTTTGTTAAGCGCCTCTCGGATCTCCCCCTCGATTCGTTCTATGCCCGCCTCGTACTGAAGTCACGAGAGACCGCTGTGAATCCATATGAATTCTACGCGCAGATGAGCAACATAAACCGAATACGCGGCGATTCAACTTTGTCCCGGGTTTATGCTGATTCAGCAAAGCCATTGCTTGAATCAGCATTCAAAGATCAGCCCGACAATCACAATCTTGCCAGCATGCTTGGGCGTGATCTTGCGATTCTGGGAGAATGTGACCGCGCGGTCGAAATGGGACAGAAAGCAGTTGATCTGCTCTCGGTTGACAAATGTCACTGGTGAGGACCTACAATGGTCATGGTCATGGCCAATATTTGTGTGATATGTGGACAGTACGACGAGGCAATCGACAGAATCGATTATCTCCTGTCGATTGAATCGGGCCTTACCACCAACGTCTTCAAATTAGACGATGAATTCAAACCACTTTGGAATCTTCCCCGTTTTCAGGAAATGATGAAGAAGTATGATCTCCCGCCAGGTTCATAGCCGCCGAGCATTTCTTATCGAAACAACCGGCACTAGTTAGTAGTACCCGCACGCAGACGTGCTGCTTCCTCACGGTTTTGTCACCCAAACACCGTTCTCTCGGAAATTGAATTGATTCGTTGTAATATTGTAGATAATCATCCCATTGACCGCGTTCAGCGCATCCCGCTGCCCGGTTGTCATGCGTGGAACTATCAGCGCACCGGTTGTGGAGCTGACGTCCAATGCTCCCGATGGTACGGCCGTTCCGATGCCTACGTGCCCGTTTGTTAGTACCGAGATCGCTTGTGAACCCGTGCCCAATCCGTTTGGCCGATACAGCGAAAATGCGCCGGTGACGCCGGCATTATTGTTGACGCCCAGAATCCAAGTTGTGCTATCGCCCTTCGCACGGTTCGACGGTCGGAAGCCGATACTTGCCTCGGAATTTGCCCCTGCACCGACAATTTCCGCGACGCCCCAACTGCTGGAGCCCTGAACGACAAACGGAGACTGCGGGTTTGTCGTCCCAATACCGATCCGGCCAAGATTGTCGATCCGCATGCGTTCTGCATTGCTCGTGCCGAAAAGCATCGGGCCAATTTCGTACTGCCACAGAAAGGCAGTTCGCGATCCATAAATTAGCGAGAATCCGTCGAAGGTGCCCGAACCGGTGGAATCTTGTGTCAGAGACAACCTGCTTCCGTTGATCCAATTGATTGCATCGTGAACTTGAAGTTGGGCAACGGGAGGCGCACTGACACCGATACCAACTCGGTCGGTAGGGCTCGCAAGATGAACATTGGATCCTTCGTCAACCCAGCCGCCGGAGTTTCCTGAAGCAATTGCAAATGGGACTGAAGCTATTCGACTACGCGGAGATTGTTCCGGGTTGCCGGCAAGCTGTACTCCGAGATAACGAACCGTATCAGAAAACGCGTTCGAAGTAAACGGAACCACCGACCCCAGCAGAGTTGCGAACAACCCATCGGTTACCGTTAAGTTTTGGGTCTCAGACCATAATGCAGCGCCGCCGGATGCCACCGCATAAATCGAGAAGGTCACCGAATAATTTCCGGTTGATACCGGGACACCGGAGCCGTCTGTCAATCGACCCTGGTAGTTGACCAAATTTGGTGCTGCCGCGTTCGCCAATTCGCAGACCAGCAGACCGGCGAGAAAGAGAAGGAAATGCGCCTTCACGAAGGACCTCCGCTTAAACTTGAGTTCAGTTGATTTTTGAAATTTCTAACATTACTACGGAGGACTGGAGTCCGTCTTTTGCCGTTTGCAGCAATCTTGATGAGGCTTAGGGAGTGATTTTCATTGCTTTTATGGACTTAGTGGGTATATTTATTCATAGCGTAGTCCAATTTTCAAAGAAATTATTACTGAACATATATCTAGCCAAC
>CAZIBI010000018.1:4213-84054 GCA_964537215.1 uncultured Ignavibacteria bacterium | reverse complement strand
GCGACAACTTGTCGAGCATTTCCTTTTCGCTGAACTTTCCCGAATAGCAAAGTTTTACCAGCGGTCCGACCGGAAGCGCCCCCGCCCGGTCCGGCGAAAACGGTCCCATCCCCAGAAGCGCATCATTGACATCGACCACTCGTCCGCGTTCAAGCGCCGCTACCGACACGCCGCCGCCCATGTGCGCGCAGACGTAGTTGACCTCTTCGAGTTTCTTGCCGATCTTCGCTGCCTCGCGCCGGCACACTTCCTTGATATTCAGCGCATGCACGCGGCACTTGCGCTCGATTTCCGGAATCCCCGACACCCGCGCAATATCCGTGAAATTGTCCACGGTGATCGGATCGGAAATAAAGCACGGCACACCCAGCTTCTCGCCGAAATGATGCGCGATGATCGCCCCCAAATTTGAAGCGTGATTCGAATACTTCATCGAGCGCAAATCAGACAACATCTGCTCACTGATCGCATACGATCCACCCGCCAGCGGCTTGACCGGCGCCCCGCGACCGACCACCGCTGCAATTTCCTTCAAGTCGATCTTTGTTGACTCCAGCCAGGCGTTGATCGCCGTCAATCGGAATTCAAGCGAGTCGGCGACATTGTCAAATTGCGCGAGCTCGTGGGCATCGTGCCGGATCCCCTCTTCCGCGATTTTCTTGTCTTGATCGAACACCGCAACTTTCGTCGATGTCGACCCGGGGTTGATGATGAGTATTAGCGTGGGCATTATTTGTCTCTATTCAAATACACGTGAATTTCGATCTATTACCGCGACCTTCCTCAATTCCCCTCTCGTCGAAGATCCCGCTTGCGGGAAGAGGGGTGGCTCGGACGCCCGAAGAATGAGGGAGGACGAGACGGGGTGTGTTTCTGCTACTTCCCCACCGCTCCCAAATGAATCTCTTTACCCCTCCCAAACGCCTGCAAATTCGCCGGCACAAACTTCTCTTTCACCAGCGTCTTGATAGTATCCACCCACAGCTTCTCGTCAAACGGCAAAAGATTCGCCAGCACGCCGATCAAGATCGTATTCACCAGCCGCGGATTCCCCAGCTCGCCGGCAATCTTGTCCGCCTCGACATCGATCACGTTTGGAGCTTTCGCCTTCAAATCCGCAATCGCGTCGTCGGGATAATGGAATTCCTTCGATGAAGTCACAATCGCCGGCACCAAAGTCGTGTGCGACACAATCGCCGTTCCCGATTTTTTCATCCAGCCGACAAAGCGCAGCGCCTCGGCCTTCTCGAACCCCATCAAGAAATCAACCTCGCCCTGCTGAATCGTCGGCGAATAGACCTTCTTGCCAATCCGCACATGAGAGGTCACCACGCCGCCGCGCTGCGACATGCCGTGAATCTCCGACTTCTTGACATCCAATCCGGCATTCATCGCCACCTGCGAAATTATCTCCGATGCCAACAGTACGCCTTGTCCGCCGACACCGACAATCAGAATATTGTAGAATTGTTCAGTCATTGCCGTTCTCCTCACGCTTTCGCAAACTGGCTTTTGAGCAATATCGCCTCGGTCGGACAAATCTGCGCGCACAAAGTGCATCCCGTGCAGAGTGTCTCGTCGATCACCGCCTTGGCGTGTCCGCGCTCGTTAGTCTCACTCGCTGCCGCTATCGCCGGGCAAGATATTCTAAAACACGCCGAGCAGCCGTTGCACAGTTCCAGATCGATCTGATACGGCTCGTCCATGATTCGCTTCGGCATCAGCACGCACGGACGGCTCGTCAAAATCACCGACGGCCCCGGTGTCGCCATTTGCCGCTTGACGCATGCCAGCGTCGCGTCGAAGTCGTAGGCGTCGACTTCTTCGAAATTCTTCACGCCGAGCGCCTTCACCAATTCCTGAATATCCGTCCGCCCGACCGGTTGCCCCATCAAGGTCTTTCCCGTTCCCGGATGTTCTTGCCCGCCGGTCATCGCCGTCGCGCGATTATCCAGAATGATCACCGTCACATTCGATTGATTGTAAACCGCATCGAGCAGCCCCGTAATCCCCGAATGGAAAAACGTCGAATCGCCGATCACCGCTACTGTTCCCGTCGCCGATCCCTGAACCTTTTCCATCCCGATCGCATTGCCAATCGAAGCCCCCATGCAGATGCATGTATCCAGCGCATTGAGCGGTTTGAGCACACCTAGCGTATAGCAACCGATATCGCCGGTCACCGCGACACCGAGTTTCTTCAGCGCCATAAACGCGCCCCTGTGCGGACACCCCGGACACAGCACCGGCGGACGCGGGAACAAATCTTCCTGCGTAATCTCCGGCACCACGACCTTGTTGATCAGTCCGGCTTCTTTGAGTCCCTTCGCCACGCGCGAGGGCGACAATTCTCCCAGTGCGCCGAAATATTTCTTCCCTTCAACCTTAATTCCTGCAGCTTTGATTTGATCTTCGTAGACAGGTTCAAGCTCTTCGACCACCAAAGTCACATCATGCGACTCAACGAACTTGCGAATCCCCTCCAGCGGCAGCGGATATCCGAATCCGATCTTGTAATAGTCAAAGTTTGGCGCGACTTCTTTGGCGTATTGATAAGCCACACCACCCGAGATGATGCCGATCTTCGAACCGTTCGATTCGACATGATTGAACGGTGTCTCTTCGGAATACTTCGCCAGATCGATCAACCGTTGCGCGACAACCACGTGGCGAACTTTCGCATTCGAAGGAATCATGACATACTTTTCCGGATTCTTGACGAACTTGCGTTCCTTCGGATGCAGCGGCTCGACAATCTCGACAATCCCCATCGTATGCGAAATGCGCGTCGTCATCCGCAGCATGACCGGCGTGTCGTAGCGTTCCGAAATTTCGTACGCCGCCACCAGCATATCCTTCGATTCCTGCGAATCCGCCGGCTCCAAAAACGGGATATTGGCAAACCGCGCGAACATCCGGTTGTCCTGTTCGTTTTGCGAGGAGTGCATTTCCGGATCGTCCGCCGACACGAACACAAACCCGCCGTTGACTCCCGTGTAAGCGAACGTCATCAGCGGATCAGCCGCGACATTGACGCCGACATGTTTCATCGTCACCAAAGCCCGAGCGCCGCCGATTGAAGCCCCAATTCCTACTTCGAAAGCCACCTTCTCATTCGGCGACCATTGCGAATACACCGAGCGATGCCGTTCGGCCATAGTTTCGAGGATTTCGGTCGAAGGCGTCCCCGGATATCCGACCGCCATCTTGACACCGGCCTCGTAAGCTCCGCGCGCGACCGCCTCATTTCCCGACAGAAGTTGTTTCATCGTCATCTCGCTTTATCTACAAAACAAAAAATCATCACCGCTATTTTCTCCCCTCGCCCGCTCGCGGGAGAGAGGTCGGGTCGAAGGTCCCGCCCTGCGGGAGGTGAGGGCCCTGTCCGGTATTCTCACCAAGGCATCGCCCCGATGTGAATCTTTTCACAAATTAAGCGGATAAGAGGATACAAGCAACCCTTTTTTCATGCACATTTTCTCGAAAACAGCGGCTTTTTACCCCTTCACAATCTTCCTATACCTATTCCGCCTGTTCTCAAACGGCTTGCCGCCCAGTTCACGCTTGTGCCAATCTTCGTACTCGCGATAGTTGCCCTCGAACCAACGCACATTCCCCTCGCCTTCGAACACGATCAGATGCGTGCAAATCCGGTCTAAGAAGAACCGGTCGTGGCTGATCACCAACGCGCAGCCTTTGAAGTTCATGATCGCTTCTTCAAGATTCCGCAGCATGTTGACATCGAGGTCGTTCGTCGGTTCGTCGAGCAGAAGCACATTGCCGCCGACTTTCAGCACTTTCGCCAGATGCGCCCGATTGCGCTCGCCGCCGGACAACTCATGCACCATCTTCTGCTGGTCGGTCCCCTTGAACCCGAATCGCGCCAGATACTGCCGGATCGGCACCTCCAACTTGCCCAGCATCACATTGTCCGCGCCGCCGCCGATCTCCTCGATTAAACTCACGTCGCCGGTCAGCGAATCGCGCTCCTGGTCAACATACGCCAACTGCACTGTCGCGCCGACTTTGACCTCGCCCGCAGTCGGCGTCTCCTGTCCAACGATCATCCGGAACATCGTCGTCTTGCCGGTGCCATTTGGACCCACCAGCCCGACAATCGCCGAACGTGGCACGATGAAACTGGCATCCTTGAAAATCACCCGCTCGCCATACGTCTTGGAAACGTTCTTAAATTCGATCACCGACTCGCCCAGTTCTGGCCCCGGCGCAATCACGATATTCGCGCCGCCTTCTTTGGCAGCCGCTTCTTCCCGCGCTACCAACTGTTCATACTCGATGATGCGCGAGCGCGTCAGCTCCTGCCGGTCGCGGTTTGACATCTTGATCCACGCCAGCTCGCGGTTAAGCATCCGCGAGCGCGGCGTCTCTTTCTTTTCGTCGCCGGTGATCTTGCCCAGCTTCTGCTCGAGCCACGAGGTATAATTCCCCGAGTACGGAATTCCGTAGCCGCCCTCGAGTTCCAAAATCCACTTGGTGATATTGTCGAGGAAATACCGGTCGTGCGTTACGATAATGACCGTCCCCGGATAGTCCTTAAGCTGCTCTTCCAGCCAGTCGACCGTCTCGGCGTCCAGATGGTTGGTCGGTTCATCCAGTAGCAACAAATCTGGCCGCTCCAATAGCGCCTTGCACAAAGCCACCCGCCGTTTCTCTCCGCCCGAAAGCGTCTCGACAATGCGCTCGTCATCGGGCAGACACAGTGCGTCCGCCGCTTGCCGGATTGCCACATCAAGATTCCAGGCATCGGCGGCATCGAGCTGCTCCTGCAATTCACCCAACCGGTCCATCAGCTTTTGCATCTTGTCGTCCGGCATTTCGTCGCCCATTTTGGCGGTGATCTCGTTGTATTCGTTCATCATCGTGGTGACCTTGCCGAATGCCTGCTCGACATTAGTCCGCACTGTCGCCTTTTCGTCCAAAAGCGGTTCCTGCATGACAAATCCTGACCGGAAATTGCCGATCAGCTTTGCCGTCCCCTGATAAGCGTCATCCATGCCTGCCATGATCTTGAGCACCGTCGATTTGCCCGATCCGTTTTCACCCACGATTCCGATTTTGGCGCCCGGGAAGAAGCTCAAATTGATGTTGCGCAGCACCTGTTTTTGGCCATAAAACTTGTTCAGGCCCAGCATTGTGAAGATGTATTGTTCAGCCATTCCTTGTTACTTTCGTGATTAATTCCTAGTATTGATGCCTGTCCCGCTGACTTCAGCAGGGCACTCAAAACCTTGAGCAGTCGAATGAATCGAAATAACCCGCTCAAGTCAAGCGGATTACGACATTCTGCGAGTTTGCATTCCCGGTCTTCACCGAAAACTAAGTCGTACTCAAAAAATCGCTCCATATTCTCTATTTTTCATTCTGCAAGTGTACGAACCGCCCGGCATCCACCTCTGTCATCTGAACCCACTGTCGATGCTGTCGGACTTACTGGATTTATTGGATACCTTCGGGAGGGAAATGTGAACAAAAATTGGAAGAATGCGGCTTTGTCGCTTCTACTCGGTGGCGCAGTTCAACTCGCTGCGGTCGGCTGCTCAACGCAAACTCCGATGGCGCCGTCAGATAACAAACAAATTGCTACCACGACACTCGGCGGCAGACAAGTCACAACCGAGACTACCGGCACCTCGAACAGCGTCCAGAACCCGCAAACCGGCCGGGATGCCCGCACCGCAACCGAGTTCAACACCCGGTTCGTTGCCGATGATTTCGTTGTGCCTATTGAGTTTACCGGACTCATTGTCGGTTTCGATGTTGAAACCCTGACAATTAGGCTCATGGAAATGCAGGGTAGCTTCAAGACTTGGATCGGGCACGTCACTGCAAATTCAGAGTTAATCGGTCTTCAGGGAGAATCAGTCCAGTTATCCGACTTCGGCGTGTGCAGTCAGGCAATCGTGCGCGGCGAGATCATTGACGATGACGAATTCGAGACTAACTTCTTGCAAATGAAGAACTTCTAAGATCCGGTGATTGTCTGCTGACGGCGGCAAAATCTTGAGCCGGCAGCGACGTCGGCAGTGATCCCCCAACGGGCGCAAAGCAATTTGCGCCCGTTTTTTGGTTTCAAGACAAAATTACTAAGAATTAATAAGTTATATTAAAAACTTGTTGACAGAGTTCATAACACACCATTTATTCGCCCCTTGTCTGATGAGGGATTGTGAAAGGATGCGCAAGCGTGAGTGGAATGTTGCGAATTCCGAGCAATCTGACGGATAGTGCCGGATTGAAAAATCCGGGGGACATGAAAAAATTAGTTAACTGAACAAAACAACCTTGTGGGATGGGTGTAAGCTTAAGGCAGCTTTCGCGTGTCCTTTTTTTTTAACCGCTCCTATCGAGGAAAGAAAGGAAGTACCAAAATGAGAAAGGCATTGTTAGCTGTTATTGCTATTTCGTTGATAGTAATGGCAGGCTGCAGCAAGCCGCCGGAAGCCGAAATGGCTGCCGCGCAAAGCGCAATCAACAACGCTAAGGCCGCTGAAGCCGAGCAGTACGCTCCGCAGGCTTTCCGTATGTTGTCAGATTCTCTTAACGCCGCCAACGCCAAGAAGACCGAGCAGGATGGCAAGTTCGCCCTGTTCCGTAGCTACGGCGAGTCCAAGGCTATGTTTGAACGCGTCGCCACGATGTCGACTGACGTCGTCAATCAAGCCAACGCCGAAAAGGAAAGAGTCAAAGCTGAAGTGACCACCATGATGGGCGAAATCAAGGGAATGCTTGATTCTGCCATGGTCCTGCTTGACAAAGCCCCCAAAGGCAAGGACAATAAAGCGGAATTGGAACTGATTAAGAACGACCTTACCAATCTTGGTTCCGAGTGGACAGTTGCCGAAGGCGACTTCAACGGCGGAAAGTACTTGGTAGCTCGCACGAAATTCGAATCGATCAAGTCGCGGATAGCTTCTATCACGGCTGAGATTTGCAAAGCGTACGAAGCCAAGGGCAAAAAGTGCATGTAGCACTTAGCCGATACTATAAGGTACGTGCATAAGTCCGGGGGACAACGGAAACGCTGTCCCCCGATTAATTTCTAATTTGAACGGTACATCCGTTGATTTGCGGGGATCAACAGTGCGCTACTTCAGACGAGCTTCTCTACTACTCCTAGTCCTATCGGCTCTGGTCTTCCTCTTTGCCGGCTGCGAAGACCCGCCGGTGCTTAGCCTTGAAAACGCCCGGCAAGCTTTGCGCTTGGCGGAAGATGCCGGCGCTATTCGCTATGCCGAGGTCATCTATCGCGATGCCGAACAACTCGTTAACACTGGCTGGATGGCAATGGCACGCGAAAATGGCAAGCTGGCGCCATTCCGCGATTTCGACAACGCAGATTCGATTCTGGCGATGGCTTATCGCCGGGCTACCGAAGCCCGCACCAAGGCAATCGACAGCATCGAAACTGTCCGAACAGTCTCCCAAACCAATCTCGCCGAATTGAACACCGAGCTTGAAGAATGGAACGAAGCCCTCAACGGATCGCTGGCGAATTTCAACACCCGCGACGACTGGCAGCGTGCCCGCCTCAACCTGGATATGGCCCGCAAGCTCTTGGCAACTGGCGAATACGACGAAGCGCGCGTCTCCATGCTCAAAGCACGCAATTTCCTCAAGCAGGTTGGCGCTGCGCTCGAAGAACATCAACAAGACGAATCCCGCCAAATCAGCATCTGGCGCCGCTGGGTCACAGAGACCTTGGAACTTTCCCGCGCCGCCAACAGTTATGCTGTGATAGTGGATAAGGTCGCGCACAAGACCTATCTGGTCAAAGGCGGCAAATTACTGCGCACCTATGACTCGGAACTCGGTTATAATTCATCGAGACAGAAACTCTTCTCTGGTGACGCCGCCACCCCGGAAGGGAAATATCGGGTAGTCAAAGAAAACAATAGAAGTAAGTTCTATCGTGCACTATTATTGGATTACCCAAATGACTATGACAGAAAACGCTTCGCCGACAATAAACGCAAAGGCGTCATTTCCAAACGTGCTCGCATCGGCGGCTGGATTGAAATCCACGGCGACGGCGGAAAGAACCGCGACTGGACGGAAGGCTGCGTAGCACTGACGAATAGCGATATGGATCATATCATGAAGTTTGTATCAGTTGGAACGCCGGTTACCATCGTTAGAAAATCGGATCAGTGGCCATGAAGAAGTTAGTCTTATTCGTTATCCTGCCGGTCTTCACGATTGCCGCCATCGCATTCTTTGTCCTGGCGATCAATCGCGAACAACCAGAAGTTATCGCCGAAGGCTATTCGGTCGACACTTTGATGACTGAACTGCCCAAGGACGAAAAGAAGGCGCAAAAGGAACTTGCAACCGCACGCAAGACTCTTGAAAAACTGACTCCGGCCAAACCCTATATCGTCATCGATACCCATGCCAATCGCATTTACATGCGTACCAAAGATAAGATTCTGCTTGATGCCCGCTGCTCCACCGGTTCGGGTGGTGAATTGATTGATTCGGTCACCGGACGGAAGTGGATATTCAATACCCCGCGCGGCATTTTCAAGATTCGCCGAAAAGTAACTGAGCCCTGGTGGCGCAAACCCGACTGGGCATTCATTGAAGAGGGCGAAGAAGTCCCCAAGAAAGAATCGGATCGCCTTGACCCCAACGTCATGGGCGACTATGCCCTCGACTTTGGCGACGGCTTCTTTATCCATGGTACAATCTACGAACGACTCCTTGGTGTAAACGTAACACACGGTTGTGTAAGATTAGGAAGTGAAGATCTGGACTCGCTCTATAAGCAGACCCCGGTCGGAACCTATGTTTACATCTTCTAAGCAGACCGGCGGCAACTGGAATATGCTGCCTCTTATGGCTCTTTCAGCATTGGCGCTGTCAGTCTGCATCTCCTGTGGCGGCGGCGACTCCAAAACTGACGGCGCATCCGCGTCGCAGACCAAACCGTGGAATCAATCCGACGCTGAATCAGAATACCGCCTAATCAAAGCCGAACTCAATCTGGCCGACTCTAAGAAGCCCTATCTCGTCTTGAATTTCCGCGAACAGCGCATTCAACTCCATCTGAATGGCGTTTTGGTTTGGGAGTATCCAATGGAACTCCTCGAAACTGACCCTTCGGAGTTGAAGGACTTCGCCGACGACTTCCTAGGCGAAAAGAGAACGCTGGTTCGCCCGATCTTGGAAAAACACCTCTTCGGCGCGCAAGACATGACTCCCGATTCTGTTCTCGCGATCATTAGCGAAGCGACCAATGTCAAAGGCGACCTGATGCAGCGCGAGTTGCCGTCGCGCTTCCAACTCCTCTGGGCGGGAGGTCTGACAATCGACGTTCGTACGGACATCGAAGGTAAACCGCGATCAAAATTCCAAAATACCATCGCCGATATCAAGCAGGCAATCTCGGGACCGCTAGGTCACGAAACGATCATCCTCAAGATGCCCAAAGAGAGCGCCCTGACTCTCTACCGCGCTACATTGCCGGGACTTCCGACACTCATCGTTCCTTCCTGATTCTCATTTCAAGAAATTGTCGATCTTTATTTGACAAAATGCTTCGCAATTGAATAAAGCGGAGTATAATAGCGGAACATGATGCGGAAATCGGTAAAACACTCATAAGACCTTCATGCAATCGGACGAGGACAGTAATAGCACGAACATCGTCGCGGAGTTGACACGACTCGACTCCACGATTCCAAAACCCCGGGGGCAGCGATTCCTCGCCCGCCTGCGCGATGAAAACTGCCTGGTCAATCTCGCCGGCAACTACAATTACCTTGAAACTGGATACTATAACTCACTGGATCTCGAAGCCGACGGCTTGACGATCCACCCGACTTGTAAAGAAGCGCTCGATGCCTACATCACGCCGCTTATGCTCGAAAAAGCAAGGCTCAACGACGTCCCGGTCCCCGAGTGGTACATAACTAACGGCCACTTCGAGCCGCCTGTCATTATCGATACCATCAATCCCTTCATGACGCGGCATAGCATAGTCGAAAGACACGGTCATGTCGACCGCGTCGCAAAATCGATGACGCGCAATTTCAAATACGCGATTTGCTGTCAGGAAATTCCTAGCGGCGCCAAGATCGGAACCTTCCGCGCCATACTTGGCTGGAGTGTCGTTCCTGCGCATCGGCCGCTCGCGGAAGCAATCTGGCGGGTGCTGCGGATTCCCCTCGCCGTTGTGCGCATCATTCAGCTGCGCGACGAATCCATCCTGCTTAGTGATATCAATCCGCTCCCGTTCGCAAAGCTCAATGATCGCGAACGATTCTATCTCCAGAAACGAGTCGATGCTTGGCTAACATAGGTGTCTTCGTCGAGCGCTACACCATGAGCAGCTCGGAGCAAATGGGAGCCTTGATGAAACTCGGCCAGGTCGCGCACATGCTCGGCCACCGCCTGGATTTCCTCTTTCGCCCCGACATGTACAAGATTCCCGGCTACGACGCCATCTTCATTCGCGCACTGACCGACCCGCTCAATAGTTCCTACGTCGCCGCCCGTCTCGCCCAAATGAACGGGCTCCGCGTCATCGACGACCCCGAGTCAATCTACATCTGCTGCGACAAGGTCAACATGTACCGCCATCTGCAGGACAAAAATGTGCCGATGCCGGAAACACAGTTCCTGATCGAATCCGATCTGAACCACGCCACCGGCGCAAGGCTGCTCGAAGCGATGGGTGCGCCCCTTGTTCTTAAGGCGCCTAACTCGAGTTTTTCGATGTATGTGGAAAAGGTCGCTACTCCGGAGGAATTCGTGGCTGTCGGCACCCGTTATCTGCGCCGCGCCGATCGCGTTGTCGCACAGAAATTCGTCCGCTCTCAATTCGACTGGCGTGTTTGCGTACTTGCCGGCGAGCCGTTATTCGTCTGCCAGTATATGATTCCCAAAAAACGTTGGAAGATCATGACCTATACCGACGCGGGTCGTGCCATCTATGGTGAAGTCAAGGGCATCCCGATCAGCGAAGCCGACCCGGAGTTGATCAACGTTGCCGTGCAGGCAGCCGCGGCGATTGGCACCGGCCTCTACGGCGTCGATCTCAAGCAAGCCGACGACGGCTACCTCGTAATCGAAGTCAACGACAACCCGACCATCAATCAAGACGAGGAAGACCAGGAAGCGCCGGAACTGTATGAAAAACTGATAACGTATCTTGTGGGTGATTGGGGTTGATGTCGCAAACTATCCGCGTCCGCAGAGTGCGCAAAGAAGACTTAAGCGGCATGGTCGAGTTGGAAAACCGCAGCTTCGAATTCGATCTCTTCACACGCAAACAGTACCGCTACCTGATCGCCAAAGCCAACTCTACCGCCTTCGTGCTGACCGTCGGAAAAGTCATTTCTGGATCAGCCATCGTTCTCTGGCGCAAGAACTCCACTAAAGCGCATTTGTACACAATCGCTGTCGATCCAGCTTTACAGGGTCGCGGTCTTGGCAAGCGTTTGCTTGAAGTCTGTCTAAAAGAAGCACGCCGTCGCGGCTGTGATCGCTTCACTTTGGAAGTTCGCGCCGACAACAAACGCGCCATTGCCCTATACAAAGAGGCCGGCTACGAAATCACCGGCCGCGTCGCCAAGTACTACGAAGACGACTGCGACGCACTGCAGATGGAGAAGCAGCTGTAGCTGCCCGAACTCTGTCCTAAGTTATCTACACCTCAAACGAATTTCGGCAAAAATACGATCGCACCGTCCCGTCCGACTGCTTTTGCGACCAGACCTCGAATCCCTTCTTGCTCACTGCGTCCAACAGCGGCGCCGGCACGAATGGCGTCACCAGTTCGTAGATCGCGCCCGGTTCCAGTTTTTGCAAATCACTCATGACGCGATTGAGCGGGTGCTCGCCCGCTTCGAGTATCGGAGCCGCATCCAGCAACATCGAGATCTTCGCCTGTGCGAACCAGTCTGGAACATCGCCGCGATCCGACTTCTCGCCGCTTCCGCCGCTCCACTTCTCCTCGATCCCGAGTTCCTTCCGCAGCGTGTTGATCAAAACCCCGATCGGCACTTCGCCGATCTTGGCTACTTGCTGCAGCGTCGCGACCTTGGCGACTGTCTTGCGCAAAAGCGGATTGCGTAGTTTCGCGTACGCCGGCGACAATCTCATCAGCGGCGCCTCCAACTGTGGATACCGGTCCAACAGCGGTCCGATCTTTGTGTCGGGTGTGATCGTGAGAATTTCAACTTGAGCCATACTGTTCCCTTCCCTTAGTCTTTCATGTATTCAAGCAGGCGTTGTTCACCTTCGAGCGCGCGCTTGTCCGTTAAGTCCTGGCTGACTTCAAGCGTTCCGAGATACTCGCCCTGCTTGTCGCGCAGCGCAAAATATTCGATATGAATGAATCGCCCCTTGATCGTAATCCAAAACGGCGCCCGCGATTGCTTGCCCGAACGGAAGTCTTCGATGATCCGTTGGACGATATGCACGCTGTGCGGCGGATGGCAAAGTTGCACCTTGCGTCCCAGGATTGCTCGATTGCGATCGAAGATACGCTCCCGCCCTTGCGTGAAATAACGCACCGTATCGTCCTTGTCCACAAAGGTCAGGTCAAACGGGATCGTGTTCAAGATTGCATTCAACTCGGTTGGAGTCATACTCCCGGACGGCAACTGGATCCGCCCTTCATCATTCATGCCTTCGCCCGCAACAGCAGTTTCCCCTGATGGCATCCAATCATCTGTCGGATCAAACAAGCAGAACCCGATTTCCAGACTCTGATTATGTACTTGCCACCACTCTTGTTCCGAAAGCGTGTCCATGCACATCGGGAAGAGAATCTGCTCTTCCTTAAAGATCATATCTTCGATGCCGTCCGACGCCGGTCTATAGACCAGTTCCACCAATGTGCGCGCTTCGTCAGCATTGAACTCCTCCGTCTGCTCGAATGTCGCAATCGCGGCCTTGAGCAATTCGCGAATCTGATCATGCTTTCCCCACATCACAGTTGGCGGTCCGGTGATTCCGTGCTTTTCCAGGAACGGGAAGATCAGATTCTCTTTGCGCCGGTAGTGTTTGTCGACATCGTATAGCTTGTGCAGGTTTGAGCGAACTTGCGCCACTGCATCCTTGAGCGCATCTCCGGTCGCGCCGGAATCCACCACCGCGTATGCCTTCTTCAGCCCTTCAAGTTCCCATTCGATCGCACGATTTTCTTTCAGCAACGTATCAACCGGATGCCCAGCCGGCGCGGATTTGGCCGCCGAAGTATCGATTCCGCCTTTGAGCGCAGCACTGTGGATGTCGCACATCTTCAACACTTCCGTCAACGGCAGACCCTCGTCGATCAATTCTTTTTCGACAGCCATGACTTCATCGTAGGGTACCTGGCCAAGAATGCGCTGCAACTGCGTCCGCACCTGGTCGGCGGCCTCGCCCTTGTGCAATTGCAATATCAGGTGCTTCAGCAATTCTCGGCGTTTGCTGGCGTTGTTTATTAATTCACTCATGCGATAAACCTCTTCTATTGATTAGCGCTTTTGCGCCGGTGTATTTTGATTCATTCTTGACAGTCCATCCGGATCGGTCGGGTGTCCATATCCCTCGATGTACTGCTGATGCTGAAGGTACTCTTCAGTCGTGACTTTGTTGTTCCAGTAACCGGTGAGCATTCCGAGTCCGGTAATCGCAACGAATATCCCCACCGTCGCGATCGCCACCCAGCGCTTGTGCACCGGTTTGCGCGTGACCAGCGACTTCACCTCAAGTGTATCCGCGACCGGACAGACATCGACGCAAGCCATGCACGAAGTGCACTCGTCGGAAATGACCGTCTTGACTTTGTCGACTTTGATAAACGACGGGCACTTCAGCGCACACTTACCGCAATCAATGCACGACACTGGATTGCGCTTGATCTTGTGCGGCGACGCCAACGATAGCAGCCCCAGCAGCGCACCGTACGGACACAAATTCCGGCACCAGAATCCCCGCAATGGAATCGAAAGCAGCACTAGTGCGCCGATCACGATCATCGACAACTTCGAAATCTGCGCGAAGAAATAGTACATCTTGATATCGGAAACGAGATTGTAGTCGCCGTCGAGAAAGGCCCGCAGCGCGAACTTGCCCATCACGAAGAAAATCGAGTAGACGAAAAATGCCAGCAGCAGATACTTCAAACTCCGCAGCGGATAATCCAGCCAGCGCGGCATCGTAATCCGCCGGCGAAATATCTTCTGCCCCAGATCGCCCAGCGCCTCGGAGATTAATCCTACCGGGCAGAGCCACGCGCAGAACGCCTTCCCAAAGACCAGCGACAGCATTATGATCGCGACGAGAATCACCATCCCTGCCGGATGCGCCGGATGAATTTCTCCCGACAGGAAGAAATAGTACAGGCTCATCAGCGAACTAATCGGCAGGAACCCTTCGACGCCGGGGGGGCGTTGAATGAAAGCCGTCGATCCGCCCGATTCGAGATACTTCACGAAAACGTGCATCTCGATCCCGATCCAAACGCAGAGCAAAGCGAATCCGACCTGAACGGCTAGCCGCCATTTCTGGATTGAGGCCTGACGGTTCTTTGTGACTTTGGGCTTGGAGTTAACGGTTGGCGTGCTTTCGCCGCCGCTGTTGCTATCACGTGCTCTATTCATAACCATCTTCACAATCCTTCGAAGGATCTTAACTCCTTCAAAGTCAGGATCGGAAAGTGGGCCCAATGAGTCCTTGATTTAAGTCAATTCGATTAGATTTTTTCCCCAGCAGCAATAGAATCAAGGTGGTCGGAATCGAGAATGGTAATGCGCTTGCCATCCACGGCAATTACCTCTAAGTCCTTCAATTTCTTCAGACTACGCGAAAGGGTCTCGCTGATCGTGGCTAATTCGCTGGCTAGTTCGGCCTTAGTGATGTCCAGCTCAAAACTATCCGACTTCAATCTTTGCCGCTGCCGCAACAAATAAGTCGCAAGCCGCGCCGGAACTTCTTTCAACGACAGATCTTCCAGTTTGGCGGCAAATTCCCGCAGCCATCGCGATAAGCTGCCGATGATTTTCAGCGAGATATTGGGATACTTGGTAATCAGCCGGATGAACTGGTCTTTCGGGATGAACGCGACTTCGGAGTCTTCCATCGCCATACAATTGGCCGGATAGGTGTTTCCCCGAAAGATCGCCGCTTCTGCAAACACCTGGCCGGGCGTTATCTGATGAAGGGTAAACTCTTTGCCATCCGCAGTAGACTTGTAGATCCGCACGCGTCCCGACAGCAGCACGAAGAAACCGTTCGCTGGATCCCCTTCGAAAAACAGCATCGCGTCGCCGTCGACATGTCGTAATTGGGTGATCTCTTCCATCGCTTTGAATTCTTCCGAATCAAGCTCCCGGAAAATGACCGCATCTTTGAGTAGCTTCTGCATTACCCCAAACTAATACCCAATCCTAAGTGCCGCCACAAGTCGAAACTGGCGACTCATTTGCCCGAAAAGGATTGCCCTTTTTCTCTTTCGGAGAGAGGCGAGATTGAGCTACCCGGTTTCTTCCAGTGAGTCTCGTTAGTTCCCTTCTCAAGAGGGGTGGTTCCGAGCCGAAGAATAAGGCTCGGAGACGGGGTGTGTTTCTCCCCCGTCAACCTTCATTTCTCCTCCATTTTGTCCCGATTGTCGATACTTCTCACCGCGAATATTCCCCCACTTCCGCCCCAAATTGCTTAAATTAATCCGTAATCTCTGGCGACAATGTCGCCTTTAACGTGAGGTGTCTTGCTCGTGTCGCAGTCCGATTCGTCATTCTCGCCCGAAGTGGTCGATCATTTCCTCCACCCGCGCAATGTTGGTCGAGTCGAAAATCCCGCCGCGGTCGTAGAAATTGAGAACGAGATCTGCGGCGATCGGTTGGAATTGTCTGCTAGCGTTGCCGGAACACGTATCGAGTCGATCAAGTTCCGCTCGCAAGGCTGCGCCGTCGCAATCGCTGCAGCCTCCAAACTGACCGAGGCTGTCTCCGGCAACCAAATTGTCGATGCGGGTGGTCTTGCCGAAGCCGCTATCGCTTCCGTGCAAGCCGGCTCGCACAACGAAAAACCGCACTGCCTTGATATCGTGCGTCGCGCCTGGAGCGAACTGCTGCAGAAACTCAATGCTGATTGAAATTTGTTATCTATAAAGGAGATCCAATATGACGGACGTCAATAAGCAACTCGAAGCCATCATCAAAATCGGCATCAAAACCGAAATCGAGGGCCAACATTTCTATTCCACGCTTGCACAACAGGTCAAGAATCCCGATGCGCGCAAGAAAATCGAAATGCTGGCAATGGACGAGGTCAATCACGAGCGCACGTTGCGCACCCTGTACAAGAAATTCGTCGGCAAGGACGTAACCGATCTCCCCGCCGAGGGCCTCGCCATTTTTAAGAATGCTTTTGGCGACGGACCACTTGCGGAAGCCGATAAATTTCGCTTGATTGAATTGGCGATGGAGGCCGAACGCCTCACCGCCAAACATTACAAAGACGGCGAAGCCAAAGCCGGTGACGCCCAGATTCGCCAAGTCTTTGCCGAGTTGACGGCCGAAGAAGACGGCCACTATGATATGCTTGCCGCCGAGCGTGAATCTCTCCGCGGCAATATCAGTTGGTTCGACTACGAGGGCTCGTCGATGATGGAAGATTAGCCCGTTGCCCGGCGCCAGTAGATCATCGAAGTGATCCGAGCTGCTGGTGCAATTCCCCCTTAGCAAAGGGGGTTAGGGGGTTGTGTTGGATCGGTAGCCCACCCGATGCGAAGCGCAGGGTGGGAACTCTTGAATTCGATAGAGATTATTTGGAGGAATACACTATGCCAACAGAAGTATACGACATCACAATTATCGGCGGCGGCCCCGCCGGGCTGTTTGCCTCGTTCTATGCCGGTCTACGCGATGCCAAAACCAAAATCATCGAAGCTACCGGTGAACTCGGCGGCGCGTTGGTCCATGAGTATCCCAACGAAGTCCTCCGCGACGTCGCTGGATTCGTCCTCATCACTGCCAAGAAACTCGCCGAGAATTTCATCGAGCAAGCGACCATGTACGAACATTCGATCTGCAAAAATGAATCTGTCAACGCGCTCGAATTCGACAAGGCAGCCAAACTTTGGACCGTGACCACCAACAAGGGTTCGCACAAATCCAAAGCTGTCGTCCTTGCGCTCGGCACTATGGAAAAAGTCAACACTAAGTCCAAACTGCTGGTCGAATCGTTGAAGAAGAACGGCGTCAAAATTAACGATCAGGGCATCGCCGTCGATGCCACCATGAATGCCGGCCTTCCCGGTCTCTATGCTTGCGGCGACGTCATCAGCAAAGCCAAGGAATTGAACTTCATCTCGATGGCGACTGCCGAAGCTGCCATGGCGGTCAACAACGCTAAGAAGTATGTCAATCCCGAGTCCGACACCTTCCCCGGCTACTCGACCGACATCCGCAAAGACAAACCGAACTACCACACCAATCCACTGGCGGATTAAGAAACTCATATAAAATCCCGCAGGGCACGTCTCTTTGTCAAAGCTTTGATCCTTAGAAGCATCGACTAAGAGACGTGCCATTCTCTTATTGGCATGCAATAGTTCTGATTTCTCCATTCATGCGCACCAGTAACCCACACTCTCACATCGCATAATGTTGTCGCACCACCGTCGCCGGGTGCGGATCAGAATCACTTTGCTGAAGGAGCGTACAGTGGCCACTCGGCCGGTCTCTGTGGTGCAGCGGCACTCAGCGTCAACCAACAGATTCTACCGAGTGACACAATCAATCGATTGCCAGTAAATCACTTGACCTGCAAGCGATTACCGGCCCGAATCAAAATTGTCGAAAATTTTCCAATCCTGCATGATCCCTTTCGGGCGATTCCTGCGCGTAGTGGGGTGAGACAACAATTCACAATCAATACCTCACTCGAAGGAGAAAGTCATGTTCAGACACAAAAAGTTAACCGGCCAATTAGCGTACTCGCTCTGTACGCTCGCCATCTGCCTCTTTGCCTTTGTCGGATGCAGCTCCGACAGCAACCCAGCCGGTCCGGACCAAAACCCCACGCCCGTCGTCAAGAAGCCCGCGCACATCGTCGTTTCCAGTATTCAGGTGAACGGTTTTAAGAATAAGGATTGGGATGCTTCGGAACTGATTAATGCCTGGAAGAAAGCCGATATTTACGTCACCCTTGCACGAACCGGCGGCGGTGAAGACTTTGTGTCGGATGTCCGGCAAGATGCTTCGCCGAGCTCAAACTATACATTCACCAAGACCGGAGTCCCGTTGGGCAAAAATCTGCCGCTGAGCTACTTGTACGTGGACAAGTTGACGATTAAGCTGTATGACCGCGATGTATTTTCGAACGAAATCATGTCGACCATCACCTTCGATCCCAAGGACCTTTATGCCAATGATGAAGCGACAACTTTCAGCAAATCACTTACCGGCGCAAACGGGGCAAAGATTACAGTTCGCGGCGAGTGGAAGTACTAACCGCCGAAAAACGACAACGGTAGAAGATGCAGGCGGGCCACAGTTAACAAACTGTTGCCTGCTTGCTCAATGGGGACGCTTCCCTTTGTTAAAGTTCAATTCGTGGACAGTTTTTCAAATCTAGCCGCTTCCTCTTTTCTATTCCAGCTCTTGTACAAATCGGCCAACGCCCGAGCTGCATTCTTCGTCCGGGCGTCGGTTTCGCCAAATTGATTCAGCACAAGAGCATAACCTTTTTTCAATAGCGGCTCGGCCTCTTCCATGTGCCCCTGTATCCGAAGGCAGTCGCCAAGACTAGTCATGGCAACCCCGGTTTGCCAGTGATCCTCACCCAGCGAAGTTCGACGCACGTGCAGAGCTTTTTCGAAACAAACACGCGCCGAATCGGTGCGATTCTCCTCCCGCAAATTTCTGCCGAGACCGATTAAGGGGGCCGCTAGATTTGGATGATTTTCGGGAAAATTCGACGAGAATACGTTCCAGACTCGTTGATACAGCGAGTCGGAACGCGCAATGTTGCCCTTGCGATAAGCAATCTCAGCGAGGCTCGTGGAGAGTCCGGCTCCGTATACGTGATTCTTACCTACCAACCGGTCGGCCGCCTCTAACGCATCCGTATACATTAACTCCGCCTCGTCAAGTTTGTCCATGCTTAACAATAGACCGGCAAGTGCTCCCATGCTGGCAATCGTTTCAAGGTGATACTTTCCCCGTACCCGGGTACTCATAACAACAGCCTCTCGCAGCAGTGGCTCGGCCTCCGAAAATTTGTGCTCTTCCCAAAGCAGCCTTCCTAAATGTGTCAGGCTGTGGGCGATATCGGCGTGGACATCGCCGAAAAGGGCGCGGCGAGTCGCCAGAGCATCGCGGACAAACGGTTCGGCCTCGCCGAGTTTACCCTGGTGGCGAAGGACCTGACCAAGGTCATTCTTGATTTCGGCGACGCTGGAATCTAAATCGCCATACAGCGACTCCGATACTACCAAAGCTTCTCGATAGTGAGCCTCGGCTGAATCGTATTCGCCGTTCGCATATTCGATCATACCAAGCTGGAAGAGTGAAGCCGCAACATCCCCGTCAATTTCCCCATGCAGCGACCGGCGAATTTCGCGGGCTTTCTGGGTCAGACGCTTAGCTTCGTCGTACTGAGCAAGATTGGAATAAATCGAACCAAGCAATTGGAGCATGTTCGCCCGCATCTCCGGTTCATCCGACAACTCCGACTCCAATCGCACGGCGCCCGAGTCCAGCAGTTCACGCGCGGATATTGATCTTCCTTTGGAACTGTTTGGATCGGAAATACTAAAGATCGATGACAAGAACTGCGAAACGTCCTGCGCCTTGCTGGCTTCTGTTCGAGCCCGGTCCCGTTCGTGCGATAACTTAACCGAATAGTATCCAATCATAACCACAACCGCGACAAAGACCATTAGTACTCCGGTCAATGTTCGGCGATGCCGCTTGAAGAACTTCGAAGCCCGATATGAGAGAGTATCCGGTCGAGCTACGATTGGCATGCCCGTGAGATAGCGATTGATATCGTCTTGAAGGTGCTCCGCCGAGTGATAGCGCCGCTCGATTTCCCGTCGTAGCGCCTTGAGACAGATATTATCCAGGTCGCCGCTCAATTGCCGCGACAACTGCCGCGAATCGGATTTATTGCTGCTTGTTTTCGCCGTCCATGTCCGCTGCGGATCGGTTTCTAAACCGCGGTTTTGCTCATCGTGCAGTACGCGATGACTCGGCTGTTCCGGATCGGTCGACTCGACCAACTCTTCGAACGGCATTGATTGGAGTTGGGTACCGCGAAATGGCGAAACTCCAGTCAGCAATTCATAGAGAATTACGCCGAGCGAATAAACGTCCGACGCAGTCGTTACTGGTTCGCCGCGAAGCTGTTCTGGTGAGGCATATTCGGGAGTCATAATACGCATACCGACGCGTGTAAGTGTGCGATTCTCGTGGATCCCGGAATCGGCGCTCATCACTTTAGCAATGCCGAAGTCGAGAAGCTTAACTTCGCCTCCCTCCGTCACCAGAATATTGCTGGGCTTGAGATCACGGTGAACGATCAGATTTCGCTGCGCAAAAGCGACTGTTTCGCAAACCCTTAGGAACAGGCGCAGACGGCGTTCGATGGAGAGATTTTGCTCGTCGCAGTACAAATCAATCGGCTTGCCGTTGATGTACTCCATAACAAAGTAGGGCCGACCATCCTCAACAACACCGCCACCGAGCAGCCTGGCAATGTTGGGATGTTGCAAGTGGGCCAAAATTTGACGCTCGCGCTGAAAGCGCTGGATGATTTCTTCCGAATTCATTCCCAGCTTTATCAGCTTTATCGCAACCTGTTGTCGAAACTCGCCGTCTGCACGTTCGGCGAGAAGGACTACACCCATGCCACCTTCGCCAATCAATCGCGCAACACGGTAGACCCCAATTCGCATCCCCTCAAAGGATTCAGTATTAGATATTGAAAGGGCATCCGCGGCTTGCCCCATGAGAATGCTGTGCGGATTTTCATCTGCCGCCAAGAGCGCCCGCACCTGCTTTAGCAAATCGGTGTCAGCACCGCACGCGCTTTGCAGATAATTCTCTCGATCAGCAACTGGAAAGTCCAACGCAGCTTGAAAAACATTCTCAATCTGTCGACGGCGCTGAGTGTCCATAGGCGTGAGCCTTAACTTCTTTGATTACGAGATTTGGGCAAACTACGATGATTGACTATTAGAGTCTAAACCGCCAAGTGCAACAGTCAACCAGGCCCTGGCCGTACGCCAATCGCGGCGGACGGTCGGAACAGAAATCTTCAGCACTTCGGCTATCTCGTCCTGAGTCAGCCCTCCGAAGAATTGAAATTCAACAATTTGAGCCTGCCGTTCGTTCTGCCTGCGCAGTTGCTCAAGCGCTTCGTCGATAGCAATTAGTTCTTCGGCACGCGCTTCACGTGCGTGCAATTCTTCGTCGTAAGTGATAACAGCGATACTCCCGCCGCGTTTTTCAGCCAACCGGCGACGAGCATAATCAATCAGAATTCGGCGCATGGCCTGGGCGGCGATTGCCATAAAGTGGGCGCGATTTTGCCAAGCGACATCTTTCTGGTCGATCAGCTTCAAATATGCTTCATGCACTAGCGCAGTGGCATTAATTGTGTGACCGCTCCGTTCTTGCTTTAGTTGGTGTTGCGCAAGGCGCCGCAGTTCCTGATAAACTAATGGCAGAAGACTGTCAACAGCGTCCTTATCGCCGCCGGCAACACGATCCAAAAGTACTGTAACTTGGTGCAATGGTTCCGACATATAATCAACTATGAAGATTTCCTGAATCTTACCCTAGCTAATAGTAACTACTCAATCGGAATTGAGGTACCATAAATTTCGCCAGTCGGTCCGATAACATGCCCGCAAGACAATGTAAACCAGCGGCGCTGCGGGACTTTCAATTGAAGCTCTACCAGAGACGCCACACCGGTCCCTTTTTCCGTTGACACGCACCCCCAAATTCCTATCTTGACCAATCCAGTCAGGATTGTGGAACTGATGGATGAACTTAGTCGTTATTCCCTCGGAGGTATTTAGTGTTTGTTATGATGAACCGGATGTCGGTACCGGATGAATACCGCGAAAAATTCGAGCACATGTTCGCCACCCGCGCCGGCGCCGTTGATCGCAGGCCCGGATTTATTAAAGCTGAAATCCTTAAGCCTACACAGGGCAATGAATATATCGTAATGACTCACTGGGAATCCGAATCCGCCTTTGAAGGCTGGACCAAGAGCCCCGAGTACATCGAGGGCCACCGCCGCGTCGGCGAATTCAAAGGCCCCGACGGCAAGATCGTCCTGACTTCCAAAGTCGAGAAATATGAAGTCTTCGCGACTTAATGATACCAGTTCGACTGATGTCGTCGCCGATAGCGTAGCCGCGCCCAAGCCTTCGCTCTGGCGCCGGCTCAAGGGATTTCTCAAGCAGTTCAAGCACGACCTGCGCGCTCCCTTGGAAGGCAGCGAGGGACTAACTCGCTGGGGCAAGGTCAAGCTCCGCTGCCGCCATCTGTTCAAGCGGTACGGCTGGAAGCTCCTGGTCGCAATCTGCATCTACTATCTGATCCGCGACGGCGTGATCTATATCCTGATCCCCTATCTCGTCGCCAAAAAGCTGCTGATTGACTAATCCGGCAGAAATGCTATATTCGATCCACGGGCGCATAGTCTTGCGCCCGTGTTGATTATTTGAGGAATCGCGATGGACAAGCCACTGACAAACGGCAACAGTAATCCGGCAACCGATAATTCGACGCGGCACAAAACCGTCTTCGTCGAAACTTATGGCTGTCAAATGAACGAGTACGACTCCGAAATCGTGCGCGAAATTCTCCGCCGCAACGATTTCGTCCTCGCCGAATCGGTCGAGCGCGCCGGCGTCGTCTTGCTCAACACTTGCGCCATTCGCGAAAACGCCCACGACAAAATCCGTTCGCGCATTGGCGAACTGCGCCAGATCAAGAAGCTCAACAAGGGCATGATCCTCGGCGTGCTCGGTTGTATGGCGCAAAACCTCAAGAAGGAACTACTCGAAGACAATACCGGCGTCGACCTGATCGCCGGACCTGATTCCTATAAAGCGCTTCCGGTGATGATCGACCGCGTCCATAACACCGGCGAACGCGAGTTCAAACTCACGCTTTCCGAGTACGAAACCTACGCCGACGTTTTCCCGACCAACCGCCACGGCACCAACGCATGGATTGCCGTCATGCGCGGCTGCGACAACTACTGCACTTTCTGTGTCGTCCCGATGACGCGCGGCCGCGAACGCAGCCGCGACCCGTTCAATGTCATCGAGGAGGTCAAGCAGCTCGCCGGTCACGGATTCAAGCAAGTCACCCTGCTTGGCCAGAATGTCAATTCCTACAAATTCAAGGGCTTCGATTTCGCCAAATTGATCACCGCGATCAGCCGCGTCGACGGCATCGAGCGTATTCGCTTCACCTCGCCGCACCCGAAAGATTTCCCCGAGTCGCTACTCGAGGTCGTTGCCACTAATCCGAAAGCCTGCAAGCATATTCATCTGCCGCTGCAAGCCGGCTCCAACCGCGTTCTTGATGCGATGAACCGCACCTACACCCGCGAGTATTTCGTCGCCCTCGCCAATCGCATGCGTGAATTGATTCCGGGACTCGTACTGACAACCGATGTCATCGTCGGATTTCCCACCGAGACTGAAGCTGAGTTTCAGGAGACGATGGATGTCATGCAGGAGGTCCAGTTCGATTCGGCGTTTATGTTCAAGTATTCCGAGCGCAAAGAGACGATGGCTTCAAGGACGATTCCCGACGACATCTCCGAAGAAATCAAGACCGACCGCATTGTTCGGCTCGTCGACCAGCAACGTCACATCGCCTATCATCGCAATCAACGCCATCTCGGCGAGACCTTCAACGTCATGGTCGAAGGATACGGCAAGAAACCCAAGCAACTCCTTGGCCGCAACGACGGCAACAAGATCGTCGTCTTCCCCGACACCGGCGCCAAACCCGGCGATTTCGCCCAAGTCAAAATCGAAGAGGTCACGCCGAACACGCTGATCGGCACCGCCGTCGAGCAACTGATCGCGCCAGATTCGATCCGCACCGCAGAAATTCAGAACTAGTGGCTTTTTCAATATTCAATCTTGAGGATTATCCGCACCAATGCTATTTATGGTCATCGAAAAATTTCGCCCCGGTAACACCAAACTCGTCGGCGAACGCTTCAAGACCAAAGGCCGCATGATGCCCGAGGGCGTCGTGTATGTCGCCAGCTGGATGGAATCCAACGGCGCGTCCTGCTATCAGATCATGGAATCCGATTCGCGCGAACTATTGGACATTTGGATCAGCCGCTGGAGCGATCTTGTCGACTTCGAAGTCATCCCCGTTCTCACTTCCAGCGACTACTGGGCAAAACACGCAGGGTAGTTTTCGCGCCGCAAATTTTTCCGCCATCAAAAAGTGATTCTCCGCCAGTACAACTGTAGTTATGCTCAACCTCCTACTGATTTCGCCGGAGATACTTCATGTCTGAAATCACCAGAATCACCGATCAACTCAAGCGTGCACTCTATGGCGACGCCTGGCATGGACCGGCCGTTCTTGAGGCTCTCGACGGATTCGATGCCAAAACCGCGCTGGCAAAACCAATTCCATCCGCACACAGCGCGTGGGAAATCACCCTGCATGTCACATCGTGGTTCCGCATTATGAAGACCCGGTTCGAGGGCGAAGACCCCGAACTCACCCGCAGCCTAGATTGGCCGCCAATCGCCGATCCTTCCGCCAAGGGCTGGACCGCCGCAATCGCCGACCTGAAACGAGCCCACCGCGAATTCCAGCAGGTTATCGATGCTACCTCCGAATCCGAGCTGTTTGTCGAATTGCCCGCCCGCGGTTACGACTTGTACTTCGTTCTCCACGGCATGATTCAGCACTGCGTCTACCACGCCGGGCAGATTGCCCTCCTTAAGAAGTCGATAAGTTGATCAATTCGCTTTGATTTGATCAGTCGCGCTTAGGAGCTCTTTCCCACTAGCGCCGAATCCATGATTCCAGCTAATGTCTCCGGCGCCGTCCCTGCTTCGAGATTCAGCAAGTACTGCTTTCTCCAGAGTCCGCCGCCGTAGCCGCGAAGTTTTCCCGTCGACTCAATCACGCGATGACAGGGAATGACAATCGACAAGTAATTCGCGCCGTTCGCCCGGCCGACTGCGCGCGAAGCGTTCGCATTGCCGAGCCGTCGCGCCAATTCACCATACGAAATCGTTTTCCCATAGGGTATTTTCAGAAGCGCATCCCAGTCGCGCATTTCGAATTCCGTCCCCTTGACAAAAACCGGCACCGTGAACTTCTTGAGCGTTCCCTTGAAATAGTCCGCAAGCTCCGACTTCAGAAGCTCAAGATGCTTATTCCATCCCTCTTCGAGCGTAGCGCGGTAGCGCTTGATTACGCGCTGCTTGATTCTCTCCACGCCCCCGCGATCGTGCCACTCGAGAAAGCACACGCCTTCCTCGGTCGCGCCGGCTATCATCTCGCCAACCGGGCTGTCCAAATTCGCAAATGTGATCTTAGTTTCGTTCATAAAATGCTCCCGGCGGTTTGCCGAATTGTTTGGTGAAAGCCTCGCGAAAACCGGAGGCCGATTCATACCCGCACTCATAACAAGCCGAGAGATAATCCTCTCCCTGCTCGATTAGCTCGCGTGCAAAATTCAGGCGAATACGGCGATGAAAACTCAACGGTGTAGCATCAAGGTGGTATTTGAAGTAACGGCGAATCGTCGAGATATCGACGCCGCTCAATTTGATCAGCGCAATCTCGTTCAACCGATCCTGTTTGTGTTCGCGCATATGCCGCAGTACCCGGTGCAGCCACTCCGGCAGATAATCCGGATACCGCTCCGCCGCACAGCGTTTGCAACTGCGGAGCCCAGCTGCAATGGCTTCCTCGCGCGTTGGATAAAACTTGACGTTCTTCAAAAGCGGCTTGCGTGCCTTGCATGACGGCAGGCAATAAATACCGGTCGAGTGTACGCCGACGTAGAATTTCCCGTCAAAATCCGGGTCCTTCGCCATCATGGCTTCGACCATACTTCTGTAGTCCGGTAGTCTCATACAGACAAGTTACGGTCGTTTGCGAGTTTTCGTCTACCGAATTTCGCTCAAGGAATTCAGATTTTTCCGATAATTGCTTGCCCCGCCATTGGAGCGGTGCCGTACAACTATCGGAGCACGATTTGTAACAAATTTTGCTCCTTGGGCACACTAATGACCATGGAGGCAAACTATGTTTAAGTTGATAGGGAACTTCTCCCGATCCACAGTACTCATCGTGTCAGCATTCATCTTGCTTGCGGCACTTGCGTCGTTGGCTTCGTCCTGTTCGTCTCAATCACAGTTACGCAGCTGGCGCGATCCAAAATACCAATCAACCGGCTTCAAGAAGGTCTTTGTCCTCATGCGCCACGATGACCTCACCTTGCGCCAACAGTTGGAGGAAGCGGTAGTCGCGAGATTCAAGGATAATGGAATCGACGCGATATCCAGTCTGCAGGTGATTTCCGCGACCGACAAGCGTTCACGCGAGCAACTGGAATCAAGCTTTGACAGCCTCGGCATTGATGCGATCATGATCATTCGCCAAACCGGCGAGACCGATGTTCAGGAGTATGTCCCAGAGACGACCTATTTCAATGTCTATGAAAACGCGTTCAATGAAAAGCAATTCTCCCGCGTTACCGAGGGAGGCTATTGGCAGACTGCTGGTGTTGTTTATTCGACGCAAACCAATCTCTTCGCCAATAGCACGGACCATCTCGTCTGGCAAGGTCAGTCCCAGACGGCTTACGACGGCGACATCGAATCCGCTATCGGCTCCTACGTTTCCGAGGTAATCAAAGATCTCGTCAAACAGGGTCTGCTTGCTGTACGACCCAAGACTGCAGGATAGCACCGATTTCAGATTGCTCGAGCAACAGCCGGCTTGGCCCTTGATATGAATAGGGCAGACTTATCCAATCCTTGCCGGCTGAAGTAGAAAATTTCCCAGCGACTCCGTCACCGCCAATCGTGGACCTGGACTCGAACGGCTGATGGAAATTCGTTTCGTTGCCAAGATATTCTGTTTTGTCCGGCGCGGTCTGTCCGTGATCCAAACTTATGGCGATGACAAATAACGTCAAAGATGCCAGCGACAACAAATGATGCGGGCGCAAGAGAGTTCGCAGTGTGAACATTTTTAGCTCCAAATTAGGAATAGGGGAAATCGGCAAATCGTGGTTATCCGCATTTAAGTTTGCAGAAATCGTGCCCGGCGGACGGGAAAAATCGCTTCGCTAAGACCCACCACATCAATAACTACTGAGTGTAGCAAAGTTGTCGCGTCGCCATTCTTGGACTAGTTAATGTTCAACCATTGAAATTTGTGCAATTTCTGAAGCTCAGTCTAATTCGCCATCTGCCTTTTGAGCTCATCTGCGACAAAAGAAACCCGCGCATCAAAGGTATACATCTTGATCGCTCCAGACTTGCCGACAACGACCACCAACGGATAATCCGTCACTCCATAATCCCGCAAGAACACCATGCCGGTATCCGCATAGATTGGAAAAGTAAGATCGCGTTTCTTCGCATAGGTCGCAACATGCGCCGGCGCCTCGAAACTGATTCCGACTACCTGGTCGCGCGCAATCTCGCCCTCATTAATCAGATCCTGCCACTTCTGTGTCATCGTTTCGCAGGGCGGACAACCGGTCTCCATGAATATGAACACCGAACCGTCGTTCGCGACAAAATCGCCAGTGCGAACTTGGCCCGAATCCGCCGTCATCAATTGCAGATCCGGAAAAACGCTGCCGACTTGCAGCTTTGATGACGGTCCCTCGCTCTGCAAAAATTCCCCGCTCTGTGATACTTGCATGCTCCGAAACGACATGCCTAAATACACGCCTACACCCGCAACCAGCAGGATTAGGAAACCGACACCGATGTTCTTAAGAATTTTCTTCCGGGTTTCATTCCCGCCATTCGCAACTGATAACACGATTCCACTCCATCAAAATTAATCCCACGGAAGCTCCAATTCCATCAGAGCTCCCGTGGGGCGTTTTGCATCCGATGATCCCAAGGGATCACTGGCTTGCAGTTAGCAAGTAATAATGGCCGGGCAGTAAATAACTCCGCCAGCCGGCTTGCAAGTTTCGACGCCGTTGTTGACACAACACTTCAGCGGAGCGCCCGTGCAGCTACACTTGTAATAACAGGGACCTGCATCGGCGGCCGGGCTGGTGGTGCCAAAAATAAATGCGGCGACAAAAACGATTAAGAGAATACCAAGGACTTTACGCACAGTCTCACCTCCCTCCACGTAAAGAATGGTTGATTAAAGATTACAGTGGTCGATATTATCCGTCAAGAGTTTTATTCTATCGGCCAGGCGCGAAAAGCAAATGTCCTTGCGCTCGCAGCCGATATCATTAGCGTAGTGTGTTCGCGGTCAAAGACTTGGACAGTAGTTGAAAGGCAGCGTTTTGAAGAAGATCAAATTTTGCTTCGGGATACATAATCACCAGCCGGTCGGTAACTTTGGCTGGGTTATCGAAGACGCGTATCACAAATCGTATTTCCCGTTCTTGCAACTGCTGGACAAATATCCGCAGTTCCGCATTTCGCTCCATTTCACGGGGATTCTCTATGACTGGATCAAGCAGAATCACCCCGACTGTTTTGACTTGATCCGCAAGATGCTGGACCGCGGCCAGCTTGAACTGCTGACTGGCGGTTTCTACGAACCCATCTTGCCGGCAATCCCCGACCGCGACAAAGTCGGCCAAATCGTCATGCAGTCTGATTTCATCGAAAAGGAATTCGGCGTCCGTCCCACCGGCATGTGGCTGGCCGAGCGCGTCTGGGAACCGTCACTGCCCAAGCATCTTTCCGCAGCCGGCGTCGCCTATACGATTCTCGATGACATCCATTTCCGCTATTCCGGGCTCGCGGAATCACAGCTTGACGGCTATTTCATCACCGAAGACCAGGGCTACATGACCGCGCTGTTCCCTATCGCCAAACGCCTGCGCTACACGATTCCCTTTGCCGATCCCGAAGAAACCGTGGCTTATTTGCGGTCCATGTCCACAGAGTCGGGCGACAGCATCGCCGTCTACGCCGATGACGGCGAAAAGTTCGGCGTCTGGCCCAAGACCTATGAACACTGCTTCACCAATGGCTGGCTTGAGCGTTTCCTCAAGCTGATTTGCTCCAATCTTGATTGGATCGAGATGATAACTTTCAGCGAGGCGATGGCGTCTGTGCCCCCACGCGGCCGCGTCTATTTGCCGACCGCTTCCTACTCCGAAATGAACGAGTGGGCGATGCCGGTTTCAGCTATTGAACAATACAACGATTTCGTCCACCGTCTCAAAGATGCCAAGCTCTACGAACAGTTCGAGCCTTTTGTCAAAGGCGGTTTTTGGCGCAACTTCCAGACCAAATACACCGAAAGCAACAATCTGCATAAACGCATGCTGTATGTCAGCGATTTGCTCGAGCGCTGCCAGAAGAAATTGACTCCCGCAGTCTACGAGCAGGCGCGCAAACTTCTCTACGCCGGACAATGCAACTGCCCTTACTGGCACGGCGTGTTTGGCGGCTTGTATCTGCCCCACTTGCGCGGTGCGCTATATCAGGAAATCGTCGCCGCCGAATCGTGCATCCGGGCAGCGACTCCCGCACTCAAGAAGGGCGTCCAGGTCGAGCAGATTGACTTCGACTGCGACGGCACTGATGAGATCGTGGTTTCGACACCCGACCTGAAAGCCATCATCGCGCCGCAACTCGGTGGCGTAGTTCTTGAACTCGACCACTTCGGCATTGCCAAAAACCTTGTCGATATCGTCGGCAGGCGCAAAGAAGGATACCACGAAAAGCTTCTTCACCGTCATGAAAACACCGGCGCCGAAACGAAATCGATCCATGACCTGGTTCTGGTCAAGGAAGAAGGCCTCGAGCAATTATTGATTGAAGACAAAACCCGCCGCGGGATCTTCGTCGATCATTTCTTTGCCGACAGCACAAGCGCCGCCGATTTCGCAAGCGGCAAACTCAAGTCCGAGTCCGGCGGCTCCGATCTACCTTATTCCGCAGCAGTCACGTCCGGAAAGAACTCGGCTTCAATTGTCCTGACACGGCGTCATACTGTCAATTCGTGGCAAGGTCCGGTCGAGGTCGCACTGACCAAGTCGCTGCAATTCGAATCGTCTAAGGATTCCCTTACTGCTGATTATCTAATGAAAAACGAGAGCGCGCTTGAATTATCCGTCGTTTTCGGAATCGAAATCGGCATCGGCAGCTACCCGTTCCCGGATACCGAGGCTTACCTGATCGACGCAGAAAAAGGCCGCCTCGTTCTTGGCGCCGGTCACGAGTTAGCCGCTCGCTCCTCACTGGCAATGTATAGCCGTCTCTATCGCTTCCTGTTGAGCATCAATTCCAGCCGGCCTGCGACAATCTGGACCCATCCTCTGTGGACCGTCTCGCTGTCCGAGGGCGGATTCGAAAAGGTCATGCAAGGCACGATAGTTCTTCCCCACTGGAAGCTCGAACTCGGCCCCGGTGAATCGTGGTCATTGCAACTGACCCTGGCGAACAAATCCGCGGTCGACGAACCGGATTTACCGGCCTGATTCGCCGTTGCTCCGGCCAGTTTTGCATTTAGCGATTGCCTCAACCTGCCAAAAAAATCATTGTGCCAAATCGCAGTTTTTGGCGTTATAAGATGACACGTCGTTTCTTGGCTATAAGCAGAATTCTATAGGTTTGGATAGTTGACTCATACCCCGGCGCAAAGCGGCAAAAACACACTCCGAAAGTACTACCGGAAATACATGTGGTATTTCCTGGGCGGAATCGTAGTTCTTGCTGGCTCGAATATCTTCCTCGGCATGTCGCCCTGGCTGCTACGCGAAGCTATCGACTCGCTGGAAAACCCCAGCCTTACATCGTGGGCGCCTTCCGACGCCTACTTCGGCCTTCAGCATGCCATGTCGATGGTCGCTACCGGCGTGCTCCCCTGGTTTGCACTCGCTATTGTCGGCGTAACGTTGATCGCCGGGATCTTTCGTTTCTTCGCCCGCCGCACCATCATCTGGGCGTCGCGCGATATCGAATTCGAGTTGCGCAACGAAATCTTCGACCATCTTCTGAAATTGTCATCATCTTTCTACCAGCGCACGCCGACCGGGGATATTATTGCGCGCATGTCGAATGACATCGAATCGGTGCGCATGATGATTGGCCCCGCCGTGATGCAGATCATCAACACTTTGATGGTCAGCATCGTCGCCTTCTACTACATGATCAAGATTTCGCCGACCCTGACGCTCTACTCGCTGATTCCGTTGCCGCTTCTGACTATCGCCATGTGGCAGATTGGGCAACAAACACATCGCCGTTTCATGCGCATTCAGGATCACTTTTCCGCGCTCTCGTCATTTGTCCAGGAATCGATGTCTGGAATTCGCGTCATCAAAGCATATCGCCGCGAGAAAAATAAGGAGAAGCGTTTCGAGGAAGTCAATCGCAAGTACGTTCGCCTAAATCTCGATCTCGTTAAGGTCCGCGCGCTCCTGATGCCGACTATCATCTTCTTGGTCCGTGCCGTCGTATTAATCGTCATTCTCATCGGCGGCTCCGATGTCATCAAAGGCACCATCACCAAAGGCGAGTATGTCGCTTTCATGACTTACTTGCTCATGCTGGTCTGGCCGATGCTTGCTGTCGGTTGGGTAATTTCTCTCTATCAGCGCGGCACGGCTTCGCTGGAACGGATCGAGAATCTTCTGCGCGAAATCCCTGAAATTGTCTCACCGGAGAATCCCGAGCACATCTCGCATCCGGCTGGCGCATTGCGCATCAACAATTTGTCATTCACCTACCCGGGCAGCAAGACACAGGTTCTGCATCATATTGACTTCGAGGTCAAACCCGGCGAGATCCTCGCGATTGTCGGCTCAACCGGTTCGGGCAAATCCACGCTGATTTCACTGCTGTTGCGCGGCTATCAAATTCCCGACGGTACGATCTTCATCGACAATGTTGACATCAACCGCATGGCCGTCGACGATTTGCGCGGCATGATCGGTTATGTCCGCCAGGATTCGTACTTGTTCTCCGATACCATCGCCGCCAACATCGCACTCTCGCAGCCGTCTCTCGACATGGACAAAGTCCGCGAGGCTGCCGAGGTTGCTGCATTCGAAAATGAAATCGAATCGTTCCCGTACAAATATGACACAATTCTCGGCGAGCGCGGCATCACATTGTCCGGCGGCCAAAAACAACGCGCTGCGATTGCTCGCGCCTTGCTCAAACAACCGGGTCTTCTCATTCTCGATGACGCTTTCTCGTCCGTTGATACGCAGACCGAAGAGCTGATCCTCGAACGTCTCAAAGCCGCGCGCGGCCAGATCACCACTTTGTTAATCAGCCATCGCCCATCGACAATTCGCCGCGCCGATCGCATCATCGTTCTCGATCAAGGAACTATTGTCGAACGTGGCACCCACGACGAGTTAATCGCTAAACAGGGCCGCTACTACGAAATCATCCGCCGTGAATTGCTTTCCAGCGAACTGGAGCTGCTCGACTAATCATGCAAGACTATCGCGACGAAGACAAACTCGGCAAAGGCTACGACGCCCAACTAATGCGGCGCCTGCTTGTGTACTTGCGCCCGTATCGCATTTACGTCGGTCTCGCATTGTTGCTTCTTTTGGTCGCCATGGTCGCACAGTTGGCCACCCCGTATCTGATCAAGGTCGCATTCGACGAGCACATCGCCATCGGCGACGCCGACGGGCTCATCATCATAGCAATTCAATTGCTCGTCATCATGTTTGTCGAATTTCTCACCGGCTATGGTCAAATCCGCATCATGGAGTGGATCGGCCAAAGCGCGATGTACGACTTGCGGCAAAAGCTATTCGCGCATATCCAATCGATGCATCTTGGATTTTACGACAAGAATCCTTCCGGCCGTCTTCTAACCCGCGTCACTTCGGATGTCAACGCACTCAACGAAATGTTCGCCTCCGGTGTGGTCGACATTCTCGGCAACATCGTCACACTGGCCGGCATCGTCGTCGTGATGATGATTCTCTCGCCCAAGCTATCGTTGGTCACGTTTATCATCCTGCCGCTAATTATTGGCGCGACCTTTGTGTTCCGCAAGCGCGTGCGCGATTCGTATCGCGAAATCCGCATCATGATCGCCAAACTCAATGCCTTCACGCAGGAGCACCTCGCCGGCATCAACGAAGTCCAAAACTTTGTGCAGGAGCGCAAGACGATGGCGCGGTTTGAGAAGGTTAATACTGAATTGATGGATCAGCACAAACGCTCGATTTTGTATTATGCCGTTTTCTTCCCGATCGTCGAACTGATCGGCGCCATAAGTCTTGCCCTAATCGTCTGGTATGGCGGCGGCCAGGTTGTGCAGGAGGCTATCAGTTTCGGAACTTTAGTCGCATTTATTCAATATGTCGAAATGTTCTACCGCCCGATTCGTGACCTTGCGGAAAAATACAATATTCTCCAGTCGGCCATGGCGGCCGCCGAGCGCGTATTCAATATTCTCGATACCAAGTCGGATATTACTGTGCCGGCAGATCCCAAGACGATTCCGAATTTCTCCGGCGCGATTTCTTACGAGAACGTCAATTTCGCCTATAACAAAGACCACCAGGTCCTGCACGACATAAATCTGCAAATTCGTCCCGGCGAAAAGGTCGCCCTCGTGGGCGCGACCGGTTCCGGCAAAACGACATCCGTCTCTTTGATATGCCGCTTCTACGATATCAACAGCGGCGCCATCAAATTCGATAACATCGATATCCGCGAATTGCATCCGCAATTTGTCCGCGAACAAATCGGTTTGGTTCTGCAGGATGTATTCCTCTTCTCCGGCTCCATTCGCGAGAACATCACATTGGGCAACGAGGATATCACGGAAGAACAATTGGTCGCGGCTGCCGAACGTGTCGGGCTGTTGCCGTTTGTCAACCGCCTCGAAAATGGATTCGATCACAAAGTCGGCGAACGCGGCGGATCGCTTTCGGTTGGCCAACGCCAGCTAGTCAGTTTTGCGCGAGCCCTGGCCTACAATCCGCGCGTGTTGATTCTCGATGAGGCGACGTCATCTGTCGACAACGAAACCGAGACGATCATCCAGAAAGCAATCCAGAAACTCTTTGAGGGCCGCACTTCGCTGATCGTTGCGCACCGCCTCTCTACAATCAAAGAGGCAGACAAAATTTTGGTATATCACAAAGGCCGCATTGTCGAACAAGGCAAGCACGAAGAACTACTGAAACTGCGGGGAATATATTGGCGACTCTATCAACTTCAGTATCAAGATCAGGAAGTGACGCGCGGCGCATGAGAATTACCGCTGCAATGACCACAAAGTACCTCGCTGCTGCGTCGAACGCCGCAAAGGCTGCCGGCAGGTTGCTCCTCGACAACGTGCAGAAAAATCGCAAGGTGCAGTTCAAGGGGCGCATCGATCTCGTCACCGAAATGGATTTGGCCGCCGAGAAACTAATCGTCGCCCGCCTGCGCAAGGCGCTTCCCGAGGCGTCTTTTCTCACCGAGGAAGGCAGCGTTCAAGAGCTGGCTTCCGATTTCAAATGGATCATCGATCCGCTCGACGGCACAACCAACTACGCCCACACTTTCCCGGTCTGGTGCGTGTCAATCGCGTTGGAATATCGCGGCGAAGTCATCGTCGGCTGCGTGTATGATCCGACCCGCGATGAACTCTTCACTGCTACCAAGCACGACAGGTCGCGTCTGAACGGCGAGCCCATCAAGGTCAGCGATCGCCGCCGTCTCGAACAATCACTGCTCGCCACCGGATTCCCCTACGACATCCGCACCAGCCGTATCAACAACCTTGACAATTTTGCGAATTTCGTCCGGACCGCACGTGCGATTCGTCGAGCCGGTTCTGCGGCGCTCGACCTTTGCTATCTCGCCTGCGGTCGCTTCGATGGTTACTGGGAGTTGAAACTGCACACTTGGGACATGGCGGCCGGTGTCTTGATCGTCAGACAAGCCGGCGGCAAGATCACCAATTTCGAAGGCAATCCCTTTTCAATCTACTCGGACCGATTGCTTGGATCCAACGGGCGCATTCACAGCGAGATGATCCGCGTACTCGCCGCGAATAACGGCTCCAAAAAGTGATTTTGTGGGAAAGCTGGGTACGCTCAATCTTTGATGACGGCGCACGACTTGACGAGAGTCTCGAGTTCGCCGAAGTCTACCGGCTTGGGCAGGAATTTCTGCACTCCAGCCAAGCGGATTCTCTCCAGCAAATCGTCTGTCGCGTAAGCGCTAATCATCACGACCGGCAAATTGGGGAATCGCGTATGCAATTGGTTGACGAGGCTCAACCCGTCGCCATCCGGCATTTTCAAGTCCGTAATAATAAGATCCACTGGATTATTTGCGAGAAACTCGGACGCGCTCTTAACCGTCGTAAATGAATTGACTTCGTTGTCTTGCTCTGCCAGGCGTTGGCAGAGGCTGCTAAGAAATTCTTCGTTATCATCAATCACCACGATACGGCGCTTGCGCAGGCTTTGCAGCATCTTGCCGATCTCCGATTCCATTGTTCCAATCCGAAACGGTTTCGCCAAAAACCCGTCGGCGCCCTTTGAGTAAGCCTGATCGCGGATTCCGTCGCTGCCGATTCCGGTAATCAACATCACCGGCAACCGGCGATTGATCTTCTTGATTTCCTGCAATAGTTCGATTCCCGACATCTCCGGCATGTTGATATCGGAGATCACCAAATCAATTCGCACCTTGCGCAATACATCCAGCGCAGCATGCGCCGAACTGGCTTCGTAGGGCTCGTAGCCAATGGCGGAAAGCGTATCTACAAGCAAATCCGTCAAATTCGGGTCGTCGTCAACTACCAATACTTTCGACATCTCTCTACTCATTGTGCTTTCCACTCCGCCGGAGCCTGACTGCTCAAGTTAGCTTTGGTGTAATCCCTCACTTTCTATATCGGCACTGGTTCGCGATTACTCAATTTTAGTTGGTGCCGGCGCGCCAGGAAAATAGATTCCCTTCGTGAGCAAAATCGAATTTCGCGACGTCGTCAAGCGCTTTGGCGCCAATGAAGTTATTCCGCGCCTGAATCTGTCGATTTCCGGCGGTGATTTGACCGTTTTCCTCGGCCCTTCCGGCTGCGGAAAATCAACTCTGCTGCGCATGATCGCCGGGCTGGAACTACCCGATGAGGGCTCAATCCTGGTCGACGGCGTCGATATCACCGGACAGGAACCCCGTCGGCGCAATGTCGCGATGGTGTTTCAAAACTATGCTCTCTATCCGCATCTGACGGTGCGCGAAAATCTCGCCTTCCCGCTCAAGGTCGCCAAAGTACCCAAAGACAAAATTGCTGTCAAAGTCACCGAGACCGCTGGGCTGCTCGGACTGACTTCCATGCTCGATCGCTATCCAAAAACGCTCTCCGGCGGCGAACGCCAAAGAACCGCGGTCGGCCGGGCAATTATCCGCGATCCGAAGATCTTCCTCTTTGACGAGCCACTCTCGAACCTTGATTTCCAGCTCCGCAACCAGATGCGGGGCGAACTGCGCTCGCTCCAGCAAAAGATGGCCAAGACCGCTGTCTATGTCACCCACGACCAGACCGAAGCCATGACTATGGCCGACAGCCTCGTCGTCTTGAACAAGGGTGCGATCATGCAAATCGGCACGCCGACAGAGATATTCCATCAACCCGCCAATCTCTTTGTGGCGCGCTTTATCGGCTCGCCACCGATGAACATCATCGAGATCGAGATTTCCGATGGTGCGTGCCAAACGTCATTCCAGCGTGTCGCCTTCCTGCCGACATCTGCCCCGGATGGCAAGTATCGACTCGGCATCCGACCTGACCAGTTGCTGGCTACATCCGACCCGACTGGTCCCGCGATGGTAGTCGAGCACACCGAATTTCACGGTAATTCGACGTATTTGATCGGAAATGTCGGAAATACTGCTGTGACTGCGCTTAGTAACTATGAGTCCCCGGTAGCAGTCGGACAGAGTGTCCGCCTCATGTACGACACCAACAATGTCCACCTATTCGACATCAATACCGGCAGTCGCATCCTCTTGTAACTACTCAATTTGTGCTCTTCGAAGTCAGAAATCCTTGACTTAACCATCCGCCTTTCTATATTTGGAGTAAATGGTATCTTTTTAGTGAGGTATTGAAATGACTATTAGCCCCGAAGCCCTTGGGTTCCTAACCGCAGGAATTCAAGCCGAAATTGCAGCCTACGTCTTCTATCGGCTCGGTGCCGAAAAGATAGCCGACCAAGGCGTCAAAACCACTATGCTCCACTTCGCCGGTGAAGAGCGCAAGCACTTCCTGACCCTCGAACACCAGTACGATCTGCACGTTCGTTCAGAAAAATGGGTCACTTACCGCGACATCATGAATCGCGACGAACTGCCGCTTATCGATGAATCGATGGGCGACAAGCACGTCCAGCGCATTGCGCAGGTCAAAGCCGCCAAGTCAAAGTCCGAAATTCTCGATATCGCCCTGCAACTCGAAAAGGAAGCTTATGAGCTCTATTCAAAGGCAGCCAAAGTCTCCAAGGAAGAGGACGTTCGTAAGACCTTCGAATACCTAAGCCAATTCGAAATGGGACATATCAAGAATGTCGAAGGAATGATGGCTGCCGGCTAAGATTCTTTCGTGAAGAGAAAAAGGGGAGTTTCCAGGCAGGACTAACTGCTCTCCTGGCGAATGTGATCTTTGCCGCTTTGCTTGACAGCGTACATCAGCGAATCGGCCTTCGTTATCATCTCGTCCACTGACTCCGGCGGTCTGGTGAATGTCACTGCGCCGGCGCTGAACGATATGGGCCAGTTGTTCTTTTTCGCCATATCGGTGAGATCGCTGCGTAGGCGTTCCATCACAGTACTGGCGCCGTTTGAATCAGTTCCCGTCAGCAAGATCACGAATTCATCGCCGCCCAAACGCGCAACCTGATCGATCTCGCGCACATTCTGACGCATGATGCTTGCCGTCATCGAAAGCAAACGATCGCCCACCGAATGTCCGAACTTGTCATTTACATTCTTGAAATTATCGATGTCGGTGAATACGACCGTAAATGGTCCGGGGTTGCGATTCGCCCGGGCAATCTCCGAACGTGCGGCTTCATAGAATGCGCGGCGATTCGCAATTCCGGTCAGTTCATCAACCCGGGCTGCCATTTTGTGCTCCTCGACTAATCGTTTAAGCGCCGCGAGCACTGATGCACCGGCAACGAACAGCAGCAGGCGCAGGATTTCATTGACCAGAAACCACGCCAACCGTTCGTCATGCAAACCGTTAAAATAATCGGCCACGGCCCAACCAACAATGGAGAGGACTGAAAAGACTATTCCAGTGCGTAGTCCGGAACTCCAGGTCACAATTGTAATTGGTGCGAGAAAGAAAATTGAGATTGCGATCTGTGAGCCAGTAAGGAAGTAGATCAAGGTTATTGCGATTACAAATACCGTCGCGAGTACGATATTCGCCCCCCGCGGCAGCTTTTCCAAAGCTAACATCAGCTTCATCATCGGCTCACCCGCAATCGCCTATTCACTTATCTCTTATATCGAGATACTCTCCCACAACGGTCTGCATAGTGCTGATAATGGTATGGTCGACATTTGACAACATTTATTTAAGCCGGATATCTACCGATATCTCCAAAATTTCAAAGTCTGACTTCGTATAGTTAACTTAGCGGGGAGAGAATTGACCCAGGTTGCCCTTGTTTGGCTTGGGAAACCCGCGAATGGAACCGTAAAATCTGTACTAAGGAGTCACTATGGCATACGAACTTCCCAATCTACCCTACGCGTACGACGCGCTCGAACCGTTCATCGATAAGGAAACGATGACGATTCACCACACCAAGCATCATCAGACTTACGTGACCAAATTGAACGAAGCTACCGCCGCGCATCCGGAACTCCAAAAAAAGTCGGTCGAAGACTTGGTCGCCGATCTCAACAATGTCCCGGAAGCCATCCGCACTGCGGTTCGCAACCATGGCGGCGGGCACGCCAACCACTCGTTCTTCTGGAAGATTCTCAAGAAGGACACCAAGTACGGCGGACCGGTCGCCGATGCTATTAACAGCGCGTTCGGCGGGCAGGATCAGTTCAAGGAAAAATTCACGGCAGCCGCAGCGGGCGTCTTTGGCTCCGGCTGGGCTTGGCTGGTTGCCTCCGGAGGCAAGCTCGAAATCGTCGGCTCCGCCAATCAGGACTCGCCCTTGACCAACGGCAAGAAACCGATCATCGGCCTCGATGTCTGGGAGCACGCCTACTATCTCAAGTATCAAAATCGCCGCCCCGAGTACATCGCGGCATTCTTCAATGTGATCAATTGGGATGAGGTCAACAAGGTCTTCGCCGCCGCGAAGTAACCATCCCGAATTCGACACAGCCAACGTAGGGCTTTCGTAGGGGCGACTTGCAGTCGCCCTTATTCATTTGACGTCGACCGACCCGGTAGCCCACCCGAAGCGAACCCCGACATCGAAAAATGTCGCGACACCATCGTCGTCTGTTGCAGAGCAAAGTTATTCCGTTGACGGAGCGTAGGGTGGGACTTTCTCGATAACGCCACAAACACCCACCCTACGCGATTTCATTGATTGATATTCGTGGTTGGGATATTTAGTTGATGAGACAAAGACAGGTGGAGTGGCAAGACCGCTTCGGGTGGGCTACCGGCTCAAAGACTGGATTTACGAACAGAACTTGTGGAATTGCCAGCAGACTTTGAATTAGTTCGTCGAGATCTGTCCTCGGATCAATGCCAAATTGCCAGAATCCGGGACCGACTCTTGTGGGCGCGTAGTCATCGGCAAGTGCCGTTGCAACTTGGATCGACTCAATCAATTGTTGCCCCGGATCGGGTGAATTGAATTTGATCGTCAAGATTTCGCTGCTGGGCTGCAAGATTTCTCTTGAACCATCGCGGTGAAAGTACCACCAATCAGACGCCATTGCTTGGGTTGTAATAAGCAACAGGATAATGGCGGTCAGAATTTGTTTCTTTTGCATACATTGCCTCCACTTTACGGCCGTGGCCCCACGACAACGCCGTGGGGAGAGCGGTCAATGTTTGGAAATATGTTGGAAATCAATTTTCGCGAACGTGCGTCGAATCTAAGAATCGTACCCAGATTCTCCCGCGGTCCGAGTGCCCCCGTAGTAATATAGGCCTCTTTTCCATCCGGTGAGAAATCCACCCTTTTAGCATCCAACGGCTCGGCCGGATCATCGGCGATGTATCCGTAGAGCGAAATTCCTCCAGAATGTGCGCCCGTATAGGCGTCAAAAATAAAGACTGTCCCCACATCCGGCGGCGCAAAAGGAATTTCAACTCGGCCCGGATCAGTTACCCAAACCTCACTGCCGTCGGGATTGACCCTCAAGTCGCCCCAGTAACTCACCAGCGGAAACGACGCGATCAATCGGCTATTGGTCAAATCATAAACAAAGAAGCGCGTTGAGCCGGAAGATCCGACAGAATAGAGGAGATTTCCGTTTGGATGGACGTCGAAATGAACCATGAAAATCGGAATGCCCTGTTCATCGACTGGAGTCCATTGATGGACGATCTTCATTGAATCTTAAGATATCTGATAGATCTTGTAGTTTCCGGCGACAGCAAAAATTGAACGGTTCGGACTATGAACCCGATAACGGGCGTCATCATCAATGATAGTGTCCTCGAAAACTTTGTTGAATGAAGGCACGAGAAACTTGGAAACCGCGCGGCCCCGGTTGCCGATAAGAAACTTACCGTCCTCCGTGAAGTTGCTTATGGCAATGTTAGACAAGACGTGCACCACCCGCATCGTCGCCGTTTCATAGATCCTTGTCTCAATTCCCAACGTATCCCCATACCAGACAGACAGGTACTTCCCGTCGGCAGTCAAGTCATTGACAGAAGTGCCCGCCGCGTAGCCGAGCTGCATGGTACTATCTACGATTGCGCCGGAGTCAGTGTCGTATGTGTAGAATCCCTTGAAACCAAATTGCTCCGACAGATACGCCAAGCCGCTATAGTGTCCGTTGTTCGGCGGCTCCGGACACGTCGGACAATCATCATCACCGCAGCCGGCGATGCCCAGCCACGCAAACGTGCAGATACTGAAAATCAAGATGAGCTTTTTCACATAGAGTTCCTCCTTTAGTGAATTGGGTTTGTTACTGTTTCCAGTAAATCTGCCATAATATTCCTAGCCTTCGGGTCTGCTCGGCGGCCCTTTGAATAGTCGGACTAAATTAAGATTACGATAAACATCAGCTTTTAGTCCATGTTTGTCAAGTATAATTTAGTGCAAACACAGAACCCCGACAAATCGAAGCTGCGTAGTCTGCTTGCTACTTCAGCTTCTTCTTCAACGACAACTTAAATCGTGGATCAAATCGGGAGGGCGAACACTTGCCGCACGAGGCCGATATTAACCGCTTGCGGCGCGGATATTCGGTCTTGCAGGCTTTGCAGAGATAGACATAGCGCGCCGGCAGCCGCAATTGCGAATGCGCTTTCGCCTTGACGGAAGCCCCAATGCGCTGCGCCTCGCGCTTAAAGTCGGCATTGTGGTTGAAATGGATGATATGAATCATTTCGTGCTTGAGGGTGTCGTCGACATCCTCGGGGAACAACTCGTGATATTTGCTCGACAGCACGATTTCGACGCGGCTGCGGATATACTGCCCGGCGCAAAGCATCCGCGACGAATAGCGTATCCGCGGCGTCGGCAGTTTACCGGCAAAGTACTTGACGTTAAAATGATGGAAGCGCGCGTATAGCTCGTCGACTGTTGGCAGTAACCCGTTGCTGGGCTGCTCCGATCTGGCCGGCTGCACCAGAAACGACTGTTCGAACAAGCTTAAGTTAGTCGGCAACGTGGCCGTACTGCTTTTTTTCCTGTTCATCAGCGGCAAACTTATATAGTTTAAATCAATCTCGCAAGTGGAGGACTCGTGCGTTTTTTGATAATAATTCTGATGATTTTCGGCGCCCTGGCATTGGCCTGCGCCCCGCAATACCAACCAGCAAGTAACACAATCTTTGTCAAAGCCGACGCCGAACCCGGCGGCGACGGCTCGTTCCGCTCGCCCTTTACGGGGCTTCAAGTTGCCATCGATTCCGCCCAAACCGGCGACAAGATCGTTCTACTCAACGGTACCTACACTGCCACCGGGACCAAGTTCACGGAAGAACTCTGCGGGAATTGCCTCGAGCCCGCAACTCCGGTCGAAGCTTCCTATGGCTATGTGATAAAAGACAAAGCGCTCACCATCGAGGGCTCCAGCAGCGACTCGGTGACTTTGGTCACCGGCGCTGGCTACGGCGTGCTGTTCATGAATAGCTGGGGTTCGAGTATCGAAAATGTCCGCATCACCGGCGCCGTTCGCGACCGCGACGGCAACGCCACCGACGCCGCAATCGTCGCCAAGTTCTCCCGCTTGACCGTGCGCAATTGCGAAATCATCAACAACGACAACCGCGACACGACCGTAATCGTCGGCGTCGGCGGGATATTCGTTCGTGAAGGCTCCGAATTGTTCATCATGAATAACCGGATCATCAACGGCGGCTGGGACGGCATCGCGCTCTATCGCGGCGCCAAAGCGTTCATCGCCGACAATGTCATCAGCAAGGGCCGCGGCGCCGGTATCGGCGTCACCTGGGACGCGCAAGCCACCATCCTGCGCAACCGTGTCAGCGATTTCTGGAAAGGCATCGGCTCGTTCGGGACTTCACGCGTCGTCGCGCGCAACAACATCGTGCAAGATTGCCTCGGCTGGGGCATGATCGCGACCGGCGAGTCATTTATGGAAGCCACCAACAATCTGATCTATCGCAACGGCAATTGCGGTTTTGCGAATTGGGGCGACCGGACGCTCAAGCTCGGTCCGCGCGGTGTGTTCATGAATAATATTGTTTACAATAATGGCTGGCGGGCGATGTGGGTTTGTCCCTGCGTCGGCGTTTGGATGCTTGGCAATCCGAACGATTTTGTGATCGCGAATAACAACATCTATGTCGATCCGGAAATCATCGCCGCCGAACGCGCCGCTCCGACAACGGAAAAAGGCAAGGATATCAAGTGGGCGGCAAACTATCAGGAGATCGCCGACCTGACCGGCAAGTTCGGCAACCTCTCGGTCAATCCGATGTTTATGGATACGATTACTTTCCGCCTGTTGCAGATATCGCCATTGATTAATGCCGGTGATTCGGTGCTGACCGACTTGGACGGCAGCCGCTCCGATATCGGCATCTGGGGCGGCGGCGCAGCAGCGAAATAATCGCTGTGTCTGTCCGCTCGATACCCCCTTAGCAAAGGGGGTTAGGGGGTTGTATTTACTCATTTCGCAACGACTCGACCGGGTCGAGCCGCGCGGCGCGTCGTGCCGGATAATAGCCGGCCAAGAGACTTACAACTATTCCAAATCCCAACGCAATTCCAATCAACCACCACGGCGTCGCAAATAATTCGATAGGTTCTATCCCCTCGCGGCGCATGAATCCCTGCGCCACAAACGATGCTGCCCGCGCGATCAGCCAGCCAAACACGATTCCGAGCGCTGCTCCGGCAGTTCCGATCGCTGCAGCTTCGTAGAGAAATATTCGCCGGATATCGGAATCGTCGGCGCCCAGCGCCTTGAGCACACCGATTTCGCGGCGGCGTTCGAGAATCGACATGATCATCGTGTTCGCGATGCCCAGCGAAGCCGTCACCAGCGCGATCAATCCGATTAGGCCGAGCGCCATGTCGAAGTAGATAAACATCTTTTGAATCTCTTCGAATTGCTCGGCGAAACTGCGCGGCTCAAATCCCAATGCCTTGATCGAGTCGCGAATGCCCGCAAACGGCACATGCGGATCAAGGTCAAGCGTCACCTTGGGGTATGTCTTAACGTTACTCTCCGCGAAAATGTCCGGCAGCGCGCCGGCATCCATCGCCCGCAGCAAGGTCGACGGAGTAAATGTAAAATCGCCCGCGTTCAACCTCCGCGCTGCCGCCATCGGCACGATTACTTGCTCGATGCGCATCGGGCCTTCGCGGCTGCCTGCGAGCACACCGGTAACGGTCAGCGATTCGGTGACCGTTTCGCGCGCGTTCATCAACCCGTCGAGAAAGCGGCGAATCGCTTCGGTAGCTTCACGGCGCAATACCCGCTTGGCGTAGTCGCCCTCGAAAACTGAATCAAGCTCCAATGCCTTCATGCGCTTGCGCAGCGAGCCGTCTTTATCTTTAATGATCGCCACAAACGCGCTGTCGATGCGAATCAACTTGGCGGTCACCGCGAGTTTCTTTCCAATGATCGAATCCGGTTCCGCAATCCCGACGCGTTTAAGAAAATCGCGCGTGACAACCACCTGCAGCGCGCTGTCGCTTTCAAAACGCCCGCCCGCAACGAACTGCGACAGCGCCTTCGTTTGCGAAACGTCGGCCGATATTGCCTGCGCATTCAAAGTCGCTGTGCTGTCGCCGAGCCGGGCAGTGACCTCGAAAGCTTCTAAAGGATACGCCAGCCTCACGCCCGGTATCTTCGATAGTATTGCCAACGCTGAATCGTTCAACAGCGGCGCGCTGCTCGAGTCCTTGTCGACGTCGATGTCGCGCGGATAGACCTGCATCGTTGAGAGCAGCCCGAAGTTTTCGAATTGATTGCTGACATATTTCTGATTTCCGGCGCCGAAGGATAACATCGAGACAAACGCGGCGATCGCAATCACCACGCCGGAGATCGTCAGGAACGAGCGCAGTTTCATGCGCCAGAGATTCTCCGCCGCGGCGGTAATCAGATCATAGCTGGTCACCGGGCAACCTCGGAATCTTCGACCACGCGGCCATAGTGCATTTTCACGATTCGGGTACAGATGCTGCGCGCCAATTCCAAGTCATGAGACACCATCACGACCGTCAGACCCTCTTTGTTGAAATCTGTCAGCAGTTCGGCGATCTGCCGCGCGTTTTCGTAATCGAGATTTCCCGTCGGCTCGTCGGCGAAGATTACTTCCGGACGTTTGACCAAGGCGCGCGCAATTGCCACACGCTGCTGCTCGCCGCCGGAGAGGCTGGCCGGACGATGATCGAGCCTGTCGCCCATTCCCAAGCGGTTGAGGATTTCAACCGCTCGCGGGCGGCGTTCACTGTGCGGCGTGTCGTTGAAATACAGAGCGACTTCGACATTGCGCAGCGCCGTGTGATGTGCGAGTAAATTAAAGGTCTGGAAAATCATCCCCACGCGACGCGCACGGTAACCGGCAAGTTCGCGGCGGCTTAACGAACTCAACGCAATGGAGCCGATTTCGATCTTACCGGAACTGGGCGTATCCAGTCCGGCGAGAAGATTCAGCAGCGTCGATTTGCCCGAGCCGGAGGATCCGACAATCCCGACAAATTCGCCGCGGGCGATGTTGAGATCAACACTGTCCACGGCGCGAATTTCTTGCGGTCCGCGCTGGTAATATCGGCACAGCCCGGAGGTCACAATCCACGATTCACTCATAGCCATTTGATATTACATTACGATGCCTGCCGCAAGGAGTTGCTTCAATCTGGCATGACTGGACGTTTTTGTCCGCGTTCTTCCTGCGACTCAATTACCCCGCAAGAATAATTGACAAATGCCGCTGAAATCATATTATGGACGCGGAATTTTTTGCACTTAATCTGCGTATTCGGGCACCTCTCGGCTACGTGCTAACAATATCCCGAGAGGAGCCCCACATGGCCGCAGCCCAAAAAGGCGACACCGTCCGCGTTCACTACACCGGCAAGCTCACCGATGGCACCGTTTTCGACAGTTCGGTCGGCAATGATCCGCTTGAGTTTATTGTCGGCTCCGAGCAAGTCATCGCCGGTTTCGACCGCGCCGTTTTGGGAATGGTCATCGGTGCCAAGACCAGCGTCACGGTTCCGGTGGCGGACGCCTATGGCCCGCGCAAACCGGGGTTGGTCATCGAGGTCGAACGCTCGGAGTTTCCACCCGAGATCGAGCCCGTGGTTGGTTTGAATCTGCGCATGGAGCAGCCCGACGGATCGATGGTCAATGTCGCGGTCACCAAGGTCGAAGGCACTTTGGTTACGCTTGACGCCAATCATCCTTTGGCTGGCGAAGATTTGGTTTTTGACATTGAGTTGGTTGAGATCGTAGCTGCGTAGCGCTTCATCACGAATAGAATAGTTTCGCACAAATGAAAACGCGGCAGATGGTAGCATCCGCCGCGTTTTGTTTTTGATATGGATACCCAGCCGTCTATAGTTCAACCCAGTTGATCGTATAGTGGCCGCTCGCTTGCGTGTCTTGGTCGTAATAGGTCACAATGAAGACCTTGTAGCTTTTGCCGCCAACTTGCACGAGATAGGTGTGTTTCTTCGACGTCAATTGGTGATTTGCAAAATTGTAATTGTACCAATCCGACACCGTGAAGGCCGACTGGCTTTCATCGAGTACCCAGCGCGGCGGGCCAAATTGGTTGACGCTCGCGACGGCATCGAAATCCGTCTTGTCGACGAGTCCGTCATAAACCGGGAACCCAGCGCCGAGACCGGGACCAAAAATTGATCCGTTCAGATAGATGTCGTATGAGTAAACTCTGATATCCCAGTCAGTCGAATTCGCCGGATCGGCAGGTGTTACGACTTGACCGCTTGAGAAATCAAAATAGAATCCACCCGGAGCATCGATGGTATCAACTTCAGCGTCGCCGGCTACGCTCGAAGAACTGACTATCGGCTGATAGAAATATTTGATGACCATTTTGCCCTGTTGTGGCGGTGCGCCGCCCCCAATTGTATTCAGCAACTGGAATTTCACCATATTACCCATTGCATCAGACAGTATGTACACGTACTGCTTCGGACTAAGCTGGTGCGTAGCTTGATTGTAGTTCCACAGACTGTCGAGGGCAAAATCGTAGCCATCGGACATCCAATCCGATGCTTCCACAGCGTTGAGTTCTGCCGTGTCGACATCTTCAAACTGGTCTTCTGCAACGATTCCGGCAGTGACCAAGTCCACACCCTTCGCATCCCCGGGACCGGATTTTCCGCCGTTGGTCTTGATGTAACTCTTCTTGAAGGCGATGTCCCAGCTATTGGAAGTCTTGGCTTCTGCATCCGTTAAAGACACAGTGTCCCGCTTCGCAAAGCTATAATACGCGTAGTCGCTGGTCAATACGGCGCTAGCGTTTAACTTAGTAACCCAGAACTTGCCGACGCCATCCCACGTCGTTGACGCCGTATTGTCAGGTTGGTTCGGCCCCGTCCCATTGTCATCATTTGAGCAGCCAACCAGCGCCGCCGCCAAAATCGCAATGCCCGCTAATAATTTGAAGTACCTCATCAGTGCTTCCTTTCTATAGTTATGTTGTTTCGTAATTTTATTTTCCATTCCAACGAACTCCGGCGTAGAAGGTCCGCCCCGGCCAGTAGCCGAAATCGACCTCGACGTCATCGGTCAAGTTCTCGCCGCGCGCGAATACCTCGACATTCTTCCACACGCGTTGTGACACGCTCAAATTGACATCGCGACGCGTCGGCGCCCAGATGTCCGATTCGAAATTATTTTGCTCGCCCAGCGGCACCCAGAGTTTGCCCGAGTACCAGCTCGCCCACGCAGTGATGATCAACCCCGCCTTGTCGAAATGCAGCGACTGCAGCAGCTTGAGCGAATGCTCGGGACGATTCAGCAGCCAGTGCCCGGTCTCGCGATTTTTCGCGGTCAGCCAGGTATAAGACAGCGAGAAGTCGATATGATGATTGACCTTGATCTCGCTCTGCCATTCGATTCCGCGCGTGTAGGCCTTGAAAACATTCTCGTATTTGTAGATACCGCGCCAATAAGTCGGCGAAAATCCCGTCAGGTTGAATTCGATCATGTCATTGATGTCGTTGTAGAAAAACGTCACGCGATGCAGGCCGATCCCCTCGTAGCTGTACTCAAGCGACACTGAACTGTTGCGCGACTTTTCCGGCCGCAGATCTACCCCGCCGCCAACCACGATATATCCAGCCGCCGAGTGGTCGAACCGGAAATACAATTCCTTGATTGAAGGCGCGCGAAATCCACCGCCATGAAAACCGCGAATGCGCAAGCGTGGATGCGGATTGTACATCAGGTTGATCGACGCGTTGACATGTTCACCAAAAGTCGAATGTTCTTCCAGCCGAATCCCCGGCAACACCGTGAAGTTCTCGACCGGCTTCCACTCGTATTGCATGTACAGGTCGCCGCTGGACACGTCCCGCTTGCCGCCGTCGATCTCCACTGATTTGAGCGACTGCGCCACGTAGTCGCCGCCCATCGTAATGACATGGCCCTCGGCGTAACTGTGCGTCGCATTGACCGAAGCCTCGCCGAGATAGTCCTCGGTGCGCGACTTGTCGGACAGATTGCCGCTGGCGGTGAATTTCTCCCACAGGTGGTCGTAATAGGTTCCGTAAATATTGAAATCCACCAGCGTCCGCGGGCTGGGCTGGAAATTCAGTTTGCTTCCCGCTGAATACCGATAGTTGTTTTCTTCATCGTCAAACGTGTAGGTAAACGGATCGATGTATTCCGACTCAATCCAATTCTTGCGCTCGCGGAAAAAGTTGCCGTTCAGCGTCAGATCAAAAGCCTTGGACAACTTGCGCGTGATCTTGCTGTCGAGATTGAAGCGCTTAATCCGCTCCATTCCGTTCGTGTGCGGCGTTGATTTGTCGAGATCGAATCCGTCAGTGCGGTCGAAGCGCGAACCGATCTGCAGTCCCCAATTCCCGTGCTTGGTTTCGAGATCAAGATTCTGCGCGTAAGTGTTGTAGGTTCCGTACTCGCCGGAACTGTACAGCCGCAATTGCGTGGGCTTGCGCGTGATAATGTTGATCACCCCGCCAATCGCGTCGCTGCCGTAAAGCGTCGAGCCGACACCCTTGACAACTTCAATCTTCTCGACATTGGCGAGCGAGATTTGCGCCAGATCAATCGCCCCGCGCACTCGCCCGACCATTTTCTCCCCATCGACCAGAATTAACACACGCGTCGGATCGATACCCCGCAACGAAGCGCCGCTTCCGGAAAAGTTGTTGTCGATATTGATTCCAACCGCCGAGTTCAGCGCCTGGTCGACCGTCGTAGCGCCGGTCTGAATCGCATCCTCGGTGCGGATAACCTCCGTCGTCACCGGAACATCTTTGAGCAAATACGGCGTACGCGTTCCCGTCACAACGACCTCGTCGTAGATATAGGTCCGCGGCGACAGCACGATTACGATCGTTGTATCATTGCTGCCGATGCTGATGTCGAGGACTTTCTTCTCGAAGCTCACATGGGTGATATTCAAGCGGTAAGTGCCCGGTCTGTCGAGATTAATTCGGTATCGACCGTCAAGTTCCGAGCGCAGTTTGAGATCAAGCTCTTCAACGAGGACGTTTGCTTCGACCACCGGCTCGCGTGAATCTGCCGAAACAATTGTTCCGGAGAGTTGAATTGCGAGTAGACCGTTTGCAGTGAAGACTGTCTGGAGTAGGACAAATATGAGAATCGTAATTAGACGCATCAATGGGAATTCTCTCATGTTATTCATAGCGAGCAACCGTCTTCCCATTAATCGTCTCATAGCCGTGCTAAAATTAGGGATTTCACTCGCGTCTGTGTCAAAGCCGTGTCAAATCGACAATAATTATCGACATTTGTGAAGATGCTTGGTATCTGTGACACTGGGGTTACAAGTGCGGCGCCAAAAGTAAAAGCCGCCCGATAATCAGGCGGCTCTAAAATTGTCTGAAGGATGATTTAGAGAGGTCTGGTGTCGCTTACATCCCGATTAGCATCCCGATCCGATAAATAGCGAACGCCACGATCCACGGAATCACCAACTGCACCGACATCCCAAACCACATCCACTTGGCGCCGATTTCGCGTTTCATCGCCGCCATCACAGTCAGGCACGGCGTATAGAGCAGGACGAACACTAAGAAGGCGTACGCCACCAACGGCGAGATTCCGCCCGACGGGTCGCTGATAATCGTCATTAGCGAAGTAGACGACTCGTCGACATCCTCACCGAGTTGATAGAGCACACCCAGTGTCGACACGACGATTTCTTTCGCAACAAATCCCGTAATCAGCGCGATCCCCATCTGCCAGTTGAATCCCAACGGCTCGATGATCGGCTGAATCAAATTACCCAGTCTGCCAATGTACGAGTGCTGGATCTCTTCAATCTTCATCTGGCTTTGCAAATGGACGATCTGCTCGCCGGCAGCTTCCGTCGGTTGCTGTTGCAATTGCGCGATCTGCGTATCGTAATCCTGCGAGTAGCTGTCGATGCGCGGAAATGCTCCGAGGAACCAAATCACGATCGACGCTACCAATATCACGCCGCCGATCTTGCCTAAGTAGATCTTCGCCCGCTCCCACATCATCAGCAGGCCGGCTTTGAAAGTGGGCCGGCGATATGGCGGAAACTCCATGAAGAATGGTGCAGTGTCGTCTTTGAACAAGCTGTGCTTGAGCAATCGCCCAAACCCGACCGCCACCGCGATACCCAGTAAATACAGGCTGAAAATCACATTACCGGCATGACCGGCAAAAAACGCTCCGCAAAACAGCACGTAAACGGAAAGCCGCGCCGAGCAAGACATGAACGGAATAATCAATACCGCCAACACACGGTCGCGGTGCGATTCGAGCGTCCGCGTCGCCATAATTGCCGGGACATTGCAGCCAAATCCCATTAGCAGCGGAATGAACGCCTTGCCGTTTAGCCCAAGCACACGCATGAAGCGATCCATCATAAACGCTGCCCGCGACATATAGCCGGAATCTTCCATCACGGCGATGCCAAGGTATAATATCATGATATTCGGCAGGAACACCAGCACGGCGCCCATGCCGCCGATCATGCCGTCAGTTATCAAATCGTTTAACACCCCCGCCGGCAGCAATCCTGATACAAGTCCCTGCAGTGCTCCGACACCGGTGTCGATCCACTCCGCCGGATACTGCCCGATCATGAATGTCGCCTGGAATATCAACCACATGAAGAACAGGAAAATCGGATAGCCGAAATACTTGTGCGTCAGGATCGAATCGAGCCGGTTCGAAAACTGCATGCGATTGTCCCGGCCGCGATTAACAGCCGTATCCAGAACATCGCCGATATAACGATAGCGCGCATCCGTAATCGCCGTGTCCGACTCATGCCCCATTTGTTTTTTGATCCGATTCTTGGAATCGGCAACCTGACTGAAAATCAACTCGCGCTCTTCGACCGTCGGTTTGGCGAAGTCGTCGATATTCACTGTATTCTCAAGCAGATTGACTGCGTACCAGCGCGGCGGTAATGTGTTGCAACTGGTCGATCCGACTGTGCGCGTTATCGCGGCAATCTGCCGGTCGATCTCGCCGCCGTATTTGACGCGCGGCGCGAAAGTGACCATGGCCTCGCGGTCCTGCAAGAACTTCACGGTCAGATCCAGCAGATCCTTGACACCCTCGCCCTTGTGAGCGACAGTCTTGACCAAAGGTCCGCCGAGCATCCGCGAAAGTTTCTCCTCGTTCACGACGATGCCCTGCTTCTGCGCTTCATCCCACATGTTCAGCACGAAGAGCATCGGCACGCCCATCTCCATCACCTGCGCGGTGAGATAGAGATTGCGTTCGAGATTGCCGGTGTCGATGACATTGACAACGAGGTCGGGCTTGTTGTGCAGGATAAATTTGCGGGCGATGCGTTCATCCAGAGTCGCCGCTGAAAGCGAATACACTCCCGGCAAATCGACAAATTCGATCTGCAGTCCGCCGCGAGTAAGCGTCGCACTGCGTTTTTCCACTGTCACGCCCGGATAGTTCCCGACGTGCGCGCGTGCACCGACAAGTCCGTTGAAAACCGAAGTCTTCCCGCAGTTGGGATTTCCCACCAACGCGACAGTGAACGACTTTTTGTCTACGTCAACGGTCATCATTGCCGGCTGTCCACTTCAATTTGTCCCGCTTCGGTCTTGCGCAGACTGACATAAGCCCCGCGCAGTTTGTATTCGATCGGGTCGGACAAGGGCGCCTTGCGCACCATCGTCACTTGTTCACCGCACCGGAAGCCGAAGTCCATCAATCGATGCCGCGCCAGGCCACTCGCATGAACGGCCACGATACGCGCACTTTCGCCTGGCTTGAGATCCGCCAGGGTCAGCTTCTTGTCATTCATCACCACTCCCGAAAATTCGATATTTGATTGTGACAGGTGTCACACTTTGATCATTATTCATGACTATTTCGATCCAATTGATTGACGGTACCTACCTAGACATCCAGCCGCGCCGCCACCGCAACCATGAACGGCATCCAGGAACAAGGTCAGCCGCTTGAGCGTCGCGCGTGAAAGGCCATGCTCCATACGGCAGGCCTCGGCATCCGCCTGTTCTGCTTCGAGAAGGAGAACATCTGATAAAAAGCGTCGCAAAGTCCGATGCACCGAGTACAGTTGCTCACCCAGCTTTTCACCATCGGCGTTGAGGATGATCTTCCCATAGTGTTGTTGGCGCACGAGGCCATAACGGATCAAACGACCGACAGCTGTACGTGCTGTGGGTACGGTCACATTCCGCGCCCGCGCAATGTCGGTAACACCGACCGTATCGAAATCGCGCGAAATGCGATAAATCGTCTCGAGATAATCCTCATCTTTGGGCGTCAGTGTAATCATGTGCTCACAATGTAAGAATCGTCTTACTTTGTCAAGCGATTTAGCAGAATGTTGTGAAATTTTTCGCAATCTTTTGATGCGAAAAAGGGTCCTGATCGCACGGATCGGGACCCTTCAAAAGGCTCAAAATTCGGATGCGTCTATGCTTCGCCGGTCATCCTGGCAACACGTCGACGCGCCATTGACTGTTGTATGTTGTTGACCAAATTGAAGTTAACCGCCTTGTGCAGATACTCGGGTGCACGGGCAGTGTCGCCTAGGGCATTGTAAGCTTCCCCAATCAGATACAAATTGTATGGATTCTGAAGATTAGACTGTTTTAGTCCTGATATTGCCTCATCCCAGTTCTTTTCCTGCATCGCGACTATCCCCGCCAACTGGTGCGCCTGCCAAAGTTGGAACGGATTTTGGTTCGCCTCCGCCTTTGCCTGATAGGAAGCGAGATATTTTTTCGCTGTCTCAAGATCTCCCTTCCAGGCAGCGACGCGTCCGGCATCATATTCGAAGTTTAGCCGCGCTTGCTCCGATAGTTTCTCCGAGTTGTTTTCGGCTTTCGCCTGCAACTCGACTGTCTCATTGAATTTCTTGAGAGCGTCATCGTAGCGTCCCATTTCCAGCAGAACGTTTCCGATGGTGTTGACATCGCCCGACATAGCAGCAAAATCGTTCTTGGTCGCAGCAATGTCGTATTGCTTTGTCAGCATCTCAAGCGCCTGTTCGTATTTGCCTTCGTCGATGTACGAAGCCGCCATTGCGTTGAACGCCGCACGACGCTGACCGTCGTTCTCCGCCGCATCCAGGACTTGCTGGAGCCGGACGCGCGCTTCTTCATGGCGTCCGAGGAAATTGAGATTCGTCGCGATTCCGAAATACGATGGCTGGAATGTCGACTGAACTTTCAGCGCCCGCTCGTACTGCGCTATCGACTCATCGAAGCGACCCAGCTTCATCAAAAGCTCCGCATACGAGTCGTACGGGTTGGGGTCATTCGGAACCAGCTCGATGTATTTCTTGAATGCGATTTCGGCATCAGCATCCTTATCGGAAAAGCGATAACTGTATCCCAGCTGATTGTAAACCGGCGAGAAAGTCGAATCGATTGCGAGTGCTTTCTGATAAGCGGCAATTGCCTCCGGATAACGCTGCTGTGCAAAGTAGAGATTTCCCACCAAGGTATGCACGCGTTCATCGCGCGGCCGCGCAGCGACGAGCTTCTGTAGGGTTTGTTCCTGCACCGGTGTATTGCCGTTCACGCCGGCATCAAACGAGGTGATCATCAACTGTTCGGCTTCGCTGGCATTGGTAGCGGACTTGCGAGCGGCATCCAAACTGGCAAAGAATTCGGCGGCGCCCGGCGCGACCTGCGACATCAGCAAATGTGCCTGCGCAAAATTCGAATCCAGCGCCAGCGCCTGTTCGAGCAAAGGTATGGCGTCGTTGGCGCGCAAGCCTTCATTGAGATTGCGCGCTTGGACGAACAGTTCACGCGCCTTGTCGGAACTCGTGCTAATCGGCACCTTGCCATCGTCGACCGGCGTGCTGCTGCAAGCGTTCAACATGCAAACTAGCGCTGCTGCAACCAACACTTTCACAACATTCATCTTTCACTCCTTTTCCCGAGTGCAGTCAATGGGGATTTATCGTAACAACTTACTGATGTTTCTAAGACGCATCAGTCCCGCGCGCGTTTAATGCCTTTGATAAGTGTCCACCGTTGCAAATTTTGCGCTATCTTTGTCGATCTCTTCTCGTATTATGAGTTATGAAAACACTCGGGCTCATCGGCGGTACGACTTGGGTATCTACGGTCGACTATTACCGCATTCTCAATCGACTTGTCAATGAACGGCTAGGCGGACTAAACTCCGCTAAGATTCTGCTCTATTCCGTCAACTTCGAAGAATTCCGGCCGCCGGACACGCCCGAGGGTTGGGAGAATGTCACCCAACGCGTGATCGCGATTGCGCGCAATTTGGAGACGGGCGGCGCGGAGGGTCTCGTACTCTGTGCGAACACCCTGCACAAGATTGCCGACCGCATTCAAGAGAAGATTGGCATCCCGATTATTCACATCGCCGAAGCTACTGCAGCGGAGATCAGCAAGAAGCAGCTCAACAAGGTCGCGCTGCTCGGCACGAAATTCACCATGCAGGAGCCGTTCTATCACGACAAGTTAAGGACGCGCGGAATTGAGACTTTGATTCCCGAACAAAGCGACCGCCTGTATATTCACGACGCAATACTCGATGAAATGGCGCTGGAGATTTTCAAGCCGGAGACGAAGTCGCGCTTTCTCGATATTATTGCGCAGCTGCAGCAACGCGGCGCGCAGGCAGTTGTGCTCGGCTGCACCGAGATTCCGATTTTGATCAAGCCGACTGACACAAGTGCTCCGCTCTTTGACACGACGCACATTCACGCCGAAGCCGCTGTTAATTTCGCCTTGGGATAGCTGGCGCTTCGGGCCTAGGTTTGGTTCTTCATTTTGTATTCTCCTTCAACTTCGTCTCTTCCTTCGGATTGTGTTGAAATCCGAATTAATTGTGCATGACCGGTCACTCAAGTCGAACAGAAGGTCCGCTTGAAATGTATCTGCCGCCGATACTAACAGTCTCTTGACGGTTTCGCGGGGCTCTCCACCGGCTGACTGCTTGCGTGAACTGACGCCTTCGAGGTCGAGCATTGTTTAGATTCGTAACGGCCGTTACGAACTCGAAGGTTGTGCCAGAGCTGACGTAGCAACTGCCATTGATGGTCGGCAGACACATCGCATCCCCTACTATACCCGGCGAAGAATAATGTCGAGCAAGTTGCTACAAGATTCTGCCCTCACCCCTGCCCCTCTCCCCAGACGGGGAGAGGGGAGAAGCAAAGTGATGTACGGGCTAACTGCGTTCGCCCGACCAAGAGCTCGCATAGGGGCTGACAAAACGCACTCCGCCTCAAGAGAGGATCAAGGAGCTGTGATATTGGAAGATGTGAAAGATGTTTACGTTCCGAATCCCCTGAAGAAGACCGAATTGTGAATGCCATCAATCGCGGGCTTGAAATACGATCGCGAGAATGACGTATTTGACTCATGAACCCACGGCAAGCCGTGGGCGACCCGACTTGAATGACCGGTTATGCCGATTTCTTTCGGGACTCGCCCAACCGAAGCAACGAATGGAAGGAAGAATTTGAATGGAGAAAATGAAATGAAGTGCTAAATCAAAAGTACCGGCGCCCGCAAATGCAGAGCGACACTTACTGCCGCCGGAACTTGCCGGCGAACTCGTTCGTAATTCCGCGCAGGTGTTCATCCAAGAACGAAAGCGCCTGAACAGCGATTGGCTCTGGTACACCGCCGTAATATGCCTCGGCAATACTACCGGTGATACACGCCAATGTGTCGCTATCTCCTCCCAGCGAGACGGCGATTCGGATGGCACTTTCAAAATCGTGAGAATCGAAAAAGGCGATTATTGCTTCCGGCACTGTCTTGCGGCATGATTCGTTGAATTCATACTCGGGCCGGATTTCATCGCAGGTCCGATTGAGATTGTAGCCGAAATTTTCGCTGATGTATTCGCGAATCTTGTCCTTGGAGCTGCCGGTTCGCGCCAGGAATATCGCGGACGCAGTTGCTTGCGCTCCGCAGATACCCTCCGGATGGTTGTGTGTTATTTCGGTGTACTTTTTTGCATTTGCCAAGACCTCGTCCAGTGAGTCAAAAGCAAATCCAACTGGTCCGATTCGCATTGCCGCGCCATTGCCCCAACTATTGTAGGGTTTGCTGTCATCCGAGCGCGCCCATGCAGAGAAGAAGCCGCCATAGCCACCGAAAGGATACTTTTGATAATAGTGCTTCAATCTCTCGGTGTAGTCACGATCACGCAAGATCGTCTCTGCCAATGCTACTGTCAGAATTGTATCGTCGGTGAATCGGCAGTCATCACGAAATAGCGGGAATTCTGTCGTCTTGATATTGTCGAACTCGTACACCGAGCCCACGATATCTCCGGTAATTCCACCGAGCATCCTCAACCACCTTTCTTATCGCAGTGAATTTGATCGCCTTACAATCTCGCCTTAACCCACTCTTCGAGGCCACCGGAGAGAATCAGCTCTTGTGCCGCGACGCCGACCGGACCGATCGGATATTCTTTGCCGGCAGCGACGATTCTCGAATGCGCGAAATCTACGTTAGCAACGATTCCAGTTTTGACTGTGAGCTTTTCCGCACCGAATTGTTTCTTAAGATCGTTGACCAACTCCGGCGCTTCGATAGCGAGAAAGCCATTGTTCAGCGCATTGCGTTTGTAGGTCTCCGAAAATGATCCGGCCACGACCAGTGCGATGCCGCGATACTTCAGCGCCGTCGCCGCTTGCTCGCGCGAAGATCCGGTACCGAAATTGAATCCACCGACCAGCACATTCCCTTTCGCTACGATCTTGCCGAATTCGGCATCATAGTTTTCCATCACGACGGCGGCTTGTTGCTCGGGCGTGAAGTCGTCGTTGTAGGTGTACTTGCCGGGATAGATGCCGTCGGTATTGAGATTGTCCTGATGACAGAAGATAAGTTCTCCCTCAATTTGCGCCGGAAATCCAGCGATGATTTTAACTGCCGCCGGTTTGGCCGCCGCGGCACTCTGCGAAACCATGCCGCCGACCGGCTTGGTGTCGCCGTCGATGCCGGGCAAATCGATATGCCCCGCGATCGCCGAAGCCGCCACAACTGCCGGCGATGCGAGATACGCCTGCGCCTCGCGCGAGCCCATGCGGCCTTTGAAATTGCGGTTGGTTGCCGAGATGCCGATTTCACCATCTTCAAGCGTACCCGCACCGAGACCGATACATGCGCCGCATCCTGCGGGAAGAACAATCGCGCCGGCGTCGACGAGTACTTTCCAATCGCCGCGCTTTTCCGATTCCTGCTGCACTTCCGATGAAGCCGCCGCGAGATAGAATTTGACCTTCGGCGAAAATTTTTTGCCGCGCGTAATCGCAGCAGCTTGCGCGATGTCTTCGATGCGGCCATTGACACACGACATGAGATAGGCCTTGTCGATCTTGACACCTTTATCGCGCATCGCCGCAACCGAGTTCATCACTTTAACAGTATTCGGACCCGAGACATACGGCTGCACTGAATCGAGGTCGAGATAGAGCACCTTCGCGTAGCTGGCGTCGGCATCGGCAACCGGGATGTTTGCTGCTAAAGTATCGATCCGTTTCTGATTCATCCGCGGATGCGTGCCGTTGCCGCCGGCATCCGATGGCACATTCTGCGCTCCGCGTTTGGCGACAAATTCCGCCCGCGCCCGCAGCCAGGCGATTGTGACGTTATCGATCGGGAAGATTCCAACCAACGCACCCCACTCGGTTGTCATGTTCGCGATCGTCAGGCGCTCATCGATGGAGAGCGCCTTGACACCGTCGCCGGAAAACTCGACTGCGTGGTTGAGAACCTCGTCCTTGTTGAATAGTCCGCACAGCGTGACAATGACATCCTTGCCGGTGACACCGGGGCGCATCTTGCCGCGCAGTTCGACCTTGGCAACCGGCGGGACTTGCCACCAGGTGCGACCGGTCGCCCAAATTGCGGCAGCATCGGTACGAACGATCGGCGTGCCAAGACAGCCGAGTCCGCCGTACATATTGGAATGCGAGTCGGAGGCCACCGCCATTGTGCCGGGCCAGGCGTAGCCCTCCTCGCACATGATCTGGTGGCCGATTCCCCGGCCGGCCGGGTAGAAATCGATGCCGTGCTCTTTTGCGAAGGCCTCGATCTTTCCGTATTTCTTCAGATTGTCGGCGCCGGTATCTTGGACGTTGTGATCGAGCGTAAACACGACCTGACGTTGATTGAACACTTTGCTGGCACCGATCGATTTGAATTTCGGAATCACAGCGCCGGTGTTGTCGTGGGTCATGACGTAGCCGGGGCGGATCGAGATATAGTCGCCGGCGCGGACTAATTGTCCCGGCTCAAGCCCCACCGCGAATTGCTGGGCTATCTTTTCAACCAATGTCTGTGCCATATTTGCAGAACTCCAGAGTTAATAGACAAAGTCAGCTCAAAAGATACCCTGCCGGCCCCTGCAAGTCAACCATGCTAATTTCTCGTCATTGCGACCGTTCGAATTTTTTGTTGACGAATCTCATCCATGTTCGCCATATTAGGACAACAAATTATCATGCCAGAACAAAATGGCCAGGCGCCGGAATCGCGCGGCCGACAGAAGCTAACCTTTGCAAGCAGGAGGATTCATGCAAATGAGCTATCGAGGAATATTCGTTCTTGCCTTGTTTGTCGCTTTGGCGACGGCGCCGACCCAGGCGGCCGTCGACAACATTTTCCGCGCATCCGAGACAACGATCAATCTGGACGACCTGTTGCGGGTTCACGGTAATTTGCGTTACGGCTTGAATTACACGAATGACTTCTTTGAAACTCCGGCGTACACGCACCACGATTTCCGCACGCGGCTGACGCTGAACATTCTGCCTAAGGAAAAAGAGCAAGGGGTGGTGGAGCTTCAAGCTTGGAAGGTTTTGGGATCGGGCGGCGGCGAGTCGTCGGGCGCTTTCGATCCGACCGTCGCGATATCGCAGATGTACATTTCGGTTGACGATTGCCTGGGCCGCAATATCGGCGGCCGTATCGGGCATATGCGCTACCAAGTGGCGAACGAGCGTATCATCGGCGACGAGAGCTGGGATATTAGCCGGAGCTATGATGGCGGCGTATTCTACCTGGGCGACAAGAAAATGTTCACCCACTACGACGAAGTTCAAAATCCGAATGACCCGAATTGGATCGAGCGGATCGAAATTTTGAAAGACACCTTTCAACCGGAGTTTGGAACTGCTCTCGGCGGCGAGTTGCTGGTCTTAAAGGTTGACGAGAACGCCATTGCCGGCGACGATGACCATGATTTCATGGGATTAAATATCTTTGTCCCCAAGATCGGCCTGATGCCGTTCGCATATTATGACCGCGACAACTTCATGATTGGCGGGCATCGCCGCGTGCATCTGTACACGCTCGGCTCCTACGGCCGCTTTGATATTGGCAAGAATCTGCTCATTGAGGGAAATTTGGGACTTCAAACCGGGAAGTTCCGATTCGGACCAAACGACGATGATAAGCAGGACATTAGCGCTTACTTGCTGCAGGCGGATGCATTCTTCTATATGGGCGAGTATGAACGCCCGCTCGCGTTTGGTGTGGGTATCGACATGACCTCGGGCGATGATGGCGAGGATGAAGATAAGTACAAACTTTGGACGGATCAATTTGGCTCAAGCCACGAGCCGCTGGGGCGCGCCGATTTGTTCGGCGGAATGCTCGCCTATGGCATGACTGATCTCATTGGACGAATCGCCTATTATCCTTCGAAAAAGCTCAAGACGGGATTGGATCTGCACATGCTACGCTCGAGTGTCGAGTACTCAACAGGAGTTGATGACGAAACGAGCAAGTCGATCGGCACGGAGTTGGATTTCTTCCTTCGTTATGATATGCATCAGCGCACCGGCTGGTCGTGGGAGTTGAACTACTTCAAGCCGAGTGAAGACTGGGCTGGACCCGACGCGGAAAGCTATATGTCGATCATCATGAGGGCGCATTTTTCGTTTTAAGTGACTAGCAATTCGGGAGAATGAAAAGAGGCAGGAGACAAAGTCTCCTGCCTTTTTCATTTACGAGGACTGTATTGCCCTGGTGGGATTTACCACAGTTTCACAACATTTCTTTCTGTGCAAGTGCAATAAGCGAATCTGTTGTTCGAGATAGGCTTTGATCCAATGAGGAGGCTCTTCTGAAGCATTCTATCGCTTCACCAAACCTCATTTGACCTGAAAGAAGGAGTCCGAGATTGAAATGAGCAGACGCATAATCCGAGTAGAATCTGATACAGTCTTTGTATGACTTCTCCGTAGCACTCGAGTCGCCTTCGATCGAGTATACCAGTGCGAGATTGTAGTGAGCTGGCCCCAAAGTACTATCAGCAGCTATTGCCATCTGAAAGTCACTCTTGGCAGCAGCCAAATCTTGTTCGTCCAGAGAAAGGCAGCCCCGGTTAAAATAGGCAATTGAATAGTCGGAGCGAATCCGAATGCACCGATCATATAGAGCTCGAGCCTTGCTAAAATTGCCAAGGCGTTCGTGCACGATTGCCAAGTTTGAATTCGCTTCCACATAGCTGGAGTCGATTGAAACCGCATGTTCCAAGACTTTTTGCGCGCTGTCAAACCTGCCTAATTCCTTTAGAAAGGTTCCATAGTTGTAATAGCCAATACTCAACGTCGAATCCATACCAATTGCCGTTTCGTATTCCTGTGTTGCCTCAGCATTTGCACCCTTCGCAGATAACAAATTTGCTAAGTTGATTCTAGGTAACGGAGAGGCTGGATTGCACTTTACCGAGGCACGGTGGTAGTCTTCCGCCTCCTTCAAGCGGTTCTGCTTTTCCCGGATTAAGCCAAGGGTGCTAAGCGCAATGAAGTCATTCTTGTTCCGCTTCAATGAAGTTAGCAATTCTGCTTCTGCATTGTCGATATCGTTAACGTTGAAGTACGCTACGCCGAGATTAGTCGTAATATCGTAATCGCTCGGCTCAATTATCCTAGCCTTCACAAGTACCTCGATTGCCTTTCGAAATTCACCGGATTGAATGTACGCCGCAGAGAGGTTCACGTATGAATCAAATTCATCTGGAAATCTCTCAATAAGAAAGTTGAATTGTTCCGCAGCGGGAATACTTTGCCTCAATTGGAGGTATGACAATCCAAGATTGAAGCGGAGTTCCACGACTTGTGGAAAATTGCTGACAAGCTGGGCATAGGAATCAACTGCCTCAGCGTAACGTTTGGAAAGGTATCGCACGGCTGCTGAATCGATCGCCCCTGATTGCTTTCGGCCTTCTACGCCGTATTTTTTCGTCAAGAGCGATTTGAGGTCTTCTGCCCGCCTTGGCGGCACTATATGTAAATCCGTAAGGCCGTCTCTCAACAGCCCCGGGAATTCTTCTTTCGTAACCGAATCACAGGAAAAGTAGATCATGAAGGGAATTCCCAATATGAAGAATATTGTGGTGACAAGGATGTCGCGTCGCTTCCAAAAGCTACTTGAAAGCGTTTCAGCAGCAAGTGCGACAGTAATGTGTTGTGGGCAAAAGTCCTGCCCATCAATCGCGTGCTTCTTGCATCGCTTGCCGGTCGAACTGGCTATGAACTTGCATTGCCCATTGTCACTCGGCATGTTGTCGTCCCTCGAGTCTCCCCCTACTGCCCGCGCTCGTTCTTCTTGAAGTTTTCGATCGCGCTGACTGCATCCAATGAAGGGAGAATGATTCGCGCCAAAGCCTGGTCGAGAGCATCATCGATCGTTTCGATCGGTACGAATTCGAGACTACCGCGCACTTCCTCGGGGATTTCCGGCAAGTCCTTGATATTTCCCGCTGGGAACAGCACCTTTTTGATTCCGGCACGATAAGCCGCGAGGGATTTTTCCTTAAGACCGCCAATCGGCAAGACCTTGCCCTGAAGGCTGACCTCGCCGGTCATCGCCACGGTGTGATAAACAGGCTGCTCGGTGAAAAGCGATATCAAGGCAACCGTGACGGCCACACCAGCGGATGGACCATCCTTGGGAATTGCGCCTATGGGGAAATGAATGTGCACATCGGTCTGCTCGAAGATGACCGGATCGAGTCCAAATTCGCCGGCACGCGAACGCACGTAGGAATAAGCGGCTTCGACTGATTCCTGCATGATATTGCCAAGCTGTCCCGTGACTATGACAGTGCCCTTTCCGCGCATGCGAATAGTCTCGATGAAAAGAATGTCGCCGCCGAACGGAGTCCAGGCGAGACCGGTAACAACGCCGACCTCGGGCTGGCGGTTGGCAACATCGTACGTAATGCGCGGCGGGCCGAGTAGTGCCTCGACTGCGGCTTCGTCGATCTTCACGCTGGCCACAGCGCCTTCGAGAATCTTCACGACACACTTGCGGCAGATGCCGCCGATGGTGCGTTCGAGGTTGCGGACGCCGGCTTCGTAGGTGTAGCCGGTGATAATCACTTTGATTGCTTCGTCGCTAATTTCGAATTCGTTGTCTCTCAGGCCGGTAGATTCCATCTGCCGCTTAATCAAATACTTCCGGGCAATCTGGACTTTCTCCATCAAAGTATATCCGGAGATTTCGATTACTTCCATGCGGTCGCGCAGAGGCCCCGGAATTGTTTCCAGCAAGTTTGCGGTTGTAATGAAGAACACTTTGCTCAAGTCGAACGGCAGATCGAGATAGAGATCGCGGAATGTGTCGTTCTGCTCGGGGTCGAGAACTTCGAGCATCGCCGATGACGGGTCGCCGCGGAAGTCGGAACCCATCTTGTCGATTTCGTCGATCATGAAGAGCGGATTCGTAAAGCCGCAGTTGCGCATTTCCTGAATGATTTTTCCGGGCATGGCGCCGATATAAGTGCGCCGGTGGCCGCGAATTTCAGCCTCGTCGCGCATACCGCCGACGGAGATACGGACAAAACAGCGGCCAAGTGCGCGGGCAATCGATTTGCCCAGCGATGTCTTGCCGACTCCCGGAGGACCCGCGAGACACAGGATCGGTCCGTGCGGATTCTCGCGGCGATTTCTCACAGCTAGAAATTCGAGTATGCGCTCTTTGACCTTTTCTAATCCGTAATGGTCTTCCTCCAGGATCGCACGCGCTTCTTTGATTCCGAGATTGTCGGTCGACGCTTTTGACCAAGGGAGTTCGACGATCCAGTCGAGGTAAGTATGAATGACGTTGTATTCCGGCGACATCGCCGAGATTTCCGAAAGACGTTTCAGTTCGCGCTCGGCAACAGTAAGCGCATACTCCGGCAAACCGGCGGCATCGATTTTCTTGCGCAATTCAAGTATCTGTGTGTCGGTATCGCCGTCCTCGCCAAGTGCTTTCTTGATGGCTGCCATTTGTTGGCGCAGGTAATATTCACGCTGCGTGCGGTCGACGTCGACCTTGACCTGATTTTCTACTTCGGTGGAGACTTGAATCTTCTGGAGTTCGGCTGTCATCAAACGGATAAGTCTTTCATAGCGATCCTCGAGCTTGATTGCTGACACAAGATACTGTTTCTCGCCCAGTCCGAATGCGAGGTAGCTGGAGAGCAGGTCGGCGAAGCGTCCGGCATCCTCCGTGTTCGCACGCATGATTTGAACCATCTCGCGCGGATAGCGGTTGTCGAGCATGGTCAATTGCTGAAAGAGATTGAGCGCTTCTTCTTGTTTGATTAACAGCTTTTCGTCGATGCCGGGAGCGTCGGGCGGAAGGCACTCGACTTGGGCCCGCATAAATGGCTCGACCTGGAGCAATTTGGTGATCTTGATGCGGCGCAAGCCCTGGATGACTAATTGGTATGTGTTATTAGGAATCTTGACTTTTGAAATGACTCGAACGGCAACGCCGATCTCGTGGATGTCATTGAGCGATTCAGCGACAGTGATGCCCTTCTTGGTGATCGCGGTCGCGATGATTTGATTCTCTTCGACTTCTTGTTCAAGCAACGCGAGAGATCGCGCGATGCGCACCTGTATTGAGACTACCGCCGATGGAAAGATGGCGGCGGATATGAGCGGAAGCAGCGGAAGTTCTTCGGGAATTTCGATTCCAACGATATCGTGGTATTCTTTCATCGATTACTGCCTTTTCGAAGGGTACGGGAGAATCATATCATTATGGCGGTACTGAAGCAAGAGGAAAGCGCAGAGGGCTGTACAAGGCGGATAATGCGCCGGACAGCGAAACAAAACGCCCCAGCCGTTTAACGGGCCGGGGCGTCTTTTCTATACTATTCTAATCAGAAGATTAGAAAGCGAGTGACAACGACACACGATGATTTTCACCAAGGAATCCCTGGGTTTCCGTCACGTATGCGTAATCAATCGAGTATCTGCTCATCACGGTCAAGCCGGCGCCGATTGAGAAATCGCCGTCAGACACGCCGCCGCGGATAGCAGCGAAGTAGTCATCAGCGAATTGATAATCGTACTCGGAACCGAGATAGAGAGTAACGTCGTCAGCATGCTGGACCTTCTGGACATCGGCAGCGAAGGTGAATCCACCAAACGCCATTGCAGCGACGCCAGCGCGCCAGGAGACCGGCACTGACGTGCGGCCAACCTTGGTGCCAAGGTCACGGGCGACTACGCCGAGATGGACGTTGTCGCTCAAAAGGAACTTCACGCCTGCATCGAAGCCAACACCGGTGCTTGAGTAGGTGTCGATCTTCTGGTAGGCCACCTTAAGGGTCGCGCCTACTTGCAGTTTGTCGAGCTTGTTACCATAGCTAAAGAGGAAGCCATGGTCGTCGGCGCTAAAGGTGCTTCCGTCGAGGCCACTACCGGTCGCGCCCTGAATCTCATCGACTCCGGCATTGACCCAGTTGAAGGCCGCCCAACCAGCAGTACCGAAATTATACGCAAGGCCGGCGTACATGTACTGCCGATCATAGCGCATGTTGTCGGACAACATGGTTGTAAGGCTGAATTTCTCTACGCCAGTCAATCCGGCCGGATTCCAATATCCGGCGGAAGCGTCATCGGCAACCGCGGTGTACGCGCTGCCCATCGCCAGAGCACGAGCACTCACACCCGTCCGAAAGATCGGGAAGGCATGATTGTCGTCAGCTATGGCGGATCCGCTCACTCCTATCAGGAGAGTCGAAAGTAAACCGGCGAAGACCACAAATTTCTTCAGGTGATTTCTCATGTCGAGATCTCCCCTCCTATAACTAAACATTAGTTTCAAGTTATTCAAAGGAGTCCCGCAGTTAGCGGGACCCCTCTGTGTGTCTTCCTTCTTACTTCTCAACAACTGCGATCCAGACCACAGCTGATGCAGCACTGCCGTTAGTACCGGAGGCTTCGACACGGGCCATGTAGGCACCGGTACCGACCATTGTACCACCGTCAGTTCTTCCGTTCCACGGAATCCGGGTTTCACCGGCTCCGAGGGCACCAGCGTTGAGGGTCTTAACGAGACCGCCAGCGTAGTCGTAGATTTGGACTACGACGTTGGCAGCTTGAGCAAGACCGACGTTGATGCTGAAGTCGTCATCAGATTCAGGATCGTATGGATTCGGACCAACCCAAGCAGAGACAGAGCCTTCGCCCAATGATCCCTGGTTTGTGCTGGTGAAGGTGCTGGTTCCGCCAAGTTCGTCGGTAACCTTGATTTCGAAGGTTACGCCGAGGCTCGGGCAATAGTACAGCGTTCCACCGTTACCGGATTCCGCAAAGTACCATTCGCCGCTCTCGTTGACATCGCTGGCGGACTCTTCGGCTGAACCGAGGAGGACATTGTTCTCACGAATTTCAACGCTCTCAACACCGGCGCCGTCATCTTCAATTGAGAAGGTCAACGGGCAAGCGTTCGGGTTGGAAGTCATGGAGATGTTGGCTCCATCGTAATCGACGGTGAAGTATTGGACGTGCGGATCGGTATGGTTACCGACGCAGTCTTCAACACCGTGGCCGAAGCTGTAATAACGATCGAAGTTATCCCACGCCGACGGATCACCACAATCACCGTAGTAGCAGTAATTGTAGTCATCGAGATATTCGTTTCTGTAGTCGCCGTCATAGATGACTGCGATCACGCCACGCTCGTCGTCGAGGTCATAATGAGTCGGAATTACGACCGTTCTGCCGTCCTCCTGGAGGTAGTCCTGGATTTGGGCCGGGAAGAAGGTCTGGATGAATGCGACTCTTTCCTTCGGATTGCCATTATCAGGACCGCCCGCCGTGGTATCACCCTTCGTTACGAAGAAGATATCAACGTGGACAGATTCCCAATCGACGCCGGAACCGGTGTCGTCAATCGTGAAGGTCAGGGTCGGATTCTTGGATACGTAAGCGTTGTCGAAATCGACATCCGCTGGCGTGCAATCTACCGTGAAGTTATCGCGGATTGATTGCGGACGATGCTGCGTATCTTCGACACGAATATAGAGTTCGTGCGCACCGCACGGAAGCGGTGAGTAAGTATAGTACTCATCGTCGTCACCGTAGTAATAGTACTCGTAGAATGAGACGTGAATCTGGCCTGACACATCGTCATACCAAATGTCGACGTTATCGGCATCTTCGAGGGCCGTCTTGTCAGCCTTACCATGCTTGATAGCAGGCTGATCTCCCGGAGCGGAATATCCATCCCGGTCTTCGATACGGATGCCGTCAAGGTAGACTTCAAGCGTACCCCAATCGATTGTCGACTGGAAGGGTTCAACCGCCTGATAGCGGAAGTACGGCCATCCACCAGTGTAGATGTCGCAATACGGATACAGTTCAAGTCTGCGGATAGCAGTCGTGCCGTCGTACTGGGTACGCTTTACGACTGAATACCACGCATCGTCTGCACCTTCATAATCGTCGCCGAAACAGGTGACAGCAAACTGCACCCAGTTCTGGCCGCCTTCTCTGTAGAAGCCGCGGACAGTCGACGGGAAGTAGACGTTTTCAGTACGCCAAGTACCTTCACCATCCCACCAGGCCACCATAAGTGATTCCGGCGAAATAGTGACGTTGTTGTTGTACTGCATGGTCACGATGGCATACTGATCGTCGTCACCGCAAATGTCGTAACAAGACGGGTCAGTCAGGTAGGTCATCATACCATTGTTATCACCAACTGGGGTGAGCAACCAATCCTGCCAGACGCTGGCACGGGCAAGCTTGGACTTCCAAATTGCCAGTGCGTTATAATCATGTCCAGTATTGTCCGTGAATTCGGCCGGAATGTCGACTGTCACATCCTCGAACGTGACCGGACCGCCGGTACCGAAGTCGCGAGTTACCCAGAAGGTCTGGTAGTCGTTATTGATTGACCAGGCGGTAAGACCGTCGTAGTCAACAAAGAAGACATGGCCTTCACCGAATCCATCGTCGACCAATGCATCAAAGTTGAAGGAACCAGCATATCTGTTGATTCCACCTTGCTGATTGAGCGCGGTGAATGGGATGATATCGAAGCTATAGTCTTCGGTAGAGACATTGTAAGCAACCGAGAGACCCCAAGGCATGCCATGATTCGAATTGATCGAGGCAATACCTTCGAGGTTATCGCAGCCGTTTTCAAGATTGCGTTCGATCGAGCCCGGGCCGAAGTTGGCCGGAGCGCCGGTCACTGCGCAACCTTCATCACTCACGACGATCGTGGTGATCGGCGACAACTGCTCGTCGTAACCTGAACTGTTTTCAGACAGGAGACGGACTTCGTAGGTACCGTTAGCCGGCGACCACGGAGTTGAGTAAACGCCCCACGACTCTGAAGTGTAGCTCCAGTCGTCGTTGAGCAACCAGTTATCGTCCTGCGCGACAGAACCGCCAATGGAAACCCATTCGCCGCCGTTCTGACGTTGCTGGAACATAGTGTTGGCACCGTATTCAGCGATACCGAAGAGGTAACCTCTCCAGCAGCCGGCAACGAGAGCAAGCGTCGGTTCGCCTTCGGCGATTTCAAAGTTGACGTTGATCTCTGTGACGTTACAACCAACGGCGTCAGATACGGTCACACCCCAGCTGTATTCACCAGCCGGCACTCCACTCATATCCCATTGGGTAGTGAAGTAACCGTTCTCGTCAGCCGAGATGTCGGTGCATACGTTCTGGGCGCAGATTGAACCGAGACCCGAGTTGTAGATCGGGGACGGACCGAACGGAGACTGATCGTCTTTCGCGCGGAATGTCCAGGTCAACATCTGGGTACCAACCGGGAATACCGGTGTCGGGTCGTTTGCGTTTTCGATATCCCAAGTCGTGATACCGTCGGTGACGCTAACCGCACGAACAAGCGGGTCGGTCGCATCATAGAACAGGGTCACGATCTGGCTATAGGACGAAGTACCGCATTCGCTCTCAACAACAGCGCGGAATTGGTAGAAGCCTTCGTCAGCATAATCAAAGAAGTCACTGTCAACAAAGTTGGCGCACCACGGAGCTTCATGGTCCGGTCCGTTTTCGAAGCTCTGCCATTCGCCGTTATCGTCGAGGGCATTCTTCCATTCGAACTGGACATAGTCGATCGGGGCACTGCCATTCTGATTAACAGTAGCGCAGAATTGATCGTCGGAGCAGAAGAATCCGCCCGTCGGAGTGGTGATGGTCACGGTCGGAATTGCATTCCGCACATGGACCAAAACCTTAGTCTCTTCCATATCAGTGAAGTTATTGGCATCGTCGTAGAGCGCCGCGCCAACATAGTAGTCACCATCCGGAACTGCGTTCAGCGTATGCCAAGTCGCACCCCAGTTGAAGTAACCACCCATCTTGTCTTCATAATCGTCATCGACGACTTCAGCAATCTTCACTGCCGGACCACCAGCCGCAGGCCAGTAGTACCAAATGACTTTTGCCAAATCTTCGTCGTGAATCGGAGCAAGACCCAATTCTACGTCACCGCAAACAAACTCGCCGTCACCCGGACTTAAGATCAGGGCGTTCGCCGGGATGTTATCCAGGAAGAACACGGTGATATAGTCGGAAGTCCACTGGCCGAGGCCGTCATAAGCGCGCGCTTCAAGCGTGCACGATTCGTAACCATCGGCAATGTCTTGGAGGCTAATGAGTCCAGCAGCAAGCGGATCGAAGGATACGCTCCAGTGGCTCGCCATGTTGTCCGACGTTCCAACAAAGGTCTCGCAGAGATAGTAATCGACTCTGGAAACTTCGCAGGAATCATCCGACGGATTGGTACCGACCTGGAAGGTCAGCATGTCGCCAAGCTTGGCGAAGACGGATCCGGAACCATTGAGAATGGTTGACGGATTCTGCCAAGTCATGTCTTCGGCGCCATTGGCTTCGAACAAGGTGAACGCAGGTTGCGGAGCTTCGCAATCATACGTTACAACGAATCCGGCACCAGCGGCAAGAGCATCATCGAAGGTATAATCATCGAAGTTGCCGTCGCCGTCCATGTCAAGCATCCAATTGCCGGCCTGATCTTGCACCGCTACACGCACACGATAAGTGTGGCCGCAGTCAAGGTCTTCGTCATATTCCCAGTCGTAGGTCCAGATGGAATTGTTATTGGCAGGTGAACCCTGGCCAATTTCATTCCAGAACCAACGGACGTCGATGACTTCCGGATTATTGGCATCCTGGTAGTAGAAATAAACATTGGCAATATCAATGCCGGTCAGGTTGGTGAGCTCGGCAGACAAGGTAACGTGACCATTGGTATTGTCACCCAGTCTCCAATACGGCTCGGCACTGCAGCCGGCGTAGTAAGCGCCACCATTCATCGAAAGAGTCATCGTCGGCAAGGTGCCGTCGAGGCAGACTCTCACGAACGGGGTCGTGTAAGCGTTGTTGACATCATCATAGACGATGGCATACAAGAATACATAACCCTCTTCTAAACCGGAATTGTCCCAATCGACGCTAGCTTCGTCGCCACCATTGAAGGCAGCAACATCGATAAGCGTACCCGGCAGCGTGCCGTCCAGCGAGTAATAGAACTCGGCGCGGACTGCATCGTCACCGTCGTAAGCAAGCGGGTCGATTTCGACTGTGATCGGTACAGAGTTCAAGTTGCTCTGGGCAATCGGAACGCACTGATATTCGTTCGGATAGGTGACCCATGCCTTCGGAGCGATTTCGTCCGGAACGCAGAGAGTCACGACGTCAGTGCAAGTATTGCCGTTACGATTATCGGTGATTCTGACCCACAGAGTGTTGCTCAGGGCACCGGTCGTCGTTGCCGGCCAATCGACGGCAGAGAAGTTGAAGCTGTACGGCAGAGATACGTTATCAGCGTACTCAATACGCTTCTTTCTGATATCAAACATCACGCGGGCATCTACGGTGTAGAATGCACCAGCGTCGGCGTCGCCAACCGTAACCGTCGCAGTGTTCAGATCGTCACGAGTGACGTTGAATCCGCAAGCAGTCTGCGGCGAGAAGGCGCCGTTGATGGTCACGATGTCGCAATCCGGAGCGACCGGGTTCCAGATGAACGTGAAGTAGCCGCACGCATCTTCAGCGCCGACCAAAGTCAGTTCATTGCCGACCTCGTCAAAAGCGATAATCAACGCTTCATAGAGGCCAGCCGTCGCCGGATCGGTACCCAGATCGACAGTTTCAAACAGAGTCTGACCATCTTGGGTCATGGCATCCGAGAAGGACGGGTAGACGTTCGGTCCAACCCACGGTCCCGGGGTACCGTCACCTCTATCGCGCAGGCGATAGATAAGATAGGCAGCATCAAGATCGCTATAGGTGGTGGTAGCGGTCACGTTGAGAACGTTAGCCGGGCCGTAGTTTTCGCCGCTGGCCGGGAAAATTACGCAAGCGGTCGGGGCTTCTGAATCCGGAACGCCTTCGTACAGCGAGGTATTAAACTCTCTGTTGCCGCAATCGTCCTGGGTGCGGATTGAGAAACGATAGTTTTGATTATTGGTCAAAACTTCCGACGTCCACTGATTGTAGGAGGAGCTAACTTCGTCATCAAACGTGGTTCCGAAGACATTATTGTAATCGAAACCGTCGCCGGTTGAGTCAACATAGATATAGAAGTATGTTGCATCGCCGGCTTGACCGTCCTGATCCCACTGCAGCTGCAGTCTTCCACCCGGCAATTGGATGATATGCACAGAGTCCTGTACAATCGCGGTCGGGCGGCGGGTATCAAGAGTAGCGTTAGCAGTTCCAAGCGTATTCAGAATGACGCTTGAAATCGTGCTGTCGACGTTACCGGCATCGTCCTGGAAGAACAACATGACGCGGTAATCGCCGTCCGGAACCGTGCTATTGGCATCTTTTGCCGTAAGCGTGGCCGGATCAAAAGTCGGATCATCGGCAACGCCGACTTTCCAACGTTTTTCCCAAACATTCGAACCCTTGTCAGCCATTGCTTGGTTCGAAGCGCCGGCAAGACCACCATTGAAGAAATCGGCCCACACAGCAACGATATCATCGTTTCCGGTGACATCGGCGGTTACGCGGAGCGAATCACCAAGGTTCGTGCAGCCCGAGCCGTCGGCGTCAAGCACCGTGCGATAAATGATATCGCCGGTAGCAACTGACGGAGGCGCCAAGTCGACTGCAGAATTCAGGTTCGTGGAGTCACTGATCGAGTTACAAGCGTTATCAGTGACAGTAAGATAAATGTGCTTCAGGACATCATCACCGGACGGCAGATCGGTTCCGATCGCATCATCCAAGGTGAAGACATAGCGCCAGGCGCCATTACCATTGGTAACGTCATCGAGTGAAACAGTACCGGCTGACGAGAAATTGGAGATGTCAGCATAGACGTTATCAATTTCGAAGAAGCCATTGGAGCTGGTATATACCCAGAGAGTGAGTTCGTCTCCGAGAGCGGCATTATCCGCCGGGCCGACGTTGTTCTGGGAAATATAGAACTTAACCGAGTCAATGACCGGCGCGATGTTGTCAATTCCGGTGGAATTGAACACGACGGTGTCTTGATCGGTGTTCGCATAAATATCAGTCATCGAGGCAGTCACCGCAAACGGCGGGACTACTTCAACGCTACCTGGATCGATAAGTACCGTATCGTACCACTGGAACCCGGCAACATAGGGAAGCGGGTAGGAGTTGGACAAACCAAAGGCGGAGAGGTCGACTCTGACGCTGTTGGTGTCAACTTGTTCGAACGGATTAAAGACCCTAAGGATCAACAGGTCGTGGATGCTGAAGTTTTCTTCAGTACCGCAATCGAAGCTGTCGACGTGGGTAGCGGTGAAGCTGAAGTCGACCAGCAAATCAAACGTGGCCGTAAGCGTGCCAGTGCAATTGATTGGATCCACGAGCGAATTATGTCCGTACCCGGAGATTCCGAGCACGCCGGGGGCAGCACCCCGCAGATTTGACATACTTGACAAGCTGTCATCGTTTCTGACATCAATTCCATCGGGCAAAACCGCCAAATCCAGCTTCGTGCCGTGATAATCAGCGGCATTAGCCAGAGCTTGGGTGGTATTGACATTGACTTGGAAGATCAGCGAGTCGCCGGACGCAAGCGGTACCAGAAGTCCAGAGAGATAGAGCAAGCTATCTTCTTCGAACGAGCTGGAAATCGGAACCGTTGTGACCGTGGTCGCTGCTGCTCCCGTCTTTTTTATGACGGTGAAGCTGTTGACAGCAAATTCTGACTGTATGCAACTCTTCAACCGTACGGCGATAAGAGTATCGTTGGTTCCCAAACTGTCGACGACTCCGCGCAGGAGGGTGACATTGGTTGAAGCAGAGCCTACCGTTACCAAATCCGCATCGACTACTCTGAAGGTGCGTAGTGCAAATGCAGACGAGGCAACCATAGACAGCGCCATAGTCAGAACAACTGTCAGCACAAATAGACTTCGAATAGACTTCATTCGACAATCCCTTGTTACTCGTTGTTTATCTGTTTTCCGTTTCAGTTCATTTTCGGCATTGATTCTCATCAGATCCAATACCCTCCTTTCCAATCTGCTCCACAAAGGCTCAGATCTTCCATGAATACACTCCTTACTTTAAAAAACTCACAGTTTATCTTAATTCTTAAACTCATCGTTATCTGATCACGCAATATGACCATGCCCCTTTCTGCCCACGTTCCGAAGATTCCAATTCATAATTAAGATCGCTTTCTTCCATGTTAGCCGGGAATAGAAAAAAACCCAACAGTCTCTTCTTCCCTGAGGCTTGGTGTTGGTAATTGGTTCGTGTCGATAGACCTTGCTTAGGGCTTGCTGCCTTTCTCAACCGTGCGCTCTCTTGGGCATACGAGGACACCCCTTCCCAGCCCAAAACATAAGACCGCCAATTAAGCAAATTTCCGAACTGCTGCAAGTGAAATTTTGCACGTTCAGAATAATCGCCGAAAAATTTGCGGTCAATATTCTTTGTTCGACTGTTTCTGTCAAGAAAAAACTTTGCTTCACTTTCACTTAACTCCAATTGCGCTAGAGACAAACGCTGATTTTTGGCGATCAAAGTTTGCCCGACAACTCCACTGTTGTCTTCGCTCGATTTGTACTTGTTTCTATCGGCAAGCTGTTTCAAAAGTTTACAGCGTTCGTACCGATTTTGAAATTTGATGAAGAAGTGAAACACGAGTTTGAGGAATCGAAGTTCTCCGGGTTTGCTCATCCGTGAGTCGAATCCGGAAAGAATGTTCTGCTTTTGTTCTTTGCGAGCCACGCCGGAGTTTGCATCACTCGATTGCGACGAGTGGACTGGCAGCGCGACCTGTTGGACTTGCGCACGGTCTAATGCTTTGATTCGGCAACAGGCGAAACCAGCGGCTGCGGCATGCCGACGGTTTAGCAATACAGGCAAAAAGGCCGTAAAGGGAATAGCTCCCTGGCCTAGCCGAACACGGCTAACTCGATAGAAGATTTTCACTTTCCTCCGCAATAGTCCAAAAGCATTAGTCCGTTTCAGCGGACCGCAATCAGTTTGAAACCGAACGCCATTTGAATCAACAAAAACTTTAGAAAAGTTTGGGAAATTTATATCTGCTTTGGTCTTAAAGGATTATTGCCGAAAAAAGTCGACCACTAAAGGGTCGAATATATCTTTTCGTAGCTTGCAAACCGCTCCGGAAAAATTACACCTTCGTTAACCGCCTGTCGCACTGCACACTGCGGCTCATGCAGGTGCGAGCAGCGACTGAAGCGGCAACTGTCGCGGTAGGATTCGAACTCTGGAAAAAGATATCCCAATTCATCTTTGTCCAGGTCCCACAAACCCAGAACCTTCAATCCCGGGGTGTCTGCGACAAACCCGCCGGCATCAAGCGGATAGATCTCGACAGCCGTCGTGGTGTGCGTGCCTTTGTCGGTAGCTTGCGAGACATCGCCGGTGCGCAATTTCAAACCTGGTTGCAGCATGTTGACCAAAGAAGATTTTCCTGTTCCCGAATGTCCGACAAACATCGACTCATGATTTGCCAGCAGTCTGCGCAAGTCATCGATGCCGGTGTTAGCGGCGCATGAAGTCGCGACACAGGGAACATCAATCGACTCATAGATTGTTTTCATACGAGCGATGTCGACTTTGTGTTTCAAATCAACTTTGTTAATTACCACCACCGGACGCAGGCCGCCTTTGAATGCGGAAACCGTGAAACGATCAATCAGGTGTTGCTTGAAAACCGGCTGCGCAACGCTGACGACGATCACCATTTGATCAACATTGGCGACGATGACCTGTTCGACATTGTCGTCGCCGACCTTGGGTCGTGAGAATCTGGTTTTGCGCGGATGAACAAATTCGATGCCGCCCTGGTTGTCGCCGGAAGGTGTGAACTCGACGACGTCGCCGACGGCGACCGGTGTTTCGCGCTGCACCTGACGCGCCTTGGACATGATTGAACAAGAATATTCAACGCCATCGCACAGCACGGCGAAGGACTTGCCGTACGCGCGAATAACGCGGCCGTTCATCGGGCACCGCCGCCAGAGCGCAATTTCTGCGCTCTGGCTCCGACGATTAATTGATTATGTTTCATCGGGCCCGCCTTCCAGTTCGAGTTCCTGGTCGACCAGTTCTTCGATTTGTTGTTGTCTTGATTTGTGTCGTTCTCCTTTGGTCTTGGTCACCGTGGCTTTGGAGCGGCGCCGAGCTTTGCGTTTTTCTTTCTCCGCCAAGTAATCATGGCTCAACATACGTTTGACAGATTGTTCTTGTCGTTTTGATATACCGCCTGGCATGGCTAATTTACTCCCTAAAAATGAAAAACCGCAGACACCTAAATGCCTGCGGAAAGAATTTGCGTGATACAATCCGCGCCAATATGCGCATTTAGGCTACACTTCGCCCCTGATCCTCTCTTTCACGACAATGTCCCTCATCACACATTCTCCTTTCCACAAGCTCCGGTTGGGAGCTCTGCTTAATTCAAATCTACTTTGGAGATTACGGCATGTCAACGAAAAAGTTTAGTACACTGCGGACCAAAACTGTACATTGCGCCCATGACGGAGACCAAGAAGGACCTGTTTGACAGCATCTTAGCCGTATTGGGAGGCTATTTTGCGATCTACATCGCCACCAAAACAGTTTTGACAATTCTCGCCGTTTCCGTATCAGAGTCGACCCATCGTTCCGGTGCTTTTCCCGAGACCAAGTATCTTCTAATCATTCTCGCCGGTGCATTCGTTAGCGCAATCATCGGCGCGATAATCGCTTGTCTCATCGCAAAAACTGCGCCACTGAAGCACACCATCGCATTGGCTGCGGTGACGTTAATACTGGGAATCGTGACTACGGTATCCGGTGCGGAGCCAAGACCTGCCTGGTACTCCATGTCTTTGATTGGCTTGAGTGTGATTGGAATACTGGCAGTTGGACTGCTGATGCAGGTTCGGCAGCGTGCTAAAGCGTCGCGCCCTTGACGCGAGCCGAAATCATCTTAGCCATCGAACGCAAGTAGCGCAGCGGCGTACCGCGTTTGGCGGAGGCGATCATGCGGCTGCGATAGATCATTGCCGGAGTTGTCTGTGTCAAGGTCACGGGAAATAGCCCGCGGCGCACGGCATTGATCAACGGTTCGTTGCCGTTGACTTCGACTTCCGCGATTACCAGTCCCAGTTCCTCGCGCAAGTGCGCATCGACACCGAAAAAGGCAGGCTTCTTGAGCATTGCCGCCAGTTCGCCGGCAAGACGATTGAGTTGCTCGGGCAAGCGCGCGTTGAAGACTTCGATGCCGTCGAATGAATCGAGAAAATCATCGGTCAAGTGATGTGAACGATAGGGGTGGGGCAAGATTGCCAAACCGTTTTGCGCGTGTATTTCCTGAATGATCTCACCGGCACTGCGCGAGTAGGCGTCGTCTTGAAGGAAGAGTCCGATGATGTCGCCGTAGTCGGAACTGTATTCGGCGCCGATGATTGTTTCGATGCCGTGCGGCTGTGCAAGTTCGCGGACATCGCGCGATCCGCGAATCGTGCTGTGATCCGTCGGTGCCAGAATGTCAATCCGGTTTTGCACGGCAAACTCGACGATCTCCTGCGGCAACAAATTGGAGTCGATCGAGTGGTGTGTGTGAAAATGAAAAAGTATCCTTTTGCGCATGCCAGCTTCTGAACCTAACCCTCTACAATATAGTCTATCTTATCGGCAAGAGTCGCAATCTGCCCAAAGCCTTTGATCGCGGCAAACTCCCGGCGACAGCGAATCATCAGCAATCAAAGCCCCAAGTCAACCAATTTCGGTGTCACATTTCCAAATCTGCGATTGCCAGTACATCGGAAAGTAGGTAGATTCGCCTCATGGTTAAGAACTACGAAGAAATCTACGGTAAGGACGAACTATATTGGGGAGCGGCTCCGTCCGAAATCATTAAGCGGTTTGGCGAATTGGCTCCGATGGGAGCGGCGCTGGATTTGGGCATGGGCGAAGGCCGTGATGTTTTGTACCTGGCGGGACTGGGTTTTTCGGTGACCGGAATTGATGCGACCAAATCGGGGGTTAACAAGTGTCTGGAGTTGGCGCGCAAGAAGGAGCTAGATGTCAAAGCACTTTCCGCAGATGCGCGCAAGCTCAAGATTGCCAAGAATCGATACTCACTAATAGCAGCAATCAATCTCTTTCAATTCTTGCCGAAGGCCGACGCGCAGAAAATCATCAATTCTGCGATCTCCGGACTCAAACGCGGCGGGCTGTTTGTCTGCGAATCGTTTACTGTTGATGATCCACACTACAAAGCTCACAAGAAGAACTCAAAGGAAATTGCACCAGGGTCATTTCTGGATTCGTCGGGAAATATCTACTCGCTGTATGACTACGGCGAAATTCTGAAGATGTGCTGCCCGCAACTCGGCAACGCAAAAGCGCAGGCGCAACTTCGCCCGGTTCATTATGCCGAGTTCGATTACTACGACACAACGCACGGACCTGCGCACTGGCATGGAGTCGTGGATTTCGTCGGCAAGAAACTGTAGCCGCGATTTTTAGAAGCGTTTCACTTCACACAAGTAGAGTTCGTTGCCATCGGGATCGTCGATGAAGGCGATGCGAACAGCCTCGTCGTCGTGAATCGGTCCTTTGAATTTCCCGCCGCGGGCGGAAATCGCCGCGACTTCGGTCTCAAGCGGCTCCGTGACAATCAATCCAACCTGAATTGAACCCGGGGTTCCCGGAGAAGCGGCGCTTTCGCTTTTCGGATGCAGCCCGAGATTGAGGCCGTCGCCGGCATCAATTTGCGCCCAGTGATCGCCGGCGCGATAAGCGAGTTTCAGCCCGAGCACTTCGGTAAAAAATCGAACTGACTGGTCCATGTTTGAGACAAAGAGCGTTGCGTTGCCGCCTCTAATCATAGTCTACCTCATTTGGGATTTGATAAGGGAAAGCCGCTTAATAAGATTTCGAATAATACTGATGTGGTGGTCGTCGTGCTCGGCGACAAAATACAAAATGTCCACCAAGCGCACTTCCTTCTTCAGGCGCGGATGTATAGACACGCGCTCGAAGTCTTTGGCATCGAGGTCTTCGATGCGTTCCAGAAATGCTTCGCGACTGCGGCGAAAATTTTCGACGACTTCGCGATAGGACTTGTCGTTGTGGCCTGCCTGCTCCGATTTGGCATTGCTCATATCTGCGGGTCGAAGTCCCGGTTTGCCGGCGAGGAAATCATCGATGCGTCCCTCGTGGAGCGCATCCAAGTCGTGCAAGTGACCGATTTGTTCCTGAATCGACCATTTGTCGTCGAGTCTGGCAACTAAGATTTCCCGTGAGAGTCCGGCAGTCGCCGACTCGACGCGCGGTAATGCTCCGCGCAGCCTCTCGATGATTACGGGTGCGAGTCCGACAGGAAAATCGAAATTGAATTTCCGCTCAATCCACTTGGTTTGTTCGATCATACGATGAAATACGAGTGAAGGGAGCGGTTAGTTGTCGGCTTTAGGCAATCTTCATGGAAAGATCGAGCCAATGAGCGGAGTGCGTCAAGGCGCCGGCAGAGATGAAATCGACTCCGGCTTCAGCATATTCCTTGACGGTAGCAAGCGTCATATTGCCGGAGGCCTCAATCTCGAGGTCGGGATTGACGGCGCGGACAATTTTGACAGCTTCGCGAGCCGTGGCGACATCGAAATTGTCGAGCATAAGCCGCTGAATTGTGAGTTTGGCGGCTTCGCGAACTTCATCGAGATTGCGGGTTTCAACTTCGATATTCACGCGCTGGATCGCTGTCGTCTGGTTGTATTCGAGGGCTTTTTCGACGGCCTTGGTCAACGACCCGGCGGCCGCAATGTGGTTTTCCTTGATCAGGATCATGTCGAAAAGTCCCATGCGATGATTCTCGCCGCCGCCGGCAAAGACCGCGCGCTTTTCGAGCACGCGCAAGCCGGGAGTCGTCTTGCGGGTATCAATGATCTTGCATTGGGTGTGCTTGACCAAATTGACGAATTGCGCGGTTAGAGTAGCGATTCCGGAAAGATGCATCAGAAAGTTCAAGGCAGTGCGTTCGCCGGTCAAGAGCGCGGCAAGTTTGCCCTGGATCATGATCATTTCGTCGCCGCGTTTGATCGGGGAGCCTTCGACGAGATTGGTAATGAATTCTGATTCCTGGTCGAGTTGGTAGAAGACAATTGCCGCGACGTCCAAGCCGGAAACGATTCCGTCGGCTTTGGCGCGAATGACCGCGCGGCCTTTGGCGATCGGGCTGACTGTGGCCAGAGTCGTGAGGTCGCCGGTGTCGACATCTTCCTGCAATGCGCGATCGGCGATGTCAATTAGGTACTCGGGGGAGATATCCATGGCGAGAGGGTATGGAATTGAAGGTGCAGTGTCAACCAAAAGCGGGGGAGCGAAACGGCACCATATCGGGAGCCGCGTTCGAGGGAATGCCGTAGTGGGAAGACTGTTGAAACCCCGCGAAGAAATTTGAGTGGGAAGTGAGTGCAATAAGGGGTTTCGACCTACGAAGCTAACGCGTCAGACAAAATGTCTGACCTACCAACGGTTGGAGGGGACGCAACCTGGCTGGGCTTTATTGTTGACTTCAGGGTAGCGCGAGGGTAACATTTT
>CAZIBI010000018.1:1643-4113 GCA_964537215.1 uncultured Ignavibacteria bacterium | reverse complement strand
CGCAACCTGGCTGGGCTTTATTGTTGACTTCAGGGTAGCGCGAGGGTAACATTTTTGCAGATGAATACTTCTGCACTAAGTTGGATCGAGATCGATGCCGGCGCGCTCGATAAGAATATTGCCGCAATACAGAGCAACCTTGCTCCAGGCTGCCGGATGGTGCCGGTGGTCAAAGCGAACGCTTATGGCCACGGCTATTTGGAGATTGCGCGGCTGCTTGATCCGAAAGAATTCACGTTTCTTGCTGTGCATAATCTCGAGGAAGCGTTCTTACTACGCGCCGGCGGAATCAAGACTGATCTATTAGTACTCGGCTACATTCCGTTTTCCGATCTGAAGATTGCCGTCGAAGCCGGATTTGATTTCGTCGTTTACAATTTGGACACGCTGCGCAGGCTCGCAGTGTTCGCTTCTGCGATCGCTCCGGCAAAGTGCCATGTCAAACTCGAGACCGGCACTAACCGGCAGGGCGTCAGCGCCGAGCAATTGCCGGAAGTAATTGAATGTTTCAAATCCAATCCGCATCTCAAACTGGTCGGGCTGTCGACGCACTTCGCAAATATCGAAGATACCACCGACCACAGCTACGCCGAACATCAGCTCAAGCGCTATCAGGCGATGAAGAAGACGGTTGAAGATGCCGGTTTCATGCCGAAGTACGCGCATCTGGCATCGTCGGCGGCATCGTTGCTCTTTCCGCATACGCATTTCAATCTGGCGCGCGTCGGCATAGCGCTTTACGGCCACTGGCCTTCGAAAGAAACTTATCTGTCGTACCGGCTTGCTGGAAAGCAAAACAATATGCTGCATCCAGTGTTGACCTGGAAGACGCTGATCGGTCAAATCAAGGAAGTACGCAAAGGCGAGTATATCGGCTACGGAACGACTTATCGGGCGACGGCGAATCTCAAGATTGCGGTTTTGCCGATCGGTTACTTCGACGGCTACGACCGGCAGATATCCAACACCGGTTATGTTCTCGTCAACGGCATGCGTGCACCTGTGCGCGGCAGAATTTGTATGGACATATTCATGGTGGATGTTACGGACATACCGGGTGTTAATCTCGAAACGGAGGTTGTCCTGATCGGGCGCTCCGAAGACGAGGTTATTCGCGCCGAAGATATCGCCGGCTGGACGAATACAATCAATTACGAAGTCCTGGCGCGGCTGGGAATGCACCTTAAACGAAAAGTTATCAGGCAAGGATAGAGAATATGCCGTTCTTCGAAAAAGACGATCGCAAGCTGTACTACAACATCGCGGGACAAGGCGATCTGGTCGTATTAATCCACGGCATGGCTCTCGACAGCCGCATTTGGTTGGACGTGCCGCAATACCTGTCGGCGAAAAATGCCGTCTTGACTTACGACCTGCGCGGCCATGGCCAGAGTTTTGCGCCATCGACGGGTTACTCGTATCGCGATCATGTCAATGACCTGAATCTTTTGATTACGGATTTGGGCTACCAGAAAGCGACCCTCATCGGGCATTCGCTCGGCGGCGCTGTGGCAGTCAAGTACGCGCTGCAACACCCGCAGCATATCAAGGCACTCGCGCTGGCCGCGCCGCATGTGGTGGGCTACAAAGACTACACGGACTGGCCAAATGTCTATCGAACCGCCAAGCAGATTGACATCGAGCAGGCGAGAATCCAGTGGGAGACTTTCCGCCTTTTTCAGCGGATCGACAAGAGTTCGCCGGAATGGGAGATTTTCGCAAACTGTATCAGCGACTTTCCCGGCAGGGTTTGGACCGACCCGGAGGCCGGAAAGTATGTGGACGAAAGCGACATGAAGATGCTCGACAATTTGACCATGCCGGTACTGATGCTGTGCGGTCGCGAAGATTTGGACTTTCTACCGCTGGCAAAACTAGTCAATGCGCGCTTGAGCAACGGGACGCTGTTTGAGATTCCCGATTGCGGGCATATGATACATATCGAGAAGCCGGAGATCTTTAAGCGCGAGCTTACGGCGTTTTTGAAAACTTAGTCGCAGCGTCGCGCAATTATTGTAATGAAATCTGCGCCGGTATTTCGTTATAGTCACAACATGACGGAAGACATCACCCAAGTTCAGATCGATATTCTCTATCATCTGCGCAAACACTCGCGCTCCTACTTTTCCGTCCGTAAGATTTCCGACAAGTTTGATTTATCGGCGCAGAAGACCGAGCGCGCAATTGCCGAACTTGAGAACTGGGGTTATCAGATTCTGCGAAACCAGGCAGGCGATGTGCGATACGGTGCTTCACCGGACGTACTCTTCCCACATGAGGTAACTTTCGGGCTCGACACCAAAGTTCTCGGCGACAACGTGTACAGTTTTGACCGGGTCGGGTCGACTAATGTCATCGCGCACAAGTATGCGGAAAAAGAGGAACCCGAGGGCACGCTGATACTGGCAGAACGCCAAACGGCCGGAAAGGGCCGGCTCGGGCGGAGCTGGCATTCGCCGTCCAAGCGCGG
>CAZIBI010000018.1:0-1543 GCA_964537215.1 uncultured Ignavibacteria bacterium | reverse complement strand
CTCGTGAATTTGGAAGAGCATTATCATGAGTATCTTGCCAGCGGATTCAAGCGCTTGCTCAAACCGATCAAGAATTACTCTTCCGTGTTGGGGAAAGACGTGACTTTCAAACAGAACGGCGAAAGCTGTGTCGGCAAAGCGGTCGACATTGACGCGCAAGGACAGTTGGTTGTGTCGGTCGGCGGCAGGACCTTGGCGATCAGCTCGGGTGAAATCAGCTTGGCGGAGAATTACTAATCGCGATGACAAATACAAAACGCAATTGGCTCTACGGAATAACCGCGACGGTTGTTCTATTTGTGATTCTCGAACTATTGCTGCGCGTAGCGGTCAATCTGTCTACCGATTATCTGTCGCAGCGGGAGAAGATCAATCACGAATATCATCTCTGGCAGATGCATTTGTTCAATACGTTCCTCGAGATGAATGAGCCGGACCCGGACCTTTTCTGGAGATTGAAACCAAACTACCGCAATGATTTCATTTCGGTGAATGCACAGGGATTTGTCGGGCCGGAAGTTCAGGCGAAACAGGAAGGTGAGTATCGCATTCTTTTCCTCGGCGATTCCACGCCCTTAGGGTTGGGTCTGAACAAGGCAGATGAAAGCTTCGTGCGGCAACTGGAAGAACTGCTGCGTACGCGCATACCGGATCGTCGCGTGGTGGTAGTCAACGCATCCGTTGCCGGCTACACAAGCTGGCAATGCCGCAAGCAACTTGAACTCATCGGCGAACAACTCAAGCCGGATTTGGTGATTACATACTTCGGGAACAATGACCCTTCGATTAACGGCTATCTGACTGACCGCGAGCTGTACGAACAGACCCGCAAGTCAACGGCAGCGAATCGGCTACTGGCGCATTCCTACGTGTATCGCTTGCTCAAGGACGTCGTGTTAGGTGTCAAAGATAAGGCGCAAACCGGAAAGACGCTTACGGCGAGAGTTAGTCCAGAGGAAGCGCAGGAGAACCTCGCAGCAATAAGCCAGTGGTGCGCCGCGCACGATGCCGGGATGATCGTCTGCACGGTTCCGACGCCGGATCTGTGGCCGCCGGGAATTCAGTTCAAGGTGTTTGCCGGCGACATGGACAGCGAAGGACGGGTTGTGATGGCGGAAGAAATGCAGGGCAAGGTAAACGACCAGTGGTCAATATGTCTGGATACGCTGCTTCTGCCGGGTCAAAGCGATCAGTGGACGCAGCGAGTGTATGAAGCAAGTTACCGCGACGGACGATCGCCGGTTGAAGCGGCGGCAGAGTACCAAAGATTGCTGGAACGGACGCCCGGCAACGCCCGACTGTGGAACAATCTCGGCGTGTCGTTGTGGGAGCAAGGGCTGGATGCGGATTCGGCGTTTACTGCGGCAATGGCGCTCGATTCGTTAAGCGCTATCGCGAGTTACAATGCGGGGATTGCAGTCTATCATCGCGATCAGATGCGAGCAGAGGTATTTCTGAAGCATGCAAAGGAACTCGACAACTACTCGCTGCGGATCAAGTCGATTTACAACGAGAACTACCGGCGCTTTGCCCACGAAAACGG
>CAZIBI010000017.1:90164-92117 GCA_964537215.1 uncultured Ignavibacteria bacterium | reverse complement strand
CGCGACTCGACACTCTTCCAGTGCGCTCCGGCACAGATTTGCATCACCGCGGGCTGTACCGATATCGACAATAACCTGACCAACTGCCAGCTGATCTCCGGCCCCGGCACTCTGAACGCCGGCAATATCTGCTTCACTCCGGCTGGTGCAGGTTCATATACCTTTATTGTTCAGGCCACCGATGCTTGCGGCGCAACCGACCTTGACACTTCCGTCGTCAATGTCAGCATCAATAGCGCGCCGGTAGCCAATTGCCACGGCGATACTACGATCTTCGCTTGTACGCTCGCACAGATCTGTATCCCCGGATTCAGCACCTCTGATCCGAACGGCAACATTGCGACCACGACAGTAACCGGCGGCACGCTTAATGCCGGCCAGGTCTGCTTCACACCGGTCGCCGGTCCGAACACCATCAAGCTCATTGTCACCGATGCTTGCGGTCTCGCCGATACCTGCCAGACCATCGTCACCGTGGTGCTCAATGCGCCTCCGGTTGCGAACGCCGGCAACGACCAGACGCTCGCCTGTCAAGCCGTCGGCCAGCAAATCTGCTGGACTGCCGGTTGCTCCGATCCCAACGGCAATCTCACGACCTGCCAGTTGGTCAGCGCCACTGGTTCGTACAATGGCTCGCAGATTTGCTTCACACCGGCTTCAAGCGGAACCTTCTCGTTCGTGCTCAAAGCCACCGACGCCTGCGGCGCCACCGATTATGACACTTCCGTCGTGACCGTTCGCCTTAACAGCGGTCCGGCTGTCAGCGTCGACCCGACCGACACGACGATCTTCTGCTCCGAAACCGGACCCATGCAGATTTGCGTACCGTTCACTTACTCCGACCCGAACAGCAACGTTCAGACGGTCAGCGTAAGTCCGGCGCCGTCGTCGTTGAACTATTCAAACGGCTCGGGACTCTTCTGCTTCACGCCGCCGAGTTCGCTGGATAACCAGTACAGCTACACGGTCACCGTGGCCGATAGCTGCGGAATCATCGCGCAAGCCACCCACACGCGTTGGGTACGCTTCATCGATTGCGATACAGCAACCTGCTTCATCGTCAAGACCGAGAAGACGCACAATTCTCTGCAGGGCCATTTCGAATTCGTCTCCGTGACGATCGAAGGCGCCGGGCAGAACTTTGGCGGCTTCGACTTCCTGTTGAGTTATGACAACTCCGCGTTAAACTTCGTCGACGCCCAACCGGGTTCGATGTTGACCACCTGCGGCTGGGAATACTTCACCTATCGCTATGGCGCCCAGGGTAACTGCACCGGCTCGTGTCCTTCCGGACTCGTGCGCGTCGTTGCCATCGCCGATGCCAACAATGGCCCGAACCATCCGTCCTGCTTCGGACCGGCTCTGCCGCTGCCGCAGGAATTGTTCAGATTGAAGTTCCTTGTCACCAACGATCGCAACTTTGAATGCCAATATGTCCCGATCAAGTTCTTCTGGCTCGATTGCGGCGACAACGCCGTTGCAACCGTCACCGGCGATACGCTCTATCTCGAGAAGCGCATCTTCTCGTTCGAAGGCGACGCGATGTGGGATGAGTTCAACGACGCGCTCTTCCCCGATTACAATCGCCCCTTCGGCCTCGGCGCGCAGGACTTCTGCATGCTGGGCGACAAGTACGAGCCGATCCGCTGCATCGAATTCTGGGAAGGCGGCATCGACATCGTCTGCGCCGATTCCATCGACGCTCCGGGCGACTTGAACTTGAACGATATCGCTTATGAAATCGCTGACGCGGTTCTCTATACCAACTACTTCCTCTACGGTCTGGCCGCGCTTGATCCGGATCCGCAACGTCGCGAAGCCCAAATCGCTGCTTCCGATGCTAACCGCGACGGTACGCCGCTCTCGGTCGGTGACTTGGTCTACCTCGTCCGCGTCGTGGTCGGTGACGCTCTGCCGTTCGGCAAGCTCGCTCCGTTCACGAACACGGTCGTC
>CAZIBI010000017.1:0-90064 GCA_964537215.1 uncultured Ignavibacteria bacterium | reverse complement strand
TCACGAACACGGTCGTCGTTCATCAGGATGGCGACATCATCGCGACCGAGTCGGGCATCAATCTTGGCGCCGCGCTGTTCACATTTAATGTGGGCGCCGACTACAAGATCACCGGCCTCACCGATATGACTGTCGCTCAAAGCGAAGTCGTCAATGGCCAGGTCAAAGTCCTTGTTTACGACATCTCCAGCAAGTCGATTGCCGCTGGCGTAACGCCGCTGCTCGAAGTCACTGGCGCCGTCGAACTCGTGAGTACCGAAATTGCCGACTACAACGGCAACGGCATGAACTCGCGTCTCGACAAGAACACCTTGCCGACCGACTTCGCACTTAGCCAGAACTATCCGAATCCGTTCAATCCGGAAACGCTGATTGAGTACGCGTTACCTAAGTCAGCCAACGTCGTGATCACCATCTACAACACGACCGGCCAGAAGGTCGCGACTGTTGTCAATGGCATCATGCCGGCGGGCCGCCATCAGGTCAGATGGGACGGCAAGGACGGAAGCGGAAACCAGGTTTCTTCGGGCGTCTACTTGTACAAGTTTGAGTCCGAGGGATTCAGCGAGACCAGAAAGATGTTGCTGGTCAAGTAATCAGGTTGCTGGATCTGTGCGGTTCGACCAAGCCGCAGCAGATCACAAAAGAAAAGCCCCGCTCATCCCGAGCGGGGCTTTTTCATTAGGTGGCTTTTCAATCGGTGGTCTCCTGAAGAGCGGTTCTTCTACGCGAGGCTCTTTCGTTGCGAGACCTGTTAACTTAAGTGACTTCTGCAGTAATGTAGCCCGCCAATGACCGTCACTTGCTCCGTAGGGGCGCGGTTCCCTCGCCCGAAATTCCCGCCAAAGCGTCCACCTCGTTGGTCGAAACCACTTATTGCCGGCTCTTCCCCATCCACATCTCTCCGAGTGGTTTCGACAACTTACTCTCTGAATGTCAAGCTGCCCGTTCGCTATCCCTCTCCGCTTGGGAGAGGGGGAGGGGTGAGGGCTTTCCAACTATTTTACCGGCACCAGCCAATCCGCGTACTTCTTGATCTTCCCGCGCGTCACTTCATCAAACACGCGCGCAACCTCGAGCGCGATCTGGTCCTTGCGCTTTAAATCGAATTTGCGCCTCTCCAACTGCTTAACAAAATTCACGCCTGATCCCGTGCCCGTGAAAAATATCTCGTCCGCCTTGAGCAATTGCTCGCGCTTGAACTTGCCTTCGGTGACTTTCAGTCCAAGCTGCTCCTTCGCGAGTTGAATTACTGACAACCGCGTAATACCTCCCAACGGCCCGCATTCAATCGCCGGCGTAAACAGCTTTCCATCTTTCGCAAAGAACAGATTCATGATCGAGGCTTCCGATACGTGCCCCGCCGTCGATGACAAGATGCCCACTTCATAACCCTTCTTCTTTGCTTCGATCGCGCTGAAGAACGACAGCAGATAGTTCCCCGTCAATTTTCCCGCGAACGTGCCGTCCGTCGGCCGCTGCTGCGAGACGAAGCAGCAACGATACTGGTTTGCCGAACTGAACGGAATCGACTGAATGAAAATCGACATCCCGTATCCCGAGGGCCGCATCAATCCCACGCCCTTTTCGTCGCGAAACACTAATGGTCGAATATATGTGTCCATCTTGACATTGTTCTTCTTGATCAAGTTCGCAACGATCTTGATGAACTCGTCCTGCGACACCTTGAAATCAAGGTCGATCATCTTCGCCGAACGCACCAGGCGCTGGTAATATTTCTCGGGGCGGTACAAAAACCAGTTCTTCTTGTCTTCGAGATAATACGCTTTCATACCTTCGAATGCTGCCGTCCCGTAATTGGCCGCCTGCATCATGGTCGACATGTTGTTCTGTTCGGGCGAATGATACTTGCCGTTCGTGTACATGAACTTCATAGACTATCCTTTAGCTGTATTGGCAATATGTTGAATGGCTAATTTGTATCCGCTGATTCCCAGCCCGCTGATGATCCCAACGCAACCGCGCGCCGTGATCGATTTCTGCCGGAACTCCTCGCGGCTGTAAATATTCGAAATATGCACCTCTACCACCGGCGCCTTGACTGCATAAATTGCGTCCAAAATCACAATCGAAGTATGACTATACCCCGCCGGATTCATCACAATCCCCGCAACGCCGTTGCGATGCGCTTGCAGGCAATCGACAATTCCGCCCTCGGAATTGAACTGGAAACACTCGATCGCATAACCCAAACTCTTGCCGAACTTCTTCAGCTCGCTCTCAAGTTGCTTCAGCGTCGTCGTGCCGTATATTTCCGGTTGGCGCTCGCCCAGCAGGTTTAAATTCGGTCCGTTAATGACAATGATCTTCTTCATGCTTCCAACAATCTCCGCGTCTCTTTCAACGCGCTTGCGAATTGTGGGTAGTTTACGCTTTTGACAATGTGCTCGCCACATCTTTTTAGCAGCACGAAATTGACATTCGCGCCTGTCTTCTTCTTATCGTGCTGGATGCGCTCCCACAGCGCCTGCGCGTCAATTCCTGCCACCGCAAACTTCCGGTACAACTGCGTGACTGCATTCCAAATTGACTCGAAATCTGCCGCATTCAACTGCGCCTGCCGTCGCGATAACTCCAGCGCTACTAATATTCCAAACGCCACTGATTTCCCGTGCGATTGCCGCGTGATCGCCTCGTACGCATGCCCCGTCGTGTGCCCGAAATTCAGCACCCGCCGCAAGTCGCGCTCAAACGGGTCCGCATTCACAACCGCGACCTTGAGTCTGATTGCATCAGTAATCAACTCGTTCATGTTCTCGCCTGAAACGTATGAACGCAATAAATCTGCGTGTCGACGAAACACCGCCGCATCGCGCGCTGCAAAGATCTTCACCGCTTCTACCAGTCCGTCCCGAATCTGCGCGCTTCGAAGTGTCGCCAGGAACGCGTCGTCGCACATAATGCGTCTGGGTGGATAGAATGTTCCAGCCACATTTTTCGTCCCGCCCAGATTAATCGCCGTCTTGCCGCCGATGGAAGCGTCAACTTGCCCCACCAATGTCGTCGGCAGCGAAATGTACTCAATTCCGCGCATATACGTCGAGGCTGCAAATCCCGCCAGATCTGTCGTCACACCGCCGCCAATCGCGACCAAAAGCGACTTTCGGTCTGCGCCGCTGTCGTGCAGCCAAGTGAGTATCTGCTCCGTCTTGCGAATATTCTTCTGATTTTCCCCCGCTGCCAGTGCAAAGAAATCGCTGCCCCCGAGTAAGGCCTTGAGAATTCCCGCTCCGTGCAGTCGCGCAACATTTGCATCAATTATGAAGTGTGTGCTTGAATAGCTCTTGGCAATCCGCCGTAATTCACTCGCCGCAGCAATCCCGCTACCAACCTCAATCTGCGATATCGATTCCGGATACCTGATGCGCGTAACAAGACTCTTCATGACATCAACCACTCACGGTACATCTTGACAATTTGTGTGCTGACCTCAAGCGGCGACTGCCCCGAGGTATCAATCCTGTGCACTATCGTATCCATCACCTCACTGCGGCGCTGCTGCAGCTCCGCCAGCCGCTGCGCCGGCTCGACCTTCGCCAATAGCGGCCGGTCGCTGCGATATCTCAATCGATGCGCCAGTTCCGATACCGGCGCGACCAGCATCACTACCAGTCCATTTTCATTTGCAAGATCGAGATTGGCGCGGTCTGCCAGCATTCCGCCTCCGGTTGCGATTACTTGATGCTCCTGCTTACACAATTCGCCAAGCACTTCGCGTTCGCGATTGCGAAAATGCTCCTCGCCGCGCTGGTCGAAAATCTCCGTCACCGACAGTTGCTCGCGCAACTCTATCAGCTTGTCGGTGTCGGCAAAAACATAGCGCAGTTCCGAGGCCGCCAATCGACCGGCGCTGGTCTTGCCTGCGCCCATCATCCCGGCAATAATCAGATTTGGTTTCTTAGCGTTTTCGGACATGTTTCAGAAATGATTTGAAATTCTCCAGTGCCTCGCGCATCGAGTCGCCGCCAAACTTTTCCGACATCGCATCGGCAATCGCAATTGCCACGACCGCTTCGCACACCACACCGCCTGCCGGTACCACACAGATATCTGAACGCACATACGGCGCGTCGGTCGTCTTCTTGGTGCTGATATTCGTCGACTTCAGCGGTTTGCCCAGCGTCGAAATCGGCTTGAAATAAGCGCGCACGATGATCTCCTCGCCGGTCGAAATACCGCCTGCGATTCCGCCCGCATTATTCGAGGTCTGAAAATACCCCTTCTTCTTGTCGTGGCTGATCGGATCATGAACCTCCGAACCGGGCAATTCCGCCGAGCGAAATCCCTCGCCGATTTCGACGCCCTTGACCGATTGTACCCCCATGACCGCCGCAGCTAACCGTGTATCAAGGCGGCGATCCCATTGCGCATAACTTCCAAGACCAACTGGTGCGCCGGTTACGACGATTTCCGAGACGCCGCCCAACGTATCCGCTTTGGCAACCGCGGCATCAATCGCGCGGATCATCTGTCGTTCGACTTCCTTGTCCGCACATCGCACCGGCGATTTTTCGATCTCGCGAAATCTTGCGGTATTGAACTTGACTGCTTTCTCATTGATGACGCCGCCGATTCTCCGCGTATGCGAATAGACGGTGATTCCAAATGTTCCCAGATATTGCTTGGCGATGCTCCCTGCCGCCGTTCGCGCCGCCGTTTCACGCGCCGAGGATCGCTCTATTGCTTTCTGTATGTCGTCAAAATCATATTTCAGTACCGCCGGCAGATCTGCATGGCCGGGACGCGGCACGACCTTCTTTTCACGTTTTTGATCTTTCCAATTCTGCCAATCTCGATTCTGAATGAAGATACTGATCGGGCTTCCGATTGTCTCTCCCTCCCACACGCCGGCAGTTATCAGCGCTGTGTCCTGCTCGATTCGCATTCGTGCGCCGCGACCGTAGCCCATCTGGCGCCTGCGCAGGTCAATCGTAATCGCGTTGATATCGAGCTGCAGTCCAGCCGGGATCCCCTCAATGATCGTCGTCAATCCCGGTCCGTGCGATTCTCCCGCCGTAAGATATCGTATCATCACGACACCCTGCTCACAATGCGCATCATGTCCGCCGCAGTGACCGCAATTCCTGTGATGATTCGATAAGCCTCGCAGGCTTGTATCGCTAACATGTATTCTCCGCTGATGTATGTCTTGCTCGGCTTGCGTCCACTCGAATAGCGTAATTCAAACACTCTTCGCATTGCGCCCACGCTCTTCCTGTCGAAAAGCCTTCCGATCAGCTCGGGTGTGCAGTTCACGACCAAGTCGGCGTCGCCAAATTTCGCCTGCCGCTTGTTCAGCATCTGCGACTGATAAATCGCCTTGCCGGCAATTCCGCGCGCCCATTTCGAAAATGACTTTTCCCGCGCCGGTGAATGATGCAACACCGTTATCGCAGCTGCACGTTTCTGGACCAGATAATAGAGCACCGTTCGCGCCGCGCCACCCGATCCAACTATTATGACATTTTTCCCTGTTACTCGGAACGCTAACTTATCTTCGATACTTGCCGCAATCCCCGCATAGTCGGTGTTGTGGCCGTGCAGCTTGCCCGCTCGATTGATTACCAGATTCACCGATCCGGTCGCTGTGCTGATTGGATCGCAACCGGAAAGATATTGCGTGATATTCTCCTTGTGCGGAATCGTCACATTAAAACCCGCAATCGGCACGGTCCGCGCTGCAATTACAAACGCCGCGAGTTGCGCTTTGGTGATGTCGAACCGCTGATAGATCGCGTCGATTCGGTGCCGTTTGAACAAGGTCGCAAAAATTGCCGGCGACAGCGAATAGTTAATATTTTCGCCTACGATTCCGTATATCGCCGTTTCGCCTGCCATCTATCAAGTCAACTTTCCCAATATCTCGTAAAATTCCGGCGCTGACACCGCGATGGTGTCTCCATAGCTGCCATTAATCGAACCGCTCAATCCAAGATCGATTATTTCCATCATCATCGCAAGTCTGTGATCGCCCAAGTGATTCGCAACACCGGCTCTGGCTCCCCGGCTGCCGCTAATGCGCAAGGTATTATCATCAAGACGGCAGTCGCCGCCATAACTCTTGAGGATATCTGCTATCCCTTTCGCACGATCCGATTCTTTCACTCGCAGCTCGCCGATTTGATGAAAACTCGTCTCCCCTTCCGCAAACATCGCCGCCGCTGCCAAAGCCGGCACTTCGTCAATGTACGTCGCCGTTACGATATCGCCGGCATCGAAGCCGTGCAACTGCGATGACTTCACGATCAAGTCGCCCACCAATTCACCGTGTTGTTCTCTTACGTTTGCCTCTTGAATGTCGGCCCCCATACCGCGCAGTATCGCAATCGCGCCGGTCCGCGTCGGGTTGAGCAGCACATCGCGAACGACGAGTTCGCTGCCCGGTGTAATCAATGCCGCGACGATAAAGAACGTCGCCGTCGAAATGTCACCCGGAACAGCGTATTCGAACGCCTCGATCTTCTTGACCGGGCTCAAGATCGCCGTCTTCCCTTCGACGTCAATATTGCAGCCCAAATGCTTGAGCATGATTTCCGTGTGATCGCGCGACTTCTCCGGCTCGGTCACCGAGGTCACCCCATCCGCATGCAACCCTGCAAGCAGAATCGCCGACTTGACCTGCGCGGAAGCCACCACCGTACTCACATTAATCCCGCGTAGTTTGCAGCCGCGCACCATCACCGGCGGACGATCATCGCTCTCAATCGGAGCGAGATTTCCCCCCATCAATCGCAGCGGTACAATCACCCGCTTCACCGGCCTGCGATTCAGCGACTCGTCGCCTTGTAAGCGGCACTCAACACTTGTTCCGGCCAGTATTCCCAAACTCAAGCGCAGTGTCGTACCTGAATTCCCGCAGTACAGCATTTCACTATCCGTCCGCAGCGACTCAAGCCCGCCGCCGGTCAACAACATCGTGCCGTTCGCAGCGGAAACTTGCAGCCCGAGCTTCTGGTACAGCTCCAAAGTCGACTGAACATCCTGTCCTCGCGACAGGTTCTTGATCTGCGACTTCCCTTGTGCCAGCGAAGCCAGCATGACCGCTCGATGCGAGATTGATTTGTCGCCGCCGACTCTGATTTCACCGCGTAGTGCTTTGCTCATCTATTGACCTGCCGGTTTTGTCCCAATGATTCGACGAAATTCCATTTCGTCCCCGGTGTCAAGCGCTTTCTGCGCGCGTTCCAAATCACCGCGCAACTGCGCCAAACTCGCACCGAGGTAAGTTCGATTCCCCCACAACATTTGAAACACCATCTCTTTGTCCGATACTGCCACCCTCGTCGCGCCGCGATAGCTGGGGCAGGAAAACAACTCAATCTGTACCTCGTCCTCTGCCTGCCGCTCAAACTGCGATTTCAATACATAGGCAAATAGATGCGGCAAATTGCTCGAGACCGCAAATATTCTGTCGTGCTCATGCGGATCAATCTTTATTTCCTCCGCGCCCAACTCCGCGATCAGCTCGCTCGCCAGTTTGACCGCCGCTTCAGAGCTTTGCTCCTTCGCCGCCGTAAAAAAACGTTTGCCGCGAAACAGATTCCCGTTCCACGATTCTGCGCCGCGTAACTCCGTGCCTGCCAATGGATGCCCGCCTACAAAATTCGCCAGTTCGCACTTTTGCGCCATCGCCATTACCTCCGCCTTCAGCGAACCGGTATCAATGACCAACGATTTTTCCCGCAGCGTATCGCGGTACTTTCTCAACACTTCAGCTATCTGCATCACGGGAAGCGCAATGATCACGATGTCCGCTCGATCGATCACGTCTTCACCGTCGACAGCTATCACATCGATCAACCCCCGCTCGCGCGCTGCAGTGCAAAGCTGCTCGTTCAAATCGGCAGCCACAATGAAGATCTCTGGATTGCAATTCTTCAGCGCCGCCGCAATTGACCCGCCGATTTGGCCCAGGCCGATAATTCCGAAACTGTGCTCGCGAAAGGCCATCAAACTGTCTTGCCCACCGCCGTGCTAATATTCTTGACCTGCTTCATCAGTGCCCCGAACTGATCGAGGTTTAGCGACTGATATCCGTCGCACATGGCTTTGTCGGGATTGGGATGAATCTCAATAATTAGACCGTCGGCGCCGGCCGCAACCGCAGCCAGCGACACCGGTAAGATCAAATGCCGCTCTCCCGTCGCATGCGACGGATCGAGAATAATCGGCAGATGTGTCAGCGCCTTCAGCGCCGGCACCGCCGCGATATCGCAGGTGTTACGCGTGAAACGGTCAAAAGACCTGATCCCGCGCTCGCACAAAATGACATTGTAGTTACCGTTCGCCAGCAGGTATTCTGCCGACATCAGCAATTCTTCGATCGTCGACATCATGCCGCGCTTCAAAAGCACCGGCCGCGACTGTTTGCCGACCCGTTCCAGCATGGCAAAATTCTGCATGTTGCGCGCGCCGATTTGGATAATGTCCGCATAATCCGAAATCAAATCGACATCATCTTGCGACAGGCATTCCGTCACAATCGGAATCCCTACTTCGTCGCGTACGCGCGCAAGTATCTCCAAACCTTTTTTCCCCATTCCCTGGAATGAATAGGGCGAAGTCCTCGGCTTAAACGCGCCGCCGCGCAATATGCGCGCACCGGCCTCCTTGGCGGCAATCGCCGCTTCAAGTACTTGCTCGTAACTTTCCACCGCGCACGGACCCGCCATCACCGTGACTGTACCGTTGCCGATCTTCGTCCCATTCAGGCTGATGACCGTCGGCTCCGGTTTGAATTCCAACGACGCCAGCTTGTACGGCTTCAGAATCGGAATCACCGCCTCAACGCCTTCAAGCTGCAACAACAGCTCCTTCTCAATGCTGCGCTCGTCGCCGACTGCACCGATAATGGTCTTCTCCTCACCCTGCGAAATGTGCGGCTTCAATCCCAAATCTTCGATATGCCGTATCACCCCCGCCGTTTCCTTCACGGTGGCCTGTTTCTTCATGACGACTATCATCATTCTGTTTCTCCCGTCAAATCGGGGCGCAGCCGCGCCGCATCGCCGATGTAGAGGTGCTTGATCTGATCTTGCTTCTTGTTGGTATTGACCATGATGAGGATTCTGATCACGCGCTGCAGCGCGCCGGGCACGTCGACTTCCGTGGCGCACATCAAGGGCACGAGTTTCAATCCCATCTCGCGCAGAACATAGGCCGGATAATCGGCATTGAGGTCTTTCGTCGCCGTAATGAATATCGCCCCGATGTCTTCGATCTCAATGTCATTCTTGGCGAACATGTGAACGAGCAACTTGCGTGTCGCATCAAAAATTGCCTCGCGCGAGTTCGCCGATGCGCAAATCGCGCCGCGTACGCCCCGCATCATCGCTGTGCCTCTAATCTCATTCGTGCCTCCGTGAGAAACTGTGCCACCGGTGAGTAATTCTTATCCGAACCCGATTCGTCAATCAGCTGAATAATCTTGCTTCCTACGATTACGCCGCTGCAGTACGCCGCAACTTCCGCAGCCATTTGTGCGTTGGCGATTCCGAAACCAACCGCCACCGGAAGAGTCGTTTGTCGCCTCATCCGTCTTACTTGTGAGCGCAAATCACTGCTCAACTTATTGCGCGTGCCCGTTGTCCCCGTTACGCTGACAAAGTAAACAAACCCGCTGCCGGCTCTGGCGATCTCATCAGCGCGATGTGGATGTGTCGTCAAAGTCACCAGCGGAATGAAATCCACTCCGCTGCGCTTGCAGGCGTCGCGCACCTGCCCGCTCTCCTCCAAAATCATGTCCGGCACTATTAAACCGCTCACGCCGCTCGCCGCGCATTGGATAACGAATTTATCGACACCGTAGCGCAGCACAACATTCGCGTAACACATCACAATCAAAGGTTGCCGAACTCTCAATTTTGCTGCTTGAATTGCCGCAAAGCCCTTGCTGACTGTGAAACCGCGCTCCAAAGCCAAGTGCGACGCATGTTGTATCACCGGCCCGTCGGCAAGCGGGTCCGAATGCGGGAAACCGACTTCGATAATATCCGCACCGCTGCCGCTCAATCGCTCCACCAACGGCACAAATGCATCAATACTCGGATAGCCGCAAGTGAGATACGGCATCAACGCCGCGCGTCCCTCGCGTCGACAAGCCGCGAAAGTATCAGCTATGGTCGTCATCATACTCCTTCACGCTCGCCATATCTTTATCGCCGCGGCCTGACAGATTCACGATGATAATCTTGTCTTTCCCAACCTTTGCCGCGAGCTTGCGCGCATGCGCCAGCGCAAAGCTCGACTCAAGCGCTGGAATGATTCCTTCTGTTCTGCATAGTTCTTTGAATGCCGCAACTGCCTCGCGATCCAGCGCCGTCACATACTTCACGCGTCCGGAATCTTTCAGAAACGCATGCTCCGGACCGACACCCGGATAATCCAGACCCGCGCTGATCGTTTCCGTCAACTCGACCTGGCCGTCGCTATCTTGCAACAAATAACTGAATGCGCCGTGAAGCACGCCCGGCGTGCCCTTCGCCAGCGGCGCCGCATGCATTCCCGGCGTCAGGGCCCTGCCTGCCGATTCAACGCCAATCAGATTCACTTTCTTATCGTTTAGAAATGCCGAAAATATTCCCATCGCATTCGAGCCGCCGCCAATGCAAGCAACGACGTGATCCGGCAGTCGTTTCGTCAACTTCAGGCACTGTGATCGCGTCTCCTTGCCGATCACTGCTTGAAATTCCCGCACGATCTGCGGATACGGATGCGGCCCCACGGTCGAACCAATGATGTAATGCGTCGTGCGCACGTTCGTCACCCAATCGCGTATGGCCTCGGAGGTCGCTTCTTTCAAAGTTGCCAGTCCCGCCGAAACCTCGCGCACTTCCGCACCGAGTAGTTTCATCCGTTGCACATTCGGGCTCTGCCGCTTGGCGTCGTGGCTGCCCATATAGACGACACACTCAAGTCCCAGCATCGCGCAAGCCGCCGCAGTCGCGGTACCGTGCTGTCCGGCGCCGGTTTCGGCAACCACGCGCTTCTTCCCGATTCGCTTCGCGAGCAGCGCCTGGCCTAGACAGTTGTTGATTTTGTGCGCACCGGTATGATTCAAATCTTCGCGCTTCAGATAGATTTCCGCACCCTTCCAGTTGCGCGTCAGATTCTCCGCTGGATATAGCGGCGTCGGCCTGCCGCCAAAGTCGCGCAATAGTTGAGCGAGTTGCTGCGCAAATTTGCGATCTTTGCGCGCCGCAAGAAATGCGCTCTCAACTTCGTCCAGCGCCGCAACCAGCGTCTCCGGCACGAAGCGTCCGCCGTAGGCGCCGTAATAGCCCTTGTTCGGCTTAAACACTTCTGACGTTTTCAACAAATCTCCTCACCAAGTCGTGATCCTTCTTGCCGGGCGCGGCTTCCGTGCCGCGCGCGACATCGACTCCCCAAGGCGCTAATTCTCGAATCACCGCGCCGACATTGTCCGGTGTCAACTTGCCCGCGAGAATGACCGCGTTGCCTACGGCCTCCGCGTGCGGCGCCAGATGCGTGCGCATCGTATCGAGATTGCTGTGTTTGAAATCGAGCAGCGTCGGCATCGCCATGTGCGCCAGATCGTGATTCGCATCCCCGTTCATCCAGTGTGCCCGAATCAGTCCCATGCGCGGCATGCGGATGTTGATCCCCGACGGATCGAAATAAACTTGATAATAATCCAGTTCGACGTTGCTGCGCAGCGAGAAATCAATCAAATCGTTTTCTTGCGCGAAAACCCCGACGCGATGGCACCGTTCGCCCACCAGCGCGGATAACCGCTCCAGTTGCCCATAGCTCACGCGTCGCGGCGAGTCTGACAATACGAATCCGAGAAAATCGGCTCCGGCATCAACACAAACCTGCGCATCCGCCTCGCTGGTCACTCCGCAGATCTTTACCTTCGTCATACTCCGCGCAATTCCTGAATCTTCCCGACTACATCCTCGGCCTTCATTACCGAAGTCCCCACCAAACACGCTTGCGCTCCGGCGTCGATCATGCGCACAACGTCCGCGCGCGTCTTGATTCCGCTCTCGGCCACGCGAATGATTCCGTTCGGAATATGCCGCAAGATTCTCTCTCCCGTCGCCAGATCGATATTCATCGACTTGAGATTGCGATTGTTTACTCCTATGATCAGCGCATCCGCTGCCAGTGCCCGCGACAATTCGAATTCATCGTGCACCTCGACGAGCGCATCAAGCTTGAGCTTCGCCGCAGTTTGAATAAACTGCCGCAATTCGTGATGGCTTAGTATCGCTACAATTAACAGAACTGCCGCTGCTCCATGCGCTGCTGCCTCATGGATCTGTAACGGATCGACGACGAAGTCTTTGCGCAACGTCGGAATCGCAACAGCTTGGCTCACCGCCTGCAAATCCCCAAGCGAGCCGCCGAAGAATTCCGCCTCCGTCAATACGCTGATCGCAGCCGCCCCGCCGTCTTCATAGACTTTGGCAGCCTTGACGACGTCGACATCCTCCGCAAGTGTCCCGCTGCTCGGCGATTTGCGCTTGATCTCAAATATGAACTGCCCGCCCGGACGGCCAATCATTTCGGCAAACGAGTGGCGCTTGCCATTGGCGGAACCGTGCGCCGCTATCTCGCGCTCCCACTCTTCCCTTGGTCGCCGGCTGATATCCGCGCGCACTTTCGCGACAATCGTTTCAAGCATCTATGCTATCCCCCGGGAAGCCGCTGCATATTCCGACAGCAGTCGCTTGGCTTTGCCGGTACGCAGCGTTTCTGCGGCAATCTCGGCGCCTTCTTCGAGGTCGGCAGCTTTTCCCGCAATCACCAGCGCAAACCCTGCATTGAGCAAGGTCGCAACCTTGTAAGCCGAGTTCTTATTAGACAGTACCTGATCCAAAATTGCCAAATTCGTTTCGCGGTCACCGCCGCGCAAATCCGCGGGCTGGTAACCGTTCTGCAACGCCAGCGGCAATTCAATCGGATCTGCAAAAAGGTCTGCATCCAACCACTGATACCGATGGTTTGTCCCCGTCGGCAATATCTCATCGAACCCGTGCGAATTGTGCACTGTCACAACTTTCGTCTCCGGCAGGTGTTGTGCCGCGGAGGCCAACAACTCTGCCGTTTGCCGTGTTGCAGTGCCGATCAACTGATGCGTCGCCTTGGCCGGATTGAGCAACGGCCCGAGCATATTGAAAATCGTGCGGAATCCCAATTCCTTGCGCACCGCCGCGACATTCTTCATCGCTGGATGGTAGCTCGGAGCAAACAGGAAACAATATCCCAGTTCATCCAGCAAATGCGCGGCATGTTCCGGCTCCAGCTCCAATTTCACACCGGCAGCTTCAAGCAAATCCGCCGACCCGCACGATGAACTCATCGCGCGGTTGCCGTGCTTCGCGACCGGAACGCCGGAAGCCGCAATCACGAACGACGCCGCTGTGGAAATATTGAACGAGTGAGAATTGTCCCCGCCTGTGCCGCAGCAGTCGAACACCAATTTCTGCCGGTGCGGCACTGCTGTCGCCCGGCGTCGCAGTGACTGCGCACAAGCTGCCACTTCGGCGATGCTTTCGCCCTTGACGCGCAGCGCCGTCAAGAATGCAGCAATCTGCATCTGACCGACGGCTCCATCGGCGATGGCATCGACAAACGTTGCCGCTTCGTCGAATGTCAACGACTCTCCGTGAGCCAACTTGTGCAGAGTTTCTTTTACCATACCCGCAAATCCACAAAATTGTTAATGATCTTCATTCCTTCCGTCGTCAGAATCGACTCCGGGTGAAATTGCACCCCAAACAGCGGCGAGGTCTTGTGTTTGAGCCCCATCACTTCGCCGTCGGAAGTGTACGCCACGACTTCGATCTCCGCCGGTATCGTCTCTTCGCTCACGACCAACGAATGGTAGCGCGTCGCCTTGAACGGATTCGGCATCCCCGCCATCACGCCTTTGCCATGATGATAAATATCCGAGGTCTTCCCATGCAGCAAGCGGTCCGCCGATCGCACTTCTGCGCCGAATGCCTCGCCGATACACTGATGCCCCAGACAGACTCCCAGTATCGGCGTGGTCTGGTGCATCGACTTGATGATTTGCAATGACAGTTCTGCCTCGCGCGGATGACCCGGTCCCGGCGAGATCACGATCTTCTGCGGATTCATTTCGATGATCTTTTCGATGCTCGTCTGATCGGGGCGAAGCACGGTCAGGTTCTTCTCGCGCTCGCCAAAGTATTGGACCAGATTGTAAATGAATGAATCGTAATTATCGATGAACAAGATCACAGCAATCCCTCCTCGGCGACGCGGATCGCTTCCTTGAGCGCCGCAATTTTGTTGCCCGTCTCCAGATACTCTTGCGCCGGTATCGAATCGGCGACAATCCCCGCCCCCGCCTGGAGATACAAACGGTCTTTTCGCTTGACGATCGTCCGGATGGTGATACACATATCCAGTTCGCCCGATAGCGAAAAATAGCCGACCGCGCCCGCGTAGGGTCCGCGCGAAGTCTTCTCCAGATCGGCAATGATCTCCATCGCCCTCAATTTCGGCGCACCGGAAACGGTCCCGGCCGGAAACGCCGCGCGAAACAAATCGAACTGCGAACATTCATCGCGCAGCTTGCCCACCACATTGGATGTCATATGCATCACGTGCGAATAATATTCCATCTGCATCATCGAGGACACTTTCACCGTGCTATACTTGCACACGCGCCCAAGATCGTTGCGCCCCAGATCAACCAGCATCACATGCTCCGCGCGCTCTTTGTCGTTGCGCAGAAGTTCATCCGCCAGCCGCCGGTCGTCATCGACAGTGCGACCGCGCCGCCGCGTACCGGCAATCGGACGTATCGTCGCCTCGCGTCCATTCAGACGCACCATCGCTTCCGGCGAAGAACCGATCAGTTCGACATCATCAAATTGCAAATAGAACATGTACGGCGAAGGGTTCAGCATCCGCAGCGCGCGGTAAACATTGAATCCATCCACCTGCGACTGCCGCTCTTCCCGCTGCGACAGCACTGTCTGGAAAATGTCGCCCTTGAAAATGTGTTTCTGGGCCGTGACAACCATCTCTTCGAAAGCCGCCTGGTCGAAATTGGAAACGTATCCGTTCGTCCCCGCCGTTTTGGCGTGCTCCGATTTGACCGAATGATTGCTTAGCGTCTCGCGGATTTGGTCAAGCGTCACGTGCTGCCGCCCCGAACCCAGCGACTCATCGCCGTGGCGCAGCCGCAGCAACTTGAGCCTGCGCGTGTAATGGTCAAACACCAGCAGCGTATCGACGAAATAGTACATCCCCAGCGGCGAATCCGATTTAGGAATCAATCCCCGCAGCTTCGGCTCAAAACACTGCACGATTTCGTATGAAGTAAACCCTACCAGTCCGCCGAGAAGCGGAATCTCCGCGCGCGAACCCTCAAGCACAAATGTCTCGAGCAGGCTCTGTACGCCGGCAAACGGATGCGCCGCCGACTCATGCTCGACAATCAACTCGCTGTCGCCCGTCGACATAACCGTCCGCTCATTCTCGATGCGCACCGAAAGCAGAGGATCAATGCCGATAAACGTGTACCTCCCGATTGAGGTCGGATCTTCAGCAGACTCAAGCAAAAAGCGCGCGCCCAGCGGCCGCAGCTTCAGGAATGCCGAAACCGGCGTCTCCAGATCGCCCGGCAGGTCCAGTTCGTCGCATGCCAGCGCAATCTTGCCCTTACCGGCGCGTTGCGAAATGATGTCGAGAATGTTCACGTCAACTCCATGAAAAAAGCCCACCATCCTTGCGGATAGTGGGCCTTGAGTACTTCTCTTCCGAATAATTCGGCTACACCGGCGCTTCACCACTATCCATGGCGGATTTATACCACCACCAATAGTAGCCCATGGTAAAAATGGAAAACAAAGCGCTGATGATTGTTGCCGTAATCATGAGGACAATATAATCACCTTTGTCAACCTGTCAAGTCCCTTTTTGGATTGAGGCGGATTCACCCGGTATTCAACCACCAATTCACGCCTAACTATTCAATTTTAGCACAATTCGCGCCGCGCCAAACGCCCCGATCTACTTGTATTCCTCGTATCCCGCCGGAATCTCAAAGAAATTCGAATCTACCGCCACCGTGTCGATGGCGATGATTGCCTCTGTCCGGCGTACGTTGCCCCGCGAGACTCTTAGCATCGGATATCCGTAGACCTTTTGCAGCGCCGACTCGATTGATTCATGACCATCTAAGTGGAAACTAAGGTGATGGTGGGCCAAATGAAATGCCGATATTTGTTGTTCGCGATTGTCGGATATCCACACGTCGCTTAAATGTTCGCCAAATTCGCTCGTCATTCTAAAATCAAATCTGTGACAATGGACACCCCGAATTGTGGTCGTGTCTGCCGTCGGATTAATCGACCAGACTTCCACTTTTCGAAGTTGCCCTAGACCCATCTCCATATCCTGCTCCGGCGTCAAGACAGTGTCTCTGCTTGAGTCTCCGGCACGCGCAAATACCTTGTAAACCTCAAACTTCGGCTGCAGCAAGTACAAGACGCTCGAATCATTGAGAGTAATGAACCGATATGGCGAACGCGTTTCATCGTTCCTCGCCCGGTGCGCACCGATCCAGATCGTAGTCGTATCAAATTTTTCAAGACTGTAAGTGCTGTCCTTCTCAAGTATCGGCGGCTGATAACTCTCAATCCTTATTCGCGTTGCTTGCTCGGCCTGGCTGCCGGCAAACATCGAGAATACGATTAAACATCCAACTACGATTTTCAGCATTCCTTAACTCTGCCTCCATGAACTGAAATGTCAAAATCTGGGATCAAATGGGCTCGATCTACTTGTATTCCTCGTATCCCGCTGGAACACTGAAGAACGCAGAATCGACAACAACAGTATCGATAACTATGATCTTCGACGTTGTGCGGCTTGTATCTTGGGAAATCGTCAACATCGGAAAGCCGCGCACCTTCTTCAATCCTTCTTCCAGAGACTCGTGGCCGGTTAGCATGAAGGAGACATTGTAATATGCTCGCTGAAATTCCGGCACGAGCGGACTCTCTGCATCCGATACCCAAACGTCAGAAGTATGCGTACCATACAAATCCTTCTTGGTGAACTCAAAGCGATGACAACGGATACTGTTGACTGTTAGAGTATCCCCGGTCGCAACTATGGTCCAGTTCTGATCCGGAGTCAAAGCAGCAAGCCCCGCCGCCAGGTCTTGCGCTCCTTCGCCGGAGGTCCTTTGAGGACGCCACTTTCCTTCACGGTCAATGATCTTATAGATTTCAAATTTCGGCCAAACAATATAAACGTCACCAGCATCACCGTCACCAAGGACGTCAGTGTCGAAGAGCGACTCATATACGCGGTACTTCTGCTTGGACAACCAGACTGTTGTCGTATCGTAACTTTCTTTACGAATACTCCCGTTTTCCCAGAGGCCCTGTGGCCTATAGACCTCGACAACAATCCGCGTGACCTGTTCGGCAAAGCACGCTGTGGCCAGAGCTAATGAAATGACACACCACGTCAATTCTCGACGCATAATTCAACATCGCTAGTTCAATATTTCATGTCAAGCGCCGGGAGTGTTCTAGTCGACAATCCCGGCACAACGGCACTATTCCTAGATATCGCTCAGATGATGCGGCGCGTTTTGAGTACATTACAAATCGCGCTTGCGACTCCCAATATGCTGCATGCATCCGCGTTATAGATATTTGACTCTTGATCACATACCGAGGCGCATATGGCTTTGATCGCATCGCAAATCAGTTTGCCCCACCCGTTGTCTAATTGAGGGCACGTCGGAGGAGAGTGGTGCCGGTGTCCTCATTTTAGAAGCAAGCTGGATAGATAGATTAATGCACCGGCTCCCATAAGTTGACCTCCCGTCACCATTCGTCTATAGCCACTGCCAACGAAGTATGAGCGCAGACGGCTGGGCGACATCCACAACCGCAGCATCGCCACATTATGAGGCGGTACTTGGTTATTGAGTTGAGTCAAAGACGAAAGTCCGACTATCAAGCCCGAAACCATAAACAAGATCGACATTATTAAGAGTACCAAACGAATCACAACTGTCTACCTCCTGTTATCGACTTTATTACGAAATCAATTCAATATTAGAATCCAAACTAATCACTAAACCACGATATAATATCAGCAATTGCGCACGCTAACGCAACTCCTGTACAAGGCACACAAAGTGGATTAGCTAACCACGGCGGGAGCGAACATTTCAGAGTACCGCAGACTGAAGCGATTCCGCAAATTAGTTTTTGGGGGTCCTGAGTCTTCAGTAAATTACCATTTTCCCTGCCCGCTTTGGTTCGTTCCGCATGGGCTTGAATCCACGCAAGAGCCCCATCGTCAGAAAGTATGTTTGCAACGATCTTCCCGTATTGGTTGTTCGAAAGAGAAGTGTTGCTCCTGTAGAAAGAAATGAAGTCTTGTTTCAGTTTCTCAGATTGTATCATTAAGTCCGTAGATTCTTTCGAAATGTTCGGGTCTCGAAGCTCAGACACAATCTCTTCGGTGAAAGTAAATTCGGCTGTCTCACCATCATTCTGAATGTACTGCTCAGTGATTAAGCCGCCACTAATGGAGCGGACTATCGTGAGGCTATCCGACGCCGTTCTCTCGGTAATAACGACAGTGCTATCCAAATTGAGCGGCCAGCTGATCCTGAATTCCCAAAGTAATGCGCCGTTCGTGTTTGTTAGCGTCGTCGAACCAATTCCCCACCCATCAATAGATTCAGATCTCGATATTACGAGTGTCATCGCGTCGAGGCTGTTTTCTTTGAGAACATCACGCACCGAAATCTTCATGTGGTTTGCCTTACGATCGACATTGACACCGAACAGTGAGTAACCGCTTGCTACGGAATAGTCTGCAATATCAGTATTTGTCGAAGCAACCGGACGTTTCGCATCGATATCCCTGTCCACGTCTTGACAACCGCAAGCCAAGATACCGAGGAATCCCACCGCAGCCAACATCAGACAGGGCTTTTTCATCATATCTCTCTTGGTAAAGTGTTTCATACTGTGCCTTCACAGGTATTAGAGTTTTTTGTTATCTGGCATCGACTCTTCGACACGATGCCGTCACATCGAAACTGGTCCCTCCTTTGAGTTCATACTTTTGCATCAATGGTATACCTTCCCTTCTCCTCGCCATCCTCAAGCACCGTTGATCGTGTCAACCGAGGCGCGGTAATTCTCGGGTGCCTGCTTCCGGCAGAGGCTTGCAACGTCCAATCTCACTTCGAAAGAAGCCGCATACTGTCCATCAGAGTTTGCAACTGCCTTCATTGTGATTCACATGATCACAATGCAAGTGTTGTGCCAACTCAAACCCTGATCATCAAAGTTTGCTAACTCGCTGTCAATCAATGCAGATGTAAACCTAGTCACGTCGCGGCAAGAATCGCAGATGCCCCCAAACCGACGAAATCGACGAAACCGCTTCGTCACCCTTCGTCACTGCCCGGCTAACTCGTTGGAATGATAGAGAATCCACCGACGAAAAATCTTCGTCAGTGCTTCGTCACTTTCGTCAGTTGTAGGATGGGAAAACTAAAGATTGAATTTGTTCAGGCGAGAACGCAGTGTGGTGACCGGAATGCCAAGCTCCTGCGCAGCCCGGCTCTTGTTGCCGCCATGCTTCGCGACAATCTGTAACAAGTGATGTCGCTCTTCCGAATCCGGCGACTCCATGTCAAGCTCCGAGTTCAGCAGGTCGAGAAGATTGTCCGCACCGCCCGCTTCATGGTTCGAAGCTACCCGGTTCACGATCGCAATCAATTCGCGCACATTTCCCGGCCAGGAATAACTGCGCAGCGAATTCTCAACGCGGCCAAAATCGCCGTTCAACACGATACCGTATTCGGCAAACAACATCCGCAGCAGCGCCATGGCATCCTCGGCGCGTTCGCGCAAAGGCGGCAGACATATCGGCATCTCATTCAGTCGATAAAACAGGTCGCTGCGGAACTGGCCGCCGGCGATTTGCTCTTTCAAATTCTGGTTCGTCGCGGCTATGAATCGCACATCGATTTTGATGCTCGCGTTATCACCCAAACGGCGCACCGCTTTTTCCTCGATCACCTGAAGCAGCTTGGTCTGAACCGAAATACCGGCCTCGCCGATTTCGTTTAAGAAAAAACTCCCGCCGCTGGCCGTTTCGATCAGCCCCGGCTTGTCGCTGCCCGCTCCGGTATAGCTCCCCTTCTTGTAGCCGAACAGTTCCGACTCAAGCATCGCCTCCGGAATCGCCGCGCAGTTCACCACGACAAACGGCTTGCCCGCGCGCAGCGAACTCTTGTGAATATATTCCGCCAGCAAATCCTTGCCGGTTCCCGTCTCGCCGGTAATGAGAATATTCATGTCGCGGTCTTTGATCCGGTCCGCCAGCGTAATGATCTTCTTCATCGCCGCACTTTCGGCAACGATCACCGGCACCTGAACGGCCTTGGACTTGATCGCCAGTTTGCGTTTGCCGTTTTGCGAATCCGAAACGCCCGGCAATGAGATCTTGCCGATCGCTGCATCCACCTGCGCTACGCGCTTCGGCACTTCCATGTCGATAAACAGCGCCTTCGCCTGGTTGAGATGTTCCATTTGCTGGTCGGTTGAATAAGCCTTCGACCGGCCCGCATCAAAATGACTCAATGCCAGTTCATAGCGCGCGCCCAACTGACGCAGCAGATCGATTGACTTTTCGAAATTCTCCCGCGCCTTGGCGTGGTCGTTGTCGTGCGTGTGAATATGCCCGTAAGCCCGCCACAGTGCGCCAAGTTCGATGCGTTCCGATATCTTGTTAATCGCAACTTCGGCTTTGGCCGCGGTGGTTTTGGCTGCGTCCCAGTTGCCTTCCGCGATTTCGACATCCGTCAGCATCCGCAAGGTCTGCGCCACGGCGGAAGCCGTCGGTTCCGGCATTGCCAGCACTTGATCGTAATATTCTCTGGCTTTCGCATAGTTACCCGCGAAGTATTCGTTGAGACCGAGGTATTCCAAGCAGACGGCGACGTCGCGCACTGTTTGCTCAACTCTAAAGTGGTCAAGAGATTTCTTAATTGATCCTTGCGCGGGCTCGTGACTCAACAACATCGCTTGCGAGATTCCCGCAATTTCAAACAACCTTGCTGTGTGGAAGTCTGAAGTTGCGATTTCTTTCGCTTGACCAAGGAAGTTGCGCGATGATGAGAAGTCACCGGCGAATGCACTAATCCTACCCAAATTAAACAAGCAAATTATCTGTTCACTCGGCGAATTATATTTTATAGTACACGAAAGTGCATGCTCCATGGCGCTTTTAGCGTCAGACAAAGCGCCTCTTTGGAGATGAGCCATTCCAATGTTCACCATGCAGCCGTATAAATTGTCATACTCGCATGCGCGTCGTCTGAAAGCATATGCTTCAAGAAACTCCTCGACTGCATCACTACCTTTTCCTGCCATAAGTAGAATGAGTCCAAAAAGCTGCTTTTGAGAGGCATACAATGAATGATTGTTCAAAGTTCTGCACAAGCGCAGGGCACCCCGCGTTAGTATTCGTGCTTCCGAATAATCACCCATGTGATAATGACAGCGCGCTTCAAGGTATAAGGATCGGGAGAAGGTCGCAATGTCTCTATTCTTCTTAATCGAGTTTCGCTGTCCAAACAAAATATTAACCGCTGATCGGTAGTCTTGAACACCAATGAGACGCTCCGCTTCTGTTAGCGCGATTTCCACTTCCTGCAATTGCCAAAGCCCTGTTTTCATTTCGACACTGTATCTCCGCCTGTATCCAAAGCTACTTCCAACCACGGCTTCGGCTGGTATGGAGTCGAACTCTTCACTGGCTTGTCCGGCTGCGATGGCTTGATCTCCGGTTTCACTACCGGCACGGCGACCGTAATCAGCCACAGTTTGATCTGCGCCCGCACTCCCGCCATTACGCTCTCCATGAACGAAGGCGCAATTCCTTCAGTCGATGTTTGAAGCTGCGCGGCAACCTGTGAGTTTGCCCCGGAACGTTCACCGGCCATCGAAGGCACGGAAAGTACCAGAATTCCTGCAAGGACCAGCAGGAGCATTAGTCTGGCTGTCAGCTTCATTTTAATCATCTACCTCGGTTAAGTTTTTCGAATTTACAAATTTGCAGGCACAATGACTGTATCGGATTAGGCACACTAATTCCGAAGCGGAAATGTGGCTTGCCAAACCCTGCCGTATCATTGTTCTCCCTCGGCTGATCAGTCGCTGATCAAACCGTCCCAAAAGTTGATGGACTCGTATTTATTTTGACTGCTGTTATTTCAACCTTGTAGCTCAAAACTAATAATGCAGCTTAGAACTGTCAAGCAAAAAAGAGTGGTTTGGGGCATATTTCCGCGCTTTAACTCATTCCCCCGTCGAGTTTTGCCCGCCCCGGGCCCGCCTTTTACTGTCAGATCGTGTCAGTGGAAGACCATTTCGGTCCATGTTCAAAGTTGACTAAGTATGCTTCCGGTTAGATCGGTTTCGCGTCAAGCTGGCTACCTCTACAATTCGCCGCGGTAAACCAGATCGCTTAGCCTCATTGCTGCCCGTTCAAAATCCGCCTGGCTCTCGGGTGTATTATCTGCCCCACGCACGTAAATGGCACAAAACGTCGAGTCGTAAATGACCTTGAACGGCATGCTGAAAGGTGAAATGCCCAGATCGGCGAATGTCGTATTGCTGTCCTCAAAGGTGAGCGGCATTAATGGAATTTGCAATTGTTCTCGCTTGAGAACGGATTCCACACCAAGTGAGTCAGCAGCATCGCACACCGCAATCACTCTTTGGCCACGCTTGGCCAGTAGCGGCTCGAGCCTGCGCAGCACCGCCATCTCACCCAAAAGGGCAGGGCATTCGGTCTTTGACGAAAGGAATACATTGATGGTCAATGGCGATCTCGTTCGCTTTCCATTCTCGTCCTCGGGAGCTAGCCATGCGCCAAAGCTCGCATAAGTGTAAGCCCCAAACAAATCACCCCAAACGAAGTCTGAAGAGTCGGTCGACGCTGATGCTCGAAAGACGGCATCGTCGTTGAATCGCTCAACCTGATCGCTTGTCCGCTGCTTAAGCGTTCGTAGTTGGACGATTAGAAGGATGTTTACGATCATCAAGCATACAATGACAACTGCGCTAAATCGACTGTTCATCAATTCCTCCGCAAATCATGGTTCTTGTTAACTGGGGAGGCGCTGCAGCCCCTCCCCTCAACCCTCGTGCTAGTCTAAGAGAATTCCGTCATCTGAAAGATAGATCCTTGTGAACGGAATGCTCATCATGACACACTCTTTCTTAGGAGCGGATTTGCAGCCGTTCCATTTTCCAAGTGAATCATAGGTCTTCTCGCCGGTCTTGAAACCCGGAAGCGGGCTAAACTTCGCTTCTGCCACTTCCGTCCCGTCGGTCCGCGGCGTGTCCAGTGCGGCCCAACTATTCAACGCTACCACAGCCGCCACGACAGACACCCGAATAAGACTCTTTGAAATCAATTTGACCTCCTGACAATAGTTTATTTGTTGTAAGGTTGCATCTAACATTTGAGCAACCTACGCTTTCGACGTCGAACTGGTGAGCGGCGGATCACGAGCCGAGTCGATGAGATTGCCGGCGACCATCGTTGGGTTCAGCACTCTCATACTATTTTCACCCTCCATCCCCCACCACCGCAGGCGCATTCGCACAATTTGCCTGTCGCGCTTCTGCGCCCGCGTGGCAGCCTTTTGCAACGTCTCATTCCGAAAGCAGCAGCATTCTGTCCATCAGAGTTTGCAACTTGCATTCATTGTGAGTTGCAATTGTCCATTGCAAGTTTGATGCCAAGACAAACTCGCAAGATCAGAGTTTGCCAACTCGTTGCCGCAGAATGAAAGTGTCTATGAAAGAAGTCGTGTGAAGATTACAATCCGCGCTCGAAAACCGAAAATCGACGAAACCGTTTCGTCACTCTTCGTCGCTCGTCTTGTAAGTCGTTGTGGGAGTTGATGCAGAACTGACGAAAAACCTTCGTCACTGTTTCGTCACTTTCGTCAATGCGCGAGCCAACAAAAAAGGCAGGTCCTCGAAAAGACCTGCCTTGCAGATTGGATCGCGTTTTCGACTACTGTCCGCCGCCTGCCGGTGGAGTCGTCGTCGGTTGCTGCGTCGGAGGCGTCGTGGTCGGCGTCGTCGCCGGAGCCTGTTGCTGTTCCTGATTGATGATGCGCTGAACCGCCGAATCACCGGTGCTGGTATCGACACGTCCGCGCGAAGCGATTGTCAAGCCGATGCAGGAAATCATGAACAAGATCGCGAGTACCGTCGTGGCTTTCGAAAGAAATGTCGCCGCGCCGCGTCCGCCGAAAACCGCTCCGGAAAATGCGCCGCCGCCGAATGCACCCGCCAGGCCGTCGCCCTTGGCCGATTGCATCAGCACCACGATAATCAAGCCCGCACAGACAACCACATGAATAATGATCAGGAACGTAAACACTAAAAATGCCTCCTGCTCTTATCGAGCCGAATCTATAATCTTGTTAAACGACTCTGCCTTCAAACTCGCTCCGCCGACCAAACCGCCGTCGATATTGGCCTGGCCGAACAACTCGCGGGCATTGTCGGGTTTGACGGAACCGCCATACAATATTCTGATTCCGTCTGCAGTCTTGCCGTATTTTCCGCCGAGCAATCCGCGTATCAAAACGTGGACTTCTTCAGCTTGTGCGGGTGTCGCCGTTTTGCCGGTGCCAATTGCCCATACCGGCTCGTACGCCACCACTATTCGGCCCGCCTGCTGTTCCGGGATGCCATCAAAACACCCGGCTATCTGCGTGCGAATGACGTCGTTCGTCAAATCAGCCTCCCGTTGATCGAGAGTCTCGCCGACACAGACGATAGGCGTCAAACCCAGCTCCAGCGCCTTCTTAAGTTTTGAATTTACGGTGAAATCCGTCTCGAAGAAGTACTGTCGCCGTTCAGAGTGTCCCAAGATAACGTGAGAACACCCCATAGTCAACAGCATTTTCCCCGCCACCTCGCCCGTATACGCACCCTCATCTTCCCAGTGCATATTCTGCCCGCCAACCTTGACAGCCGAACCCTTGACCGCCGCCAGGGTCGCATCCAACGAAGTAAACGGCGGACACAAAACGACTTCCGGACTCACCGCGTTTCCCGCAATTCCGGCAACGGCTTTCGCCAGAGTCGCCGCATCCGCAGGCAAAGTATACATCTTCCAGTTGCCGGCAACTATCTTATTACGTGCCATGCCGTTACGCCTTATCCGTCAGCGCCGCGACACCGGGAAGAATCTTGCCTTCAAGGAACTCCAGCGAGGCTCCCCCGCCGGTGGAAATATGCGAGAATTTCTTCTCAAGACCGCTCTTCGCGACAGCCGCCGCGGAATCTCCGCCGCCTACGATCGTAATCGCGCCTTCGCCGGTCAAATTCGCCAGCACTTTCGCCATTTCCATCGTCCCGAGCGCAAACTTGTCGATCTCGAAAACCCCCATCGGCCCGTTCCACACGACCGTTTTGCAGCCGCTCAACTCTGCCTGGAAAAGCTTCACCGATTCCGGCCCGATATCGAGTCCCTTCAATTCGTGCGGAATCGTCCCGGCCGTGTGATAACTCACGCTCGCCGTGTCCGACACTTCTGCCGCACAAGCGAAATCCACCGGCAGAATCAATTTGACATTCTTCGCCGCAGCTTGCTTCAGCAAGTCCGCCGCCAATTCTACCTTGTCGGCCTCCAAAAGCGAGCCGCCGATTTCCTTGCCCTGCGCCTTGAGAAACGTAAACGCCATGCCGCCGCCGATCAAGATCTTGTCGACCTTGCCCAGCAGGTTGGTAATGACATCGATCTTTCCGGAGATCTTCGCACCGCCGAGCAGCGCCGCGAATGGCCGCTTCGGATTCGCCAGCGCGCCGCCGAGGAAATCCAGTTCCTTCTTCATCAAATATCCGGCTGCGCATTGATCGAAGAAATGCGTCACACCCTCCGTCGAAGCGTGCGCTCGGTGCGCCGATCCGAAGGCGTCGTTGACATACAAGTCGCCGAGAAACGCGAGTTTCTCCGCAAACGCCGCATCGTTGGCTTCTTCTTCTTTGTGGAAACGCAAATTCTCCAGGAGCACGATATCGCCGTTTTTCAAATCGGAAACGGCTTCTTCGGCAATCGGTCCGATACACTCTGTTGCGAAGCGCACCTTTTTGCCGGTCAACTTTTCCAGCACCGCTACCACCGGCTTCAAACTAAACTCCGGCGCCGGGCCGCCTTTGGGGCGTCCCAGATGCGACATCAATATCAGCTTACCGCCGGCATCGACAACTTTCTTGATCGAAGGCAGCGACTCGCGGATACGCAAATCATCTTTCACCACTCCATCCTTGAGCGGCACATTGAAATCCACGCGCATGAGTACGCGCCGGCCCGCGAGTTGCAGGTCGTCAATTGATAGCTTGTTCATATTACATCATCCGTTCAAGCGCATCGACCATACGGCACGAGAATCCCCACTCGTTATCGTACCACGAGAATACCTTGATGAGGTTTCCCTTCACCGAAGTCAGGCGCGAATCAAACACGGATGAATGGCCGTTGCCGACGACATCGATCGAAACAATCTGCTCGGTGCAGTATTCGAGAATGCCCTTCATCGAACCATCAGCGGCAGACTTCACAGCGGCGTTGACTTCATCGGCTGTGGTTTCCTTTGCGAGGATGCAGCACAAATCCACCAGCGAACCATCGGACGTAGGTACGCGCACCGACAAACCATCGAGCTTGCCCTTCATGGCCGGAATGACTTCGGAAATCGCTTTCGCGGCTCCAGTCGTGGTCGGTATCATGGAGAGCGCCGCAGCGCGGGCACGGCGAAGATCCTTGTGCGGAAGATCGAGTATTCTCTGATCGTTGGTATAGGCGTGGATCGTGGTCATGAAGCCTTTTTCAATTCCAAATTTGTCATTGATGACCTTGACGACCGGTGCCAGACAGTTGGTTGTGCACGATCCGATTGAGATCACATCATGCTTGCCCTTGTCGTAATCATTCCAGTTCACGCCGAAGACGAACGTTCCGTCGTGCCCCTTGGCCGGAGCCGAGATCAGAACTTTCTTCGCGCCGCCCGTGATATGCTTGGAAGCGCCTTCCTTGTCGGTAAAATGGCCGGTTGATTCGACGACTACCTGCACACCCATCGCGGCATGCGGCAGCTTTGCCGGATCGAGTTCCTTGGTGACTTTGATCTTCTTGCCGTTGACAACGATATTGTCGCCTTCGACGCTAACTTCGCCATCGAACTTGCGATGCACCGAGTCATATTTGAACAAGTGCGCAAGCGTCGCAGCATCAGTGACGTCGTTGATTGTTACGACATCGAGCTTGTTTTCCTTTACCGCTTTGCGAAGAACCAATCTGCCGATACGTCCAAATCCATTAATTGCGATCTTTGTCGCCATAAACTCCTCCGACTTCCCTGCTATTTACTAAGAGTTAGATACATTATCCCCAGCGAGAACTGCACACCGGAATAGTTGCTGATTCCCGCGATATCGCCTGAAAATTCCGTGTTCATATACTTCACCATGAAATCAAACTGCAGTGACTCCGACAGCGGCAACTCAATTCCGCCGCCTGCCCACCATCCCCAATCCGTCTCGCTCGAAAGCGACCCGTCGGTGTAGCGCGCCCAGTACGAATCGTAAGGACCCAGCGTCGCCGTCTCTCTGCCGACAATAAACGCGCCGCCTCCTTCGACGTAAGGCTTCGCTTTGCCCGGCAATTGATTCGTAAATGGTGTCAACTTGAGCCCGGCTTGAATCGGATAGATCGATGCCTGCCCGACGAATCGGCCGTCAAACACATCGTTCACATAAATCTCAAATGTAATGTCGCCCTTTGAATATGACCCAAAGTTCAAAACTCCAGCCAGATAATTCAGAAAGTAATAGTTAAAAAGACCCTCGACATAGAAGTTGGTCTTGTTGCCGTAGAGCTTGACTTCGTCATTTGGTATCTTGAGTTCGCTTTGGCTGTTCGTCAAAAGCCCCAGTCGAACGCCCACGGAAGTTGTACCGGCCGGTTGTGCAGCCAGGAGCGGTAGGTGCAAAGCAAGAACGAGTACTCCTGCTGCGACAAATCTGTTAGCCAATATATTCCTCCGCCATCTCAATGAACTTTTCATCGACCCGCTTAAGCGAATATACCGCTTCGGTCAGCTCTACACCAATGATTTCATTCCCGCGCAGCGCCACCATCTGGCCGAATTTGCCGTCGCGGATAAAATCCACCGCTGCCGAACCGTAGCGCGTCGCGAGTACGCGATCGTACGCGGTCGGCGCACCGCCGCGTTGGATATGTCCGAGTATCACGGCGCGCGCTTCGAATTTCGTGCGCTTCTCAATTTCATCGGCCAATAACGCTCCGATTCCGCCGAGACGCACATGGCCGAATTGATCGACGCCCATATCTTTTACGATCAACGAACCGTCTTTGTCTACTTCCTGATTGAAAGAAACTTTCGCGCCTTCCGACACGACGACAATCGAAAAATCCTTGCCGCGCCGGTGGCGTTTGCGAATCAACTCGCAGACTTTTTCGATTAGCACCGGCCGCTCCGGAATCAAGATCACATCCGCACCGCCGGCAACTCCGGCATACAGCGCAATCCAACCGGTGTGGCGGCCCATCACTTCGGTCACCAGCACGCGATTGTGCGACTCTGCGGTCGTATGCAGCCGGTCAATCGCCTCCATCGCGATATTGACCGCTGTGTCGAATCCGAAAGTCTGATCTGTTCCCGACAAATCATTGTCGATGGTTTTCGGAATCCCGACTACCTTCACTCCCATCGTCCCGAGCTTCTGCGCTACGCCAAGCGTGTCTTCGCCGCCGATGGCGACCAGGCAATCCAATTCAAGATCCTTGAGATTGCGAAACAGATCCTCCGGATTGTCGCTGTTCTTGAACGGATTCGTCCGCGAAGTCTTCAGAATTGTTCCGCCCCGGTGGACTATTCCCGACACATCGTTAATGCCAAGCGGTTGCACATTGGTGTCGCCCAGCAGTCCTTTCCAGCCGGCGCGAATTCCGAGTATTTCCCAGCCATTCTTGTTGATGCCCTTGCGCACGACGGCGCGAATAACCGCATTCAGCCCCGGGCAATCGCCGCCGCCGGTGAGAATTCCTACTCGCAATTTATTACCTCCATAATCCTACTCTGCACTTATCGGCAATTGTTGACAATTTAGTATAAACTGTCCAACATTAGCTCCACACTGATTTTCTTGCCGTCGCGCAACACTTCCATCATTACTTTCGCGTCCCGTGCTCCGGTCAGAAGTTGATTCGCGCGCTCGATCGGCATCCCATCTGCCTTTTCGCCGCCGATCGAAACAATGCGGTCGCCCGAAATCAGCAGCTTGTCCGCCGACCGGCCCGGCAATATATCCGCGACCAGCATTCCGTCGCCGTCGCGCTTTAGTTCCAAACCCGCCATATTGCGAATGCGGTTTAGTTGATTAAACCGCGAAACCGGCTGGAAATAAACTACCTCATTCGGATAGTCGAATGTCACAATGAAACGTTTCAATATCCCGGCGCCGATATTGCCCGCCGTCTGCGCACCGGCGAATATTCCGGTCTCCGAAGTCGAGTAATTAACCATCACCGAATCGATCCGATAATCGCAAATTTCCAGTGTCGACAACTGCCCGATCAAACCGGCAGAACCACCGCCAATACCAAACGCCATCACCGGATGATAACCGCTGCGGTCTTCCGCTAGTAGCTTGTTCCGCTCAACAAACGGCGAATTGAAATCGATCGTCGAGCCCGAACCGGTATCGAGTCGAAATCGCCCGATCACCGTTTCATTGATCCGCGCATCGATGTACGGCAAGCGAAAATCCAAATTCAACCGGCACTCATTTCCCCATTCGGAGGTCGCCGGATTTGCTGCACGATGAATCACCAGCCGGAAATGCTCGTAGTCAACCGTAATCGCGTAGCGGCTCAACAATTCGTATCCGATGATGCCGTCGATCCGTTTTGTTCCGGCGGCCTCAAGCGGCGCCAAGTCCATCGCGTACACCGGCACATCGCTCAATCCCAATTCGGCAATATTCAAACTGTCGAGTTGGTACACTTCGCTGACATCAGCTCCGCCAACGCCGCGGGCTTCGACCTCGCCGAGCTTCTTCAATTTCAGCCGCTCCACCAAATCCTTGTTCAATCCCACCCCGCCGGCGCCCGAATCAAATATGAACCGCAAAGTTCCTTGCCCCGGTACCTCTGCATCAAAGTAGATATGATTGCGGTACAGCTCGAACGGAACAACAACATCGGCCGCCGCAATTCCCGGACCCGCCTTCGCACCCGGCGAAAACAACGAATCCGCTACCGGCACATTGAATTTGATTTCTTGCACCCGGCTGACTCCGGAGGTGATCCCCGCATCCGTCATCTCGGTCGATTTATACGGCATCATCAACCCTTCAACCGGCCGGTAATTATCCGGAAACGAATACACAACCGCCATATCCGTGACCAGCATCACTCGCTTGGTTAGAAAACTTGCCGTATCGATTGCCATCATAGCCGGCGACCCGCCGTTTGGCGCGATCTTGATTTCATAACAATTGGCGCTGCCGACGGTGATTGTCGAATCAAGCAGCGTCACCGTTCCGTCAAACTTGTCGGGTCGCAAATAGCTCCCGCGATCGAGCGCCATCTGGGTAACGACCAGTCCCTTGAGATCGCCGCCGAGCGAATGCACCAAGCCCGCCTGATCGCGCATCCAACAGTCGTCGCCGGCGCACGCTTGCGTGTAGTTCATGATCGGAAGATTCAAGTCGATGCGGAACTTATCCGGCGCTTTGTAGTAAGTTGTGCTGGTCCCGGCCATACCGCCAAGTTCAGTTTCCGCTTTTACGACCGCGGAAGTCACCTTCGATAACTTCTCCCAGCCGCCTAATGCTTCACTGTGCTTCTGCAATATTTCATTGAGAGTTGTGCCTTGAGTTGTGGCGCCGAAGAATGCCAGTGCAATGGCAAAGAACGATCTAAACATCTTTTCTGCTCGTCTCACTAAGACATGATTTGACGTTGGATTGGTTGGCATGGTTTGTGAAAAGTGCTTTGCTCAAGTTAACTCGATGCTGTTGCGGGGTCTAACGCAGTCTAAGCCACGGGCGAGTGCTTCTTTTTTGCCAGGTGAATCATCTTCTCGGGAAGATTGGTGATAATGCCATTCACGCCCGAGCTTATAAGCCGTCTTGCGCTAAGCTCGTTGTCCACCGTCCAGACCGCGACCGCAAGCCCGGCGCTCGATAGCCGCTTGACTACGCCGGGTTTTGCCAACAGCCGCGACAGATGCACGGCGTTACAGCGCAGGCTTTGCACGCGCTCGATCAGATTGGCGGAAAAATCCAGCTTCATTTTGACATTGCGAATCGGTCCGACAATCAGCGCCGTCTGCGAACGCGGCGACAGCGTTTTGATCCGGCCGATGATCTTGGTGTTGAAACTCGAATAAATGATTGCCGGATCGCTCGCGTGCCGGCCCATTGCTGCGATCAATTCCGATTCGATTCCGGCCGTCTTGATATCGAGTACAATCTCAATCCGCCCGGCAAACTCGTGCAGGAATCGATCAAAACGCAGCAGGTGCTGCCGCGAATCCAAGTGCAGTTTGTCAATCGTCCGCGAATCGGTGCGGCTCAAATATCCCGAAAAGCCCGTCATCCGCGACAAATGGTAGTCATGGAAACAATATATGACACCGTCCTTGGACGAGCGCAGGTCCACCTCTAGCGCATCCGCACCCGATTCCGTAGCGTATCGAAATGCAGCCAGGCTGTTCTCGGGGAAGAGCTTGGATGAGCCCCGGTGTGCGATTATTCGTGCCATGAATTGCGATGATAGTAGTTTGGAGTTGTCATTTCAACTAAAGACTTTTAGCTTTATACGTTTGAATCAACTATCAGGAGGCATGCAAACGCCATGAAAGGCGTCGTATTAGCTGGTGGTCTGGGCACCCGGCTCTTTCCGCTCACCAAAATCACCAATAAGCACCTTTTGCCGGTCTACGACCAGCCAATGATCTACTACCCGATCCAAACGCTGGTTAAGGCGGGAATCACCGACATTATGATTGTCACCGGCGGTAACCATGCCGGCGATTTCCTGCAGCTGCTCGGCAACGGTAAAGACTTCGGACTCAACGGGATCCGCTTCGCCTATCAAGAAGGCGAGGACGGCATCGCCAGCGCTTTGTCATTGGCGCGGCACTTTGTCGGCTCTGATCGATTCTGCACCATCCTTGGCGACAACATCCTCGCCGACGATATCCGCCCGCAAGTGCAGGATTTCTCCGTCGGAAATCTGGGCGCGTATCTCTTTCTCAAACAGGTCGAGGATGCCGGCCGCTTCGGCGTTGCCGAAATCAGTCCCGATAGCAAAATCGTCTCCATCGAGGAGAAACCCAAAAACCCGAAATCAGATTTCGCCGTCATCGGCGTTTACTTATATGATCACACAGTCTTTGACGTCATTTCCGGGCTAAAACCATCGGCGCGCGGCGAATATGAAATCACCGACGTTTCGAATCACTATGTGAAGCGAAATTCCTGCGGTTATCATATCCTGCCCGGTTGGTGGAGCGACGCCGGAACTTTCGAATCGCTGTTCCGCGCGCACGGATTGGTCAGGGACTCTCGACTAAAATTATCCCGAAAAGGTGAAAGCAATGATTGATGGAGTGAAGATCAAACATCTCAAAGTCAACTGCGACGAACGCGGTAATCTCTTCGAAATTCTCCGCAGCGACGATGACATCTTTCTAAAATTCGGCCAGGCTTATGTTACAACATCATATCCCGGCGTCGTCAAAGCGTGGCACATGCACAAACGCCAGTCCGACCACATGTGCGTGATCACCGGTCGCGTCAAGTTCGTACTTTACGATGCGCGTGAAGATTCCCCGACCTACGGCGAAATCAACGAGCTCTTCTTCGGCGACCAGAATCGTATGTTGGTGCAAATTCCTCCCAGTGTCTATCACGGTTTCAAAAACATCGGCATCGACGAGTGCCATGTACTGAACCTGCCGACAGAAACCTACCAGCCGAATAGTCCCGACGAATATCGCCTCGATCCGTACGACAAGAAAATCCCTTATGATTGGGCCCGTCACGATGGCTGATTTCTCGGTTTTCGTTTGCGGCGGCTGCGGATTTATCGGATCGAATTTCGTCCGCCTCGTCTCCGCGCAAAAACCGGAATGGAAAATCACCGTTGCCGACTCGCTGTCTTATGCCGGCTCCGCCGATAATCTCGAAGGACTCGCCGATAGCGGCAGAGTCAAACTCCTTGTTCGCGACATCAGCGAATACGAAACCATGCGCGACCTGTTCCATCTGAATTTTGATTTGGTCGTCAATTTCGCCGCCGAAACGCATGTCGACCGTTCGCTTTACAATACTTCGAGCTTCATTAAATCGAACATCGTCGGCGTCGACGTCTTGCTCGCATTGGCGCGCGAATTCAATGTTCCGCTGTTGCAAATTTCCACCGACGAAGTCTATGGCGCTGCCGGACCCGAAGATTGCTTCACCGAAGACGCCCAACTTCATCCTTCAAGTCCCTATGCTGCCAGCAAAGCCGCCGCCGACCTGCTGATTCAAGCGGCAATCCGGACCTTTGGCCAGCCGGCTGCAATTGTCCGCACGACCAACAACTATGGACCGCGGCAATTTCCCGAAAAGTTGATTCCCTTTTTCGTCCACCTGCTCAAGACAAATCAGCCGCTGCCCGTCTATGGCGATGGCTTGCAGAAACGCTGCTGGCTTCATGTTGAAGACTTCTGCCTCGCGCTGGTGAAACTAATCGACAACTTCCCCGCCGGCGAAATCTTCAATATCGGCGCCACGGTGGAATTCACAAATCTCGAAGTCGTCGAGACTCTGATCCGGCTCACCGGCAGCAAGTCGACGATCAACCATGTCACCGACCGGCCCGCACATGATCGCCGGTATTGGATCGATTCATCAAAATACGCAAGCCGCTACGGAGCCTTGGCACAGCGCAGCCTCACAACCGGACTTGAATCGACTGTGAAATGGTATCTTGATAATCCCCGCATTTTCGCCCGCCTTGATTCCAAAGATGTCGAGTCGTTCCAGCAAAACCACTACAACAATCGCCCATGAAACAGAGAATCCTCGTCACCGGTGGTTCGGGTCTGCTCGGCGAAGCGTTGGTGCGCCGCCTCTGCAGCAGCCACGATATCGTTGCAAGCTACCAAACCAATGAAAAGCAATTGCCGTACGGCTGCGGTCGTTCGGTCAAAATTGACTTGAGCCAACGTGAATTGGTGCTGCAACTATTCAGGGATCAGAAGTTTGATATCGTCATCAACTGCGCCGGAGCAACTGCAGTCGATCGCTGCGAAACCGATCGCAACTACGCCCAGCACGGCAATGTCGATGTCGTCGACAATCTCATTGAGGCCGCCCAAGGTGCAAAGATCCGGCTCCTGCAAATTTCCACCGATTATGTTTTCGACGGCAATGACGGCCCGCCGACCGAACAGTGGAAACCGAATCCGATCAATGTCTACGGTACCAGCAAACTCGTCGCCGAAGAAAAAATCAGTGACAGCCCTATCTCCTTTTCGGTCTTGCGTGTCTGCGCGCTTTACTCGAAAAGCTCCTCCGCAAAATCAAATACTCTCATGAGCATACTCGCCGCTTTGAAATCAGGTTCAACTTACGCTGCCGCCGACGACTTGTATTCGAATCCCACCGAGGTCAACGACCTTGCCGCAGCAATCGAAATTCTCATCGCCAAACCTGAAATTCCGCGCCTGCTCCACCTGGCGCCGGTCGAGTACTTGTCGCGCTACGAATTTGCACTCAAGGTCGCCGAGCAGACGAATTCTGATCCGGGCTTGATCCGCGCCGCCAAAGTTGACGACCTAAATCTCGCCGCTTTGCGGCCAAAGTTCGCCGGCCTCCGCTCCGAACTGGCACCCGCAATTCTCAATCGCGAACTGCTTTCCGCATCTCAAGTCTTGCACGACCTGAAATCCCCTCACAATCCATAGGGCAGGTCTCGACTCTCTACCGCAATTCCAACTGGTCGCCCACGGCTTGCCGTGGGTTCATGAATCAATGAAGACATTTCCCGTTGCGTCAGGTCTTCCGAGCTCCACTTTCGAAGACTTTCGACAAGTCTACAATTCTCTTACGGGACGAGGGCGACCTGACGCCTGCAAACTAACATACCGCATATTCCAGTAACCGCTTCCAGTACCCAGGCGCCCGATTACCGTAGGGGCGCGGTTCCCTCGCCCGCGTTAAGCAGGTACGTTTCGACATCGTTGAATTTGGCATTGCCTACTTTCCTTTGGGCGAACGCCCCGCAATCGGGATCTGCGACAGTTAGCCCCTACTTTGTCATGCTGCTCCCCTCTCCCCGTCAGGGGAGAGGGGTCGGGGGTGAGGGCAATCCTACGCCCTGCGCTGAATATTCTGATTCATCGGGAAAACACGCCGCCGATTCGTTTTTCCCCTTAACAAAGGGGGCAAGGGGGTTGTATTCCCGTTGCGTCAAGCGAAAGGTCATACACCTCTACAAGTACCCAGGCGCCCGATTACCGTAGGGGCGCGGTTCCCTCGCCCGCGTTAAGCAGGTACGTTTCGACATCGTTGAATTTGGCATTGCCTACTTTCCTTTGGGCGAACGCCCCGCAATCGGGATCTGCGACAGTTAGCCCCTACTTTGTCATGCTGCTCCCCTCTCCCCGTCAGGGGAGAGGGGTCGGGGGTGAGGGCAATCCTACGCCCTGCGCTGAATATTCTGATTCATCCGGAATACATTCTCCGGATCAAACTTGCTCTTCGCGGCAAGCAATCGATCCCAATGGACTCCGTACGCGGCCGGAATTCGATCGGTCTCATCGTTCGTCAGGAAATTGACATAAACGCCGCCGGTCGCATAGGGTTCAGACTCCTTGAAGAACTTCCGTGCCCACTCGATACACTTGGCGTCTTCGCTCGGCGAATCCCAGCGGCCATGCACATTCATGACATAAACAGCGTTCCGGTGCGGATACGCCATCGCGTCGGCAGCCACGCGCGTCGTCGCTGCGCCAATGGTGCCGAAAAATATTTCGCACTGCGCGGAAGGCAGATTCGAGGCGTACTTTACCGCAAGTTCCGCCGCCGCGTCGCTGATATCTGTGAAATTGTGCGACTTCCAATAGTTGCGCGCCCCGGGCGTCAGCAAACCATCAAAAGTTCTCTGCCACGAAGTGTACGGCTGCACGCCAATGAACTCGCCCAACGAATTGCCGAAATGCCGGACCGGCTCGAGAGCCTTACGTCCTTGTTCGATATCGCCCGCATGGAAAAGACAAAAGGCAATGATCTCGGTGCCGTGCACTTCCGGAGGAAGAAACGGCAGCGGCGGCGCTTTGCGCAGGACCACCCAGACCGTTGTCTCATCTCCGACCTTCTTCACATATTCGCGAAATTGCTTGATTGCCCCGACTGCATCTTTGATTGGAAATACCACCAGCCCGGTCAGCACGTCCGGACCAACCGGATGCAATTTGAATTCAAATCGCGTCACCACGCCAAAATTGCCGCTGCCGCCGCGCAACGCCCAAAAGAGATCCGGGTTTTCACTCTCGCTCGCGCGTAGGAATTTCCCGTCAGCAGTGACAACATCAACCGCAAGCAGATTGTCAATCGTCATGCCGTACTTGCGCGAGAGCCAACCGAATCCGGCACCAAGTGTCAGACCCGCAACACCGGTAGTAGAATTGATTCCAAGCGGTGTCGCCAGACCAAACGCCTGCGCTTCGCGATCGAAATCTCCCAAGGTCGCGCCCGGTTCAACATGCGCAATCCGCGCCGCAGGGTCAATGCGCACCGAGCGCATCGCCGACAAATCAATCATCAACCCGTCGTCACAGACTGCGCTGCCGGCAATATTGTGTCCGCCGCCCCGCACGGCTGTCAGCAACTTGTGGATGCGCGCGAAATCCACAGCCTTGCGAATATCCGCGACTCCCGCGCAGCGCGCAATCAGCGCCGGCCTGCGATCGATCATGGCATTCCACACCGATCGCGATGCATCATAGCCGGCATCGCCGGGACGCAACAGTTGACCGTTGAATGAAGCAGCTAATTGTTCGAGAGCCGCTGCATCGATTGTGACGGTACCGCCGTCACGTTGAGCAATTTTGAGTGCGCTCATAGGATCCTCATGTAACACATTTTAAATTAGGATTATCGGTCGCCCAAGTCCGAACTTGCCGGACTAGTCGCGATCAAACTTTCACGTTGAAGTGACTTGATAACAATGAGAATTATACGGAAGTTGCCGGTCGTGGTCTCAATATAGAGTCATAAATTCCACTTTCGCTGCGATTTTTTTTCGCGGCTAGTTTCTATGACCAGAAGCGGTAGTTTCTTCCCACCAATGGGAAGGCAATTCCTTCCCACTCGAAATTGCCAGAATAGCCACCTTTCTAATCTCCTTAATAACAACCACTTACACGACTGTTTCATTCCGGCATCATCCTTGCTATAGACGCAGGTAGCGGTTCATGGATGAACCCCAAGGAGAGAGAAAATGAAATCGATTATTACAATCGTCGTAAGCATCATCTTGACGACGACACTTTTCGCACAGAATTATCCCAAGCGTGACGGCGTCAATTACGACGACCTGATTCGCAAGTATCCGACCCCATCCACCACGGAGTTGGATCGATATCAATCCCCGTACCTGCTGCCTGACACCACCGCCCGGCTTGAACAGGAGCAATCCAGGCTTCAAGCCCGGGCAGCCCATCCCGACAGCGCCCAAGTCGAACTTTTCGGTTACAACTTGTTTGCGCGCGGCGGCAGCACCAATGAAATCCCGCAAAATCTCGCCCTACCCGACGACTACAAACTCGGACCGGGCGATAACTTGATTGTCAACCTCTGGGGCAAGGTCGAGCAAGAATACAATCTCACCGTCGACCGCCAAGGCGCTGTGTTCATTCCCAAGATCGGCGAAGTCGCCGTCTGGGGACAAACGCTGCAGCAAGCCGAACGCCGCCTGCGAGATAAACTCGGCACCGGCTTTTCCGATTTCCAGATGACGCTAAGCCTCGGCAAACTCAAATCGATGCAAGTCTTCGTATTCGGCGAGGTCAAATTCCCCGGCTCGTATAGCGTCAATTCCCTCTCGACTATGTTCTCCGCGCTCTACTTAGCCGGTGGACCTACCGACCGCGGCAGCCTGCGCCGAATCAAACTTATTCGCTCGGGCGTAGAGACAGCTTCAGTCGATCTCTACCAATTCCTGCTCTTCGGCAAGAATGTCGCCGGAGTCTCGTTACAATCGGGCGACGTCGTCTTCGTTGAAGTTGTCGGCAAGCGCGTAAAGGTCGAAGGCGCTATCAAACGTCCGGCGATCTATGAAATCCTCGGCACCGAAACAATCTCCGAAATAGTCGACCTGGCCGGCGGTACGCTTCCGAGCGCCTACGTCGAAAAAGTCCGCATCGACCGCGTTGCCTCAAATGACGCCTACAATGTCATCGATCTCAATCTCAAGGATCTAAATTCAAACGACCGCGCCTTTGTCATGGAAGACGGCGACGAGGTTAGCATCGAGTCCATATATGACCACAAGCAGGATGTCGTCTATCTCGAGGGCCATTTCCGCCACCCGGGTCTCTATCAATTCCAGGAAGGCCTGACGCTGGCACAGTTATTCAAGAACGGCTGCGATCTGGAAGAACAAGCCTATCGCGGCAGAATCGATCTCTTGCGCAGCATCGACGGGAGAGATACTTCGCTCATCACCATCGATCCCAACGATATCCTCTCCGGTACGAATGAAGTCCCGCTGCGCGCCGGCGACAAACTAATCGCATACGCCAGCAAAGATGTCACGGCAGCCCGCAAGGTATCCATCTTTGGACAAGTTACGCGCCCCGGCGAATACCCCTATTATCAGGGAATGAAAGTCTCCGACCTTGTATTCAAGGCGGGAAATCTCATGCAGTCCGCTTATCCCCTGCGCATCGAATTAGCGCGCACCATGGAAGACGGACAGCGCGAAGTCTACTACGCCTCGCTTGACGAACCTTCCGGCGATATGCCGCTCTCCGAAAACGACAAGATTTTTATCCGCCAGATTCCCGGCTGGGAAGACCGCGACATCGTCACCATCGAGGGCGAGGTCGTGTTCGCCGGTAAATATGTAATTACGCAAGAGACCAACTCCCTCTACTCCTTGATACAACGTGCCGGTGGTTTGACTGATGATGCATTCGCCACCGGTACGGTGTTTACACGCGCTACGATCATTTCCGATCTCAAGCGCCGTGGCGTGGACGAGTTGATTAATCGCTCGGCGCAAAAAGTCGAGGACGACTCCGGCAGAATCCGCATCGATTCAAGCTCCGTACTGCGCGACAATAACATGTCCAACCGCATCGTGGTGCACATCGATGACCTGCTCAACGGCGGCGATCTGCGCTACGACGTGAAACTCAAAGACGGCGACCATGTCTACATCCCCTCGAAACCGGCAGGAATACAAGTCCTGGGCGCCGTGCCGTCGATCAGCACTATCGCCTTCCAGGACGATAAAAAAGCGGAATTCTATCTTAAGCGTGCCGGCGGCTTTTTACCTAACGCCGACAAAAAGCACGTCCAACTCGTTCGTGCCGATGGCACCATCGTCTCCGGACGAGGCGCACTTTCCAAGGAGGTCCGTCTCGGCGATGCCATCTTCGTCCCGACGCGCGTGCACAAAGACCGCGACTGGCTGAAGTTCTTCTCGACAACAGCCTCCGTCGCTGCCAGCATTGCCACAACCATCTTCGTGGTGGATCGCCTGTAGTATGAAGCCGTCGTCGAAAAAGAACTCCGGCGCCGACAAGTTGCCTATCGTCTGTCTCTCGACTCAAGACTACGGCGATCTCTGGACACGCAAGCAGCGATTCATGAACATGTTTGCCGAAGACGGCCACCGTGTACTCTACATCGAGTCGCAGTGGCATTGGCTGACCTACTGCAAACGCTTCTCCGGCCAAATTTTGCGCCCGCTTCGGTTCCTTAGCAAACCGCGCCGGCAGAAAGGCAACCTCTTCGTTGCAACACCGCCGCTGCTGTTGCCGTTTCACCAGATGCTCAAACCCGTCGCCATCGTCAACAATCTCATGCTCGGCCTCTGGCTTCGTTGGACGACGCGCCGAATCGGCATTGCCGATTCGTTGGTCTATTCCTACGTCCCCTACTCCCACCTGGCGATTCGTGTCCTTGGCAGCAAGAAGGTACTCTACGAAAAGGTTGACGACCTCGCCGCCGCCAAAGGTCTCGTCCGCCGCTCAACTGTGGAATCATTGGAAAAGCAACTATTGAAAATGTCGCAGCTCGTAATTGTCACGGCGTCGCGACTCAAGTCGCTGATGAACGGCAAACATGAAAGCATACACGTCATTCCCAACGCCTGCGAAATCGAGCACTTCAACCGCGAGAAAACCGCTGTCGAACCGCAACGCTTGCGCGCTATCCCCCATCCGCGCATCGGCTTTGTCGGCATGCTCGCTTACTGGATCGATCTCGACTTAATCAAAGCTATCGCCGCAGCAAAACCCGAATGGCAGTTCGTCTTTATCGGACCGGTTTCGGTCGATGTCTCCCGATTTGACGCGCTTGAAAATATTCACTTCGTCGGCCGGGTGCCGTACGACTATCTGCCCTCTTACATGGAAGCCATCGACGTTTTCATCAATCCCTATAAGCGCGACGATATCGCCGAGTCCTGCTCGCCGCTTAAAGTGTTCGAGTACCTCGCGGCCGGTAAACCGGTCGTGAGCGTCGCGATGCCGGAAGTCATGCGCTTTGTACCTTTTGTCAAAATCGCCGACAGCCCCGAGTCCTTCATCACAAGAATCGCGGAGTTGCTCAAAATGACCGACATGGAGCGTCGCAAACTCTCAACGCAATTGCGCGCGTTGGTAAAGAACGACAACTGGGAAGATCGCTTTGCCCGCACTCGCAAGTTGCTTCAGGAGACTTACGACCTATGAAGATCTGCATCAATTGCCTGCTGGTCGAGCCGGGTCAAACCGGCGGCGGCGAAACGTTCCTTGTCAATTTGATCTCGCGGCTCGCGCGACTGGATAGTGAAAACGAGTATCTGCTTCTGGTCACTGAAGCCAACGCTCCTCTATTTGCAAACGACAATCCGCACTTTGAGCAACGAGTCATCATGCCTGACGCGAAGTCTCGCCTGCGGCGAATCTGGTTCGAAAACCAATCGCTGCCGCACTTACTCAAAAACGAAGGTGTAGAGTTGGTCTATTCACCCTTTGGCACATTGCCGCGTTCACTTCCTTGCAAGTCGGCCGTCACATTCCAGAATCTACTCTACATCGACTTCGCCGGCAACACAGCCTACCGCGGCCGGAGCATTTCCTCCCGCCTGTTCGTAAACTTGCAGGCGATGTATTACCGGCTCACGACGCGCTCGACTATGAAACACGCCGACAAAATTTGGGCTGTCTCCAATACGACCGCGCGCGCATTGACCGACTACTACGAAATTCCAGCGGAGAAGATCCAAGTCATCTACGAAGGCGTCAGCTACGAACAGTTCAACCCCGGACGCGAGTCGGAACCAACACCGCGACCGATCGAATCGCGTTACGTACTGATGGTCGCCTCGCTTTATCCCAACAAGAACATCGACAAGGCCATCTCGGCATTTCGCAATGTCGTCGATCGCGGCTTGCCGCATCAGTTGGTAATCGTCGGCAACGACTGGCACCAATACCGCGGCGAGCTTGAACGCCTGATCACCAAGTTGCGCCTCAACGAGCGCGTCATATTTACCGGCGGTGTCAAACACGAACATATTCCGGCATACTTCAAGCACGCCGACTTGTTTCTAATGATCTCCAACGTCGAGTCCTTCGGCTTGCCGGTGCTCGAAGCCATGGCCGCGGGCGTACCGGTAATCATCTCACAGCGCTCTTCCTTGCCGGAAATTGCCGGCGGCGCCGCGCTGACGACCGACATCCAGAATATCAATCATCTCGCCGAGCAGATGCTCCGCGTACTTACCGACCGTTCGCTCGCGCACGATTTGCGCGAACGCGGTTGGAGCCGCGCCCGCAGTTTCGATTGGAATGAAACCGCCGCGCGCGCAATCGATCTTTTCAACAACATCGGCGGGAAACAATCAAAGGCGACGAACATCCATCGGAAGGAAGTTATCGATGAACAACAACACACACGGAAGTCAGCAGCCGTCAGCTAAGGCGGCGGCATGAAGCAAGTACTGCAGTACCCGCGCAAGGAAGGACTCATTCTCGAAGAGTGCCCGCTGCCTTCCTGCAAACCGAACGGCATTGTTGTCGATAACCGATATTCTTTGATTTCGCCCGGAACCGAACGGGCAATAATTGACCTCGCCTCGCAAAGCCTCGCCGGTAAAGCGCGTTCGCGCCCCGATTTGGTCAAGCAGGTACTGGACAAAGTCCGCACCGAGGGCTTACTCAACACTCTCAACAAAGTCCGCGCTCGCCTGAACTCGCCGATTCCGCTGGGGTACAGCTCAAGCGGCATCGTTGTCGAAACTGCTTCTGGAGTTCACGAATTCGCCGTCGGCGACCGCGTTGCCTGCGCCGGATTTGGCTATGCCTGCCATGCCGAACAAATTTACGTTCCGCAAAATCTCGCCGTGCACCTTCCGGCCGGTTTGAGTTTTCAGGAAGGCGCATTCGTTACCCTCGGCGCAATCGCACTCTGGGGCGTCCGCCAGGCTGCAACAACGTTGGGCGAACGCGTCGCCGTCATCGGACTCGGCTTGCTCGGACAAATCACGGTTCAGCTTTTGCAAGCGAGCGGCTGTCAGGTCATCGGCATCGATATCGACCAACAGCGTCTAACCGAAACCAACCGCTTCGGCGCCGACTTGCTCGTCAATTCCGGCGACGAACTCGCGCGTAAAGCGATTGCCCAATTCACCGACGGCCAAGGCGTCGATGCCGTTATCATCACCGCCGCCACGAAATCCAACCAGCCGATCGAATTTGCAGCGGAAATCTGCCGCGACCGCGGCCGCGTCACAGTTGTCGGCGATGTCGCCATGCAACTGCCGCGCAAACCATTCTATGACAAAGAACTTTCGCTGAATCTCTCACGCTCCTATGGTCCCGGCCGCTATGATCCCAGCTATGAAGAACAAGGCCATGACTATCCGATCGGATATGTCCGCTGGGCGGAAAACCGCAACATGCGCTCCTTCCTTGATCTCGTCGCTGCCGGCAGGGTCGATGTCAAATCGCTGATCACCGACAGCTACGAAATTCAAGCTGCCGACCAAGCCTTCGCGCGTATCGAGGCCGAGAAGGTACTGGGCATCCTGCTCAAATACTCCGAACAAACTGTCGAACGCAAAACTGTCGTAGCGCAAGCAGCCACAGCCTCCAAATCCGGCACGCACGCCGTTGGCTTCCTCGGCGCCGGCAATTTTTCCACCGGAGTCCTGATGCCGGCGCTGCAAGGCAACAAGACGTTCCAATTGCAATCATTGTACTCGGCGACCCCGCACAAAGCGCGTGCTGTCGCGAATCAATACCGCTTTGCGAGAATTGCCGAATCGGAATCCGCGTTGTTGGCAGACCCGGCTCTCGACGCGGTATTCATTGCAACGCCGCACAATCTCCACGCTGCGCAAGTGATCCGCGCCTTGGAATCGCACAAGCACGTCTTTGTCGAAAAGCCGCTCTGTCTGAACTCGCGCGAGTTGGAATGCATCCGCAGCGCTCACCGAACGGCCGGTACTGCCTTGATGGTCGGCTTCAATCGCCGCTATTCAACTTGTGCCACTAAGATCAAAGAGCGCCTCTCCACGCGTACCAGTCCGGTCGTGTTCAACTACACGATCAATGCGGGCTTCATCCCTAAACAAAGTTGGATTCAGGACGATACTATAGGTGGCGGGCGCATATTGGGCGAAGTTTGCCACTTCATTGATTTGGCAACGCACCTGCTCGGAGCCAAGGTCTCCGGCGTGCAGACCAGCTCAATCTGCGGTTCAAGGGGACAATATCTAACGGATGATAACATCGTGGTCACCCTGACTATGGACGACGGTTCCGTCGGCACTGTCACCTACACTGCGATGGGCGATAAGGCGTTTCCGAAAGAAACTTTGGAGATATTCACGAGCGGTGAAGTGTTAAGTATGGTTGATTTTCGCGATCTCACTGTTCATACCGACGGCAAGTCCCGTTCACTCTATCACGGAGCGATGAACAAGGGCTTTGATGCCGAATTAGCCGACTTTGCCCGCATGATAGAGTCGGGTCAGTCCGCTGTCGAAGTCGAATCATTTTTCCACTCAACCGAAGCAACGCTCGCTGCACTCCAATCGCTGCGCACCGGCGAAACGATCAGACTTGGTTAGGACGAGCTATGACAACGAATCGACAACTCCGCATTCTCTACATCAGTCATTACTTTCCGCCGGAGGTCAACGCGCCGGCGGTTCGTGTCTCGCAGCTCGGGAAGCATTGGCAAGAGCTTGGACACAAGGTAACAGTCGTTACCGGTTTTCCGAATCATCCGCACGGGATTATTCCTGCAGAGTATCGCGGCAAACTTTTCCAGCGCGATGCGCACGACGGATTGACTCTCCTGCGCAGCTATGTTCATGCCGCGCCTAACAAGGGCTTTGCCAAACGCATCTTGAATTACCTCTCGTTCATGCTGTCCGGAATGCTCGCAGCAATTTTTTGTTCCGGCAAACAGGACATCGTCATCGCGACCTCACCGCAATTCTTCGTCGCAATCGCAGGCTACATCGTTAGCCTCGTCAAGCGCGTGCCGTTCGTGTTCGAAGTCCGCGATGTCTGGCCCGAAGAAATCGTCGCTGTCGGCGCCATGAAGCGCGGTCTGGTCATCAAGCTGCTCGAACGCATCGAAATGTTTCTCTATCGTCGCGCCCGCCTGATTGTCGCGGTCGCACAAGGTACAATCGACATCCTCACCGAGCGCGGGATTGACCCCAAGAAAATCGTCCTCGTTCCCAATGGCGTCGACTTTGACCGCTTCAGCAGCGCCGTCGATGATCACACTGTTCGCAATCAACATGATCTCAATGGCCACTTTCTGGTCTCCTACATCGGGACTCACGGCATGGCGCACAATCTCCAGACGGTTCTGAAAGCCGCCAATCGACTGCGTCAACGCGAAGATATCCGCTTCCTCTTCGTCGGTGACGGCGCCGACAAGGCCAATCTTGTTGCCAATAGCGAAGCGATGAAGCTTGAAAATGTAACATTTGTCCCGCAGCAACCGCGCAATCGCATCGCTGATTATTACGCAGCTTCTGATCTCTGCTTAGTGCCGCTGCGCCAGGCAGAACTATTCACCAAGAACATTCCATCGAAAATTTACGAAGTCATGGCCAGCGGCAAACCGATGCTGATTGGCGCCAAAGGCGAATCGCGCAAGCTGGTGGAATCTGCCGAAGCCGGACTGGCGGTGGAGCCCGACAACGACCGCGACTTAAGCGAGAAGATCGTCCGCCTCGCCGATGACCGCAAACTTTCACAGCGCCTTGGCAGCAACGGCCGCGACTTTGCCCGCCGCAATTGTACCCATCGCGATCTGGCCGCAAAATATCTGAATCACCTGCAGAATTGTATCTCGGCGGAGTAAGACGGGGAATCGATGCTGCGCAAGAACGTCTCACGCTTTCGCAAACTGCATTTTCTCCTCGACAACGTTCTTACGCTTGGCGCGTTGGCAGCCTCGTCACTTGCAGATCATATCTTGCGCGGGCAAACGCCATGGCTGCCGTTCAATGAACTAGTCGGCATCCGCAAAGCTACCTTGTTGCTGCTGATCTTGAGCGCGATAATCTATTTTCGCGGCGAACACTATGTCTACCGCCTCAAAGGCGCCCGCGATTTTGCCCGCGAGTCCCTAAGTATGGTTTTTTACTCTGCATCGTTGTTTGTGGCCGGCATCTACATGCTGAAGCTTCCAGCTCTTCCGCGTTTGCAATTCGTCATGTTCGTGGTATTTCAGTTTATTGCGCTTTTTACCCTGCGCTTCGTCTTGCTCAAGACTCTGCATCACTATCGCGCCCGCGGCCGCAATCGCCAGCAAGCGCTGATCGTCGGCACCAGAGCCCGAGTGCGCGAAATTGTCGACACGATGATCGAGCAGCGTCAATGGGGACTGAAAGCCGTCGGCATCATCGCCCTCGATACCGTCGATGCCCACAAGGTGCTCTATCGTTACCGCGATATCCCATTGGTCGGCTCGCTTGAAAAACTTCCGGACATGATCAAAAGCAATCACATCGATTACGTCTTCTTCACCGTGCCCGGTAATCGCATTGACGAAGTTCGCGATGCCATGCTCTTGTGCGAAGAAATGGGCGTAATGGTCTGCGTGCAGGCCGACTTCATTGAATTGACCGCCTCGCGATATCAAGCTTCCGAGTTTGCCGGTAAACCGGCAATCGTCTACTCGCGCGAGCCGGAGCTCACCGCCGCTATTACTTTCAAAGCCCTCGTCGACCGGCTGGCGGCAATCGTTGGCCTGCTGATTCTATCCCCGGTCCTGCTTACCATCGCTGCAATCGTAAAATTGACTTCGCCCGGCCCCGTGCTGTTCGGGCAGGAACGTTGCGGTCTAAACGGCCGGCGCTTCCGCGTCCTCAAGTTTCGGACTATGGTTGCGAACGCCGAATCACTCAAGAAACGTCTGGAACATCTCAACGAAATGGACGGCCCGGTCTTCAAAATCGCCGACGATCCGCGCATTACCCGCGTTGGCCGCGTCCTGCGCAAACTCTCGCTGGATGAACTGCCGCAACTGCTCAATGTCGCGCGCGGTGAAATGTCGCTCGTCGGTCCGCGTCCGCCGCTGCCCGAGGAGGTCCGCCACTACGACATCTGGCAGCGCCGCAAACTATCGATGAAACCCGGAATTACTTGCCTCTGGCAGGTCGGCGACCGCAACGACTCGACCTTCGAACAGTGGATGCGCCAGGATCTGGAATACATCGACAATTGGTCGCTGATGCTCGACGCCAAAATCCTGCTGCGAACCATCCCCGCCGTTATCCACGCCACCGGCCGATAACTCAAATTCCAAGTTAATAACGTCGGACTCGGTACCCCAGCGTCCTGTCCCGCTTGGCGGGATTGCGTTGCGATAGGCTGCTGTATGTCTGGGTGCCTCAGCGTCTTGTCCCGCCTTTGCGGGATTGCGCTGGGATCCTGCAAGTTCCCACTACGATGCTGTGTGCCCCACCGGAACGGTGGGAAACTAGAATTCCCAATAGAATAACGTCGGAGTGTGTGCCCCACCGGAACGGTGGGTAACTCGTTAAGTTCTAATCTTGAAAATGAAGCAAATCCGCTCGGCCTCTACGCCGACCAGTCGCCGTCGATGATAGTATAGGACATCCGCCCGCGCGACTCGCAGAAATCCTTGAGGCCAAGTATGAAGGCATGCCAACCCTGTGTGAAACCCTTTGTATTCTCTTCCGGAGGAAATCCGGAATGCTTCAGCGTGACGCGCGTCTTCTCGCCGATACGCAGTAACTCCCAACTAACCAAATCCCCTGCCGGTCCGCCGGAGAAGCGCCAATCATAGGCGAGTTTCTTGTTCTCGACAAGTTCGACAATCTTCATCGGCCCGTCGGGCTCGCCATTCGTATCTTTCCATCCGGTCAAATACTTGCCGCCAACCACGGGTTCAACTTCGGCGTCCCCGGAAAACCACGATCGTAAATCGCGCTGGTCGGTCAGTGCCTTGAAAATCACCGGCGGCAGCGCCTCGATAAACAACTCGCGCCGAATCGTCCCTTTGTCAAGCCGCGTATAGTCGAGCCGGTAGGACGGACGATTCACCTGCAACAACGACTGCAGATTGTACAAATAGATAATCCAGGCATCCATCATCATCGATTTCTCGGGAATCTTGTCGTGCGTCACAAGAAAATCGCAGAACCCGCGCTTCTCGTCGATCTGGAACGTCACTTCAGATACCGAGCCGTTGATCGGCCAGGTGAACTTCACCATCCGGTTCGGGTCAAGCTCCGTGATCGCGCCGTTGATTTCCTTCTCTCGGAAAGTCACCGCGACACAGTTTTCCCCCGCCAGCCGAACAGCGCCGCGTAATTTGAGGTTGATTTCGCCCTTGTTGCAGAACCAAATCGACAGCTTGAGCGGATTGGTAATCGCGTCGAAAATCTTCGTCGGCTCGGCTTCAATGCGGATCTTAAGCCGCAGTCTCTTCTTCATTACTCCCATAGTGGTAGAATATATCTTATTTGCAGGTCATAGCAACAGGCAATTGCAGAAGTAGCTCGCCTAAGATATCGTGTGCAGCTTGAGCATGTTCGTGTCGCCGTGGATATTGACCGGTGCCGAGGCCACGATCACGACATTGTCGCCTTTCTTGACGAGGTGCTCGGCCTTGAGCGACTTCTCGACGCTGGTAATCATCGCGTCGACCGAACGAAAGTGCGGAACATAGCGGGGTATGACACCGCGCAGCAGCGCCAGGCGATTGAGAATCGCCTTGTGCGGAGTGAATGCAATGATTGGAATCGGCGACTTCTGCTTCGATACCAGCCGCGCCGAAAGCCCCGACTGCGTAAAGCAGGTTATGAACTTGGCGTCGATCTCCTTCGCCATCGAAATCGCTGCCTCGGCAATCGCCACCGGAAACTCGCAGGCCGGTCTGCCGATAAAATCAAACACCGGCTCGAACCGGCGGTTCATCTTGTCTTCTGTAGTGTGAATAATTCGGGACATCTGCGCTACCGTCTCGACCGGATACTGCCCCGAAGCCGTCTCGCCCGACAACATCACGCAATCCGTGCCGTCGAGGATGGCATTCGCGACATCCGAAACCTCCGCCCGCGTCGGCGTGATATTCTGCGTCATCGACTCCAGCATCTGCGTTGCGGTGATCACCGGCTTGTGCATTTCATTGGCTGTCGTAATGATGGTCTTCTGGATCAGCGGTACTTCATCAAGCGGCATCTCGACACCCAAATCACCCCGTGCCACCATGATCGCATCGGCCGCCGCCACTATCTCGGTCAATTTTTTGATCGCCTGCGGTTTCTCCAGCTTGGCGATGACCGGCGTATCATGACCGCGCTTGGCGATTTCCTTCTTGAGATGATTGACATCCTCCGCCGAACGCACAAACGAAAGCGCAATCCAATCTACGCCCTGTTCCAGGCCAAAGGTCAGGTCAACCAAATCCTTCTTCGTCAACGATGGCAGCGACAACGTCGCCCCCGGCAGATTGATGCCCTTGTGTTCCTTGAGCAGCCCGCCCTTGATGATCCGCGCCGTCAGTTCGTGATGGCCGGAAGTGATGACCTCCAGACGAATCAACCCGTCGTCGATGAAAACTAAGTCGCCCGGCTTCAAATCAGGGATCAGGTTGGCCGGCGAGGCCGATATCGTTTGCGCGTCGCCCACGACGTCGTGTCCGACCACATTGAGCGTCGCACCGGTTTCAATTTTGACTGCTCCGCCCGCAATTGCGCCGACACGAATCTTCGGTCCGGACAAATCCTGCAAAATCGCAATCGGCTGGTTCAACCGGCGCGAAACTTTTCGAATTCGGCTGATCAGTTGCCGATGGAAATCATGCGTTCCATGAGAAAAATTAAGCCGCGCGACCGCCATACCGTGCCGGGCCAGTTGCTCAATCGTCTTTTCGTCGCTGCTGGAAGGGCCAAGCGTGCAGATAATTTTCGTCGAATCAAAGTTTGTCAACGTCATCTTGGATATGTCAGCTTTTTTGCGGTCCGAGTCAAGATTTAACAGCGATCGGCGCTCAATCAGCGCGAAATTTGATGCCAATGGCGAGCTCGCTCACTGCGGATTTCCCATCGCCGAGAATACTCCCATTGATCATCGTCGCCGCCAGACCCAGCCTTCCGAATTCAAGTTCGATGCCGGAATTCAAAAATGTCTGTTCAACATTTTCGCCGAAATAGTCGGGGTTGGAGCGATGCATGATTCCGATATTGACAAAACTGCCCTTTGGTACGCCCAGCCGAACCAGCGGCAAGTGCAATCCGCCGCCAAATTGTACCAGATCATGCTCGTAAAACCTGTCGTCCAACACCAGAACTTTAGCTTCGCCGGAAACAAGGTCCTTGTAGACCGCGCCGGCTGCAAACTCCGCCGGAATGCGCACCGGAAATACTCCGGCTTCCGACCCATAAACTGTTCGTTTGCCCAGTTCGGTGTCCTCGGGACTTTTCATTGAAGCTGCAAGCCGGAAATCCCCGACCGTCTGCATCAACCCAACCTGAAACAACAAGACTTGTTGCGACAACGTCAAGCCGGGAAAAACGGCATATGATCCCGTCCAATAGTCTTGGTAGCGCAATTGGAAATTCAGCAGATGCACGGCAAATCCGAAGCGCAGTGACTTGAACAGTTCGGTTCCGATTCCTCCCGAAATCTGCCATTGCTTGATCGCGCAAAACATCGAGTCGTTCTTGAGAGCCGTGTTACCGTAGTCTGTCTCAACAAACGACCAGTGCAAAACGTTTTCGAACTTACGCGGCACCGATACTGCCAGACCGGCAGTAAAATGGCCCGCTTTGATCGCTGCTACCGCCATGTTGAACCTTGACGCATCGCTGTACAGGCTGCTCACAAACGGCGTCGATGATGTGAGTCTATAGTCGACATCGTCTCGCAACAGACCGCCGTCCGCGTAGATTTCATATAGTGAGTTCAGACGGAGATTAGCTGGGTTTGAAAGAAATCCCGCTGCCCCGGATTGTGTGGCAACACCATTTCCGCCCCGGGCATAGGCTGCGCTACCGAGAAACTTGACGCTGTAAAACGCATTCTCAAAGCCGCACAAACCGTCGGATTCGCCAACTTTCTGCTGTGCCAGCGCACAATTGGCGAGCAAAACTATCGCAGCCCCGATCAACGCACTGAATCGCGCCGCAGTCCCAACTTTCACCATGATTCTATCCGCCTTTCTGCCGGCTCATTTGGCAGCTGTTATCTAATATGGCCGGCCGGAGCCCGCGCTGTCAAGGCCAAAGTGGACTTGCCGCTCCCCGTCTTTGTTGACGATTGACAGCCTTGCCCGACTATCGTAGATTCACTTTGTATGAAAAAGCCCGAAGCCAAGAAACGCATCGCCGACCTGATCGAGCAGATCAACTACCACAACCGTCGCTATTACGAACTGGATGACCCGGAAATCACGGATGCCGACTACGACCGCCTTTTCGATGAATTGACCCAGTTAGAGACGGAATTCCCCGACTTGAAACGCGCCGACTCGCCGACCCAAAAAGTCGGTGCGGCTCCTTCCACCGGATTTCGCTCCGTGCGGCGTTCGATCCCCATGCTCTCGCTCAACAAAGCTATCACCCCGGAAGAGTTTCTCGACTTCGAGCGCCGGGTCAACGAAATCCTTGCCGGTGACTCGGAGACCATCGAATATCTTACCGAACCCAAGCTCGACGGCCTTGCCGTCGAACTAATCTACGAAAACGGCGATCTCACGCTCGGCCTGACTCGCGGCGACGGCACTACCGGCGAAGACGTCACCGCCAACCTGCGCACCGTCAAGAATATCCCGAAGAAACTTTCGGACAACAAAATCAAACTCCTGGAAGTCCGTGGCGAAATCATTCTCGCCAAATCTGACTTTGCGCGCCTGAACAAAGAACGCGAAGAGCGAGGCGAAGAACTGTACGCAAATCCGCGCAACACGGCTGCCGGATCCGTGCGGCAGCTCGATGCCAAAATCACCGGCTCGCGGCCGCTGAAATTTTACGCCCACGGCGTCGGCAAAATCGAGGGACCCCAGTTCGGCAATCAGTGGGAGCTTTTGCGGCTGCTGAAACAGCTCGGTTTTGATGCCACACCGGAGGCACAACTCGTCTTCTACTCCGAGAAAGTCATGGAGCGCTACAACTTTCTCAACGAGAAACGCGCTTCGCTCGACTACGACATCGACGGCATGGTCGTCAAGGTCAACTCTATCCGCCAACAGCAAAAACTCGGCGAACTCTCCCGCTCACCGCGCTGGGCGATCGCGATGAAATTCCCGCCGCAACAGGAAGAAACCGTCGTCGAAGACATCGTCGTCCAGGTCGGACGAACCGGCGCCTTGACACCGGTCGCTTACCTGAAACCCGTCCGCGTCGGCGGCGTCGAAGTCAAACGCGCGACGCTGCATAACTACGACGAAGTCATGCGCAAAGACATCCGCATCGGCGACCGTGTCATCATCCAGCGCGCCGGCGATGTAATTCCGGAAGTCGTCAAGCCGCTTGCCAACAAACGCAGCGGCAGCGAGAAAAAATTCGCAATGCCCAAGAAATGCCCCGTCTGCGCCAGCGAAGTCGTTCGCATCGAAGGCGAGGCCGTCTACCGCTGCCCGAATATGTCGTGTCCGGCCCAGGTTGCGGAACGCATCATCCACTTCGCCTCCAAAGGCGGCGTCGATATCGACGGTTTGGGTCCCAAGTTGATCGAGCAGATGCTCGACAACCGCCTGATCCAGAACTTCGCCGATCTGTATTCCCTCAAGCAGGAGCAGTTGATGGAGCTGGAACGGATGGGCGAGAAGTCCGCGGCGAAAATTGTAACCAGCATCGAGAAAAGTAAATCTGTCGACCTGCCCCATTTCCTGGCTGCGCTGGGAATCAACAATGTCGGCGAACACGTCGCGCGCGTTCTGGCTGTGAATCTTGGCTCGCTCGACAAAATCGCTGCCGCTACAGCAGAAGACCTAAGCAACATCGAAGGCATCGGTCCCATTGTCGCTGAAAGCATCGTCGATTTCTTCGCGAACAGACAGAACGAAGTCGTCCTGAAGAAGCTGCAGCAAAGTTGGCAGCGCCTGCCGGAATATGCCGCTTCCACCGGCCCGAAACCACTCGTGGGGAAAACCTTCGTCATTACCGGCGGTCTCGAGAAATACTCGCGCGACCAAGCAAAGAAAAAACTGCTCGACTTGGGCGCCAAAGTCTCTTCGAGCGTATCCAAAAAAACAGACTATGTTGTCGTTGGCGTCGATCCGGGCTCAAAGGCCGACGATGCTCAACGATTGAAAGTACCGACTCTGTCGGAAATGGAATTCCTCAAACTTATCGGGGAAGGTTGATATGGAAAAGGACGACGGTCTTTCACTAAACGAAATCGCAGTGCCGATTCTGGCGCTCTCCGCGTTCACTGCGCTGTGTTACTTTGCCGCTGTCGTGATGGTGCCGATGGTCATGGCGATCACATTGGCATTCGTCCTGTGGCCAGCAATTGACCGCCTCAAACGCTGGAAAATCCCCCACATCGTAGCTGTGCTGCTGGTCGTTATCCTGGCGATCATCCTTCTGTCGCTCATCGGGCTCGTGATTTACGGTCAGGCATCCGAATTCGTTACCGGAGTACCCGAATATTGGCAGCAGTTCCAGCAACTCCGCGTCGAAAAACTTCCCGACATGCCGCCATTCCTCGATACGCTAGTGAATACCAAGGTCGACGAGCTACTGCAGAAGATCGATGTCGCCAGTCTCTCGACTCTCCCGAAATACTTTTTCAAGGGTGTCGGGTCCGTCTTGAGTTTTGTCGGGCAAGCCTTGCTGGTGTTCTTGCTCACTATATTTGTTTTGATCGAACAACCCTCCTATCATCGTCGCATCCACAAAATGTTTAACAAGGGACATTCCGACTCAACCAGCGGGATCATCGATCAGATCTCAAATCGAATCGCAGGCTACATCTGGGTTCGATTCATTACTACGCTCGGCCTCGCGGTTGTCTTCTCGGTCGGACTAATGATCGGCGGCATCAAATACGCCTACATTTGGGGTCCGCTCGCGGCTCTCTTGAACTTAGTCCCCTACGTCGGTGCCTTTGTTGGAGCGATCCCGCCGATGATTATGGCTCTCGTCCAATTCAATTCCGTGCTTGCCGTGCTTCTCGTCCTGGCTTTTATCATGGCGGTGCAGTTCGTCGAATCGAATATCATTCTCCCGCGCATGCTCCAAGGTTCCCTCAACATCAGCCTCCTGGCGCAGTTGGTCTCGACCATCTACTGGGGCTGGCTCTGGGGTGCGGTCGGAATCGTCCTCGCCGTTCCGATTACCGCGGCTATCAAGGTCTTTTGCGACAATATCGATTCGCTCAAGCCGCTGGGTATCTTGCTTTCAGGAGATGAAACTTGATTCGAGAAAGTTGGCGGCTGGCAACATTAATCCTGCGCCGCACATTTTCGCTCGACCGTACAACGTCGCTGGCCGCTTCGATTTCCTTTTTTGCCATTCTCTCTTTCCTCCCCTTCCTCCTACTGGCAGCATCGATTCTCGGCCACGTGTTGGCATCGTCCGAAACTGCCCTCAATGATGTGCTGCAATTTATCGCGCAGAACTTTCCCGGTAGCGCAGCCACTTCGCTCGAGGTGTTCAAAAACACCGCCAAGAACGACACCGTCTATGGCATCTTTGCCGCGCTGGGGTTGCTCTGGGCTGGTTCAAAAGTATTTGACATTACCGAGTATGCGATGAACAAAATTTGGCGCTGCCGCCGCGGAAGAACCTATTGGGCTTCGAAACTGGTGGCGTTTGTTTGCATTCCGACGATGATGCTCTTCCTGCTCGTCTCGCTCTTGCTCACGACTATCATGCAAGCGCTCCAGCATGGCCAGATTCCGTTTCTGAATATCACTGTCATCGATGTCCCGGTGCTCGGATCACTGATCACGTTTCTCGTCCCGGTCCTAATTTCGACTATTCTCTTTACCTGGATCTTCTATCTCCTGCCCAACCGCAAAGGCCACCTGCGCAGCGCCTTTTTCGGCGCGCTCCTGGCCGCTGTTCTGTGGGAGACTGCCAAACTGCTGTTTGACTACTACGTCCGCCACTTCGGGCAGGGCTTGACCGTCTACGGTTCTTTCACGTCGGCGATTCTACTCTTTCTCTGGGTCTACTATTCATCTTTCGTGTTCTTACTTGGCGCCGAATTTGGCTCGCTCCTGCAAGCCGTCCGCGAGCGCCACGCCGAGGCAATTCTCACCAAATGAAAACGAGCGGATGTTGCCATCCGCCCGTTCGCGTCCAATAGACAATTTCAGAATCTAATGATTACAACTTTGCAGCAACTGCCGTCGCAATGTCCATCGTCGACGACTTCCCGCCCATATCGTAGGTACGCGCTTTGCCTTCCTTGATGACTTCTGCGATTGCCGTCTCGAGGCGATCGGCCTGCTTCATTTCACCGAGCCACTCAAGCATCAATTTGGCTGCGAGGAAAGTCGCCATCGGATTGACCTTGTACTGGCCTGCGTACTTCGGCGCCGAACCGTGCGTCGGTTCGAATACGGCATACTTGTCGCCGATATTCCCCGATGATGCAAATCCCAGTCCGCCGACGAGCTGTGCGCACAAATCGGAAATGATATCGCCGAACATATTGCTCGTCACGATCACCGAATAATCATGCGGGTTCTTGATCAGCCACATGCACATCGCGTCGATGTTCGTTTCCCACAGTTCGATGCCCGGATAATCGCTGTGCAATTTGCGCCCCTCGCGGACAAACACGCCCGAAGTCTCGCGCAGCACATTCGGCTTCTCGACAATCGTCACCGCTTTCTTACCTGTCTTCTTCGCTTCTTCGAATGCATCCTTGATAATATTGCGCGACGCCGTCTTCGAAATCAGGCGGCAAGACATTGCCACTTCGCCTTCCGGCATCTCGGCAAAACGCTTCATCTTCTTATTATGGCTCGCCATCAGCGCGGAGAGATCCTTGGGAATCGGAAAGTACTCGACGCCGACATAAAGGTCTTCCGTATTCTCGCGGAACACCGTGATATCAATCCCGTCCTTGAAATTGAGCGGATTACCCGGATACGCTTTGCAGGGACGCTTATTCGTCCGCAGATTGAATTCCTGGCGCAGCCGCACGATTGGCGAAGAATAGATCAGTCCCTTGCCCTGAAGGGCCGGCACCAGTTCCGCCTGGGCTTCGTCAGTGGGCTTGGAGGTTATCGCGCCGAACAGCGCGCAGTCGGTTTCCTTGAGAATCTTGATTGTACGGTCCGGAAGCGGATTACCTTCGCTGCACCAAAATTCCCAGCCGATATCGCCGTGAATGTATTCAGCGTCAATCTTCATCTTGTCGAGCACGACGCGGGTTGCCTCCATCACATCGACACCAACACCGTCGCCGGGCAACCACGCAATCCTATACTTTGCCATAAGAATCCCTCAAAAGTTATTTCAGATTAATAGTCAGGGCGAATCGGTGCGCCGAGCCCAGACCCGATTTATACGGAACAAATGCATAATCTATTTCCCAGATCGATTTTTTGAACCCCACACCGGCGGCAAAATCTTCTTCATCGTACCCGATCTTGTATCCGGCGCGCAACGCAACCATTTTCCCGAACCGTTTCTCCAGTCCCATATTGACGCGCACATCGGATTCCTTCGGCGCGCTGACTTCGACTGCAGCGATCAGATAATTGACGTCAACGCTCGCCCCTCCCGATACCGTCAACGGAAGCTCAATCTCATCATTGCCGAATTTCGGCTTGGAGCCGATATGCCGAACCGCAACGCCGATCGTCGTCTTCTCAATCAGCGCAAACTGCATCCCGGCATCAAACAAAAACGCGTCCGCCGTGCGCGACTCGATTTTTTCCGCGGCATACTTCGCCGTAATACCGGCCGACACTTTCGGCGAGAACTGGCGAGCATATCCGGCGAACGCCATCATGTCCTGTGCGTCGAAAACCCCAATCGGCTCTTCCGTGGGTCCCGTGCGTTCTTCCAACGATCCGACTTTGAAATAGTCGAATCCCGCCGTTACCACGCCGCCCAGCATCACACCGGAAGCGCCGATAAATTCGCGCCGCGTGTCGAAAATTCCCTCGTGGTGCATGAAGCCCACCACCGGATGTTCCGTGCGCGCCGTCGCCGCCGGATTGAAATACACGCCGTAGAGATTTGTCGCAATCGAAGTGCCGACGTCACCCATCGCCGCATTGCGGGCGCCAGGGGAAACTTTCAGGAAGTTGAACCCGACACTGCCCGGATCAGCTGCTGCTGCATTCGAAATCATTAGCGCCGCGACCGCAAGGAGGGACACCGGGATAGCCATCCGCATGAATTTGAAGTATCGCAATGCTAAAATCCTAACGAGAATCCGGCGATGGTTTCCCAGCCGCCGATGTTTGGTGCTTGCTCAACCGCGAGATCCAGACGCGCATCGAGATTGTTGACCGGCACCTTGAACCCGACTCCAAATGTCGGTTCGCCGCCGGAAATTCCGCCGCGCAACGCGAACTGCGGAACGATATAGAACTCGCCGCCCGCATGCATCTTGACATTCTGATGCTCGTCCTTTTGGCCTTCAAGCGATATCAACGCGCGCGTTTTGAGGAACAATACCGACGTGCCCGCACGAACCGAAAGCGGTACTTCGTCCGTAACGTCGGTGCCAAGTTCGCCTTTGGTCGCCCAATAGTCGCCGGTATTCCAAGGGAATTTCGCGGCAATATTGCGCACGACCGCGCCAAACCGTACCAAATCAATTGGCCCATCCAGCGATATCATCTCGCGATCCAGATGAATCATCCCGCCCAGATCAAATCCGGCCGAGTACGCCGAGGTCGACTCCAGCTTCTTGTAGTAATACCGCACGTCGCCGCCGAGAGTCATGAATTTTGAGAATCTGCGCGAGAACGTAATCGCAATGACAGCATCCATATTGTCCAGTTCGCCGGTGGCGACACCGCGGTCATCGCGGCCCATGACGCCGCTCATCGACGCCATCTCGCCGGAGAATCCGATTGCTGCCTCGCCGCGCACCGGAAACAGCACCGCCACTTGTTGCAGCGATCTGCCCTGCGAAAGGTCGCGGTATGCGCCGCCGACACTGATGCGCTGAAGCTGCGCAACTGCACCGGGATTGAAAAAAATGCCGGAGATGTCGTCCGACACTGCCGTGAAAGCATTTCCCATTCCGGCTGCGCGCGGATGAACGGAAAGCTGCATGAACGCGCCCGCGTAGCCGCCGTAGTCTTCTGCAAAAACCGGCGCGCTTAGCGCCAATGCCGTCAAGCCCGCAATCATCAAGCGAGTAATCTTGGTCATGGAATCACCATAATCTTTCCCCAGAGCTTTTCGCCGCCGGTTGATTCGAGCAGATATAGGTAAACACCGGCTGCGACCGGGTCGCCGCGCGTGTTTGTACCGTTCCAGGTGTCGAGATCATCATATTGCACATCGCCGTCGCGGGCAACGCCGTCGATGACCTTTTTGACGATGTTGTTGGCGAAGTCGTAAATCGTAATCGTCACATTGCCCGGCTGCTTCAATTTGTAATGGAACTTAAGCTCGCTGCCGCCGAGATAAGGCGAAAACGGATTCGGTGTGATAAACGATCGCGTCTCGTCGTCCGCGTCATCGGGAATATTCAAGAACTCGCGCAGAATCGTCCAATCGACCAGATTGCTGCTCTTGGCGACGCCATCATCCGTTCCGACCCAAAATTCGTCGCCGATCAGTGTAATTGCGTACACCTCGACAGAATCAGAGATCGACCTTCCGGTTTCCGGATCGACAATCGAAATCTGATCCCAGTTTTCGCCGAAATCGGTCGACATAAAAAGCCCCTGACTTGCTGCGGCAAATGCCGTGTCGCCGTTGAATTCGAAATTCCACACTTGTGTATCTTCAAGCGTGCTTCTCCAGGTCAACCCGCGATCGGTCGTGATCGATACGCCGTTCATTCCCTGCTCAAGAGCGGGACGATGTGACGCCCAAATCAAGGTGCTGTCGCCGGTCCGCTGCAATCCCATCGCGACGACGAAATTGCCGGCCAGCGCACTATCGCCGGGAACTTGGCCGGTCGCAGTATATGAGCGACCAACGAAGTCGAACTGGTCTTTGTCCAAATTCGGTTGATGCACACGGAAGTTCGAGAGGAATTGCGATCCATCAAAGAAAAGATACAATTGCGCCAAGCCTTGATTGAACGAACCGAAATTGGTTTCGAATTCGCCCATCCGCACCGACAAATACGGCGCCGTTCCCGAAATCAACCTGCCGGTGATCCGGTCCAGCGCGGTGCCGACATCCCAGCGCCCGCCAAAATTGTTGGAGAAGCGCAGCCCCGCATCGGTGGCAACCCAGACCGTCGTGTCGCCGAATTGCGCGCCGATCTCGATTTGATTCGACACAATTGCCGGCGGGCCGGTCAGATGCTGTATCCAGGTAAAGCCGTTGTCCGTGCTGCGAATCACCGCTGACGGCGAAGTGCTGCTGGCGCGGGCCGGACGCACACACGCCCAGTACTCGTCGCCGAATTGCGTAGGGAAACTCGACAGCGAAACAACCTTCTGGCTGTATAGTGTATTGTCGAAAATCGGCAAATAAGCCGCCGAATCATAGTCGTTGCTTCCATCGAAATAGAGCGCCACGATTCCCGAGTCGGTGCCGACGGCGATGCGCGAAAATTCCTCGCGCGTCGCGACATCAATTCCGTGGATGTGGTGGAACGGCATATCAACAATCGAGTCGTCGACGGGCGGGTAAAAACGCGCCCAGTTGTTGCCGCCGTCGGTCGATCTCACCAGACCGCCCGTATTGCAGGCGACCCAAATTTCGTCGCCGAAAAACTTGATATCTTCAATCTTGCGGTTGGCGCCTGTGACCTGCGCCGGTGACTCTTGCGACCAACTTGCACCGGCATCGCTGCTGACCGCGAATCCCAACGAATTCTGCGTCAGTGTGTCATACAAGCCCGCGACAATGAGATTGCCTTTCATCGCAATCGCGCTGACGAAGTTTGCCGGAAATCCATTGTCCGTATCGTAGGTATTGAAAATTAGCAACGTGTCGTTGAATTTGCTAACGCCCCGGTCGGTCGCATACCACCAGGTGTCGCCATCGTTCGCGATATCATTGATGCGCAGGCTGGCGAGTTTCTTGTGCTTGCCGATGTAGTAGAGCCGCTGGACCCCTTCGGCAGAACCAGCCCAGACGATTGTCGTGTCATCGTGGAATGGGTCAATGACACCCGAGAAATAGCGACCCCGTTCAAATCCGCTGCGTGCTGTCGTACTATCGACTTCAAACAAGCTGTCCAATTGTCGGTCGATGAAGATGTTGTGCCACGTAAGCCCATCGTCGAGACTGCGTAGCAGACCGCCGTTCCAATTAGTCGAAAAAGCCACACTATCAAATACTGCTATGTCGTAGGCAATTTTTCCGATGGACTCAAAGAGCGTATTATTGACGTGGTTCCATAACCCGCCGGAGTTGTCAGTATAGTATAGGCCGGTACCGAGACTCGCCGCCTCAATGTCTGCAGTCGCTACAAAAAACCGATCATTCGACAGCGCCATTGCAGAAATTCCGCTGCCGCCAAACGCGTTGTCCTTGTTGAATGTAATCCAGGTCGCTCCACCATCGGTGCTTCCAGACAAGCCATTGCCGGTCGCCAGCCAGACATATTCGCCATCATAGAGGATTTGTGTCACGCTGTTGCTTAGCAGGCCCGGGATCGGATCTTCAAGTCGAAAACTCATCAACCCAAACGCCTGTGTCGATGCGACCAGAATCACCGCCAGCACTAATATGATTTTGTTCTTCATCCCTTATTCAACCTCAATTCTGGAAACAAAAAAAGCCGTAACCGCGCGAGTGCTCACAAAGTCCGGCATTTCTGAAGAGAATCTTCAAATTCGTTCCTGATATGCTAATCTTCAATCCTTGCCAAGCGATCGATAGCGATTCCTCCTGCGCCAAATTAAGACTTGGGGCACTTTAGTCAAGCAATTTTATAGACGACCGGCACACGCTATTGTTCAATCCTGACGCCCTTTAACTGTGCAAAAGCGTCGCTGATCAACCCCCAGCGCAGTCCGCAATTGGAGACAATCAGACTCTCTGATTCAAGCCGTTCCAGCAGACACTCGATTATCAGCGCACCGCCGACTATTATGTCCGCCCGGTCGGGATCGAACGGCAGTAATCCGCGCCGCTCTTCCCTCTCCATATTGAATAGTTTGACGATCTGTTCTTGAGTCCATGCCTTACTTAGTTCTACACCATGGATCGATTTGGGAACGAAAATCTTTTGCTCCAGTTTCAAGGCCGCAAGCGTCGCTGCCGTTCCGCCAACCGCAATGACACAGCGCTTAGAAGCAGAGGATTTCGCCAGTTGCTGCGGCATTTCCTTGTCCTGAAACAACTCCTTCAGGTAAGACGTCGCCGCTTCGATACGAGCATGATTACGGTCGCCCGACTCAAGGTCGAAACGCTCGGTCAGGCTCACCGCACCCACCGGAAAGCTGTGCGCAAACGCGATCCTCTCCCCGTCGCCGACTATTACCTCGCTCGAACCGCCGCCGACATCCATAACCATTCGCTCGTCGGCAATTCCCTCGAGGCCCGTTGCGGCCGCTCGATAGGAAAGCTGCGCCTCGCGTTCGCCGCTGATTATTTCCATGCGCCAACCGTAGCGGCGCGAAATTTCTTCGGCAACTTGTTTGCCATTCGCCGCTACGCGAAACACTTGCGTGCCGCAAGCGACAACATTTTTGATCTGATGCTGATTGAGAATGACTGCAAACTTGTCCAGCGCCGCATACTGGCGCTCCAGCGCGGCTGCGCTGATGGCATCGCCAAAATGCGTTCCGCTCGACAGCTTGGTCGAGACTTTGGTGTCAATGACAACGCGGGCGACACGATCGTCCCCCGCTTCCAATATCAACAATAACGAAGAATTTGAGCCAATATCTATCGCAGCAAATTTTTCCGACATGTCAATAAACGTAACAGCTTGAGTATGTGCCCGAGAGCGAGAACAACATGGCCAGGCGACAGATGTCTGTCATTCTTCCGTAGTTGCGTCAGGTCTTCCGATCGTCGACCCCGCTTGTCGGGATGAGCGAGACGGGGTGTGTCTCCGAATGCCCTCGCCCTTTCAAGGGAGAGGGGTAGGGGAGAGGGTTTCAGCGATCTTCGCAGCCACTTGGTCTACTTCTTCAGCTCTTTCGCGAACTTCTCCGTCAACGCCGGCACGATCTCGAACAAATCGCCAACGATCCCGTAAGTCGCCACATTAAAAATCGGCGCATCCGCGTCGCGATTGACCGCAACAATTGTCCCCGCCGATTGCATACCGACGAGATGCTGAATTGCTCCCGAAATACCGAGCGCGAAATACAACTTCGGATTGACCGTCCGGCCCGTCTGTCCAACCTGGTGCTTGTACTGAATCCAGCCCGCATCGACAACCGCGCGCGAAGCGCCCACGGCGCCGCCCACGGCATCCGCCAGATCCTTGATCAATTTGAAATTCGCAGGCTCCTTTAGTCCGCGTCCGCCGGCTACGATGATATCCGCTTCCGCGAGCGTGATCTCGCCTCCGGAACCGGCAGCACCGGTCTCAACCGTCAATTGGCTCTTCGCCGTAGTTGCAAACGCCTCAATCGCGCCGCTGCGGGCCGGGTCGGACTTGGCTTCAGCGAATACCTTAGGACGCAACGTCGCTATTTGCGGAGTCGACTTGAATTGGACGGTGAGATATACCTTGCCGCCGTAAGCCGGGCGCGTGACCGACAATTTGCCGCCGGCGTCGATATCGACCTGGTTGCAGTCAGCCGCCAGGCTTGCTCCCAATAGTCCGGCCACTCTGCCGAACAGCGATTTGCCGTAAACATTGGCGGTGCCAAGCACGATTTGAGGCGATTTGCTCTTGACCAATTCGACAATGATCTGCGCGTAGGCGTCGTCCTGAAATTGATCGAGCGCCGCGTTCTCAACTGTGTAACAAATATCCGCACCGCAGCTAATCGCCGCTTTCGCAAGCGCATCTGTGCCGCTGCCGACCACCAGTGCACCGAGTTTGCCGCCAAGCTTGTCTGCCAGCGTCCGTCCGGCTGTCAGTGCTTCCAATGATGCGCCGAGCAGTGCGTTGCCCTTCTTCTGCGCAAATACCAATACCTTCAAATCGCTCACCTTAATTCTCCTTTATCAGATTCGCCGCCATCACAGCTGCATTGTATACCTTGACAAATGGCGCATTTGCGCGCATGGCAGCGCTCACGACGTCTTCATACTCCGGGCTGAATTTACGAATATCGCCTCCGAAGTAGAACTTAATTTTTATCTCGCCAAATTCGGTTTTGACGGTTTTGAATTCATACTGTAGTTTCCAGCGCGATTCCGTTCTTATTCTGACCCCCGCTGTCGATGACTCCCGCAGTACTACCCGCGCCAATGCCTCCGCCGTTGCCTGTGCGGCAATAACCGTCAATTTGTGCGCCGGACGGCTCTTCTTCATCATGATCGACGCCACAAAAACATCCAGCGCTCCCGTGTCGAAAAGCCGCTGCTGCAAATGTCCAATCTGTTCCGGTGTCGCGTCATCAATATTGGTCTCAATGATAGTCACGATATCCGCCGCAAATTGTGATGACGCCTCTCCGACAATCAACCGCAATAAATTCGGGCGATCCTCAAGTTCAATCGTACCGGCGCCGTAGCCGACTTTCTCGACAACCATTTCGTATCCGGGAGCGAACTCCGCCAGTGTCACAATCAAAGCAGCAGCCGTCGGTGTGGTCATTTCGCGGCCGTTGTCAATGCGCTTGACTTCAAATCCCTGCACTATTTCCAGCGTTGCCGGAGCCGGCAACGGAATCTTGCCGTGCGCCGAATTGATAATCCCGCTGCCGAGTAATATCGCCGATGAATACAGCTTCTCGATCCCGAGCCGCTTAAGTCCGGCAATCGTGCAGACGATATCGCAAATCGCATCGACCGCACCGACCTCGTGAAAATGAATCTTCTCGATCGGAATATTGTGCATGCGCGCTTCCGCTTCGCCAATGCGCTTGAACACGGCGATGGCCTTCGCGATGACATCTGCATCGAGTTGGGAATTGTTCAGGATTTTTTCTATTGATGACAGATGCCGGTGCGGCGGATTGGTTTCTGCAGATTCAAATTTGACCGCAATGCCGTGGATCCCCTGCTTCTTGACTGATTCCGTCTGAAGTTTCAGCCCCGGAATTCCCAGCAGTTCAATCTGCGCCTGCAGATATTCAACTTCGCATCCGGCGTTGATTATCGCGCCGACCAGCATATCCCCGGCAGCGCCGGAAAAACAGTCGAGATAACCGGTCCTCATTGCGTCGCAATTATCCTTAGTGCGGCGACTGCTGCCCCGTAGCCATTGTCGATATTGACAACCGTCACCCCCGAAGCGCACGAATTCAGCATCGCCAGCAATGCCGCGACGCCGCCGAATGAAGCGCCATAACCCACCGAAGTCGGTACTGCGATTATCGGTACATCCACCATGCCGCCAACCACCGAGGGCAACGCGCCCTCCATTCCGGCAACGACAATGATGACCTTTGCTGCTTTGAGTTTTTCCGAGCCGGCAATCAGCCGATGAATTCCCGCCACACCGGCATCATAGAATCGCTCCGGAACGTACCCCAACGCCTCGCAGGTAATTGCAGCCTCCTCGGCGACCGGAACATCTGATGTCCCCGCCGTCACAATGAGTATGCCTGAATCCGGCGCAGCCTTGGCTTTGCGATAATAAGCAGCCTGTGCCACCTCGGAGTATTTCAGCTTTGGTAAGGATTTTTTGATCGCCGCGTACTTAGTCTTGTCTAGCCGCGTAATTAAGATCTCGTCTTCGCGCTCAAGCAGCTTCTTGCCGATGGCGCCAATCTGCTCGGTGGTTTTGCCCTGGGCAAAAATCACCTCCGGAAATCCGCAACGTGCCCGGCGGCCATGGTCCACCTTGGCAAATCCGAGTTCTTCGTAATGAAGCGAATTCAGCTTGGCCAGCGCGCGCTCGATGGTGGTCTTGCCCGACTTGATTTCCCCCAGAAGCTTTTCCAATGCGCTGCGACTAATCATGCCGCCTTTTCCTGAAGCTTTTCCAATGCATCGATCAGATAGCGCTCAACCTCGGCATAAGTATCAACCTGAAAGAGTTGCTGATCGATTCGTTTGCGCCCCGTGATGTATTGATAATACCAGCCCAATAATTTGCGCGCGCGCCGGATGCCGGGCAATTCGCCGAATACCTCGACCATCATTTTGACGTGCTCCAAACAAACTAATACGCGCTCCTGGTTTGTTGCCGGCGCCGCAGCCTCCCCGGTTTCAATCAGCGACCTGATTTCGCGGAAGATAAACGGATTGCCCAGCGAACCGGAGGCGATCATCACACCGTCGCAGCCGGTTTCTTTGAGCATTCGCATCGCATCCTCGGCTTTCCAGATATTGCCGTTGCCGATCACCGGAATCTTGACCGTCGCCTTCAATTCGGCGATATGCTCCCAATGCGCTTCCGGCGCAAAATATTCCGACTGGGTCCGCGCATGGAGGCAGATATACGCAGCGCCGCTCTGCTCGGCGATCTTGCCGATTTCTGTGTAGTTAAGCGAGTTCTTATCCCACCCCGAACGAATCTTAATCGAGAACGGAATGGAAATACGCTTAACCGACTCCTCTATTATCTTACCAAGCAACGCTGGTGTCTTTAGAAGCGCCGCCCCGCCGTTCTTGTCGACCACCTTATGCACCGGGCAGCCGCAATTCAAATCTGCCGAATTAAAGCCTTGTTGTTCAACAACTTGTGCCGCATGGGCGACGGCTTCCGGGCGGGTGCCGAATAACTGGCAGCCGACGCTGTTTTCGCCCTCATAACGCCGCATCATATCCATCGTCCGCGCATTGTCGCGGATAAGTCCCTCGGAGGCAATCATTTCCGGGAATGTGTAGTCGGCCCCCATCCGTTTGGCGATGGAGCGATAGGCAATATCCGACACGCCAGCCAGTGGCGCAGCGAAAACAACCGGTCTATCTCTCAAGTTTACAGGCAGCATGACGAAAATATAACTGAATACGCTAATAGCGGCAAGTCATTTGCAGAGAAGCAGAAAGCTAAACAGCGGATCGATTCACTGCTGCTGTTCAACTGCGACTATTAATTCTTTGGCGGAAAGGAACACCAACGATGCCGGAAATCATCGTCAAGTATGCCGACAAAGTGATTGAGCGAATTGTGACGGAAAAAAATCACATCAGCATTGGCCGCACCGCGGATAACGACATCGTGTTGGACAACAGCGGCGTCTCTCGCCGCCATGCGCGCATCGAACTCGCAGACAATGCCTCCGAGGTTATCGATCTCGACAGCCTCAACGGCACTTTTGTCAACCAAATGAAAGTGATCCGCCAGTTCCTCCGCGACAACGACAAGATCACAATCGGAAAGTACGACCTGCTCTTCTATCGCGAAGGACAGACCCCATCCCGGATGCCGGAAAACGCGCTCCGCCAAGCCCCCAGTTCCGATTCCGAAATTGAAGCAACACCCAATTCCCCCCATAATCCGTTAGAAAGCCTGATGGAGACCCGACCAATTCCGATTTCTCCTTCTGGCGATGCCAAGAACGAAAGAAAGGAGCATCGCAAAAATGCCTGAAATAATCGTCAAGTACGCAGACAAGGTCATCGAGCGTGTCGTGACCGAGAAGGAGCGAATTTCAATCGGACGCACTTCTGAAAACGACATCATCCTCGACAACCGGGGCGTGTCTCGCAAACACGCTCAAATCGAGTTCTCGGATAAGGGCGCTCTCATCATCGACAACGACAGTCTCAATGGGACCTTCGTCAATCACCGCAAGGTGAACGAGTCGTTCCTGCAGGATCACGACACGATCACCATCGGTAAGTTCGACCTGGTTTTCCATCAGGAGTCGCAGCCCGTGCGCAAGATGTCCGACATGGACGGCACTATGGTTCTGAACACGCGCAAGCAGAAGGAACTCGTCGTTCAGGATGAGGAAGACAAGGAAGTCGCTGCCGCTGCTGGTGGAACAGTGCTGTTGGCACTCGACGGATCGGGCAAGAAGAAGATTCGCGTCTCCAATGAAGTTACGACGCTCGGCAAGTCGAGCTTTGCCAACGTTCAAGTCAAGGGATTCTGGGTTTCCAAGTTGCAGGCAAAGATCATTCGTGAAGGCGAGTCGTTTACGATCATGAACATCGGCTTCGGCGGCAAGACCAAGGTCAACGGCGAAACCGTCGTCAATGCGACTCTGAAGAATGGCGACATCGTCGAAGTCGGTAAATCGGTTTTCCGGTTTATTGAAGGGTAATCATGATCTATGCGCTGATCTCTGACGTGCACGGTAACCTGGAAGCTCTCACGGCAGTAATGAAGGATATCGAAGACAACACGGCGGCGGAAAAAATCGCCTTTCTCGGCGACGCTGTTGGCTATGGCGCTAATCCGAACGAAGTGCTGCAAATCCTTAACGCCAGATGTGAACTGAAATTGATGGGTAATCACGACTATACTGCTATCGGTCTGTTGGACGCCGCGGATTTCAATCCGTACGCCCGCCAGGCAATGGAGTTCACTGCGGCAGTGCTCAATTCGGAATCGATCAGTATCCTCGCCTCGCTCAAACTCACTTGCGAGACAAGCGATATGCAATTAGTCCACGCTACGCCGGATGCTCCCGCGGCTTGGAACTATTGCCTGTCGATTCACGAGGCCGAACGCCAATTCCAGCACTTCCAGAAGCGCATTTGTTTTCTCGGTCACTCGCACAAACCAATTGTCTACGGACATGACTACGCCGGCGCCACAGTCGCGTTGCGACCGGACAAAATCGCACTAGAAAAAGAATCGCGGTATATCGTCAATATCGGATCGGTCGGGCAACCGCGGGACGGCGATCCGCGTGCCTGCTACGCCCTCTTCGATTCTGACACCGACACGATAAATTATCGGCGCGTGGCCTACGATGTCGCCACCGCGCAAGCCAAGATGGCGGCGGCAAATTTGCCGGACTATCTCATTGAACGACTCTCGAGCGGGAAATAAATTATGAAGCACTATGTATCCAAATGGGATAACGCATCGGCGCGAATCAAGAGCGGTATCCTCTACTGGCTGATCACGCTCTTTGTGATCATTATCTATGCGCAAAACTTGCAGCCGCTGCAAAGCCTGGAGTTCGCGATCGAGGATCAGATTCGCTCCTCCAAACAACTGCAGCCCGATCAAAACAAAATTTGCGTCGTCGCTATCGATGCCCGCTCGGTCGACAAAGTCGGCCAATGGCCGTGGGATCACGGCCGGATCAGCGACCTCTTGATCACAATCTGCGACTACAAGCCCAAAGCCGTCATGCTCGACTTCCCGCTGGCCGAGCGTGTCGAGGAATTCGTTTCCGGCAAGTCCGGATCCCTGGGTGAGTCGATGCACGATTGCGGCAACGTTGTGCTTCCGTTTGACATCGTCGTCTCCGATGAAGGCCGCTCTTCGCGACCGGTACCGGACTATTTCCAGGGCTCGTCGATCTTGCCAAGCCAGGATATGGATATCGAAGGACTCCCGCGTGTCGTCGCGGCGTTCGTTCCCCCAAAGGTGTTTGCATCCAACGTCGGCGCCGTCGGCTTCCGTTTCTTTGATTCAGATTTCGACGAAAAAGTCCGTTCCGCCAACTTGTTGGTGAACTTCGAAGACAAAGTCTTCGTCAGTGCGCCGGTACAGCTTGCCAACACATACCTCGGCGGCTCCAGTTCCGGCATTTCCTTCTCGGATAACGGTCGCATCATCGTCGGTGGACGCGAATTGCCGACTGATGACCACGGCCAGATGCTGGTCGATCTTCCGTCGGAAGGCCATGCCTATCCGCTCGTATCGGCGATCGACATTCTTACCGGCGACGCAAACCCGAGCACAATTGCCGGCAAGGCCGTTGTCGTTGCTGCCACCGGACTGGGTGATTTTGAATTTGTCGAGACAGCGACTGCGGGAAGTATCCCCTCGTTCCAGTTCTCTGCTGCCGTGGCACAAAACCTGATCGACGGCAATAGCTCCCGCCGCTTTGAATTCCCAATTCCGATCGACCTGTTGTTGATCCTGGCGATCGGCGCCTTCGGCGGGCTGGTGCTGCCGAAAATGCCGCAAATGTATCGTCTGATCGCGCTCGGGATCGTCGGGTTCATTCTCTTTAATATTAACTTTGTGCTGTTCAACTCGCTCAATATGGTGATGAACGTACTCTACCCAACGGCAACCGTACTGATATTTATCATCGCGTCAATTGCCGTCAAACCGAATCGCGAACATGCGGTCGCCGCCACCATCAGCAAGAGCTTTGACCTCAAGAAGCTCCTAAACGGCGAACCAATCGCAACCCGCCGCGATGACGGCAAAGAAGTCTCGTTCGAAGAAATCATCCCGACTCGCTTCCTCACCGACGAGCGTCCCTCGCCGGAGATGTTGAGCGAAACTATCCGGCTCGACTTCGAAGCGCTCAAAACCGGCGGCGACTTGATCCCGGCTTCAGAAATGCGCAAGCACGACAAGACCGGCAAGTACAAACAAAAGCCCGCCGAGAACGAAACCTCCCGCGACGTGAAAAGAGATGTCGCCGCAACCGAAGCCAGCGACACCAAGTCCTTTATCCCCGACCTGCTCGACGTGGACATGTCTGCAATCGCCAAGAATGACCAGACCCCGATTCCTCCGCCACCGGCAAAGGTCGACGAGGAACTGATATTGACCGACGAAGAAAAGAAAATCTACGGCGTGCGCTTCACCAACGAAGGCCAGCCGGTTTCCTTCGGCCGCTATCAGGTCATCGAACCACTCGGCAAAGGCGCAATGGGTACTGTCTACAAGGGCAAGGACCCGGCAATTGACCGCTTGGTCGCATTGAAGACCATCCGTCTCGACACGATCGCCGATCCGTCCGAACTCAATGACCTCAAGGAACGCCTGACGCGCGAAGCCAAGGCCGCCGGCAACATGTCGCATCCGAATATCGTCACGATTTACGACGTCGGCATGCAGGGCAACCTGCAGTACATCGCAATGGAGTACATCGAGGGCTACACTCTGGAAGCCGTGCTCAAGCGCAACTTGCAGCTCAACTACCGGATTCTCGCGTCGGTGATTATCCAAACCTGCTCGGCGCTCGAATACGCGCACAAAATGGGCATTGTGCATCGCGATATCAAACCCGCGAACATCATGGTGATGGATGGATTCAAGGTAAAGGTCATGGATTTCGGTATCGCGCATTTCGAGTCGTCGTCAATGACGCAGACCGGTGTCGCAATGGGAACGCCGAACTATATCTCGCCGGAACAGCTAAAGGGCAAAGACGTCAGCCCGAGTTCCGATATCTTCTCGCTCGGCGTAGTGCTTTACGAAATGCTCACCCACCGTCGTCCGTTCACCGGCGAAAACATTTCCGCGCTGGTTTACAAGATTCTCAACGAAGAGCCGACACCGGCTTCGACCATCGACGGCAAGATTCCGCCGCTGTTCGACATGATCTTGCGCAAGGCTCTCGCGAAGGATCCGCAGGAACGCTATCGTTCGGCGAAAGACTTTGCTGCAGCGCTGGAAGACTTCACGGTCTCATTCGCTCGCAAGCCCGCGATGGCATAGATAAAGCTAGTCCAGGTTTCAAAGGGATTATTATGGGCGCGCTCAACGCGCCCTTTCAATTTGTGGCAACAATGAAGTAAAAAAGGAAGAGGCGATCAATCGACCGCCTCTTCTTCACTTGATCCTAAGAACTTGAAGCCTCACTGGCAGGCAACGCACGGCGCGGGACCGCCAACGAAGATGTAACTGACCAGATATGAGGCATCCGCAAGATCCACGATCTGGTCACAATTGGCGTCACCGGCAATTGGATGAGGCGGAGCAGGTCCGCCCGATAATAGATATCGAATCAGAAATACTGCATCCGAGATATTGACGATCACGGAACCGTCGGCATCGCCGCACTCGAATTGCTTTGTCCAGCCTGCCAACGAAGCGGCTAATTCACCCCCGGCTTCCGTGAATCCGCCGCCAACGATCAGTTGATCGGGACTCGAGACCAATGTTTCGACGTAATAATTTAGACCCGAGCCGAGCGGCGACCAACCCAGGCCATTCCAGGAAGCGATGTAAGAAGCCGGTGTGTCTCCTGCCTCTTGGAATTGTCCGCCGGCATAGAGTCGATTTTCATGAACTACAAGTGCCTGTACGTAGGGGATGTAATCGTCTCCTGCAATGCCTTCCGCCATTGGTGACCAAGTCGTTCCGTCCCATGCCGCAATATTCTTCGCCGCAACTCCGCCTGCGATAGCGAATGAGCCACCGGCGATCAGTCGATTGTCGTAGACTGTTAACGCACTGATGCGGGCATAGACTTCCGGCATGGCAGTTCCCATAGCCGACCAAGAAGTGCCGTCCCAGGCTGCGACATTGTTTGCGGCAGTGCCGCCGATTGTGTTGAAGAATCCCCCGGCAATCAACTTGTCATCGTAAACAGATAGTGCCAACACGCCGCCGGTAGTTCCGGGTCCAAGCGCCGACCACGTTGACCCATCCCAGGCAGCAATACGATTTGATTGCAGCCCGCCTATCGAATTAAATAGTCCGCCGACAATCAACTTGTCGTCGTAGACAGCGAGAGAATAGACGTCGCCGTCGACCGAGCCGCCAAATTCCGACCAAGAGTTTTCATCCCAATAGGCAATGTGCGATGCCGGAGCACCACCGGCTGTTGTGAAGCGACCTCCTGCGATCAACTTGTTATCGAAAACGCATAGTTCATTCACCCGCGCATTCAAGCCGGAGCCAAGCGGTTCCCAGATCGTGCCATCCCATGAGGCGATGCGCTTTGCGGCGATTCCCCCAATTGCGTTGAAATCCCCTGCGACAATGAGCTTGTCGTTGTAATAAGTCGCCGCGAAGATTTCGGAGCTCGTCCCGATCGGAATCGCGTTCCATTGCGTGCCGTTCCAAGCTGCGATACCGTTTGCCGGAGCGCCGCCGAAACCGCGGAATTCACCGCCGACGTAGAGTTTTCCGTCGTAAGAAGCAAGCAACTTTGCATACGGACGCTGTCCTTCCGCACCGGAGCCCAAAGTTTTCCAAGTCGTGCCATCCCAAGTAGCGGCTCCCCAAACGGTGTCGCCATCCGTAACTGCAAATCTACCATAAGTAGCCAGCTCATTGTTAAAAATGCAAAGTGCGGTCATACCGGCAACATCGGGAGCCACGCTTGCCCACGCAGTGCCATCCCATGAAGCAAGATAGCTCGAGGGAACATCTTCTGACGCAAAGAAAAAACCACCAACGATTAGTTTACCGCTTAACTGAGTCATTGCCAGAGGTATCCCACTTAATCCCGAACCGAGCGCCGACCAAGTCGTCCCGTTCCAAGATGCGATACAAGAAATGAATTGAAACCCGCTGTGTTGGAACCAGCCGCCGGCGATCAACTTTCCGTTGTAGACTGTCATGGTCTGTACCCACCAATCGAAACCAGAACCGAGGCTGCTCCAGCCATTGCCATAGGCAGCGATGTAGTTCACGGGAATTCCGCCGGCCGTCGTGAATTCACCGCCGAGTATGATTCGGTTGTTAAAAATCGCGAGCGCATTTACCTGGCCGTTGACACCACCATTGGAGCTTATCCAATTGGATCCGTCCCACATCGCAAAATTCTGTGCCGGGACTCCGCCGGCCGCCGAAAAATTTCCACCAACATAGAGACGAGTGGCAGCCGCGAACGCGACGACATAGCCATTGACACCCTCGCCAAGCGCAGACCACTGCGTCCCGTCCCAAGCTGCTATAGAGTTGGCTTTCACTGATCCGACCGCGTTGAAGGAACCGCCTATGATCAGGCGACCGCCGTAAACTATCGCGGCATAAACGTCGCCAGCCGCGCCGGAAACTTCCGGCGCCAGAGAATTGTCCCAATAAATGTCGTCAGAGTGCGGTTGGCGGGCCGGTGACGCAGACGGACTTGCAATCGGTCGACCGTTTTTCGGATCGACCCGCAAGTTAAAGCCGGATAGGTCCAAAGAACCTGAATACCCCCGGCTCCTGATTGCATCCAAATCAATACGACCATCGGCAGTCATGAACTCGGAGATGGATGTGGAACTCGATCCGCTTAAAGGCGAGATCTCTTCACAACGGCCACTTGCAAACGTGAGCAGTAGAAGAAGTGCGACCAGGCTGGCTTTGAGTACTTGCCAGTTCAGGCTGAACATAGATACCCCATAACTCCTGCAGTGGCGAAAAGATAGACTATCGCCTGCGGTTTGAATCGAACGGAATGTTTATTCGGTCGTTAGCAAGTATAATGTAGAATACCGAATATCGACTTGGTTGTCAATCGATATTACGCGGGTTCGCCGGTGGTTGGATTGAGGCTACTTCTTGCCGTCGAACAGATCTTCCGCCAGCGACAAAGCCACACCCGAAAGCATCACTTCGACACCGAAACGCGAGAAATCGGACGAAATCAAATCGCGATTGATATCCGAATACAGCGAGCAGGCAGCTTCGCGCTCGACAACCAAACCGGAGATGCGGTCTTTGGTTTCGGCAACAAAAGTGACTTCGCCCAGCTCTTCGCTGGCAACGAATCCGGAGCAGTTGTGGAGTTGCAGATGCGCGCCGCCGGTGTAGACGACGATGAGAGCGCCGCGTTCTTTGCCCAATTCAGTATCGGGGTAGATTTCGAGAACGAGCGAGCGCTTTTCTTCGGTCTGGACAACTTTGAGACGGTAGTGGTCGTTTTCCCAGACAGATTCGGCCGCCCCAAGTGTGATCTGTATTTTCTGGATGTCCTCTTTGCTGAACATCTATTCCTTTTTGTCGCTGCTTTGTGCAGACTTGTCGTTGGCCGCCTCTTCCGGCGTGGCTGCCTTCTGAATTTCGTCCCCTGTGTCCTTCATGGCGCGCTTGAAATCGCGGATTCCCCTGCCCAGTCCGGCCGCAATATCAGGAATCTTCTTAGCGCCGAATAACAGCAATATGATTAAGAAGATTACAATCAGTTCTTGAAAGCCAAGATTCGGCATTCTTCATTCCTCCGAGACTAAATATACCACCAACGAAAGTAGATGATAACCATCACCATGAATAATACGCTGACAAAATTGATGTTCACCATCAATCCGAGCGTGAAATTGATTGAGAAAAGATCCAGGGTCGACGGGCTGAAACCAATCGCAAGGTGCTTCTGGAAAAGTGTCTTGGCTGCGCCGTCGGGAAGGAACTCGCCGATGATATCTCCGAGCAGTCCGCCGACGATGGCGGCCATCAACAGGGAAAACACCAGGAATACGATTTCGCTCTTCTTCAAACGGTAACTCCCGATTTGGCAAATGCCACAATCGACTGAAACACGCGCAGACCGTCCGCGGAGCCGAGCAGCGCCTCAGCGGCGCGCTCCGGATGCGGCATCATCCCGAATACATTGCGCGACTTATTGCAGATTCCCGCGATGTTGTTGATACTGCCGTTGGGGTTAGCCTCGTCCGTGACCTTACCGGTCGGAGTGCAATAGCGGAATATGATCTGCTTGTTGTTCTCAAGTTCGCGCGCGTCCGCCGGACTGCAAAAGTAATTGCCGTCCGTGTGTGCAATCGGAATCTTCAGTACGTCGCCGACATTGATCTGGTTGCTGAACGGCGAATCGCTGTTCTCGCAACGCAAGTAAACATGCTTGCAAATGAAGCGCAACTTGCGGTTGCGCAGCATGGCGCCGGGAAGAAGTCCCGACTCAAGCAGCACCTGGAATCCGTTGCAAATCCCGATCACCAGTCCGCCGTTTTCCGCAAATTTGATCACCGATTTCATCACCGGCGAATAGCGCGCAATCGCGCCCGTGCGCAGATAGTCGCCGTACGAAAATCCGCCCGGCAAAATCACGCAATCGACTTCGGACAAATCGGAATTCTTGTGCCAGATAAACTCGGACTCGTGACGCAACTGGTCGCGAACGACCATCAACGCATCATAGTCGCAATTGGAACCGGGGAATGTCACAACGCCGAAACGCATCTATTCCTCTCTTACCTCGAACTCCTCAATTACCGGATTAGCCAGCACCTTGCGGCAAATTTCTTCAGTCTGTGCGCGCAAGTCGCCGTTGACATTCTCACGGAAGGTCAACTCGAAAATCTTGCCGGAACGAACATCTATAACATCGCCAAAACCGAGCTGTTCCAGCGCATGCCGGATTGTCACGCCTTGCGGATCAAGAACTCCGTCCTTTAGACGCACCCTGCACACAACTTTCTTCTTATTCGACATGATTTTTGTCCCTTGAGTTTCGCCGAGTATTATTCATCACCCTAACTCCTTCCCGCACAACGCCAAAGAGCACATAGGCTCCCAGGAACGGGAATAGCATTAGCCGCGGCTTTATCAATACCGCCACCAAAAATACGAAAATTATTGCCATGCGCCAACGGTTTTCTCGGCGGTCAAATCGCTCTGGAATCGAGTCATAAATGACGTTCGAGACCATCAGAGCCGAGCAGGCAATCACCATCGAAACCACAAACTCCGGATGCCGGATCTCCTTGTAGTAGCTCATGCTCATGATCACGTAAGAGCAAATCGTAATCGCCGCCACCGGGATCGGCAAACCGACAAAATGCCCCTTCGTATGAGGATCCGAGACAACATTGTACCGTGCTAAACGGAATGCGCCCGCCATCAAATAGACGCCGCCGATCATGAATCCCCAGCGGTCGAAATCGCCCAAAACTGCCGACCAAATGAGAAATGCCGGCGCTACTCCGAAGCTAACGATATCCGCCAGCGAATCGAGTTCTTTGCCGAACTGACTCGTCCCCTTGGATAAGCGCGCGACTTTGCCGTCGAGCCCGTCAAGAAATCCCGCCAGCACGACAAACCACGCGGCACGCGCCGGTTCATTGTTATGCGCCGAGAGAATCGAGAAAAATCCGCACAGCATGTTCCCCATGGTGAAGGCACCGGGGAAAATGCCGCGGAAGCTAGCCATTTTGCGGGAATCGTCCAATGACGCTTTCTCCTCCGACCACACGGTCGCCAATTTTGATATCGATGACAACACTCGGATGCAGGAACATGTCAATTCGCGAGCCAAATCGAATCAGCCCCATCCGCTGTCCCCGTAGAACCTCGTCGTCGACTTTGACCCGGCAAACAATGCGCCGCGCCAGTATGCCTGCGACCTGACTGAAACTGACGTCGCCAAACTTCGACGCCACCGTAATCTCCGTCCGCTCATTTTCGGCAACGGCTTCCGGCTCGAATGCCTTATGGAATTTGCCGGGTACATGATGCACATGGGTGATCTTGCCGCTAATAGGGATACGGTTAACATGAACATCAAACACAGAAAGAAAAATCGAGACGAGAGTGTAGCTCTTGCCGTCGCTGCCGGTGCGCTGCTCATTGATAATGATCTTTCCATCGCCCGGCGAGAGAATCAGATTTTCGCCTGCAGGCGGCGTCCGCTGCGGATCCCGGAAAAAATAGACGACAAACAACGTCAGCAGCGTCACTATGATCGCAGGAATGATATAAGCAACACAACAACAGCAACAAGCCAGCGACCACAGTACGATCGTAGCAAGTGCTCCCGGAATGATGAAACGCCAACCGTCGCGTTCAATCATCGCAGGCACTTCTTGTAGATCTTGTCGACATTGCGGAAATAATAAGCGAGATCAAAGCAGGTGGCAATTTCTTGCGGCTTGAGATATTTGGCAATCTCCGCGTCCGCCTTGACCAAATCAACGAATCGCCCTTTCCCGGCCCATCCGTCCATGGCATTGCGCTGCACCAGCCGGTAGGCAACTTCGCGAGAACCGCAAGCTTCCGACAGCTTCAGTAACAACCGTCCGCTGAATACAAGTCCGCCGGTCAGTTCGAGATTCTTCTTGAGATTCTGCGGATAGACCTGCAGACTCTGCATCACTTGGTTGAACAGCTTCAGCATGTAGATGATCAAAATTGTCGAGTCGGGCAAGATAACGCGCTCCACTGACGAATGCGTGATGTCGCGTTCGTGCCAAAGAGCGACATTCTCATAACCCGCTACCATGTTCCCGCGCAGCACGCGCGCCAGTCCGGCAATGCGTTCGCATGTGATCGGGTTGCGTTTGTGCGGCATGGCGGAAGAGCCCTTCTGCCCTTTGGAGAAACCCTCTTCCATCTCCAATACTTCAGTCTTCTGCAACGCCCGGATTTCGGTCGCAAACTTTTCCAGTGATGCTCCCAACAATGCAATCGCCGCCAAAAACTGCGCATGCCGGTCGCGCTGGATCACCTGCGTCGAAATCGGTGCCGCTGCAATACCGAGACGCTTGCATACCGCTGCCTCGATCTTTGGATCAAGATTCGCGTAATTGCCGACCGCACCGGAAATCTTTCCCACCGCCACCTGCTCGACGGCGATCTTCATCCGCTCGCGTTGCCGTAGCAATTCCTGATACCACAACAGAAACTTGAGCCCAAAAATCGTCGGCTCGGCGTGAACTCCATGCGTCCTGCCAATCGCCGGCGTCTTCTTGTAGCGAATCGCCTTCTTGCGCACTTCCTTGATGGCTTCATCCAGCCGCTCGAGGATCAACTCGCCCGCTTCCTTCATTGTCACACCCAGAGCCGTATCGACCAGGTCAGATGACGTCATCCCGAAGTGCAAGAACTTGGCGGATTCGCCGACATTTTCTGAAACTGACGTCAGGAACGCGATTACGTCGTGCTTGACTTCAGCTTCGATCTTGTCTATGCGCTTGACCGAGAATTTCGCTTTCGCGCGTAGTTTCAAAAAAGCCGATCGCGGAATGATTCCCATCCGCGCCTGCACTTCGGCTACAGCAAGTTCTACCTTCAACCAGGTTGCAAACTTGTGCTCGTCCGTCCAGAGCGCGCCGATTTCCGGCGTCGTATAGCGGGAAATCATCTGCCTTTTACCTTTTCCCAATCGTCAAGGAACTTTTTCAGGCCGATGTCGGTCAACGGGTGTTGGATCAATTTCTCAATTACGTTAAACGGCATCGTGCAGATATCGGCGCCCAGCATCGCAGCTTCGACCACGTGCATGGGATGACGCACCGATGCAACCAACACTTCCGTCGCGAAATCGTAATTGTCGTAGATTTGCACAATCTGCTCGATCAATTCCATCCCGTCGGTCGAAATATCATCGAGACGCCCGATGAACGGCGAAACGAATCGCGCCCCGGCTTTCGCCGCGAAGATCGCCTGCGTCGAAGAAAACACCAGCGTCATGTTGACCGGAATGCCCTCTTCGAAGAACGTCTTTGTCGCCTGCAATCCGGATAGAATGCACGGACACTTAACGACGATATTCTTGTGAATCTTCGCTAGCGCCCGCCCTTCGCGCATCATGCCTTCATAATCGGTAGCGGTGACTTCCGCCGAAATCGGACCGTCTACCACATCGCAAATCTGCTTGAGAATATCCTCGAACTTGCCCTTCTCCCTGGCAATCAGCGACGGATTCGTCGTCACACCGTCGAGAACGCCTAGCGAAGCCGCTTTCTTGATCTCGTCGATGTTCGCTGTGTCGATGAAAAACTTCATCGTCTCCTCCTAATATCGAAATTTGACTTTTTCTAAGTAAAGTCCCTCGGCCGGAGCCGGAAACTTGGCCCGATATTTTCGCGGCTGCCGCAGCATGCGTTCAAGATCGCCAATCGTTATCTTTCCGCAGGCAACTTGCATCTGCACGCCGACCAAGAACCGTACCATGTGATGCAAAAACCGGTCGCCGGTGATTTTGAAATATAGTCTTTTCCCGCTCCGTCGCCAAGCCGCTTGTTTAATCGTGCAGAGATTGTCTTCCTTGAGCGACCGCGCCACACAAAAACCCGAGAAATCGTGGCTGCCGACTATCATCGCGCCGCATTGGCGCAGCAATTCAAGTTCCGGCGCATCATCGCATTGCCACCAGCGGTCGTTCGCAAACGGCGACCGTTCCAGCGCGATCTGATACCGATACGTCTTTTCATAAGCATTGCGTCGCGAATTGAACTCGACGCGAACCTCGCGTGAGGACTTGATCTGAATATCACGCGGCAGATGCTGCACCGAGGCAATCGCAAACTTGTCTGCTGGAATCCGCGACTCGGTATGAAAGTTAGCGATGAAATCCTCCGCATGCACACCCGCGTCGGTGCGGCTGCAGCCGGTCAATGCGACTTCGGCTCCGGTCATTTTCTCAAGCGCCGCTTCGATGATCTGCTGCACACTGACGGCATTGCGCTGGCGTTGCCAGCCCGAGTATTTAGTGCCGACGAATTGCAGCCGAAGAAGAATATTTCTGGTCACGGCAGAACCGCAATCACTACGATGATAGCCAGTACTGCGACAAGAACGCCGATATCGCGCATTTTGAAACTTGATTGCCGAAAGAATGTCCGCGTCGGCGTCACGCCCCACGCGCGAACTGTCAAGGCGTCTGCGGTTGTATTAACTCGCCGCAGTGCCGAAGCCATCGTCGGGACCAAAAGCGGTACAAACTGCCGGACGCGGTTGAGCCGGCTGCCGCCCGGGTTCGCTCCGCGCGCACGCTGCGCCATTTCGATGCGCCGGTGCTCCGCAAATATCTGCGGTATGAAACGAATCGCAATCGTCAGAGCCATTCCGACACCCTGAACCGGAATACCAATCCTCCCCAGCGGCGTCAACATCCGCCAGACCGATTCCGCAAATTCTTCCTGCGTGATCCAGCGCGTGAAAGCTAACGCCACCACAAAGAACAGCGCAATCCGCCAGCAGTAGAGCAGCCCGATAGTCAAAGCCGCCCCATTCAACGCAATGAATCCGAGCGATATCTCTGCTGAAGCGTCAGTTCTTGTGAATAGCAAGTGCATGATTAGCGTTATTCCGCAGAATATCGACAGCGGCACGACGGCTCTGCGCAGATCGCCGCGCGTAACGCCCGCCGCCAACGCCAATCCGAATGCGGTCAGCGTCAGCACTGTCAGCGCCACTGGATCAAGCGTCACTCCAATCAAGAATGCAGGGATAAAAACGGCAGCGAGGCGCGTCCGCGGGTTCAGCGAGCTTGGTTTGGGAATGACAACGGAAAACATCGATCAATATTGTCGAGTCTGCGGTGGTTAACGACGCAGAATCTATCCTGCGCAATGATAAATGAATCGATGCAACCTGTCAATTGCGTTGAGAGGCGAATTGGTGCGGGAAATTGAGGTCTGCTATTCTGCCGAAAATGTCTGGTCGCTGCCTGCGCGGCTACTTCTGCAACACCATCTTCTTGGTAATCGACTCCGCCCCGACGCGAAGGCGATAGAAATACACCCCCGATGGCTGATTGACGGCATCAAATTCAACCGTCTGTGATCCTGACTGCGCAACTTCATCACGCAGCATCGCTACGCGCTGACCGAGCACATTGAACACTTCCAGCGTCAGCTCTTCGCCGACAGCACGCGGAGAGATCGTGAAGCTGATTTGCGTCGAAGGATTGAAGGGGTTGGGATAATTCTGGTCGAGCTGAAAATCAAACGGCAACGGACGCACATCAACAATATCGTCGGCATCAGTCGAGACATTATCCTCAAGGAACGCCAATACGCGCTGCAAAAGATTCATGCGCGTGCCGTAACCTTGTCCGCCGCCATTCGTTGTGACGGCTTCGACACCAAAGCTCGTGAACACAACTCGCGAACCGTTCGCGCGCGCATAGCTGCTGCCGCCGGGACCGACTCGCGTACTAGCCAATCCGGCGAGATCAAAGCTGTGATTGGCACCCGGAAGTATCTGCAACAAATCGCAGCTAATCTGATTCGAGGCGCCGTTATTGCCGCGGATGCGCAACTTGAAATTGTCGCTGACCGGATCGCCGCTGATTCCCATCGCATCCAGCGGTTCGTAGTTGCCCGTGAAACGCACGCCAAGATAATCGCGCACAAATGTCGAGTCCGCAGATGCAGAGAGACATTCCGCAACATCCTGTCCTGACAAATACAGTTTGCCGCCTTGGTCGAGGTAGTTGCGCAAGAAATTCACCTCGGCGGAACTCATGACACTGGCAATATTCAGGCGTAATCCACCTGTGTACCAGATAATATACTTGTAACTGTATTGGGCTGCCGCCGGAACGCCCTGCGTGTTGATGTCCCAATATTCATAGGGTAGCGATAAAGTATCCAGCGCCGCCTTGACAAACCCGGACAGATCCGAAAAGCTCGATTCATCATCGCCGTCAACCAATAATATCTCCACGCCGCCGACGTACTTCTTAAATGTCGTAGTAAATGTATCCGGAGGGCTCGCACTGACGATTTCCAATTCGAAATTTGCCGCCGTCGGAGTGATACTCGAACTGATCGCAAACGTCAGTGCATTCGGCGACGCCACGACTTGATCGGATGCTACCGCGCCGATATTGTGCGTGCCGTTAATAATGGTGACGCCCGGCGTGCTGGTCTTCAGTTTGACCGTCACCCCGGTCGCAGCCTTCCAAACATTCTTGAACGTGTAATTGACCTGGATGATTTCGCCCTTGTCAAACACCATATTCCCGTTGCCCGAGATCAAATCGGAGAAATTGCTGCTTTGCAAAAGCAAATTCGTCCGACTGTAAGCGACCTCGAGATTGCATGTAATCGTCTTGTTCGTGCGGTTGTGGCGAATATTCCAGACCGAAATCTGATGCGGAGAATTGTACCACGACGCTGTACTCGGTGTTGTCAGACTTGTCCATTCCGGATGATTGTCTTGGGTACCGGGGAAGAGATCTTCCGAATCGCCTTCGTTGTTGTTGTTCTCAAGATGATTGGCGCCGTCAGCCTGCTCAAGCGAAATCTTCCAGTGACCGTTGGCTGACATGTTGTTTGATCCCGAAAGAAATTCGTCGCAGTGCAAGATCATCAAGCCGGAACCGGGGATGTTCGTATCAAACCCGACCTGTTGCCGGTTTTCGACAATGAAGTACTCGCGTCCGCCACCGTTCGGTATCTTGAGCCGGTAACGAATCGAATCGGAAACAGCCGCCCCCAACACGACATCGTTGAGATTACCGGTCACGTCAATTGTCTTGCCGAATGCGCCTTGCAGCGAATCGAGCACGTGTTTGCACCAGCCGTCGAGTTGCGCCGGTGTCCGCTGTCCATTGTTCCACGACCCGCCCGCCATCAGCGACCAATTGCCCAGTCCCGGCTCCGAAGGATCCGGTCCGACATCGTACAAATCCGGCAATCCGAGAATATGTCCAAATTCATGCGCATACACACCTACGCGCAACGGCCCGTTGAGAACTTCCTCCGGCGCTGTCAGATAATTCGAAATTTTCTTGCCGTCGCCGGTGGTGACCTGCGAGGTCGTCGACCAGCGGTGCGACCAAATCTGCGCCGCGCTGCCCGATTCCTCCGCGCCCGGTCCGGCATGTATCACAAATAGCGCCTCGACAAAGCCGTCGCCGTCATTATCGTACGGCGCAAAATTCACTGTCGGATCGGCAACCAGGACCGCGTCCTTGGCCATCGTTCGTGCATTCGGTTCGGTTGACTGCAATCCGTTGTCGGCGCCCACGTATTGCGCGTAGGTTTTCGGCAAGCGGAACCAACCAAAGACATCGCCATCGACTAAGAATTGCCCGTACGAACTTTGCAGATAAAAATCAGTCATGCTCCCGGTTGGCGTCGTTCCTTGCGAGAACAAGATATTGTCAACTATTGCCGGCGTGATTCCCGACTGCGAACCCATTGCTGCTGTATTGTCGGAAAAATCAACGAGCAGCACGCAAACCTTGATCGTCTTCTGCGCGCTTGCATCAGCCATCTTGGACAATGACCGATTAAGATGGAATGCCGGCTCTTGATCGGCCAACTGCTCCTGCCAGCGCGCAAACTTGCGGCTGAACTCCTCAAGAGTCCCGGTGGCTGCAAGCTTTGCACGCAGCTCCGGTGAAATGGTTAGTGCTGAAACGGAATTGATATTGAAATTGAAGATAAACAAGAAAAGCGCAATTACCCGCAACTCAACTCGTGTGGATGTCTGTCTGACCAAAGATGCAATAATTCTACCGAGCACAGAGTTCTCCCTCACTTCATATCTACGCGCGAGCAGTCGATTTGATTAATCCTACTTAAGGAATACCATCTTGCGGGTCTGGGAGTTTCCATCAAAAGTGAGCTTATAAAAGTACACGCCGCTGGCAACCCGGCCACCGTCGCTGGACGTGCCATTCCAGATGATGTTCTGTGGTCCTGCGGCTGCGTCAACTACATCAACGACCTTGACTGTCTGGCCAAGCGAATTGAAGATCTCAAAGCGGTAACTTCCGGCTTTGGGCAGCGAGAAATCTACGCGGGTTTCGGGATTGAACGGATTCGGGAAATTTTGCTCCAAAGTAAACGCCTCCGGAAGAACCGAGTCGTCGTTGTCGTCGACATCGGTCGCTTGCTCGTAAGCGCCCTGCCCGGCCTGCAACGCCACCCGGATTTCCTCGATACTGTTGCCGCTGGCGACAACAAAACCGACATGTATCGACGCGCCTGATGCATTAATCGGTCCCACTCCTGCAATCAACGCATTGTCGGCGTTGTTGGGATTCGGCGTCGAAACTTCGGAAGTCATGATCGCGAACTTATCCGCATCCAACATCGTACCCGCTTTAAACGCTGCACCACTGACTGCTGCACCAAACATGTTGGCTGCCGGCAAAATGCGGATGCCGATATAACGGTCATATCCGCTTGCACGCACGATGTAATCTGTGCCATCCATTACGATCGCTTCGCCGTCGGCGAAATCAAAATCGCAAGCTAGACCAACTGCCTTCGGCAGCTGATTCTGCGTATTCAATCCTACTTCGTACTCAAGCAGAATGAAGTTGCTGCGCATGACTTCGTCAAATGTCGTGGCCGTCATTTCAATATCATAGGCGTCATCAGCGGTCACAAAACCGGTCACGACCTGCGACTCAACGCCAAACTGCGCCTGATGCAAGCTGTCAACAGCGCGATAGTCGAGACCGTCCGGAAGCGCATCATAAATTTCGCCGTTCGGGTCGGCAATCACCAGGCTCATCAGGCTCAACGGATCGACCGCCGCCGCGACATCGTAAAGTCTGCGGCTCATGCCGAAATTCGTGACTTCCGAGCTAATTCTATTGGTCGCGATCGTCACCGCCCCGGCAATCACCGGCTGGCCCAAGACGATCTTGAAATCGGCGCTATTGAGATATCCAAATTGCTGGCTGAAGAAATCGACAGTGAATTCCGCCATCGTCCCTGCGCTGGCGCTGTGGTCGATCTTGACCATAAACGGATTCGCGATGTTGTCGACAAGTGCCGCGGTCGGCGCGCTGCCGAAGTTCGCTTCGTCCGTCAGGATAAAGACATGCGCGTTGCTCGAGCGCAACACGCCGCGCAGATTTGAAGTCGCGACGCTGGTATTGGAAATGGTCAAATTCAATTCGGTGGTGTTGCCAACCTGGAGCGCTGCTGACGAGCTACCGCCCAGTGTGACTGCCTCAACGTGAATGCGCGGCTTAAGCGGAACTGGCAGAAAATCCAGCGCCCGCTTGACATTGATAAATCCGTATCCGTAATCGTTGTCCTGTCCGGCCAGACCAAGATCGGTCGCCGACTGAATCAACGCATCCTTGATTTCGCTCACCGTAGCATCCGGATTGTATTCGCGCATCAACGCGATGCAGCCGGCAACCACCGGAGCGGCCATCGAAGTACCCGACATCTGGCGGTAACCGCCGCCGCGATACGAAGAACGCAGCGATACGCCCGGCGCAACCAGTTCCGGCTTGATTCGCGTATTGTCGCAGCTTGCCGGTCCGCGGCTTGAGAACGATGCAATCAGCAAGTCCGAACGCGTCTGGTCAACGGCGCCAATCGAAAACGAATTGGCGAACGCCGCAGCGCGGTCGGCAGGATTGCGAATCGTTCCCGCATTCGGACCCTCGTTGCCGCAGGCAAAAATCACCACGACACCGAGTGCTTCAAGATTGTCTATTGCCTGCCAGAACGTCGCATCACACGGCGCCAAGAGGCCCTTCGGGATTCCCCACGAATTGCAGACGACATCCGGCAGATCGGAAACAGTCTCCGAATTGCCGTCCGGGTCAGCCGCCCATTGGAATGCTGCGATAATATCTGAAACCGTCTTGTTCAGCGACTGACCGCGGTCAATCACGGAAGCCGACATCCACTGCGCATTAAACGCCACTCCAATCGTGTCGCCCGCATCACGGCCAACCATCAAACCCATCGTGTGCGTGCCGTGGCCGTTGTTGTCTACCGGCGTGGTCGTGCCATAGGGATCGAACCAGCTCTGCGCGGAAGGCACATCGACGCCTTTCCAGTTGCCGGCCAATGCCGGATGCGTGCCTTCGACGCCGGTGTCAAAACTGCAGACCAAACGGCCATGTCCGGTGTAGCCCATATCCCAGAGATCGCGAACGCCAATTTGCGACATGTAACTGCTGCTGCCGGCGTAACCGGACTCGGAAGATTCCTGTCCGACCGGCTCAACTAATTCCAGCGGCTGGTCGTCAAGCAGGTATTCAAGATCATCCGCATTGGTTAATTCGTCGAGCTGGGAAGCTTCTACCGAAAAGGAAACCGCGTTGGCGATCCAGTAAGTCGTAATATTGGCAGCGTGGCCGGATGCTTCCAGAGCGCGAAGACGATTGACGAAACTCGAGCTCGAAACGTCCTGCTTCTTGAGCATTGCAATCAACGCTGCATGGCCCTGATCTTTGCGGGCGTCCTTCATCATCAGCGAAGAAATCGCCGGCGTGTGAAGTGCAGAAGTCTTTATGATGGCAACGACATTGACCCATTCATTCGCCGGAATCACTCTTTCCGAGAGAGACGGCGAAACCTTGTCAGCAACCATACCGAACAGATTCGCGCTCATCAGTATCAGGCTCAAGGCAGTGAGAGTAACAAGTCGTTGCATCATGACCCCCTATTGAGCAAGCGACGTGCCGTAAGCCCAAATTGCAACAGTCTGCACAGCAACGGTTCTCATGCCCACACGTCTGGAGCGACAGAGATTTCAACATCTTGTCTTTCAATGAGTTATCTGAATGATTGAATACCGGCAATTCCACGCCGATTCCGTGTTTTGCGGAAGTAGACGGGAAAACGTGAACGACTCTGCATAGTGAAGTATGCACTCACCTGCACCATCCAATCCATTTGCGGAGCAATCATTAATGAAGTATTCTTGCCGACATGTTGGATAATCGCGACAAACAAACAATCATCGCCCTCGTCGCAGTCGGGTTGATAGCGCGGCTGATCTACTTCCTCGAGTATCGCTCATTGCTCGAGTTCCTTCATCCGACCGTTGACGCGCTCTATCACCATCTCACGGCCAAAGCAATCGCCGCCGGCGCGCTGGTCTCGACGGAGCCATTTTTTCGCGCGCCGCTCTACAACTACTTTCTCGGATTTATCTATTTTCTCACCCACGACAGCATCGCGGCCGCGCGCTTCATACAGTTGATGATTGGTGTCGCCACCGCGCCGTTGGTCTATCTCCTCGGGCGCGAAGTCTTCGACCGCAAGATCGGATTGCTCGCCGCCATCATCGTGCTGTTAACCGGCGACGTCGTCTACTTCGAGGGCGAGCTGGTCCTTGAAGCGTCCGCTATGTGGCTCATTCTGATTTCACTGCTGTTATTTGTTCGCTATCTGAAGAGCCAACAAACTTCGACTTTGATCGCCATGGCGCTTGCATCCGGCTTGGCTGCAATCGACCGACCGAACACTCTGATTCTCGCACCAATCATGCTCTGGGGAATCTGGCAGCAGCGTGCGCAGATATCCAAACAGCTCGCGAATAGACAATTGCTGTTATTCGCAATCGCAATAATCATCCCCATCGCGCCGGTTATCTTGCACAACGCCACCCGCAGCGAACCTGCATTCGGAATCGCCACCCAAGGCGGCGTCAACTTCTACATCGGCAACAACCCGAGCGCCGATGGTGTCAGCGCCGTAATGCCCGGCAAACTCGGCTACAGTTGGCAGTATGCCGACATCAAGTTCGCAGCCGAGACCGATACGAAATCGCTGCTGTCGCCCTCTGCGGTCAGCTCCTACTACTTTGGCAAAGGCGTCGACTACATCCTTTCAAATCCGCTCGATTGGCTCAAACTTGTAATCAAAAAAACGTACCTGATTTTCTCGGGCGAAGAAATCTCCAATAACCGCAACCTCGTCGCCTTCAAGTCCGAGTTTGGCCTCTTCAAAGTCTTGATGATCGGCATGGGGCTCTTGGCGCCGTTCGGCTTGGTCGGCATGTTCATAGCACGGCGCCGATCGCAGAGTGCTCGCTATCTTTCACTCTTTATTGTTGGCTATGCGCTTTCATTCATTCTCTTCTTCGTGAATTCCCGTTTCCGCCTGCCGCTGTTGCCTCTGCTCGCAATCTTTGGAGCATTCGCGGCGGTCGAAATCTGGGATTGGGTAAGACAACGCAACTGGAAAGCCGTCCTCTGGCCCGCAGCTGCGGTACTACTTCTTGCCGTGTCGCTCAACGCCAACCTCTACCGGATGCAATTTGACAACCGCCAGCAGGCTTTGTTCAGCAAGGGCAACATCGCACTCGACACCGGCGATTACACCCGGGCGATCACGACATATTACGAAGCGTTAGCCTATGAGCCGCCTTTGCAGCAAGTCCATCTCAATCTCGGCATCGCCTTCCTGAAATCGGGCCAGCTCGACTCGGCGTGGCATCATTTCCTGGTCGAAGATTCCCTCTTCGATGGCAGCGCCGAAGCACTGAATAATCTCGCCTACCTGTATCGCCAGACCGGGCAACGCACCGAGGCGCTCATTGCTGCCGGCACAGCTGTCGAGGAGAAACCCTATCTCCCGGAGGCGCGCCTCAATCTCTGGTACGCCTTGCGCGAGGCCGGTCGCGCTGATTCCGCCTACGCATTGATCCGCCAATTCAACAAATCGCAGCCGCTCGGCGAGAACGAAAAGTTCATCCTGGCAATCTCGGCTATCGACCTGATGAAATTCAACGAAGCCGACACATTGCTGCAGTCAATTCTTGGCGGCCTGCATGAGAAAGCCGTACCCACTTATTCGGAGGCCTCCAACGCATCTGCAAACTCCGGCCGCCTCGGTCCCGCGCTGTTTGAAAGCCGCGTCTTGTACAATCTCGGCTTGGTCAAAGCGAGTCGCGGCGACATTGATGCTGCGATTGACTTTCTGAATAAGTCGGTCGTCAGCGATCCGAACCTCGCCGAAGGCTGGACTAACCTCGGATCGGCATACTTCAGCAAGCGCGAGTTCGACAAAGCTATTACTGCTTTGAATAAGGCGCGAGAGTTAACGCCGGAGTCGGAGGTCGTCCTCTTCAATCTCGCAATCTCCTACTTCACGCTCGGCGACCGGGAGCATGCGCGCTCAATCGTCGCCGAGTGCATTCGCCTTCATCCCGACTTTGCACCCGCACACGAATTGCTGAAATCGATTAACTCCACCGAAAAATAAAACGCGCCGTGACTCAATGTCGACGGCGCGTCTGTGTGCGAGTTTGGTCGATTAGATCAATCGAGGAACCAATGCAGCATCTTCGTCGTAACGTCTATCGCGTCGGCTTCATTCATTGCCCACGCCGAGAATCCGAACGCAGCCGACTTGTACAGCCCGTTGTCGGCACGAACTGCTATAACTGCTCCCTGAAGCGGGCGAAGCCAGGTTGTCAAAGAATCTGGAATCGAACTCCCAAAGACAGAACTGTAAAGGAATAGTGGTTGACTCAAGAGGTCGCGAACATAATAGGTTGTATTCGGGGCACCCCGAAATTCTATTCGGCGAAGCGAACCTACAGGAGCCTTCCGATCAAAAAGGTATGTGTTTTGTACCTTTTCCATATCCACACTGAAGTCACTAAGCCCTGTTCCACCCAACGCCAATCCCCCTACAAACTGCTCATTCGAAGCTGGGATGTCCGGAGATTCAGGGTCAGCCTGTCCGTGCGCAACATAGGTCTTTGTCCATCCCCCGTGATATTCCGCAATCACACGGAAGTAAGTGTACGGCAAGGACGATGGAGTAAAATTGTAAAGCTCATCATTGTTTGACGTCAAATTAGCAGCACCAGCAAAAGTCGAGGTTCCCCACACCCAGACATTTCCTCCAAGTCGCATGTACTCTACCAAGTTCCTAAACGCAGATCCGGGCAGGAAAGTATTATCTCCGTCACCAATCATCACAACGAGCTTGTACCTTGCTACTAAGAACCTCTCTGGTATGGTATCTGGAGCAAACGTATAAAATGTTGCATTTGGGTAGCCAGCCGCTGCGAAGACTCTTCGATAGTAGTCATGCAAATCTGCCATATCGTATGAGCCATAGAACTCATTTGATGGATCACACGGCACGTTTCCTGAACTGGCGTTTTTCTTACACAGCCCTGGTGCATACACTAAAACATCTTTCTCGAACCGTGGATAGACTGCTCGGAACGAAACGTACGCCGGCGTCGGATCCGGTGTCTTGGCATCATCGCGGGCAGTGACTTTCAGGACAAAGAAATTGTCGCGAGTGGTGTCTACCACCGGTGAGTTGGCCCACAGATTATGAATTAGAGCCGATGTCGCCTCCACCCATACACCGCCGCGTGTCGTATCCCGAGATGTCAACACCAACTTCGAAACATCAGTGGTGTCAATCTGGTAACCCGCCGCAAGACGATCCAGCGAGTCTAGCTCGAGTTCGGTCTTGAGATAAGGACCAAAAACTTGAATGTAGAAATCAAACTTCGGTTGATCGGTGTCGCTCGGGAAATCGATCTTGTCGGTTCCCTTCCACTCGAACGGAATGCCGGAATAGGTCGCCGTCAGCGTCGGCAAATCGAAGTAACCGCCGCGATCTGGTACGGTCACAATCTCCGTATTCGGCGGATTGTTGCTGCGCGAATAAACGCTGTAGTCAACGTCGGAACGAATCGAATCGTTGTCGACGGCACGCACAAAGAAGAACTGTACGATCGTATCGGCCGGGTTGTCGCCGGCAATCAAGTTAACCTGCTGGCGCGTCGGACTGTCGCTCTGCGACACATCGACGATTGTCCAGCAAGCCGGCGTGCACTGCGCATTCGCGCCCG
>CAZIBI010000016.1:0-93238 GCA_964537215.1 uncultured Ignavibacteria bacterium | reverse complement strand
GCTCCACCGCCAACATCAAAGTCACCACCCCCGAAGACCTCGACCTTGCCCGCAAACTGCTAACGATGGAATAGGCGACGGTTTCATCGTAGGGGCGCGGTCTGCGCGCCCGTTCGCAAAAAATAGAGCAACGGCAATAGTTGTAGGTCAAAACCCCTTGTGGCACACTCTCAATATTTAGAATATTCGTTGCGGGGTTTTGACATTTTTTTCCTCCTTGCAAACTCACGTCATTTATGTCTAAACCTCTTGAGCTTTTGTGCAGGAGCAAAGCTGCTGCGATGAGGAGATTCGACTAAACGTGCTTCCGACTGATAGTTCGAATGTCATTAACGTGTGATTTAGAATCCCTGTCGAATATTGGCTTGCATCGAGCCAGTCAATGCCCGTTAATTACGTTTGGCAAATGTCAGGGCCGAAAGAGTTCGGAGTAATGAACTTTGTGACTGGGGTCTTTCCGTGTCCGATAATCTCTGGGACTATTTTCCTAAAAGGACAAAACTCTGCATCTGGACTGCTCTAATCGCAGCAGTTAGTGCAACTCTCTGGCTCCTAGCTCACTTCTTGCCGGAAGTCTGGTTCGTGGCACTGATAGTTAGCCCGATTGCAATAAAAGTCGTCGCGGCCCAGGTCTTGACAAAAATCAGGAAGACCGAAAGCGACTTCTGTGTAGAAAGTACCGACAACGGTGCTGTGGCTCATCGCATGCACATTAGCTGCTTGATGAGGGCGTCAGTAAAAGCTCGGGTTGTACTGGGGTGGACTGCAGCGACTATTGTCCTATCCTGTATTTCAATGGATTCTCATGCAAGTGAACAGTTTGCAAAACGACATATGGTACCGAAATATGCACAATTTGTTGCTGGGAATGAAGCAGGCGTAGAGAAGCCAGTTTTGGAATTGAGAGACTCGATGCCAGTACTCTGGATAATGTATAATTTGCACATCTACCTATGGTTGTTGGCAGTCATTTTCACGGTTGGCTTTGCCTGGACCGAATTCGAATCAGAAGAATTTCGCTTAGATCGAGTGCTCAAGAATCAAGGCGATCTATTTGCTTGAAGTAGTTTTATTACTCAGCCCAAGGATTTTATGCGATCGAATATCAATGAAGTCGACGATGTCTTAGAGCCGGCATGGCTAAATATTCTGGTAGGAGATCTCAATGAGAATATCGTGGACGCACTTGTCGACGGCATGTTTGGCACACCAGATTCATTGTTTTATCTCAATTGTTGTACTTCTTTGTGGGACACGGATATCATTGCAGCGGCAAAGACGAGAGAGTTTGATTTAGCAGTTCTTGTTCTTAACAATATTAGGTTTGAGAGTCAGCCTTTACTTGCTATAGAGAACAGACCAGAACTTGCGTTAGAACTCGTTGCAAGACTGAAACAAGAATTTTCAATTCCAATTGTAGCATTATATGGATATCCGAACGGTTCTGAATATTCTGACCGGGCTATTGAAGCTGGTGCGAAATTTGCAACGGCTCTTCCATGTGACGTCGAAACTCTCGATAAACAAATCATGTCTGCATTTGTTGAGGGACTTCGAATGACCTATTTGTCCTACCCCCCACATAACCGCTAGTTTGAGGGCCATACCCCTTATGGACACTAAGGTTGATAGAATGCTCTCTGCGGGTTTTTGACCTACTTTCTTAACATCGCTTTCGAACCACAGGCGTTCGGACCTACATTCCCCCCCACAATTTCCATTCCCATCCGCGTTGTGATTTCCTTACATTGTCCCCATGATTAGAATCGGCTGCGGCTACGACGTCCATCGCTTCGCCCCTTCGCGCCAACTCTGGCTCGGCGGCGAACGCTTCGACTATCCCATCGGCTTACTCGGACACTCCGACGCCGATGTCTTGCTGCACGCGCTCTGCGACGCCCTGCTCGGCGCCGTCGCCATGGGCGATATCGGCAGGCACTTTCCGCCAAATGATCCTCGCTACAAAGATATCGCCTCGCTGCTGCTGCTTCAGAGCACCATGGAAATCCTGCGCAAAGACGGCTGGCGTTTGGTCAACGCCGACATGACCATTGTCTGCGAGCGTCCCAAGATTGCACCATACGCCGACAAAATCCGCGCCAACATTGCTGCCGCGACAAAGGTCGAAATCGACGCGATCTCCCTTAAAGCGACAACCTCCGAACGGCTCGGATTTACCGGCCGCGAGGAAGGCATCGCCGCCATGGCCGTCGTCTTAGTGGAGAAGTAGTGGAAGTCTTCTTCGCCAAAGCCGACGAAATCCTCAACATGGTGGCGGGCCACAGCGCGGTCTGGATTTATCTCTTCGTTCTCGTTTCAATGATCATCGAAAATTTCTTCCCGCCGTATCCCGGCGATACTTGCATCTTTATCTGCGGCGTCTATGCCGCCGGCGGCAATGCGTCTTGGTCGACGATCTACGTCCTTTCGATCATCGGTACATTGATTTCCGTGATGGGACTCTACTATGTCGGCCGCACCAAGGGCCGCGTCGTATTGTCCAGTCACCGCGCACGCTGGCTCGGCGTCAAACGGCTCGACCATGTTGAATTGTGGTTCAACAAATACCACGACAAGGTACTAATCGCCTCGCGCTGGCTGACCGGTGTCCGCGCCTTGATCGCGCTGATGGCCGGCATCGGCCGTGTACCAGCGTGGCGGATGTTGATCTACTCCACCATTTCGACTATCACCTGGAATTTCCTCGTCCTCTATCTGGCGATGCGGCTCCGCCAGGACTGGTCGAAAATCGACCGGATTTTCGCAACCTATAATTGGATTATCATCGCGATTGTTTTACTTGTCATCGCCTTTATCATTTACAAGATTATTGCGCGCAGAAGACGAGGAGAGACAAGTTGAAGATATTGGTTCTTGCCGGGGGCGAATCGAAAGAACGCGAAGTTTCGCTCAATACCGGCAAAGCCATCGCCGCCGCTTTGAAAACGATCGGCCATGATGTCGCCATGATCGACACCAAGGATGGCCGCGATTTGCTCGGCGCCGGCGAAGCCACAGAAACGAAATCCGCCCCGCAATCCAATCATGTCACCACGCACGGACAATTCGATCTCACAATCCCGCAATCGATGCGCGACTGCGATTGCGTCTTCATCGCGCTGCACGGCGGGCTCGGTGAAAACGGTACGCTGCAAGCCATGTTCGACCTCGCCAAAGTCCCTTACACCGGCTCCGGCGTACTTGCGTCGGCGCTCGCTATGGACAAAGAACGCACCAAACTGATTCTCGATTCCGTCGGCGTGCCGTCGCCGCGAACGGTCTGTTTCGGCGATGAGGCCTCGATCTTCAAATTCCTCGGTAGCGAAGACGCCGATCAGATGGATTATCCGATGGTCGTCAAACCCAATAGCGAAGGTTCCACCGTCGGCTTGAGTATCGTGAAGAATTATGACGAGTTGCTCAATGGTATCCGCGAAGCCGCCAGATATGACCGCAACATTCTCGTCGAAGAATTCATTCCCGGCCGCGAACTGACGGTCGCGATCTTGGGTGAGGAAGCCCTTCCCGTCGTCGAGATCGTCCCCAAATCCGGGTTCTACGACTACCAATCCAAATACACCGCCGGTGCTTCCGACTACTATTGTCCCGCCGATATTCCGGCCTCCGTCGAAGCCGACGTCAAGGACTACGCGCTGACTGCATTTAATGTGCTCGGTTGCAGCGGCTATGCGCGCGTCGATTTCCGACTCAACCCCGACAATGAGTTGTTCTGCCTCGAGGTCAACACGCTTCCCGGCATGACTTCAACTTCGCTGGTCCCCAAGGCCGCCAAAGCCGCCGGCCTCACCTTCGAACAGCTCCTTTCCAAAATCATCGACCTGTCGCTGAAAAAATAGCTAAGTAGGGCAGGTCTCCTTATTGGAGATAGCTGGTTGTTTAAATCATCTCTGTGGAGACCTGCCATCTTTCCAGAGTTCGTAGGTCAAAACCCCTTATGGCAGTTGCTAAATTATAGCAGCCTCTCTGCGGGGTCTTGACATGTTCGTATGATGTCGAAACCACTCGACCATTTCTTCTAATCGCTCGTTTCTGCCACTATTGGTTTCGACCGACCCGCAACGAATCACCTTGATAACCGTAAACACAATTGTTATCGTATTGACTCCCCTGAAGCGCAGGGGCCTCAAAAGAGGACAATTCCTTAACCACGGAGGTTTTTACTGTGGACAGAACCGAATTACTGCTGGAAGAACTAACTAACGCCTACGGTCCTCCGGGACATGAAAGCGCCATCGCCGAAATTTATAAGAAGCACATCGGCAAACTCGGCAAAGTCTCGTACGATAAGATGGGCTCGATCGTCGCCGAACGCAAAGGCACCGCCGCCGATCCAAAAATTATGGTCGTCGGCCATCTCGACGAAATCGGCTTCATGGTCACGGAAATTACCGGAAATGGGTTTCTGAAATTTATCCCCCTCGGCGGCTGGTGGGGCCACGTTGCGCTCGCCCAGCGCGTGCAAATTCTCGGCAAGAAAGGCCCCGTCCTTGGCGTCATCGGTTCAACTCCTCCGCATATCCTCGAGCCGGAAGCCCGCAAAAAGGTCATCGAAATCACCGACATGTACATCGACGTCGGCGTGAAAGGGAAGTACGACGTCACGAAGAAACTCGGCATCGCAGTCGGCGACGTGATCGTCCCCGACTCCAAATTTACGGTCATGGCCGAAAAGGACATGTACATGGCAAAGGCGATCGACAACCGCTTCGGCTGCGCGGCTGCCATCGAAGTCATGTGGCGTCTTGAAAAAGTCAAGCATCCGAACACGCTCTACAGCGTCGGCTCGGTACAGGAAGAAGTCGGCTGCCGAGGCGCCGGAACCGCCGCCTGGATGATCGACCCCGATCTGGCCATCGTCCTCGATACCGGCATCGCCCGCGACACGCCCGGACTCTCCGGCGACGCGAACGAGAAAGTCGGCAACGGCCCGTCCATTCTGGTCTATGACGGCGGCATGATTCCGAATGTCAAGCTGCGTCAATTCGTGCAGGCGACCGCCGATAAACTGAAAATCAAATATCATCTGTCGTCGATTCGCGGCGGCACCACCGACGGCTCGCGCATTCACATGTCGCGCGTTGGCGTGCCGACAATCGCAATCGGTCCGGCGGTGCGTTATATTCACGGACACAACGCAGTCATGGCGCGCGGCGATTATGAAGCCTCCGTCAAGCTCGTCGTCGAACTGATGAAAAAGCTCGACGCCAAAACCGTGAAGTCGTTCACGCAAGCGTAGCCAATTGAAAACAAATCGTAGGGGCGCGGTCTTCGCGCCCTTGCGTTTGTGATCGCTAGGCTATTCCCCCTTAGCAAAGGGGGACACAGGGGGTTGTAAAGTTTGTCCGCGAGGGCGGGAAAATAGCAAGACTCTTTTGGAGACCCAATGCCGCTGAAATTTTTCAACACGCTTAGTCGTCAACTCGAAGAATTCAAACCGATCGAACCCGGGCACGTCCGCCTCTATACCTGCGGACCCACCGTCTACAACCATGCCCACATCGGCAATTTCCGCGCCTACACATTCGAGGACTTGCTGCGGCGATATCTCAAATATTCCGGCTACAAAGTCACGCAGGTGATGAATCTCACCGACATCGACGACAAGACCATTAAGGGCTCCATTGCCAAAGGTGTCTCGCTTGACGAGTTCACGTCCGAATTCATCAAGGGTTTCTATGATGATATCGACGCTCTCCGCATCGAGCGCGCCGAATATTATCCCGCCGCGACAACGCACATTCCCGAAATGGTCGCGATGGTCAAAAAGCTGCTCGACAAAGGCATCGCCTATCGCGCCGGTAGCGACATCTACTTTTCCATCGCCAAATTCGGCGAGTACGGCAAACTCTCGCACATGGATTTAACGCAGCTCCAGGCCGGTGCTTCGCAGCGCGTTGCTGCCGATGAATACGAAAAAGAACAGGTCTCCGATTTCGCGCTCTGGAAAGGCTGGGATGAGGCCGACGGCAACGTGTTCTGGGAAACTGAAATCGGCAAGGGCCGTCCCGGCTGGCATCTCGAGTGCTCCGCGATGTCGATGAAGTATCTCGGCGAACAGTTCGACATCCACACCGGCGGCGTCGACAACATGTTCCCGCACCACGAGAACGAAATCGCGCAGTCGGAAGCCACTACCGGCAAGAAATTCGTCAACTACTGGCTCCATTGCGCGCACCTGATTGTCGAGAGCAAGAAAATGTCCAAGTCGCTCGGCAATTTCTTCACCGTGCGCCAATTGCTCGACAAAGGTTACCCCGCCGTCGCGATTCGCTACTTGTTGCTTTCTACCCATTATCGCGCCTCGCTCAATTTCACGATGGACGGCCTCGAAGGCGCCAAAGCCGCGATCCAGCGCCTGCGCGACTTCTACGACAATCTCACCATCGGCGTCAAAGATGTTCCCTCCGGCAAGGTCGACGAACTCGTGTCGCGCGTCAAAGCCGGATTCAGCGAAGGCCTCGATGACGATCTCAACATTTCGCCGTCGCTCGCTGCGATTTTCGATTTTGTCCGCGATGTCAACCGCGTCATTGCCGAAAGCGGAATCTCTTCAGACGACGCCGCCAAAGTCAAAGCCGCGATGGACGGATTCGATACAGTGCTGGCGATCTTGCGCAAAGAGGAAGTCTCGCTTGATGCCGAAGTCGAGGGCTTGCTGGCCGAGCGTCTGGCCGCGCGCAAGTCACGCGACTTCAAAAAGTCCGACGCCATCCGCGACCAACTTCTCGCAATGGGCATCATCCTCGAAGACACCCCGCAGGGCACGATCTGGAAGAAGAAACTGTAGGGGCTAACTGTCGCAGATCCCGCTCGCGGGGCGTTCGCCCAAACTCACGAATCGCTGTAGGGGCGCGGTCTGCGCGCCTTTCGATGACTAAATGTAGGGGCAAACTGCGTTCGCCCTGGCTCTTTCATGTGCTCGCCCGGACTCACGAATACACGAATAATTGTAGGGACGCGAACTGTGATTTGATTCTGGTATGACAGACATTCTTGTCTGTCCTAGATTTGCCATTCCCGCGCAGGTTGAGCGTAGCGAAATCCCGCTTTTGCGGGGCGCGAACCCAGACTAGTCTTGAGACGTGACTCGACAAATCGCCATCACAAATTCCCAATTCGATACCCCGCCCAAATCCCAACTACCCCGCCAACGCCGCTGCAAAATAATCCGGAGAACGACAGCAAATCGCCGCCCCACAGCAGCGGCAAGAATCCGCCGATTGTCGACCCGACAAACATCCCCAGCCATATCAGTGCTTTGCTGTTCATTACTAATGTATTTCGGCAAGCCCCGTTATACACTTGAAGAGAGCGAGAGATACGCCAAAGGAACTAGACCCCCTTTCAATCCTTCGGCCGATTGACTGTGCTGGGAATCTCGGTATCCTTTATTCGGGTATAATTCACAGATGTCACCTGGCGGAAGTCCGACTGAACCTACCTTTGGAAGCAGATTTTGCTAAGGAACTTCACAAATCAGGAAGCAAAGCTTCTTGAATGAAAGGAACATTTATGTTTGCACGAACAGCATTCAAAATGGCAGTATTGGTGTTTGTCATTTCCATAATGGGCGTCGCCCAGGGACAGGACAAAATCCAGAATTATTTCAACGACACGGCCGCCAAAGTCAAGGCCACAGCGGACCCGGCGCAGAAGCGCGAAGTTCTCACTAAGTCGTTTGAAAGCATGGTTAATTCTCTGAACAAGGTTCAGGGGTCGTCGCTTGTCTCGCAGAACGACAAGATCGGCATCGAGAAACTCAAAGGCATCATTGGCGAGAAGCAGGATGAACTCGCGGGCCGCAACGGATTCGAGCGCGTTCCCGACTCCGAGCTCAATGCCTTCGCTTCCTACGTGGTGCAGGATATGGAGCAAGCCGAACAGATGGTGACGCTAAGTCTTGTCGCGCTTCTCCTGATAATACTTATTGCTGTACTCGTCCTCTAATCCCCGGATATTGCGGGCATTGCCTGGATGCATGGTACAGAATCTTGCTCATAGATTGTTTCGCGAGCGTCGCGCGGCGGCATTCCGATGTACTTGGAAATGCTGCTGCCTGGCGCTCGCGTTACTCTTGCTATCGTGCAGTTCACATCCTGCGCTTGCTCCTGAAACCAAACTCGATCGAGCCGACGCGGCACCATCCGACTATGAACTAGTGTTCATAATTCACGGCGATGGCGGCTATCTTTTCCACGATGCCGATGGTAATGCCCACCGTGCGGATGAGGAAGCTCTCGCCGGCGCTATAAAAGTTGCAGAGCGGAACTCGCATGCGGAGGTCTTCATCTTCCATGAGAAGCATCGTCGCCATACGCTCTTGGTGTTTCCACGGCGCGATGGCGAGTTCTATCATTATCGCAACGGGCAGCTAATTGCGCGCGAGTCATACTGGCGCGATCAGGGACAGACGCGATTCAGCCGGGAAGTTGCCCTTCACCAACAATATCGCTCTGAATCGGCTGATGATCCGATTCGCATGTTTCTCTATTTCGGTCATGAAATTCCTGAAGTCGGCGGCACCGGTTACGATGCGTCGTACAAAAGCCGTCCTTTCACGATCCAAGACTTGGTCGACGGACTGCAGGACATGAAGCCCGAATCCGCGAAATTTGATCTCGTCGTGCTCTCAACCTGCTTCAACGGCACACCCTACATCGTCTCCAAACTTTCGCCGTTGGCGCGCTATATCATGGCCTCACCCGGCAACTTGCATCTTTCGTACTTTGATTTGCAGCCCTTTGAAGCGCTCGATGTCAACTTGCAGAATCGCGATGTCTTATCGTTTGCCCGCAACTGCGCCCAACAGGCTTACGATCGTCTGGTCAAGGACATCCAAACCGAAATCACGGTCGCCGTTTACGATGTTGACCGGGTGACGGAATATATCAACTCTATAGATAGCATCTACGTTCGCAATCTGGCTGCGCTCGATGTCTCGCCAACTAGCAATATTCAACGCTGTGATTGTGCGGAGGACCCAGCATATCGATCAGATGAGATGAGTGAAGGAATCAAAGTGTTCTTTCGGCCGGCGCGTTTTGGTCGATCAGCGCAGAAAAAATCACACTCGGGATGGGAGTGCCCCAAACTCGCGAACTGATTTCCCAGTGCAGGTCTGTAACTCCGGACCTAGGTGGTTCGGCACGACAGACCTGGGTGCCTTTGGAATCCGCCCCGATCAGTCTTTGCCTGCCGTTGACGAAGTCAAAACGACCGTTCACGGAGAAACAACGGACATTCAGGAGTCATCCTCGTAATAGCGCCATTAGATGCACTATTTATCAGGAGACTCAAAAATGTCCCTTCGCTCACTATTCGTAATCCTATTCAGCATTTGTGTCTGTTTCATACTTCCAGTTCCCTTAATCGCGCAGACAACGTTTACGCGCATAACTGATCTCTCGAATCCGGTCGTAACCGATGTTACTGTCGGCAACTACACCGGAACGGCATTTGTTGATATGAACAATGATGGTCTCCTCGATCTAATCGTGGTCGATCCGGGTCAATGCAAACTGTATCAAAACCTGGGAGGCGGAAATTTCAGCGGAATCACCGGCACTCCGATTAGTTCGGACAATTTCTCCGCTATCGGCACGAGCTGGGCAGATTATGATAACGACGGCGATCTTGATTGCTTCATGAGCGGATTTTCGAACGGCGCGCTCTATCGGAACAACGGATCGTTCAGCTTCACACGCATATCGACCGCAAGTATGGGAACAAGTGATATGAAAGGCTGGAGCCCGGCTTGGGGTGATTACGACAATGACGGCGATGTCGATCTGGTCATCACTTGCGCACTTAATTTCGTGACCGGCACGCAACGGCCCAATCGTATGCTGCGAAACAGCGGCGCCCCAAACTATACATTTACCGTGATCGATACCGGCGTGATCGTTACCGGCCTCAAACCCTATACCTCGGCAAATTGGGCTGACTATGACCTAGACGGCGACTTGGACTTATTCATTGGGAGCGGTCCAGCCACCGCGACACCGGGTCTGGACGATCTCTACAAGAATCTCCTCATCGAGACCGGATACCCGGGATTCTCCCGCATCACTGACGGCCCGATCGCAACAGATCTAGGCGATGGACAGGTTTGGACCTGGCCGGATGTTGATAATGACGGCGACCGCGACGGTTTCCGCACCAACTGGGGCGGCGCCGGAGCGTTTTCGTTGCGCCGCAATGATCTTTATATCAATAACGGCGGCACCTATGTTGCCCAAACTGTGGGAGCGATCGTTCAGGATGTGGGTGCTTCGCTATCAGCCATCTGGCAAGACTTCGATTTGGATGGCGATATCGATTGTTATGTGACGAACATTGGCAATTGCGCCTACTACCGCAACAACGGCGACGGTACATTCACAGCGGAGTTGACCGGCGACCACGTGAGTACCAGTCAAAACTTCTCTGGCGCCACCTCTGGAGACTACGACAACGACGGCGACGTCGATATTTTTGTGGTCGCTAGTGGCTCCGGTGCCCGGCTGCTTCTGCGCAACGATTATGCTGGTTCAAACTCCTGGCTTCGGCTCAAACTGGCGGGCAATGTCTCGAATCGCGCTGCAATCGGCACTAAAGTCTTTGCGCTCGCGACAATAAATGGAAATCCCGTCTGGCAAATGCGCGAAATTTCTGCGCAGGACACATTCACAGGACACAGCGCGCTCGAAGCTTACTTCGGATTCGGAAACTCAACAAACGTCGACTCTCTGCGCATTGAGTGGCCTTCGGGCGGCGTCTTCGACACGTCGAATGTTGCAGTCAACCAAGTCATGTCAATAATCGAACACTGCGGTGATATCGATGGAGACGGCGTTGACTGCGACGACAACTGTCCGAATCTCGCGAACGCGTCGCAAGATAACGCTGATGGTGACTGGCTGGGCGATCTTTGCGACAACTGCCCAAACACCGCGAATTCCAGCCAGGCCGACTACGACAATGACGGCATTGGCGACGCCTGCGACAACTGCGATACGCTTGTAAACGCAGGTCAAGAGGATTTGGACGGCGATCTGGTTGGAGATGCTTGCGACAACTGCCCCAATGTCGCCAATGCAAATCAGGCCGATTCGGATGGCGACGGAATCGGCAACGCCTGTGATTATATCTGCGGCGACCCGGATGCCAACGGCTCTGTTACCATTTCCGATGTAGTGTTTCTGATCAATTACATCTTTGCCGGCGGCGCGACGCCCAATCCGCTTGCTTCCGGCGATGCCGACTGCAACGGGATCATTACGATTTCCGACGCCGTGTACATCATCAGTTACATATTCGCCGGCGGTCCGTCTCCCTGCTCAGTTTGCCCATGATCGGCGGCTGTTTGCTCACCCGGGCAGCTGCCAATAGTTACGCCGACAGCTCAAGCACTGTCGGCGTCCCCAAAATCTTCGGAACTCGGTCCAATCAATATTAGCCATCGCGGCTTCAACTACGTTATATGAGTAGTATCATGGAGAAACCGTTCGAAAGTACAATTGAGCAAGGCGGAACCGAATCGGCAGTATCGGCGAGATTCTTGCAAAGCTCGATGCGGTCTCTGATTGCAGAGCTGATTCCGTCTCGTCAGTTGCGGGCTCTTGCCTACATTGGTTTTTGGACCGTTGTCGCATTTGCGTCGGCTCTGCACTGGTGGTTCTACCCGCAGGGAAGCTACCCGTACACTTGGTGGCAATTGTTTATGGGCAAGGCTGCAGTATGGTACACTTGGGGTCTGGTTGCGCCGCTCGTATTTTGGTTTGGCCATCGATTCCGCTTGGACGCCGGGCCCAGGTTAAAGCACGCCCTGCTTCTCATGGTACTCGCGACAGTAGTAACTCTGGTTTATCTGCTCACATACACACAATGGATCTTGTGGGTAACAGGCGCGAGCGATGTACCGGGAGCATTCGGAGATATGCTTCGTTTCGTGATTTCGATGCACTCAACATACTATTTTCTGGCTTTTTGGGGATTGATTGCCATCGAGCATACCGTCGCTTACTACCGGAGATTCGTCGAACGCGAGCGTCAGACCGCACAATTGGAGAAGCAGCTGGTTCATGCGCAGATTGAACGACTGCGCAGCCAACTGCATCCACACTTTTTGTTCAACACCCTGAACACAGTTTCATCACTCGTCTTGACCGAGCAAAACTCACAAGCTTACGATGCACTTGCCGAACTAGCTGAATTGCTAAGGATGAGTTTGGACCGAAACGAGCGGCAGCTGGTTACGCTCGAGGAAGAGATTGAATTTGACCGGATATATGTCGGATTAATGTCCCGCAGATTCCCGGGCCGGCTTGATGTCCGCTGGTCGATCGATGCACACGCAAACCGCGCCCTCGTGCCGAGTATGATTCTCCAACCGTTGATTGAAAACGCCGTTAAATACGGCGTCGAAGGCGATTCCATACGGACGAAAATAGAGGTTCGGGCGCACTTAGCGAATGAGAATCTCGAGATCGAAATCGAAAACAGTTGTCAGAGCGGTGTTCAAGGCAACCGCCCGCGGGGATATGGGATCGGGCTGGGCCAAACTCGTCAACGGTTAGTCGCGCACTATGGCGAAAGGCACATAATCGAATCAGGAAGAGATGACCAGAACCGGTTTCTTGTCAGCTTGACAATTCCCTTTGAAAAGGGTACACGCAGTACTTCAACAGTATCTCGTGAAAGCGGATGGACCAAGGGTGACGACCGTCGATGACGAGCCACTTGCAATCACTCGCAGTCTAGACATCATACTCTCAACCAACCCCTGAATCCTCTCGCGGCATAATATGATTCGGCGCCGTTGTGATACACGAAAACTCTGCCGAATCGGAAATCGGCAAAAATCGCGCCGCCGAGTTCTCTGATATCAGCCGGCGTTTTCAACCAACTCGACGTCTTAGTGTCGAACTTGCCGAGTTCCTGCAGTATGCGATATTGTTCTTCGGTCAAAATCTCAATCCCCATCGCCGCCGCCAAATCCATGGCGTTGTTCTTGGGCTTGTGTTCCTTCCGCGATTCAAGCGCCTCGCGATCATAGCAAAGACTCCTACGCCCATCGGGGCTCTCCGGCGAACAATCGTAGAAGGCATACTCGCCCGTCTTCTTGTCGAAACCAACGACATCCGGCTCGCCGCCGGTTCTCTCCATTTCCGCAAGCGACCACAGTTTGTCACCGTTGGTCTCAAGCTTAGCCTCCACCTTAGCCCATTCAAGACCTTTGTGGCGGCCCATGTGTTTTTCAAAGCGGGCTTTCAATGCCGCGAGCAGTTCCTCGCGCTCGTCGGTCGACAACTTCTTCGTTATGCCTTTGGTGGTCTTCATACTATTTCGCTACCTCGACTAATTGGTGTGTTCATCGCATCGATCCTGATCCTTGACTCGTCGGATTTCATGAATTATAAATAACGAGGGTCCAGGATAACAATTGGAAATTACCGATGCTAAAATCTCTCACTACTGAATTCGAACGCTACCGTCAAATCGGCGACAAGGCGCTCGCCCAACTTTCCGTGGATGACTTGAACCGTATCCCAAGCGCCGGTGGCAACTCAATCGCGATGATCGTCCGCCATCTCGGCGGAAACTTGCTTTCCCGCTTCACCGATTTCCTCACCACCGACGGCGAAAAACCGTGGCGCGACCGCGATGCCGAGTTCGAGGAACGCCGCTACGAGCAGCACGAGGTCCTCGACTGGTGGAACCGCGGTTGGCAGGTGCTCCAGTCGGAATTAGCCCAACTAACCGATGCCGACCTGAATCGCACCGTGACAATCCGGGGCATCCCGTTGACAGTCGGCGATGCCTTGGCACGTTCGGTCGCCCATGTCGCCTATCACGTCGGCCAGATTGTCCTGCTGGCGCGTATCGACAAGGGTGAGCAATGGCAATGGATCAGCATTCCCCGCGGCGAATCCAAGTCTTACAATGCGAATCCCACGAAAGAGAAGGGGCCGGGCAAATAATTGGATGCGCGGATTCTTGAATAGCAGCCTATGAGTTGACATCGCCTCCAACATCCATTATATTGCAACGCAACTCATAAGAATCAACCGGGCAGGATCTTCGGCATGAAGCCACTTCTTTCGGTACTTGTTGTTCTTCAACTTCTCTTTGCCAGCAGCGCTTTGTCGGCCGAAAGCTCCTTATCACGGAGTTTGTTCACCAAGCTGAGCACCAGAATCGGATCCCCGCCGGCTGACGTCTCATCAATCATCCCGCTTGACGTCAATCGCGATGGTATCGACGAACTAGTCCTGTTCGAAGCCGGGGTAGGCATACACGTGTACCAGCACAACTGCCTCGACTTCATCGCCAAGCTTCCACCTCAAGATCTGACCTCGTATCAGGAAATCAGTAACCGCTCCAACAACAGTGCGGAATTGGTGATTTCCGCCGAAGACTCGACGGCGGTGCATCTCATTTCAGTGACGCTGTCCTGCAACCGCGATTTCTCGGAGTTCAAAGCCGTGTTCGACACCATCTTTTCCGAGTCTCTGAACGACTCCGAGCAGGTCACCGTCGGTAAACCGGTTCTCACCGCGGCTCTTGATGCCAACGGCGATGGCGTTCGCGATTACCTGGCACTTCGCAGTTATGGTCGCGCAGAGAAGTATCGTGGCATCCTCCTCATCGATGGAAAGACAAAGTCCGAAATCTGGCATCGCTACATCGGACCGCTACCGCAGAAGGTGCAGCTTTGCAATCTCGACGGCGAACAGAGAATCATCGTGTCAAGTTGTGCTGTAGACAACGGCCGCTCTGCTGACGGCTACGCCGATAGTGCTTCCTATCTGTTTGCATTCACTCTGGATGGCCGCGACTTTTGGCCGCCCATCCTAATCGGCGGAAAATTGTCGCGGCATGATTATCAGTTGATTTCGGACAACAACGGACGCGACACCAATATTGTTGTGACTACATATAACATGAATGACTCGGAAGCCATTCAGTCGATCCGGATATTCTCGGGCCGGACCGGCAAGCTCATGCACGAATATTGGCAATCCGGCGGATTTCGGACCTTGCGCGTCTGTGACACGCGTGCCGATTCGACCCGGTCGATCATCGCAATCTCACAGTCAGGGAAGGTCTTTAGTTTCGATTCATCACTTCACGTCGAACAGATTCGCGACTTGCCCGAATCGGCCACCAGTATGTTGCCTCCGATTGACTGCACCGGCGACAGCACGCGAGAATATCCAGTTCTCACTTCCGACAACATGCTCTGGATCTTGGACAGCCAACTCACGCCCATATACAGCCGGCAGCTCGGCAGTCGACTTGGCTGGCTCGCGCCGATGGCCGGTCCGAAGGCAAACGAGCGGGAAATTCTCTGCGTTGCCGAACACCCGTACATAATGACCTTCTATTGGGGTGCCAAATCCTTCTCCGAAATCGTCCCGCCCGTCGTGCAAATTGCCATTGTGCTGTCTTCGCTGGCGGCGCTGCTGGTCGGCTATCTCCAAATCCGTCATCGCCGGGAGTACTTCGAGTTCCTCGATTCCGTTTTCAACGACAGCTCTCGCGCAATTCTTGCTCTTGGCGCCAATCGGACTTTCACCCGCACTAATTCAGAGGCCGACCGCCTCTTCGATGCTAAGCGGCTCTTGCTTGGCCGCAATGTTGACACTCTTGCCAAGCATCAATCGCTGTCGTCGCTGTTTGAGATTGTCGATTCATTCCTTGCATCGGGCAACCAACGAAAAGAAGCCGAATTGAAAACTCTCATCGAGAACCAGCCGCGCGAATTCGCCGTAAGTATATGTCGAGGAGCAAAGTCCCAGTCAAACAACACGCAGGTGACGATCATCATGCTTCAAGACATCACCGTACTAAGCCGGGCAAGACTTTATTCCGCCTGGTCGCAGGTTGCTTCCGGTCTCGCCCACGATTTGCGCAAACCGCTCGCACCGCTGAGATTGTTGCTTCAGGATTTGATCGCGAGAATTTGCGGTCGAGAAATTTCGCTCGAATCCGTCAGCGGCAAGTACCTTGAACCGTCATTGATGCAGGTCGATCGCATGGCAAGGTATATTGATCAACTTGCCGCAGCAGCAAATTCAAAAGATGCCCCGCGCGAGAAGTTGTGCGTCGCGCAGTTCATTCAGGATATCCTGAAACTTATCCGCGACTCCGAAGCCCAGTATCCTCCGATCACGCTCGTAGCCGCAGGGAACCTGCCTGGCATTATGGCAAATCCCAATGACTTTGAACGTGTCATCAGTGAACTCATCGACAATGCCGTCAAGGCGACGCGCGATTGCCCCAGTCCCATGATTGCAATCAACGTGAGTTTGTCCGATCGGCAAAGCGGCAATGTCTGTATTGAGGTAAAGGACAATGGCTGCGGCATTAGCCCGGAAGCTTTGCCGTACATTTTCGAGCCGCACGTCACGACCGGCGGGAAAAACCATCGCGGACTTGGACTCTGGACCACCAGAAAGATCATCACCGAGCATGGTGGAACGATCGACGTTCAATCTCAAGTCGGCGTTGGCACGATTTTTGTAATCGATCTTCCCGGGCAGAAATAAGGAGAATGAAAATGGCGCGTCCGCGAATCCTGGCCATTGACGATGAAGAGGCCTTTCTCATTTCCGTAGAAACGGTGCTCGGTGATAGATACGAAATCAGCCAAGCTGTCACTGCAACGCAAGGTCTTGCACTCTTGCGCTCCGAGAGCTTCAACGCCGTCTTGCTCGACATCGTCTTACCCGACATCGATGGACTTACTCTCCTCAAAAGTATCGTCGAAATCGACCCGGTAATTCCCGTGCTGATGTTGACCGGCGAGAGCAAATCCGACAAGGTAGTGCAGGCCGTCAAGTCCGGCGCCTACGACTATCTCACCAAACCGGTTGACCGCGATCGTTTGATCACCAGCGTTGGCAACGCAATCAAGTGGGAAGCTTCCGAACGCGAACGCCGTTCTTTCATCCAAGCCGGTAAGGATCAATATCCGATCATCGGCAAGAGCCGCGGACTCGAAGACGTCGTCGAAAAAATCCACAACTATGCTTCATCGGATTTTCCCGTCCTGATTACCGGCGAGACCGGCGTCGGCAAAGAAATTGTGGCTCGGCATCTCCATTGGGAGAGCAAGCGGGCAGCGCGGCCGTTTGTCAAAATCAATGTTCCGGCAATCCAGGAGACGTTGCTTGAATCGGAACTGTTCGGGCGTATGAAAGGCGCTTTTACCGGAGCCGACCGCGACCAGGAAGGACTTATCAGTCGTGCCAACGGAGGCACGGTTTTTCTCGATGAAATTGGATATGCCAGCGTTGCCGTGCAAGTCAAACTCCTTCAGGTTGTGGAACAGGGCACATTCACTCCAGTGGGCGGTACGAAAGAAACCAAAGTCGATGTGCGCTTCGTTGCCGCAACCAACAAAGACTTGGAAGACGAAATCAAAAAGGAGAAATTTCGCGAGGATCTCTTTGGCCGCCTGAATATGCTCTCGATTGAAGTACCCCCGTTGCGCGAACGGAAACCCGACATCCCCGGTTTGCTCGGCTACTACATGGCGAAATCCGCTGCCAAATCCGGAAATCCGCAGAAAAATATCTCCACGGAAGCACTTACGCTACTCTTGGAATATTCCTGGCCGCGCAATGTCCGCGAACTTATTGCATTTGTAGAAAGGGCGATGCTGCTCGTCGACCACGATGTAATCCTACCGGCCGACGTTATGATGTGCCTCGGCAAGTCTGCCGCGGGAACTCTGGCAGTTGCTCCCTCCGGGCTTGAAGACGCCCTCTTTGCCCGCGAGCATGAGCTGATTCAGACCGCGCTAATCATGAACGGTTTTAGTGTCGCCAAGGCCGCCGAATCGCTCAAAATCCACCGCTCGACACTCTACGAAAAACTGAAAACCCACGGAATCAAAGTCGAAGGGTTGTCGCCAAACGGCGACGAAACACATTAGCTCTGTCGCCATTTGGCGACAAAGAAGCCTTATCAAAGAGGGGACAGAGCCGATCTGCTGTAAATTAGCAATCTTTGTGTAAGCTAAACCTCTACGTAACAACGCCGCAACTCACGAACCAAAATCAACACCCACGCAATTTCAATCCGGCACAACATGTGCATTACACGCGAGCGTGAACTTTGCGCTCGGGAAGCCGAAGCGTCCAAGTTTGTTCAGAAAGTTGCTGTTGCTGGAATAGATTTTTTGCCCAAAAGCGGGGGTCGCAACCAAAGCAGGCTCGACAATGGTCGAGCCTGCTCGATTAGTCCATCCGGAGTCCACTAACAATACGCGCCAAGCGCCAAAGAATCGCAATGTTACTCGCAACTTCCTCCGCCAATTTTCTCATTGAAAATTTCCCAATCTTGTCTATCTTGTGTCCAGTTACAAAATCGTCTAGTAAGAACTTTTTGCGTCAAGGGCAACTCTGGGCATGCTGCAGGAAACATGGCCGAACTTCTTGGACTGTCTCGATTCTGATCCGAAGCGGGCGGGAACGGAGTTTTCCCATTACGCGCTCAAATTCTTCGAAGGATTTCGCCCCAAGTTTCTTACCTGGTTCGCGCCTTCCGAGCGCGAGGACATTCAACAAGAAATCATCTTGCACTGTATCAATAACGACTTTCGCGTGTTGCGGCTCTATCGGCGCCAAACCAGTAGCTTCGCCGCTTGGTTTCTGGTCACAGCCGGCAACAAAGCTGGCGATCTCCTGCGCATGAAAAACCGCCGTCTGACGACTTCGAGCCTTGACAGTGACTCGGATGGACATCATAGCGCTCCCGAGCATGTTTACCGTCGGACCCCGGAGAGCGAATTCACGCAACGCCAATACTTGGAAAAAGTCAACCAGCTGATCGCGGGCTTAAACAAGTACTGTCAGTTGCTTCTTCGACTTGACGGCGACGAGTTTGCTCCGAAAGAAATCGCCCGAGTCCTGCGCTGGCCGTCGCAGAAATCCAAAAAAATCTCCGACGACCTGGGTTATTGCCGCGATAAGCTCTTGTCGTTGATTAAGAAACAAGGTCTCGATGTATCCAGACCATTTTAGTACGAGGAATTGAATATTTGTCGAATGAGTTTCCGATTTCCGGCCCCGACCAACGTTATGAATTATTGGCGAAGGTAAAGGACAGAGACGATGAGTAAAGACGACCAGCGCGACGATGAACAAGAACTGCGCCGCCTGATTCGACTTGCCGGACAGCAGCTTGAGGACGATTTCGTTCGCCCGTCATCCGACGCCATTGAAGCATACCTCTTTGGTGCAGCAAACAAAAACCAGCGCGACGAAGTCCGCGCCGCCATGCTGAAGTCGGCTTCTTTCCGCAAAGAGATTGCCGATCTCGCCGAAGATCTGGATCGTCTTGACGCGCCCGATTCAAAAAAAAACTTCGACTCGGCTGCGCCCGCGGACCGTGACAATTCCGCAGCAGTTATTCCGATAGGTGTCAAGTCGCACAAATCGCGCTTTTTGCGATACTTCACCGCTGCTGCCGCGGTCCTCCTTGTGGCAATTTCTTCAATCTACTTGGCAAATAGGCGGGAGTCGTTTGAAAAGCTCGATGCCGTGCTCGTGACGAAGTCGCTCGATCACGCTCTGCTCGAAAGTAACCAAACACGCGGCAAGATCATTCTCGCGAAGACGCTGCCGGATGGCTTCGAAGCCGCGCTGGATGCCATTCGCCGGGCGCCATCATTGTTCAGCGAAAAACGGGAATCTCCTGCTCCCAACTCACAAGGCGGATATCGAAGGCTGCGGGTAATCGGCGGCGACGGACAGTCACAGGACTTTGCCGTGGTGGTGCCCGACACGACCTCAACAATTTCGCCTTCGGAACTCAAAGTTTGGATTTTGTCCTTTCCCCAATATTCGCTATATTCGGTCCAGTTTTCGGACAGACAGCAAAGCGCAACGACGGAAATTCCGGATATTGGAAAACGCTGGGTCGTTTCGACTTGGTTGACGCCAGATGGCTATCACTCGGAGCCTGCTGTCATGCTAAAATGATTTCTTAACATGAGGGCAGCATGAAACCCGTCTCAACCGCCATCGCCGCGTTAATTCTCGTCATTCTCACCGGATTCGACCTTTGCCACGCCGCCGAAACTAAATCCGATTGGGCGACCCTTCTCAAGCGCTCCACCGATTTATTTGCAGCCAAACAAAGAGATCAGGCTCTGCTCGTCGCCGACTCCGCTTTGCAAGCCGCCATCGCTGCGAACGGCGACCGCGATTCAAGCGTCGCCATGTGTTGGCACCGAATCTCGGGAATCGCCTCCGACATGGGTAATCCCAAGACTGATTCTCTCTTTCGCCAAACCTTTGCCGCTTGGGATCGTGTCGCCAATCCCAATCAAGTGGAGCGCGCCAAGACGCTTAGCAATTATGGTGGCTGGCTCAACAATCAGGGCCGGTACGAAGAAGCAATGGACATTCTCAATGAGTGCCTCAAAATCCGCAACAAGCTACTTCCTGTGGATCACGTCGATATCGCTCGTGTCGAGCATAAAATCGGACAGAATCTTGTTATTGCCGGAAAACCCGCTTCGGCGATTCCCCATCTCGAGAAAGCCGTGGAAATATTCAAGCTGAAAGGCAAGTCAGCTCTGGCCCAACTGTCTGAATCGCATCACACCATGGGCAACGCTTACCTTGCCATGCACCAACCAGAGGAAGCAGTGAAGAAATTCCTGGATGCGATCGCCGTTGCAGAGGAGATGAAAGACGACGCGCGTAAGGCGCTCTACTTGGCGCGACTTGCCGGCCCGCTGACAGTGCAAGGGCAGTTCAACTCTGCCGACTCCGCGTGTAATCTGGCGCTTTCGCTGCTGCACTATCCCGATACGTCCAATTATGCTGCGCCGGAAATCATCGCACTTTCCGAAGCACTCAATTCACAGGGATTGAATTGTTGGCAGACGAAGAACACTGCCAAAGCAATTTCCTGCCTAAGCAAATCTTTGGCGCTCAAAGAGAAATGGATGACGCATCCGGTAACAGAAGTTCAGCGCACAAAGTACAGTCTCGCCAACATCTATCGCGATACGGGCGACTATGCGCACGCCGAATCACTATATCTAAGCGTTCTCGCCGAACGCCGCAAGAATCCCGAGACTGCGCCGCGCGACATTGCCTACAGCCTCTATTCGCTCGGGCTCCTGTATGCCCGCACCGGACGGTATTTAGAAGCTTTTGATTCCGCCTATTCTGCTTGTCAGATTCGCATCAGTCAAATCCAAACTGATGCGTCCTATTTATCCGAATCCGATTTGGTAACCTACTCGCAGCTCATCCGCGAATCTGCCAACCTCTGTCTTTCCATTGCAGCCGCTTCCAAATCGGTCAACAAGACACGTGTAATCGAGCTTGCCAATGTCATGCTCGGCACCAAAGGTTTTGTCTCCGACTTTGTGTTTAGCAACCAACATGCAACGCCCGCGAACTCCGGCAAAGAAGCCGCGCCGCCGACCGCTGCTCTCGTGCAAAACGCCCTGCCGGACAATTCTACGCTCGTCGAATATTTTCGTTTTGGCATACATTACTTTAAAGACAAAGTCGATTCAACTCTGCTTCCCAACTCCTATGCGGCATTGATTATTCCGCACGACAAAAAGCCGCGCATCGTCCAATTGGGTGACGCTGCAACCATCGACCAACTTGTCAAGCGTTACCAAGAACACCTTTCGACTATGGCGGATCAACCTCATCTTCCGACTGCCGACCAGAACAAGGAATATGCCGAGCTGGCGAGATCGCTGTATCGTCTCGTGCTCGCGCCGGTAATTGCGGATGCCAAATCACAGACACTTGTGATCTCCCCCGATGGCGCACTGGACAACGTATCGTTTGCTGCCTTGACCATGCCAAACGGCAAGTACCTGGTTGAGTCGTTTCCCGTTCACTATTTAAGCGCAGGCCGCGACATTTTGCGCCCAGCGCCGCAGCGCTCGCAAAGCGGCAGCCTCGTTGCTTTCGCAGATCCGGATTTCGATGCTCCTCCCGACCAGCGCATCAACGAACCGGCGGCAGCAGCAATCGGCACTGCCTTGGCACGCCCGACTGGAAAACTGCGAAGTCCGCTTTCCGAGTGCGTCTACACGCGCGGTATCAAAGCCATGCGTCTCAAGCGCACGCTCGCCGAGGCCGAGGCAGTCTGCTCAAGCTGGGACTTGCTCGGCAATACGACGAGCCGCCGCTTCTTTGGCGCCGTCGCCAGCGAGGACAACTTCAAGAGCCGCACGCTCGATGCTGCCGTCATCTATGTCGCCACTCACGGTTTCCTGATCGACAGCGCCTGCGCCACGCGGGGAAACTCGCCCGAAGCCGGCGGCTGGGACGTCGATGACAACCCGCTGGCGCAATCAGGATTTCTTCTCGCCGGCGCAAATCTTCAGGACACGCTGGCCTTTGGCTCCGGCTTCGAGGACGGTATTGTCACAGCCGCGGAGATCGCCGAAATGAAATTCGCGCAAGCGCCGGTCGTGGTGCTGTCGGCTTGCGAGTCGGCATTGGGTGTGTTGCAGGATGGGGAAGGCGTCTACGGCCTGCGCCGTGCCTTTTTGTTTGCGGGTGCGAGTACGGTGGTTAGTACACTTTGGAAAATCGAGGACAAAACGACGGCGAGCATGATGAAATCACTGATCGCAGACAACTCCGAAAGCATCTCCGCGCGAATTCGGACCGTACAGCTTGCTCAAATCAACGAACTGCGCCAATCAAATCGCGCCGACCACCCGTACCTGTGGGGCGCCTTCATCGCCACCGGCGCTCTGAAATAGATCGGGTCGCGAATCGCTGCTCGTTTGCCGTCGGCTGCGGCCTACCAAATCGGCAAATCGCGCTTACGTTCCTTGTCTTCGAGCCGCTTCTTGTAATCGTACTTGAACCGCTCGTTCCAGAAGCGGTAAGTCGACAGATCCAGCCGGAAGCTCCGCGAGTTTCGCAGGTCCTTTTCCATCGTCGCAACACCATCAGTCCACGAATGGAACTGTCCCGCGAAGAATTGCGATTCGATGTTCAGAATCTGCGGAGCGAGCGCCGCACGAATCGCGTCGGCCTTTGCCCCGCCCGCATTCAAGCTAAGCCTGAACGTCAGTCCCTGTCCGCCGTAGCTGTCCGGGAAATTGCTTAGGTCGCATTCCGAGAAAGTCCAACGCGTTGCCTGCAAAACATTCGCACCGGACAAAGTCAGAATTGCAGCCGCAACGAAAGCCGCGCCAAGATTCCCCAATTTATGAAATGATTTCATGGCAGTGCCCTCCACTTCCATATCTACGTTCCCTAACGTAAAGTCGACAACGTTTTCGGATTTTTCCCAGACAAATTCCCATTTTCTCATTCGCGCGTATTTCGCCATACCGGTGAAGGTTGTGCCAAGCGAAATCCCGCCTTTGCGAGGCGTGAATCTAGCTTCGTAGGTCGGGTTTCGAGTAGAGCGCCAAGCGAAACGAAAAACCCGACATATTTTAGTGGCTCGCCTTCCTTCGTCGTTGCGCAGTTCACGACTTGTTTCCCTCTCCCTTTGGGAGAGGGATTAAGGGTGAGGGCGCCCAATATTGCGTCAGTTCGACCTGACGCGTAACCAGTGGCGCCCCGCCTTCCTTCATCGTTGTGAAAGTCACGATTTGTTTCTCTCTCCCATTGAGAGAGGGTTTAAGGGTGAGGGCTCCCAACCTTGTCTCCCCGAAAAAAATCCCACAAAAACTTCGCCCACGTTTCCGAAATCGCCCGACCGCTGTCGTTAGGTAGGTCAATGGCAACACGCACTAACTCCGTAGTGCCCGGCTCAAGTGCATTCGCGCGTGAGCGGTTAACGACAAGTGCGGCGCAAGCTGCAAAGATTCCTTTCAGAGTGCGAAAGGGTGGGCAGGTGTCCCGGCGCAAGCCGGGATGCTCAAAACCCGGCGGTTGTCCGAGTGCTGGCGCCGCCGGGTGATATTTTGACAGGCTAACCCGTCACGAAAGCGAATTGGAGTTGACAATATGGACATTGAAGAGTATCTTGGTACTGCTTGCAACAGCACTCCAAGCATTGAAAATCACTATTTCAGGGTAGGGCACCCGCACGAACCAGGCACTTTTGTCTTTGTGACTAAATTGCCCGGCTCAACGTTTTTGCGTGGCATCCGCCATCGCCGATTCTGTGTTTGTATTTCCGAAATCGCAGCGCCGGCAGCGTTTGGGTAATTGGTAACGAATGAGAACAACAGATTCCTCAATTTACAGGAGCGTCTATGCACAATGGATTACGCCGGAAGAACCGACTCGTGGTCGCCTCGAAAGGGCCCTTCACCATTGCGAGTCTCACCTTTGCAGTTTGTATAAGCCTGATTTGTCCTGCGGTTTCAGCCGCCTCCGTGATTCCCTCGCCATTGATTTCCAAAGGTGACAGATCACCCAATGCCGCTTGTTGCATTGGCAACTTTTCAGATGATTTTGAAAACGGGGACCTCGCCCCCAATTGGATTCCAAGTAGCGATAGGGGGACAACTACCGAATCCGGAGGAAAAGTAGTTTTCAATCTAACTCCCGGCACTCCAACAATTGGCAGCACAGGCGCGCGGTTGAATGGGGTGTTGTGTGACAACTTTGATGTGCAAGTTGACTTTGAAATCATCACTTGGCCCTCTCCGATTATTTCGGGGTGGCTTACTCTTGTTGTTACTTCTCTTGACCAAAGCGAGTTTTTCGGAATTGAAAGATTCCACCAGGCACCGAACGCCTGCACACCGTTTCCGCATTCGTACAAGTCGTGGCACAATACTTACGACAACTGCGCTTCAACATGGGTGGCTTCAACGCAACTGACTGGAAAATTCAGGATCACAAGAGTCGGCACAACTTTGCAAACATACTATTGGGATGGCTCGACTTGGATTGGTGTGCTAACTGCAAACAGTACACATAGCGCATCTGAACCGTTTATGGTCTTCCTTTATGCCGGAACCTATGATGGTACTGGTCACCTCACGGCCATGGACAACGTTGTCATCCAAAGTTCGCCAGAGTCAGACCAAGACAGTGATGGCGCACCAAATTGCACAGACAATTGTATCGCAGTCCAAAACCCCGATCAATCCGACTGCGACAACGACGGCATCGGCGATGCTTGCGATTACCTAAGCGGCGATGCCGACAACAACGGCATTATCACAATCTCTGACGCCGTCTTCCTGATCAACTATATCTTCAGCGGCGGACCCGCACCATGCCCGCTGCGCAACGGCGACGCCGACTGCAATACCATTACCACCATCTCCGACGCTGTCTACCTCATCAACTACATCTTCGCCGGAGGACCAGCGCCATGCTAACATCGGAAAGGAACAATGCTTCCATACAAAAAAGGATCCAATTATGAGAAAGTCGTTATACGCCTGCTTAACAATAGCTGCGGTTGCTTTGATGATTCAGATTTCGAGTGCTCAAACATACACTTCCACTTGGGATGCTTTGTCACATGTTTTTCCCGACTCAACATGTCCCGCATGGGAGCGATTTGATGTGACAGATCAAGTGCCTTACTTCCTGGGTGATTCGCTTGTACTCCAGACGACATTGAACATCCAAGACCTATTCTTTCTCACGCGCGAACCGGTAATTTCGGTTCCTGACCCCTGGATAATGGAATTTCGAATGAAGCTCGAATCAGGAGCGACAAATGTTATCTATGCGGCACCTGTAGGCATTGGATTTGTGGCGACTCCATTCTATGGAAATTTCTTATGGATTGATGTGGACAGAATCCAACTTCTATCTAACATTCAGATTGTTGCTGCGACAGCGATCGTTGACACGGACAGTTCATTTCATACTTATCGCATTGAAGTGAGTCAATCCGGGGCGATTGCTGTTTTCTACGATGGTGTGCTTAAGTTGAGTGGATCGACGTTTACAAATGGGGCCTACTGGGAGCCTTACGCCCGCGTCGATTGGGGTGATATCAATGCTGACAGTAGAGGCGTCTCAAAATGGCTCTACTTCCGGCATAATGGCAATGCATTTCCTACGGATACCGACGGTGACGGCGTCACCGACGTATGTGACAACTGTCCTGCTACGGACAACGTAAGCCAATCTGACGGAGATTTGGACGCAGTTGGCGACGCTTGCGACAACTGCCCCTCGACCCCCAACCCCTCCCAATCCGACTGCGACAACGACGGCATCGGCGATGCCTGCGACTACCTAAGCGGCGATGCCGACAACAACGGCATCATCACAATCTCTGACGCCGTCTTCCTGATCAATTACATCTTCAGCGGCGGACCCGCCCCATGCCCACTGCGCAACGGCGACGCCGACTGCAACACTATTACCACCATCTCCGACGCTGTCTACCTCATCAACTACATCTTCGCCGGAGGTCCTGCGCCGTGTTAAGAGGCAAAACCATTGAAGATTACCCGGAAGGAAGGACATCATCATGCTGAAATTCTTTATCGTATCGTGTATCGTCATCGTTATCACAAGTCCCGCAAATGGTCAGACGTACAACTCCACTTGGGATGGGTCAACTCAGCAGTTCCCGAATCAAGTATGCCCGCGCTGGACACAGACGGACGAGTCAGCTACCACCAATCCCCAATTTGGGGGGGATTCTCTGATATTGGCGACGTCCAATAATGGCGATAATCTTTACTACAGCCAGTCTATGCCGCTATTTGCGCCGCAGGACTCGCTTGTTGTGGAATTTCAACTAAGAGTCGCTTCTCAATCTTCCGTTACATCCACAAGAACTGGAGTTGCAGTACAGTTCGTCACGCAACCACAGTTCGGAAATGTCCTGTTTATCGGTTCGGATGAAATATTTCTCTGGTCGAGCTTTGATGTACGCGGTTTGACGGCCAACGTCGATACCGATCAAAGCGCCCACATCTATCGAATTGTTGTTTCTGCCGGAGGGGTAATTCAAGTCTATCAGGACAATGCCGTAGTTCTCACCGGAAGTACATTTTCGTTTGGAAATTACTGGGGGGATGTCCTCGGACTCTATTGGGGAGACTTGAGTGGAAGTGCACAATCTGTACAGAATTGGGTTTACTTCAAACATAACGCATATGCCTTCGATCAGGATTCTGATCTGGACGCGGTTTCTGACTCCTGTGATAACTGCCCAACAATGGCAAACTCCAGCCAGGATGACTCTGATTTGGACGGCGTCGGTGACGTATGTGATGGTTGCCCGGGCTTTCCCGGCAATTATTGCATAAATTCAACATGGGAAGGTCAACAGTTATTGCTGCCTAGCGCATCCTGCCCTCCGTGGTTTGCCAACTTCTCCGCCAATCCAGAATCGCACTTCATGCGGGGTGATACTCTTGTATTGGTTACTTCCGACACCGCCGGTACCCTCGAATATTTCCAAACCGCACCCGACGTTGTGCTGCCCGATCCTCTCGTCATAGAGGCGAAGATGCGCTTTATCTCCGGGATTGGAATTCCGGCACGCGCTCCAGCCGGCCTCGTGTGTTCGTACGGCTCGTTCCTTGGAAACATCCTGTACGTAGCGCAGGATGAGATTTTCTTGCTTGATGAGTACTACATACAAGGTCCGTCGACAGCAGTTGATACCGACGACGATTTTCATGTCTACCGAATGTTGATTCACTCAAACCATGCAATAGAGGTCTACTACGACGGCGCCCTTGTGCTGCAAGGGGAACTCACACCGCCGAACCCTTTGTGGGGTGCATCACCAATAATCGCGTTCGGTGACGACACATATCATGCTTACGGTACGTCGGAATGGCTTTACGTGCACCACAATGCCTACCCGTATTTCGATGATGACGGTGATAGCTTGAGGAATCAGTGCGACAACTGCGACCTGGTCTCCAACCCCTCCCAATCCGACTGCGACAACGACGGCATCGGCGACGCCTGCGACTACTTAAGCGGTGATGCCGACAACAACGGCATCATCACGATTTCAGATGCAGTCTTTCTAATCAACTACATATTCTCCGGCGGTCCCGCACCAAGTCCATTGCTATCGGGCGATGCCGATTGCAACGGAATAATCACCATCTCCGACGCCGTGTACTTGATCAACTATATTTTCAGCGGCGGCCCCGCTCCTTGTTCTGCCTGTCTATAGGCTAGCTAAGTCGACTCAATCCCCACCGGGAGCCGCAATCGGCTCCCGGTCTCATTTCAGTTTCCATATCCCAAAAACTCTAAAAATCGTGTTGTTCCGACGGGCCAAAGTCTGTATGATATGCTCCGCCAAATCGAGGGGAGAGGACGCTCTTGCGCTGCTCCATCATCGATCCGGCAATCATCTTCGGCTTCAACGAATCGTTCTAAGCCGGTGTAGCTCAGTTGGTAGAGCAGCTGATTTGTAATCAGCTGGTCGGGGGTTCGAGTCCCTTCACCGGCTTTTTGAATGACAACGATTTAGCTTGAATCTAAAGGGCGGAACCACAATCTCGCAGGTTTTTCTTATCGAATCTTTGGTAACGTTTAATAGCCATTAGTAGAATTTAGTGCAGAAAAAATGCAAGTGGATTAGAGGCGGTCTACGATTTCCAGAAGCTTCTCGACGCCGTAGTGGGTGTAAATGAGTTCTGTTGTCCTTGGGTCTTTGTGTCCAACAATTCGAGCGGTGATTGATGCGTCGGCAAACTCCCGGCATCTACTAACGAAAGTATGGCGCAGATCGTGGAAGCGCAGCTTGACGCCAGCGCGCTTGCAGGTGCGCTTGAACGCAAGGGTTATCCCATCAGCCGTGACATACGGGCGTGTTCCCTTAAGCCCTTCAATCGCCTTCATTGCCTTTTTACTTAGCGGGACGGGCTTGGGGATTCGATTCTTGACTGAGGCCGCAGGAAATAGCGCAATCCTCGTCTTGAAATTGACGTGCTCGAAGTTGTTTCGCCAAAGGAAGAATATCTCGCCGCGTCTCATGCCCGTATGATACCCCAATTCGATAACGTGAACGAATGGCTCGTCGGCTTCGGCGCAAAGCGCCTTGAAGGTCGCCGGGGTAATGAGCGTCGAAACATCGTCTTTCAATTCAGGGTAGCGATCAAGTATGAAACGAGTGCGAATGTAGCCGATCTTGTGGCAGTAGTGTATGAAGCGGTTGAACGTGGAGGCATACCTATTCTTGGATGCACCGCTCATGTCTGCTGTGTCAAGCCACTTCTGGAGAAACTCCGATGTTAGCTGATGGACGAACTTCAGATTGAGTCCAAGCAACTGTTGACGCTTTTGCGTGACTGTCTTCGAGGATTGCCCCAAGCTCTCGCAGCGTCGGAGATAATCCATTACAGCTTTCTTAAAGTCTACACCCTTGTTGTCCGTTGACGGGGTGCCGCCCTTGCCATGCCGGAGAGCGAATATCTGTGCGCCCATGTACTCGGCTTCGCCCTTGCGTATGACAGGGAGAATCTTTTCCCCGGTCAACTCATACCAGACCTTGTGAATGGCGCGCCGGAATTGCCCTTCCGCGTAGAAATATGACTCTCCAACCTTCTTAATCTTCATTCAATCAATCTAAGCTCAGTCGAGATAATGGCAAGCCATAAGTCGGGTGGATAGTAGGGCAAAATAAAACCCCGAAGCCTCTTGCGACTCCGGGGCGAAACACCAATCACGAACCACTACGAACGTGACAGGCGAGATTATAAGTTAACGGCCATACAAGCGGGCTGCACTCTCGACGGCTGTAGCTCGCTAGCGAAGCCCTTGTAGCACTCAATCGTCGGGCCGGAAAGCTCGCGCCGATCAGCTTCCGCAAATAAGCGAGGTAGCCCTTCATAGGCTGCCATCTGCATAATACCGAATATCTCGACTAGTGCAAGAATCTCGGAGTTGGTCAGTTCATCGACCGAAAGGTTTTCTGCAAGCCCAAGGGCACGATTGCCCCACAGATTAAGATTGGGAATTTCAAAGGTGGTATCGACGTTGATCTTGTTAGAAGATTCATAGGTAAAGCGTGACATATTAGCTCCTATCAGTGCCGGAAAGATCACGGCACGTGTCAGTGGTTTTCTTGAAGGTGTTTCGGGAAAGTCCATTGAAGGTTCTCCTGTTTAATCGGTAGTGGTTGACTTAGTGTTTCAATGCAAGTATCGTCATAAATACCATATTTGTCAAGTGTTTTCTTCTGATTGGGATACGCAATCTTTTGCACAGTCTGGTTGAGGAACAACGGCTGAACAACGAATAATATACTGCTGAACAGATGAATAACAGTAGATTGTCCTGTTAAGGCAGGCATAAATCAGGAAATATCCACAGAAACAGGCGATTAACAGGCAAATGGTCGTTCACCGTCGTAATCGGGTAAAAAACGGGTATGAAGTGGGTATTCCTATTGAATAGGCGAGAAATAGGGAATTGTAAGGGGAGGGGCAGTCCGGCTTTATCGCCGGACGCCCCGGCGAACTGATTGCGGAACGGATTTGGATAAGACCTTAAGACTGCGAAAACAGTCGTCTAATCGTCGAATTTGCCCCCGTGAAGCGATAGCAGCCCCGTACAGCCACGATCTACTTGGAAAGCCTCATCTGGACCCTGACAAAACTGACACATCCTCCGGCGTCAAAGTTTGTAGTTGCTCCAGTACCTCCCGAAGTGCATCTAGGGTGTCAACCACGACAACGTAAATATGATCCCGGTCAATCATAGCTTGCTGAAAGACCTTTTGCGACTCTCGGAGTTTGTCCGGGGTGATCTTGATCTCGACCCACAGCGTAATTCCTCCCGGCATCGCTGCTATCAAGTCGGGCGTTCCGATGCTTGCCTTGTCGACGAAAACGGACTTACCGCCGAAGCGTCGAGGCTGGTTGTTGTTTCTCCAGCAGTAGCCTCCATGCGCCCGAATTAGCTCCTTGGCCGCCGCTGTCAATTCGCTTGTTTTCTTGGAAGTCTCTTCCATGATTGCCCCTTTTGCATGATTTAGACTTGCAGACTTGTAGGTGGCTTGCAGACCCATTTTACAAGTCTAATTCCAGTGTTAACTCGTTATTATTTATATAGTTATTAATAATATTTTTCTATACTTGTAGACTTGCAGGTTAGGTCTGTACCCGACGATTTAGGACAGACCCAACCCGATTTCCTAAGGCAGGTGAGAAGGGAGAGCAACAAGTCTCGCAAGTCTGCAAGTCTGACTTAAAGTCATACCACACATTGCGTTCGGAGTTGCAGGAACCCTTGCAAGTCTGCCTGCAAGTCTGGACTTAGTTGCTATGCAACTGCCGATCCGGTCCAAGTGTACAGCTTCGCCCTACCGCTTGAACTAAGCTTAATAAGCCCTGATTCAATAAGGTTTTGCTCGATTTCGTCCAAGTCCCTCGACTTATGCTTGCGAAACGCTGTGATGAGAGATTGCCGAGTGACAACCTTTGCCTGCTGGATAAACCCGGCAACCTCTTTGATGTCACGCTCTCGATCATTACAGGATAGTTCCTCATCTACCAACTTTTGAGCTTCAGAGAAAAGCCAGTTACAGACTTGACAACCTCGCCAAACCGCATCCTCGTCTATCTCCATCGCGCCATCGCGCGCCACTTGAAACAGCATCGCAAACTTGAGGCCATAGTTCTGAAGCCGAGACGCGAAAGAGTGAACGCGACTCGAAATAGGAAGGGCACGGATTGCATAGTGCATCTTCCGATACCAATCGTCGTATTCTTTTGCAGCCTCAGGGGTGAGGTGCATCTTTCCAGAGAGTTGCGACAACCGCGCCATTTGACTCAACAACGAATCCCTAAGAACGAGATTGCGAGAAGGCGGATTGGAAAGTATTGCGGAAGGCTCCTCAGCCGGAACATAAACAAACCGCGCCGCGAAGCCGGACCGAAGGTCGACTTGCTTCATGTTGCCATTCAGCCAGTCGACAGTGCTGGCGCAAAGTACGGTAGGGCAGGCATCTTTGATTATGATTTCCTTAGTCTTGAGTTTACGCACTTTCGCAGCAGGGCAATCGTACAACTCTGTCAGCAATTCCTTTGTCCCTGCCATGTAGTTGTTCTCAAATGCTCGGAGAACGCCGCCAAGCTCATTCCAGATGAAAATGCCCGAACCTTGTTCAGCCAGTGCATCATAAAGAGCCTCGCGGCTGAAGTCTTCCGGAAAAAGGAGCTTGCGATTGTGATCGTCGATGAGGTCGCTGGCAATCCGGAGCACAGTCGATTTCTTCAGCTGTGAAGACTTACCTACGAGCGCAACCCAAATGTTCGGGTACACATCTCGCGCCCCTTGCACTAAGTATATCTTGCGACCCACCACGGCAGCGACGACGGCTAACGCCGCAAAGGAATGATACCGCCAAGGTGCTTCTGTCAGAGGATCAGCGTATTGATGATAATCGTGCGTGAAGCCGCACGCGTCGAAAAGGTTATCATCACTCGACCCTATTGCGATGCTGATAGCATCCGAAACTTTAGACATGAGCCACCGCCTTAGTCTCGAAGCCGACAGGCTTGCCAATCAGTCCGCGCTTGCGCTCATCCGCCCGTAGTCTTCCAACTTCCTCATGCTTACGGAATCGCAATAACTGTATCTCTGCATCGAGTCCGGCTGACTTACTATCACCGTCGAGAATCACGTCGATTTGTAGATCGTCGGAATACAACCGCGCCCAGTTGCCGCTCTCTTTCGGATCGGCAAGACGTCTGCGAATCGACTTCTGCGCGGATAGGTACAGATCACGCTCTACCTCTTTCTCTACAATTAGCCGATCATATTCGCTTGCCTTCACTTGGGACGGCAACAGAGTGAGTGCGTAAGTTGCTAAGGTCTGCGGTCGAGATTCTCTCGTTCCGTTCTCTGTGCGGGTGTATGGAATGCCGAGATGGTCACATAGGGAGTACAGCACTGTCAAGAAGTCCTTGCCCGACATCTTCTGTTCGAGAGTGAACACGTCACCTTTGCCACAACGAGTATGACAGCAAAAGGAATCTTCCCGAAACGAAAATCCCGTCTTATTATCGCCGCCATGAATTGGGCACGGACACCGACGCGAACGCGAATAGTGAACTCCGTATCTGTCGAGACAGTCGGCTATCGAGTAGCGGCTGCGGATTTCCTCTTTGAGCACTTGGAGGTCGTCGAATTTACTCATTGTTGCCCCCGCGCTCCTGAATGCGGAGAGTAGCAACCGCAACGTTCGACTCAACCCACATTTCGGATAATCTCTTGTCGAAAGCGTGAATCTCCTTACGCAGGTCACACTCCAATGCTTTTTCGGATTCACTCTTAGGCTTGCCGTCTTCCCACCGAGCGATTAGCTCCGAAAGTGTTTTAGCTTTGGAATCGCGAATAGTTTTGACGTTCTGGATTGCCCTGTCCCACGCTTTGCGGAGGAGTTTGGAACTCGAAGCCATTGGAGGGAGAAGTTGGGAGAAATGCACCAAGCCTCTCCGGTTCTCTCGCTGATCTTTTGGCCAGTCGACGCTAATATTATGCCTACGGGCGATTAACATTGCTGCCTGATCCGCAGTGTTCACGCAGGCGAGAAACATTTCGAGTTCGATAACTCCGGCACGGCTTTCACAGAGAAAGCAGCGAGAGGCTTTCTTGTCGAAGAAGAACGCTGTAGCGTCGTCCGCTTGACAGAAAGGGCAGCGGCATCTACCGATGTTTTTGGAATTGATTTTGTATTGGCGGGAATGATAGTCGAATATGTCGGCAACAGTAACCGCGTTGAGGATTGGGTCGTAGGTGTTGCCGTGGTGGTTTTCCGTAGAACTCATAAAGTCCCCTTGATTTCTGCCCGGAAGCTTGTTCATCCGAGCGGTAATGTCTGCATTGAAATTCCTATGATGCAGAAGGGTTGCCCCCTTTCCGCTAAACGTGCGTCAGTTAGTCCAGTGTTACACCTCTCAAGTTTAGTTGTGAAGCGACGGGGCGCACAAACGCCCCGGCGCGTACTAATCGGGCTACTGGCGGGGGAAGATAGGGCGACTTAATGCAAATCGGTCTTGCCCCCACCAGCGTTGAAATCATTAAGGCGTAGTCAGTCTGAAGTTGTTGCTCGACCAGTGACCGCCCGGATCGGCGACGCCTCCGCCTGAAGATCCATTGGATGAAAAGGCATCGGTCAACCAGTCAGCAACGCCTGACCCAAAACCGCCAGCCGCTGTCCCGGCAACGGTGCCGAGAATCTTGCCGAGAAAGCCTCCTATGCCTCCATTGGAATCTTGCTCCTTCAACTTCGCGTCCAATTGCATCAAGAATATTGCTTTTTCCGTGTCCATCCGTTCACGACCGGAAAGAATCTCATAACCCAGGTTCGCTGCAAAGATTGCGAGAGAATGCGACACGCCCTGTTGCTTGAGGTCTTGCTCCGTGCGAAGTGCATCGACTTGGACTTTCGCGTCCCTGTCACCAGACGCCGCTTTCTGCTCAAGCGTAGCGATAGCGGTCTGAATCTCAGAGTCAATCCGCTTATCCTGAATCGCTGCATCGAGAGCTTTGAAGGTATTATCAGCTTGCAGTTTCGCGGCTTCGACATTAAGCCCGCTTTGCGTAAGACGCTCCTGCAAATCCATCCGAGCGCGCTCTAAGTCGAATCCGGCGTCCGTTTTGTATTTCGATAGTTGGAGATCGTACTTGCCGAGATTCTTCTCCAGTTCAAGCCCAGCCTTGGTGAGGGTGCCTTTCTGGAATAGCTCATCGTTTGCAAACTGCAAATCGGCTTGCTTCTGCTTTTCTTCGGACGTGATGCCCGCTTGAGCGATATTCTCCTTTGAGCCAATGCTGGCCGCTGCAATACGGGCTTGCCGTTCCGAGGCTGCAAGGTCCGCCAAGCCCTTGGTTGCAGTTTGTTTGCCAGTGATGCCAGCTTGAAGGTTTTCCTTGAGCAGTTCGGCTTCCCGCTTCGACCGCGCTCCCTCATACTCGTTAGCAACTTCGGCGATACCGCCAGTCACCGAAGCAGCGTTAGTTGAATACCCTCTTGCCGACAGTGCCCCTAATGCGTCGCTTGTCGCTTTATTCTGTCGAGCAAGAGAGTCTTTGTTGAATGGTGATTGCAATTGCGCGAGTTGTTCGGGCGTCAATGCGCCGCCGTTCTGCAATGTCTGAATCAGACTATCGAGTGCGGCTTGGCTTGCTTTGTTCGCGAGTCCACCGGAGCCGGAGAGCAGCTTTTCGAGATCGGTACGGTTGACCTGCGTCCCGTTGATGTTGATTTGTTCGCCTTTCGAAATGTTGGGCAGGTTCGTGTCTTGCACGTCGCCAATGGTGCCCTTTTGTGGAATGAAGTTAGCCGCGCCAATCTGAAAGTTGTAATTAGCTGGCAGGGAAGACTTGAACTGTGCAGCGACTTCGTTTATATCCTTGCCCGATTGGAGTGCGGCGATAGCGGCCTTGTAAGCCGGATTGTTCGCGACTGAATCCGCGTCTTGTATCTGAACGCCTTGACGCTTCAGCTCTGCTTGCACATAAGCATTGAAGTCATTGATCTGTTGTTCATACTTGCCCTTGCGCTCGTAGTTGTCGCGCAGGGTCGATACTTCTTGGTTGTATGAAGTCGTAATCTCTTGCGCGCGGCGCAGCTTTTCGCCGATCTGCTTCTTTGCCTGAATCGCGGCCATCGAGTTGCCAGTCATCGCATCGTATTGCTGCTGCAATGCCGCTATCTGATCCGAAGTCATTCCCGTATCGCGCTTGAGCACCCATTCGTAGTTTGCCGTCGCTTCAGATATGCGCTGGTCGATATTGACGAATGAGCCTTGATCCGGCGCAGTGTATGACGCCGGGCGTTCGCCTCTCGGAATTTGCGTCGTCGGATTGGTGGGAGTCGCCTGAGTTGCCGTCTCTGGAGTTGCTTGGCTCGCCGCTTGTCCTAACAGATTGCCGACCTGTGGACTTGTTGGCAGCGTCGCTGGTGGTGAAGCCGGAGCAGCAGCGGGAGCCGGAACGGGCGACCGCAAGGCGTCCACAGCCGCCACAGGTGCCGCAACTGCTGGAGCCACGACCTTTGAGGGAATTGGCTCTTGATACTTGTTCGAGGTCGTTGCAAGTGCATCGACCGCCGTTGCGGTAGTTGGCTTTGGCGCGGGTGGATAGGGGTTAGCTTTGCCCGGTACGGTCGGAAACTTCGCTGGCAGTGCCTTGAGTGGTTGCGGCGGTTTCAGCGCATCGAGCGCGGTGGTTTTCTTTTTGGTTGGAAATGGTTGTGTGGAAGTCAACATTATAGCCCCTTTGTTAACTAAAAATGATTTGCGAACACGCATAGAAGCGCGTTCAGTTGCCCCAAAACTTTACTTATCTACTGCTGTGTGATTAAGCGATTAGCCCCGCTTGTCACTGTGAGAGACATTTGTCCCTACGAATAACGTTAAGCACAAAAGTCGATTTTGTCAAGATGAAGACTTTTGCACACGTTCCGTCAATGTTCGATTCGAAGTACCCCCCTTCAATTAACGTTACCAAAATAATTGACAAAAGTCAAGAAGATTCGCTTTCGAAAATCACATTTAGCCAATAGAGAAGCCTCGCAATCACAGTTGGTAGTGTCAAAGGTTGCTAAAGATTACCAAACTCTGTGAGTCTTTCTAAAGGACTAATACAAACGCGCAAGTGTTGCTTGTGTATCTTCCCCTCACTATATTGGTGAACGCAAACGCTAACACCCACTCAAAAAAGTTGAAGTTTTTTCATTCTTTGTGATGATACCCACCCGGTTCGCTTGCGTACGTTCCGCATTTCTTGCAAAGATAAAAATCCCTCTGTTGGAACTTAATACCATTCTCTTTGGGGACAGGATTGCCCTCAACTGTCTCCATGTCGCCACTACACCATTGGCATTTTTTTCGAAAACCGCGACGCTTGTTCTCCGCGTCCACATACTTATAATGCCACTTTGAAAGCTTGGCGGCATAGTTCACCGGCACCGACTCTGGTTCGCCCTCGGCATTCCCCCTTCCGAACTCAATCTCTTGATTGCTATCACCACTTATGAAACGCCGATAGTCCGGGCTTAGGATGTCTAGCCCAACGTTTTCTCCCTTAATTACGATGTCGCCATAAAATCCTACGGTCGCCGCCTTATCGACCGCTCCAACGACGCTTACCTTTTCTAGAGACTGCCGCAATCGGCCAAGTGACTTTAGCCCCGGTCTGGGGACACCCCACTCTTCATTGTGGACTTCTTCAGCGTTGTCAAAAGATTTCTCCTTCACAGTAGAGGCTACCGTTCTTTTCCCATGATCGTATCCTTCGTCATCAAATTCCGGCTTGACCTCCCTCGTGATGGTTCGCGCCTTCGACGTCTCATGTGCAGCCAAACCGCTGGCCGCATCGGGTCGAGGATCGGCGTTGTACCACCAATTTCGTATACCGCGTCTGGTTAGCTTTGACATACTTCTAGCCCTCACCGATTCACCAAATAGCTTCATGCCCCCGCGAAGGACTTGGTTCACATACTTTTCAAATACTTCCGGCTCATAGTATGGCAGTAGCCACGCAGGACGTGATTTTACCTTCTTGCCGTCGCTGTTTTGGGTGTCCAGCAAGGCCTGTAATTGATCGGGGTTCAAATTGTGTTCGCGAGAATACGCCAGTAGGTGAATCGCTTCCTGATCGTCGATTCGCTCCGACTTCAATGCCGCATAAATGGCTTGGTAGTGTCCATACTTCAGACCATCCCAACGCCAAGCAGGCTTGATTCGATTTGACACTGCCCTATACTGGATTAGTGCTATTGGAGTCTCTCGCGTCAAGCGTTGGACGACGCTTAATGCCTCTGTGTGCCGCCTCACTTGATATCCCCGCAGTATGTCCCCAAGGAGCAATTGCCAGCAACCAAGATCGTCTCGATACGAGCGGTCAGCCGCAAGCATTCCACGCCAGAGGGCGAAGTGCGCTTCGGCTTCTTCGTAATCGGGCTTTCGCTTGTTAGGTTGCTTCGGGGGTGTCGCGTTGCTTTTTAGCAGGGGGGCAGGCTTAACACTCACGCATGTTTGGTGCAGAGTTGGTATTACATTATTCATTCTCCCTATCACTTTCCCCACGCCTACACCTGAAAGTACGCACAAATCCGAAATCTGTCGAGAAGATTCTTTGAGAAAACGCAACTTATTGCGCCAAAGTTGATGACGGATTATAGAATATTGTTGACAACGGATAAAGTATGCAGTATCATATTGCCATGAAAACGCCGATAATACTCAAGAAGGCATCCTCCAGTGAGTTTATGACTGTTGAGGAAGCCGCCGATTTTCTGAACGTAAAGCCGCCAACTGTTCGCAACGGGCTTGCGCTTCAGGTGTTCACGACTTACAAATTCAAAACGCTCACGCTTCTTAGCATTGCGGAAGTCAAGGACTACAAGAAGCGCACAACGCGGAGAAAGTAGGGGAGAATATGGAACTGATAAAGAATACTCACGCCAATTCAGCCGTTGCCGACCCATCGGCATCTTACCGAGGGCTAATAGAATCCTTCCTATCCAGACGCAAAGCAACTACGCGCATGAGCTATGAGACAGACCTTGCCGACTTCGCCGCGTTTGCCGGAGTACAAGACAAGCAGGACGCACTCCAGTTGCTCGTATCGCTCCAACAGGGCAGGGCTAACGCACTCGCGCACGAGTACAAGGCCGACATGATAGCTCGCGGGCTAGCATCGGCTACTGTGAACCGCCGTCTTGCTACGCTCCGCTCTGCCGTGAAGCTGGCGAACGTCCTCGGACTGGTCAGCTGGACGCTCTCGGTCGAGAACGAGAAGTCGCAGAAATATCGTGACACCAAGGGAACGGGAACGCTGGGCTTCCTGTCGCTCGTCAAGACCGTGCAGACGCGCAACTGCCCGAAAGCAGTGCGCGACGTTGCCATACTGCACCTACTCTACGATCTTGCATTACGCCGGGGCGAGGTTGCCGCGCTTGACTTGTCCGACTTCGATGTTGAGGGCGGAACGCTTGCCGTGAAGGGGAAGGGGAGGGAATACTCCGAGAAGTTGACTCTGCCTGACCAGACCGCCAAGGCATTGTCTGACTGGCTCGAAGTTCGCGGCTCCGAGGGACTGCCGCTATTCACCAACTTCGACCGCGCCGGAAAGGGCGACAGGTTGACAGCGTCGGCTATTTACTACGTTGTGCGCCATACGGGGCGCAAGGCGGGCTTTGAAGCGCGTCCTCATGGTATCCGCCATGCCGCGATCACTGCCGCGCTCGACTTAACGAATGGCAATGTTCGGCTCGTTCGCGAGTTCTCCCGCCATTCCAATGTTCAGACGGTCATGGTGTACGACGACAAGCGGCACGACTACCAAGGGCAAGTTGCGAAATTGGTCGCCGCACAATGATTGCTATGTTCACGTAAAGTATGATTACCGCAAACATAATAAGGCCGGAGCCGCTTAACCGTCCCCGGTTGTTTCAGGCACAACGTCCCTTGGTCAACAGTCGGGCTTGCCTACTCCGTACTCCTTGACCTTTGCGTTTGATCTTATTAGGTTATGAGTTATGCAGTTGAAGGGCGGTCATTTTATAGTTGCCCTCTTTTGGGTGGCGACGGTTGCGGGAATATGTCTCTTCTTTGTCCCATGGCGGTCAGAAAGAGTATTCTCAGGATTCGCCCCACTCTGGAGTCCACCCCACGCCGTGAGCAGAGTAGATTTTGCGATACTCACAGTGATCTTTGTTGCACTGACGGCTATCTCCATAGCGACGATTCTTGTAATTTCAATCCCCGGATTATCACCTAGAAAATTCCCTAAGCGATTCTGGCAAGTTGTTTGTGCGCTTGTCGTCATCGCCGCAACTATATTTGTTACAATTTCCTATGTCATGCCTACCTTGGAGAGTAGTAGAAATGAGTCAAGAATTCATGCAATCGAAGCGGAAAGACTCGACTCGGCAATTAAGAAAATTCCTAATAGTTGGACTTGGGTCCGGGAGATACTAGAGCAGACTAATTGGAAATCTCTTAATCTCAACACGGAGGCGGAAGAGTATGCTGTAGCCGCAGTGAAGGAACTAGATTCATTACGTCAAATATTTCTCGACGCCAAGTTTCGTAAAATGGCAGGGCTAACTCCGTGGGAAAATCCGAATCTTAGGTACACCGAACAAGGCGGGGCATTTATTTCTGCTCGACTTTCGCTGGTCTCTATGACCGCTGGATTCTTGAGGGTTGCCGCCCCTAAGATTCCGACTGAACTTTCGGCGGCAATTAAGACGCGATTAGAATCAGTGACTGACTCGATAGTTACAGCTTACTACTTAGAGATGGATCGTTTGAAGGAAATTGTCAAAGGCGCGACCCGTAATCATTCAAGGAACCAAAGGAACAGAATAACGGTCGAGTTTTGTGAGGAAGGGCTGGAGATTCCATTCTGGCTCGCACTTGCCAAGGGGGACTCAACCGAAGCTGAGCAATTCCACAAGCTCAGCAATTCTCTTTCAGAGGGAAGCCCTTAGGTTGAGGGTGCAATTATGATGCAATGATTTGCGTAAATGATTGCGCTGAGGCGAGATACAACTTCTTTGTAATCAGCTGGTCGGGGGTTCGAGTCCCTTCACCGGCTTTTTGATTTATCGCATTCTGTCCGTATCGCCCGATTCTTTTCGCCTTGAGTTTGGTCCGTCCGCATCAGACCAATCGGTTCTGCGCCACCATCGAAACCTTTGAGTTTGATCGTCGTACTCTACTGCAAAGAAGAAAAATCCTCTGGTCTCGTAATCGCGCAGCAAGCAGAAACTCAAAGGAGCAAGTTAAGTGGCATCGGATCCAAGTACACTCAAGCGGGAAGCAAGAGTTGCCGGCTTTTGGTATCTGCTCTGGGCGATACTTGGCATGTTCGGCGTGATGTATGTATCGCCGCAGATTTTCGTCCCCGGCGATGCTGCTGCAACCGGCGCCAACATGCTCGCGCATGAGTTCTTGTTCAAGTCAAGCATCATCGTCGGCCTCGTCGGAATCGCACTCACACTTGTCCTGATGTGGGCTTTGTATCGGCTCTTCGAGAGCGTCGACGAGCGCCAGGCAAAATTCATGGTTGCGTTGTTCCTCGTAACTGTGCCGGCCAGTTTTGTAATCGAGGCTTTCAACCTTGCCGCGCTGATGATTTTCAAGGGTGAAGTCTTGAAGACCTTTGAGATCGCCCAGAGGCAAGACATTGCAATGCTCTTTCTCAAGTTGGTCGACTACACGACCATCGCCTTCATCGCATTTTGGGGGCTTTGGCTGTTTCCCATGGCACTGCTTGTGTATCGGTCGCGCTTTCTGCCGCGCTTCTTGGGCGTGTGGCTGACGATCAACGGCCTTGCCTATATCGCGCAGTGTCTCACCAGCTTGCTTTGGCCGAGCTACAGGAATATGGTGTTCAACTACTCGATGCCCGCCATGTTCGGGGAACTTGCATTTGCCATTTGGCTCTTAGTAATGGGAGCAAGAATCAAGTCTTCGACCAGCCAAACTGGTACCTCCCCGAAATAACTCAAAAGACCCACCATCATGGACTTATTGGTTGCTTTTCCGACAAAAATCATGCTATATTGCCTCCGATGATTATTACTGGAGGTCAATACGAGCACACATCTTGAGGTCAAAGGCCAACAGCTTTCTCTCAACGAGGAGGGCTTCCTGATCGACCCTGCGGCGTGGAACCAGGAGGTCGCCATCGCCTTGGCAAAGTCGCAGGAAGGCATCGCAGAACTGTCGCCTGAACACTGGGCCGTGATCAATTTCATTCGCAGCCATTTTCTCGAAAGCAACATGGCGCCGATGGTGCGCGCTGTCTGTAAAAGCACCGGCCTGCCGCTCAAGCGCATTTACGAACTCTTTCCGTCCGGCCCCGCCAAAGGCGCCTGCAAACTTGCGGGTCTACCCAAACCCGACGGCTGCGTGTAAGACTGCATGGCCCCGCGCTGGCTCTCATACTTGGTGGTCGCCGCCGCAGCGTTTACAGTTTGCGGCTTGCTATTCACGCTTCGCAGCAGCAGGGCATTTCCGTCGCGCCGCAATTTCGCTCCCGCCAAAGGCAGCGAACGCGCCGGCATCGGCTATGCGTTTTTCGCCGGAATGATGCCTTGGGCAAAAGAAAGTGCAAGCCAACACTTACTGACTTACTTTACCGGAATCCTCTACCATCTCGGAATCGCCGCCGGATTCATCGTATTGATCGCTACACTTTCTTCGTTTGAGATCAGTGGCTCCGCGGCAACCGTATTGATGGTGGTAAGCCTTCTCGGCGCCGTCGCCGGTCTCGGGCTCTTAGTTAAACGCGAAATCAATCGGACATTGCGATCCATCAGTACGCCCGATGATTTCCTTTCCAATGGACTGGTGACAATCTTTCTGGTCGTCGCTGCAGCAACGTTGTGGAAACCGAAATTCACTGCTGCGTTTCTGATTATTACAACGCTGTTGTTTCTCTATATCCCAGTGGGGAAAATTCGCCACTGCCTGCTTTTCTTCAGCAGCCGCGTCACCTTTGGCAGATTCTTCGGCCGCCGCAATGTGCTGCCACACCACAACGCCGATAAGGTGGAATCCCATGTCAGCCAATAACAGCGAACCCCGGCTGACCTGTGCGCGGCCCGCGACCGAGTCCGACATCGACACGATGCTCGCGACTCTGGCAAAGACTGTCGACCGCGAGCTTGCGACGCAGATGCAAACCTGCGTCCATTGCGGCCTCTGCGCCGAAAGCTGCCATTACTTTCTCGCGAATGGTGAATCAGAATCTATCCCCGCGCACAAAGCCAATCTTGTCACATCAGTGTTCGCCCGCGAGCACACGCTGGCCGGACGGTACTTGCCGTTCCTCAATTCAGCCAAACAACTCGATCCCGAACTCGTGCGCGAATGGATCGACTCGCTCTCTGGCCGCTGCTCTCTGTGCGGTCGCTGCACAATCAACTGCACCATGGGCATCAGCCTCGAACGGATCATTCGCGCCGGACGCACTGCGCTTGCATCCCCCGGTATGGTGCCAAGCGAACTTCAGGCCACCGTCGACAAAGCCGTCGCTACCGGCAACAACATGGGCATCACGAAAGAAGAATGGCTGGAAACTGTCGATTGGCTCCAGGATGAACTGCGCGGCGAGACTTCCGATCCGCACGCGATCATGCCGATGGATCTGACGAACGCAGAATTCCTCTACGCCATCAATCCCCGCGAGGCGAAATTCTATCCGCTCTCTTTACTCGCGGCCGGAAAAGTGTTCTATGCCGCCAAAGCCAGTTGGACTTTTGCGTCTGATGCCTACGACATCACCAACTACGCACTCTTCAACGGCGACAACGAAACCGGCGCACTAATCGCCTCGCGCTTGCAGGCAACCGCCAAACGCCTCGGCGCGAAGTTCATTGTCCTCGGCGAATGCGGTCACGGTTTCAATGCCAACCGCTGGGAAGGTGTCGATTGGCGGCAATCCGATGATGACTTACCGATGATCAGCATTCTTGAGATAATGGAGGGCTACCTGACTGCGGGTCGAATCACGGTCGATCCATCCCGCAATCCCAAGCGCTACACTTTACACGATCCGTGCAACTTAGTTCGTCTTGGCGGCGTCAGCGAGCCGCAGAGGTCTTTGCTTCAAGAAGCGGTCGCGGAGTTTGTCGAGATGTCGCCGAATCGCGCCGATAACTTCTGCTGCGGCGGTGGGGGAGGGCAATTGTCGATGACACGCTTCGCCGATCGCCGTATTGAAGCCGGCAAGATCAAAGCCGATCAGATCCGCGCTACCAACGCCGGTGTCGTCGTCGCCCCTTGTCACAATTGTATTGATCAATTATCAGAATTGAGTAAGCACTACAAATTAAGCGTCGAGGTCAAGACTGTCACCGAGATAGTCGCCGATGCGCTCGTTCTCGCGCCGCCTGCCTAAGCCTGCCGCTGCTTGGCCAGCGCCATCGTCTTGCTTAGCTCGGCAACTTCACCAACCGCGACAATTGCCTTCTGAATGTCATCTTCAGTGGTAAACGGTCCGATTCCAAATCGCACAGCGCCGTGAATCTTGTCGGTGCCAAGTTGTTCATGCACCAGCGGAGCACAATGCAAACCTGTCCGCGAGGCAATATCATAGTCCACATCGAGCATCGTGCCGACTTCCGCCGCTTCGATTCCTTCGATGTTAAATGCCATTACGCCGATATGATCGGTCAGATCCTGCTGGCAGTACATCGTCACGCTGTCGATCTTCTCCAGGCCGTCGCACAGTTGCTTAAGCAAACGCTTCTCGCGCTGCTCGATTGTTTCCATCCCGCAATCCATCAGCCACGTGACACCTGCGTTCAAACCGGCGATTCCCGGCAGATTCGGCGTGCCGTACTCCAACCGATAGGGGTACTCGTCAAGATGCCGCCGCTGTGCCGACCGAACACCGGTTCCGCCGGCGCGCGTATGGCGAATTTCAACACCCTCGCGCACATACAGTCCGCCAATTCCCATTGGCCCCATAAGAGACTTGTGTCCGGTGAAAGCGATTACATCGAGATTCATCGCCTGCAGATCCACCGGAATCTTGCCGGCCGATTGCGAAACATCGACCAGGAGCAGAACGCCTTTGCTGCGGCACAGCTCGCCGATTGCGGCAATGTTCTGGATTGTCCCGATGACGTTGGACGCGTGATTCACCACGACCAGCCGCGTGTTGAGTTTAAACTTGCGCGCGATATGTTCCGGTGCAACAAAACCCCGCGCATCGAACTGCACATAATCAACATCAACATGTTGTTCCTGCGCCAGATGCCACAACGGCCGCAGCACCGAGTTGTGCTCGAGTGTCGTCGTAATCGCGTGGTCGCCTGCCTGCAATATCCCGAAGATCGCCAAGTTCAGCGCATCGGTAGCATTGGCTGCAAAAATCAGCCGATTTGGATCAGTGCCGTTGAATAACTTGGTGAGCAGCTTGCGGGTGTCTTCGATCATCGTCCCGGCGGCGAGGCAGAGGTCGTATCCGGAGCGGCCGGGATTGACACCGTATTTCCGGTAGAAGCTGTCCATCTGCTGATAGACCACTTCGGGTTTCGGGTAAGTTGTCGCGCCGTTGTCGAGATAAATCATTTCACCTGTACCTGCCAGCCGGAAGTGAACTTATATCGACCCTATTATAGCTAAATGGTACAAAAAGTCAACATTTTGACATTGCACTATTTTCCCTTTGCCGGCGGTGCTGTCGTCGTCAAAGTGTACCGAAAAGTCATCATGCCGTGCACCAGCTTGTTGCCGTCATCAAAATGCGCGCCCATCGTCCGCTCGCCGGTGATCTTGGTTGCTGTCGGGTCGATATCCCCGCGAATGATCGCCATTCCGGCTTGCAGGTTTTTCAGATCGTCAAGCTCCACATTAGAGGGATACAATCCTAAACCGACTTCGCTGCTGTCTTTCGTGATGTCCGGCTTGGGCACATTAATACCGATCTGCGTCGTCGTCACGATCTTCATCATGGTTCCCATATCATTGAAGCCAATCGGTAATATCAGCGCATAGGTTTTGGCCGCTGCATCAATTTCGAATGTGATACCTTGTCCGCCGCCGGCAAGCACCTGCCCGCTTCCGGTGTGTGTTGTCCGCGTGATCATATCGAACTTGTCACCCATTTCGTTGACGCATCCCAAACCGATATCCACTCGCAAGTACTCAAGCCTTGCCGGCCCCATCGCTGCCTTCATTCCGGCTTCCGTGGCAGCCTGCGATTCCTCGAACGAGGCATCCGGGTCAACCGCTAACGCACCGCCCGAGCTCATCCAGTTCGCCGCTGTGTTCATGCGCGCAAAAATCCCTTCCATCATCTTCTGCTGATCCGCAAGGGAGGGCTTGCTCCCGTCGGCTCCGCCGCTCAACATTGAAGTTCCAAGCACCATACTCGGACCGTCGCTGCGAATGTCAACCGGCCACATCGCCGAAAACGTTCGGTCCATGTCGATATGCGTAATTCTCGTGACTCCTTCAACGATGGCCGTATCCTTGTGTGCCACCTTGAACTCTACCTCAAACTGCGCATACCAGATCGGCGTGCTCAGCCACTGTTGCAAATCTGCGGCTGCCGCCGGCGCGGATGCAATTTGTAAGGCGGCAAATATCCCCCAAATCACCGGAAGGAATGCTCTCATTGGACGATTCGGTAGTAGGCGCATAGCGTACCTCTGCGTTTCGAGTTCGGAATATCTGGCTTTTCAATTTTTCAATAAGGACCGATAAAGTATACGAATCCTCAATTAAAGAATCAAGCGGCTTGAATCGACTCGGATTCCCGCTTGCTGCCGGACGAAATTTTGCTATCTTGGCGGCCATCAGGACAACCCTTCATCAAACAAGGAAGTGTCGTCTTCGCCGGTCCGATGGCGGATCGGCTTCTAACTATTTTTCGAGGATTCAATTGATGGAAGTTCCTATTCTCCGCAGTACCCACAAGATTCTAAGCGAAAAGATCAACGCGCTCAAAAAGGACATCGACGGCAACTCAAGAGATATCGGCGAAGCCGCCGCACTTGGAGATCTCAAGGAAAACTCCGCCTATCACGCCGCCAAAGAGCGCCAGGTGCTTCTCCTCGAAAAAATGCAGCGCTTCAAAGCTTACCTCAAGGGACGCGTCATCGACATGTCCGCCACCCCGCCCGATAAAGTGCTCTTCGGCACCTGCGCGATTGTCCTCGATGTCGAATCCGGCGCCAAACATATCTTCAATCTGGTCGGCCCGGTCGAATACGAACTCGACTTGATGCCCGACATGGTCACCTTCGCAGCCCCGGTCGCCAAATTGTTGATGGGGAAGAAGGTCGGCGAACTCGTCGAATTCAAGTTCGGCTCGAACAACTGGACCGGGACCATCTCCGAAATCCGCCCCATCGAATAGTAAGCCAAATCGGCGTCCGAGCCATCCGCGCAGTTGCAACCGGACTGGCCGTAGTTGTTTCAGTATGGACTGCCGAAATCGGGCTAGATCGAGAAACATTTGTCTCCGACGCGCGAGATATCCTGCCCGGCTGCCGATGAAACTATCAACCCGCTGGACCGGAAGAGCGTTTGGATCCTCTGGCCGTTACAACGGGCTACGTTGGCGCAGATCGGGGTGGTGATTTCCTGCGAAAGCAAGAATTTGCTGTTTGACTTTTGCATTTTAACTCGCTAAATTGCAAATGTTCAAACCACTCAAGGTCTAGCGTACATTTATGGCAGCGGATATTCGTCAGCCGGTTCTTAGCCATTATCACCGGCGGGTTGCGCACAGCCACAAATGAAACTACCATCCTGCACCAACAAGGAGTTGCGCATGCGGACAACACGGTTCGGGCTTCAGGGGCATGTAGCTGCACTTTCTTTGGCTCTGTTAATTGGACTTCATGGCCCGACAATCGTTGCCGGTAATCAACCATTGTTGAAATCCCGCAATACGGATGTCACTGCCCAACCGACCGTTATTCTTCCGACCGAAACCACCATGAGTTATGCGGAATTTGCGGATTCGCTGCGCGCTCTCAATTCCGCCAATCGCCAGCCGCAAGTCTTGCAGCAGTGGCGGCACCCGTCCGTCGCTTCAAACGGCAGCGGCATTATGGCGCGGATGTACGAATACTTCGACGGCGCTTCCGACTCGAGCATAACCTATATCAACGGCTCCGCCAACTTCGGCACCTCGTGGTCCGGTTGTTGTTTCCTCGATCTCAAAGGCGCCGATTATCCCTCCATCGACAATTTCAATACCGGCACCCGTATGCTCGGATCATTCGTTCCGCCGTGGTCGTTCCAGAGCGGCGGCGCGTTCATGCTCGCCGATGTGCCGGACCCGAATAATCCCGCCGGCTGGAGTGTGAGCTTTTTCAGTCTGGCAGGTTTAGGCTGGAAACGCATGAAGATGGCCGATATCGCTGCCGCACCGTATCCGGCACAGAGCTGGAACTGGGGCTTCGAGAGTGCGATCATGAGCCGCAGCGGTATCGACTCGCTCGCCGATGTTCCGACAGTCTTTGGCCGCCACAATAATCTCCCCTTCGGCAGCTACTACGCGCAGTTTCCCTACAGCAAAACGACTGCGGCCGCTATAGACAAAATTTCGAACCTGACTTACGCCGTGTATGACTACCTCGACACAGCTGATGCCCAGTACAAATTATTCATCCGTCAGGATTTTCAGTTCAATTGGACCATGACCACCGATGCCGCCGTCATCGAATTGGCGAATAACAACGAACACTTGCGCTATCCCGATATCTCCGCCGACAGCGGCCGCGTCATGATTGTCGCCGCTGTTTACAACGACGCAACACCGACCAATTTCGACATCGTATTCTTCAGCACCAATACGGCCGACGTCGATAACATCGCGATGACCAGCACGGTCGTTGCGACTGCTGCGGCAGAGAACTATCCTGTTCTGACCGACATCGTCGGCGACACCGTCGGATGCGTTTTCGAGAAAGAACACAAGCTCTTCTGTGCCTGGTCGTTTGATGCGGGCTTATCCTGGCTCGCTCCAATTCAGGTCAGCACCGTCGGCGACTCAATCGTATCCGAATATCGCACGACGCATTTCAATGTCGGTATTTCCGGTCGCGTCTTTGCCCAGCGCCACACCACGAATCCCGCAAATCCCATTGTCATGACCGAATACAATCTTGGCCTGCCTGATTCTGACGCCGACGGCGTTTCCGACTTGGTCGACAACTGCCCGTTCGGACCGAATCCGGGCCAGGAAGACGGCGACAATGACGGCATGGGCGACATTTGCGACTTCTGCCCGGCTGATCCATTCAATGATGCCGACGGCGACGGCGCCTGCGGAAATGTCGACAACTGCCTTGGTGTCTTCAACCCGCTGCAGGAAGATCTGGACAATGACCAGCGCGGCGACTCCTGCGACAATTGCCCCACTATCGTGAATATGAATCAAAGCGATTTCGACAATGATGGTCTCGGCGACGTTTGCGATGCCTGCACTGACACCGACGGCGACGGTTTCGGCAATCCCGGATTCGCTGCAAACACCTGCCCCAACGACAATTGTCCCTATACACCGAATCCGCTTCAGACCGATACCGACAACAACGGTGTCGGCGATGCCTGCGGAGCCTGCGGCGATGCCGATGGCAGCGGAGTCATAACGATTTCCGATGCTGTTTTCATAATCACCTACATTTTTGCCGGCGGTTTGCCGCCATTCCCGTTGAGTTCAGCGGATGTCGACTGCAATTCGATCATTACGATTTCAGACGCCGTCTACCTGATTCAATACATCTTCTCCAGCGGTCCTGCGCCTTGTGCCGCCTGCCCGTAGATAACGGGTAGGCTGTCGGCCGCGCGCGATTCCCGGTTGACGAATCGGCATTCCTGTCGTATTATTAGTCGATAACCTGTCGATACATACCCAAGCAGGAATTAGCGTGAACTATGAATATCCTCGTTAGAGTCGCCATGCTGCTCGCCGTGCTGCTTCCTTGCAGCGCTGGCATTTTTGCCTACGATTGGAATAATCTCACCGAAAAAGACATCGCGGAAATCCGCGCAGCGCGCCACGCATTCTACTCGATCCACTCCGAGGGCAAGCAGGAAGCCATCATCGAGAATCTCGATCGTGGCGAAAAGGTCGACGGTAATCAAAACGATTTCGACATGCGCTACTATGGATTGCATCTCAATCTCAATTTCACCGATTCGTCGACTATCGCCTTCGTCGACTACAAGGTCAAATCGCTTGTTGCCGCGTTAAACCGCGTCGATCTCAATTTTCGCAATGAACTAACGGTTGACTCCATCAAGGTCGGCGCCACAACGGCGACCTATACTCATGTGAGTCATCTGCTCTCGATCAATCTGCCGGCGCCGGTCGGCCTTAATCAAGAATTCGACATGGAGGTCTTCTACCACGGCAAGCCATACTACGACGGCTCCGCCGGTCTGACCTTTACCTCGCAGTTCTCGACACAACTCTGCTGGACTAAAGCCACGCCGTTTCGTGCCCGCTATTGGTGGCCCAGCAAAGATTTTCCGGAAGACAAGGTCGACTCGCTCGATCTCTACATCGAATGCCCATCGGCATATGACATCGCTACCAACGGACTGCGTGTGACTTCCACCGATCTCGGCGGCGGCCGCAAACTCGAGCATTTCAAGCACAACTATCCGATCTGCACCTATCTCGTCGCGTTCTGCTGTGCGACCTATACGAAAGATATCCAGACTTGGGTCTACGGCGCCGACTCGATTCCGTATTACAGCTATTCGCTTCCGGGCAATACTGTCGCAATGAACGCGTTCAAGACCATCGGCCCGCAATCGTTGACCATCTTGAGCGATCGCTACGGCGAATACCCCTACATCAACGAAAAAATGGGCTGTGCTGACTTCGGCTGGAACGGCGCGATGGAGCACCAGACTTTCGCGATGTTCGCAACCGACTTCCACACCGACTGGGTCATTGCCCACGAATCGGCGCACCAATGGTGGGGCGACATGATCACTTGCCGCACCTTCCACCACATTTGGATCAACGAAGGCTTCGCTACCTATTCCGAGCCGCTCTTCATGGAAGCCACCGCCGGTACTACGGCGTATCGCAACTACATGCAGACGCTAAAATTCATGGGACCCGGCTCAATCTACGTCGAGAATCTCACGCAGTCAGAAATCTACGACTCGAACTTGTCGTACGATAAAGCCGCCTTTGTCCTGCACATGCTGCGCGGCGTCTACGGCGATTCGCTTTTCTTCCAGGGTGTGCGCGCATTCGCCAATTCGCAGTTCCGTTACGGCACTGCGACCACCGAAGACTTCGTCTCCGTCTTCAGCGCCACTGCCGGTGAAGATATTTCCTGGTTCACGAACGAATGGATTTACGGCGAGGGCCACCCTGATTACGAATATTCTTGGCAATGCCGGCCCGACGGCATGGGCGACTACATCGTCGATCTCTTCATCGAGCAAGTGCAGGAAACGCCGACCGTTTTCCGCATGCCGATCAAAACTGCTGTGACTACCACGGCCGGTACAGTCGACACGACAATCTGGAACAATGGCCGCTTTATGGCTTACTCGCTGCCCTTTGCGGACTCGGTCACAAATATTCAGCTTGATCCGCTTCAGTGGATTCTCCGCACTGCGACTCTCGTTCCGTTCGGCGTCCACGTAATCTCGACCAATCTCCCCGATGCCGTCCTTGGCGAAATGTATGCTGATACGCTCCAGGCAGTGGGTGGAATCCAGCCGTATCACTGGCAATTCCTTGGCGGCGACTTGCCCTTTGGCGTTGACTTCGATACTGCGACCGCTGTGCTTTCCGGCATTCCGACTTTTCCGGCGCAGTACTTTTTCACTTTGGTCTGCAAAGATTCCAGCTTTCCCGAGAAGACTGATACCGTGTCGCTGACAATCATTGTCGTCGAACCGTCGGGAATTTGCGGTGACGCCGATGGCAACAATATCGTCACGATTTCCGATGCCGTCTATCTTATCAATTACATTTTCTCCGGCGGACCGGCGCCTGATCCGATCACGACCGGTGATGCCGACTGCAACGGAATCATCACCATTTCCGATGCGGTTTATCTTATCAACTACATATTCACCGGCGGACCGGCGCCTTGTTCAGCTTGCCCGTAATGGGCCGCTCCGAGAGCAACCCTTAATTCAGGTGCCCCAGCGCCAGCGCTGGGCTCGTAACAAATTGTTCACTAATTCCGAATGCATCCCGTCCCGCGTGCGTGCTATTTCACTTGCTTTTTGGCCGTTTTCGCGTTATTCTGATTTGAGCAACAACCGTTACTTCAAGAGCTTGGAAATTCGTTGATGAGTCTGCCTGTCATTGTGCATCACCCTCGAATTGTGCTCATCGCACTATTGTGTTCGTTTGTCTTGTCCGCATGGCTTAAGCTAGCGGCTGCTCCCGTTGCCAAGAAATCCGATATCATTTCCAATCCCGCAACAGAACCACTGATGGAATCCGCCATCATGCCCGCTTCGCTGCCGGCAATCGACATTTCCTTTGCCCGCGGATTCTTCTTCAGTCCGAACTCCAGCCTCCAAGTCGGCACAACCTATAACGACATGCAGCAGAATGGTTCGATGGGCCGCCAAATTGTCGTCGGCGGTGGATGGGTGCACAATGTGTGGAACTACCTGCCCGGCGCTTCGACCGCCAATCGCAACACTGTCTATCAAGCTCGCGAACTTTCCAGCGGCAATACGATTTCAAACCTCACCGTCGATCCGGTTGTTGATGGCGGCGGTTTCACCGCACTCGGTTATGATCCCACCGGAGGCGGCAGGGTAGGGGTCGCCTATCACAAGCTTGCCGATAACCGAACCAAATTCGCCCGCGGCGACGGCCTCGGACTCGCCACATTTACGAATTTCGCTTTCTCCGGACCTGGCGTCAACTGTCAGGGTATCAACACCGGCGCCGGCACGGATGGTCCCTACCTTTGGCCTAAAGTCGCTATCGATGCCAACGCCTCCAGCCAGCCGCTGGCTCATGTAGTCAGCACCGAATATGCCGGCGCCCAGACTGCGCTGTCATTGGTCTACTATCGCACCAATGCCGGCATGACTGCGCCTGCAACGACCTGCGGCCTCTTCATCGACACCGTCACCACCGTTTCCGCAGTAGTCGAGCAAGATCCAAATTCCAACAAGGTCGCCATTGTCTGGCTGCGTCCTGCCGATTGGGCGCATGCCGACGCTATCCAGCAACGCAACAACGATGTCGTCTATCAGGAATCTACCGACAACGGCACAAGCTGGTTGCTCAAGACCAATATTACCAATTATGACGGCAACGACTACGAACGCGCCTATACCGATCTCGCTGCACTTTATTCCAGCGACGGTTGTCTGCACATTCTCTGGACAACTTCATACTTCGATTCTGCCTACTCGCAGGTCGGAAATCAGGGTGCCCGTCTCTATCATTGGGACAAGTGCTCGCAGTGCCGCAGCCTTCTTGCCGATGCCGACAACTCCGAGGCGATTTGCAAACGCGGCACCTGGAACAAGAACATTTCCAAGATGAGTCTAAGCGAATGCACCGTCGCCGGTATTCCGCGGCTTTACGCCAGCTACACTTATTTCATCGGCGATGACAACGCCGACCCGGGACCGCATGACTGTTCGCTCGCTGGTTTTGCCAACGGCGAAATCTTCGCGCAAGTCTCTCCCAATGGCGGCGCCACCTGGGGACCGCCGGTTAACCTGACGAATACGTCTTCCAATAATTGCGCCGCCGGAAACTGCTTCTCGGAACATTGGTCGTCCGCTGCAGCCTATGTCACCGACAGTTTGCGCATCCAGTATATTCTCGACAAGGACCCCGGCACTGTTGCTTATTCCGAAGGCACTTGGACAAGCAACCCGGTGATGAACTTGAGCTATCCCTGTTTCACCACGCAAACGTATTCGCATCTTAGCGCGATCCCAACTGCGATCGGCTATCCGTTCCATACGACACCCTCGCAGCAGCGCGACACGTCGATAACTCTCGTCAACGCCGGTAACGCGGTCGCGACATACGTGCGCACTACAAACTACATTTCCGGAAGCGGCTGGCTTAGCTTCCCCAACGATCCGGCAAATTCTTCGGTGCTCGTGGGATGTACATTCGCCGACACGCTCAAGCTTCGCGTCAACAGCCCTGCCACCGAAGGACTCTATCGCGCACGTGTGGACTTTGCCTACAACGACGGTGACAGCAACTTGGTTTTGTCCGTCTTTGTCGATCTATACAACTTTGTCGAATTCTACCTTCCCACCGACCAGGCAATCAATACCGTCACCAATCGCTTGAACGTCAATCAGGGTGGACGCATCGGCAACTACGAGCAGGGCAATCTCTTCACATATACTGCGGCGGGAGTCAATTATCTGCGCGACGGCTCGCTCATCGTCGGTACTCAAGCGCACAGCTTGAGTTGGCTGATCTATGACGGCGCCGGCGGACAGCCGACCGTTGCAAATCCCTACGACCGGCTGTACGCAAAATCGAATCTCGTCGTCGACAATACTAATCCACTGTATCGCCTCGCTTATGGAACCGGCGTGAATCGCGATTCGACCATCGCGTTTCGCGTTACTTACTATGCTCCGAAAGATGCTGCCAATTCCGACTTTTACTTGGCGCGTTTCTCGATTTATCCCGGTCCCGCCAATCTCGATAACCGCATCGAAAACATGACCGTCGGGTACGCTGTGGATTGGGACATACCGTCCGACGACGGTTCCAGTAATACTAGCGGCGGCGATGACTCCCGCCACATGGTCTACCAGCAGGGAACCGCCTCGGTGCCCAACAACCAACGCTTCGCCGCACTTGCCGTTATCCGCGAAGATGGTAACCCGGCACCGGGTGGATTCGTTTGGGAAAACGCGCGCTACGTCAACCCGCTCAAGGTTTACCAAACGGACAGCCTCTGGAACAAGATGCAAAATATCACCAAGTTCGAAGGCGCCGGTATCATGGGCGATTTGAATTCCGTCGTCGTCGCAGCAGTTCACGAAAGCGTCATTGCGCCTGTCGACTCGTTTAAGTTTGTCGTAGTCTTCGCAGGTCAACTCAATGGCTCGCTTGCCGGACTCAAGACCGTCGTCGACAAGGCCAAGACCTTTTATTGCCAGAACATATCCGTAAATCAACTTGGTTGCCCGCAGTTTGTCTGCGGCGACCCCGATGGAAATACCATCGTGACAATTTCCGATGCCGTCTTCCTGATCAATTACATCTTTGCCGGTGGTCCGGCGCCGAATCCAATTCTCTCCGGCGATGTCGACTGCAACGCAATTGTCACCATCTCCGATGCCGTCTATCTCATCAACTATATCTTCGCCGGCGGCGCCGCTCCTTGCGCCTCCTGCCCCTAATCGATCTTCCTTCATCCACCGTCATCTGTCAGCAACCGACACTTAACTCTGTTCCCCTCTTGAGAGGGGTGGCTCGAACGCCCGAAGAATGAGGGCGGTCGAGACGGGGTGTGTCTTAAATTTTCCCCTCTCCCTTTCGAGGGAGAGGGGAAGGGGTGAGGGTGACTTGCGCTCTCTTCGCCGTTTCGTTATTCCCCCTTAACAAAGGGGGCAAGGGGGTTGTATTGCGATTCAATGCCCCAGACTGTGGCTTCAGTTTCCCCTCTCCCTTTCGAGGGAGAGGGGCAGGTCGAAGATCCCGCATTTTGCGGGGGGTGAGGGCACTGCTAAACTCCCCCCGCCATTTGTCGATAACAAACTCGTATGAAGAAACTCTTTCTCGTCGCCTTAGTTTTCCTGATTCCATCCATCGCCGGAATCGCGTCAACTCTCACTGACCTCGACCGCACCGGCACCGCTTTTGTCGCCCCGAAATTCGGATTCACGTTCCCGGTCGGTGCACTCTCGGATGCCAACTATCAGCTCATCGCCTCAAGTTGGCGCAAGGAAGGCATCACTCTCACCGGCGAATTTGGTTACTTCATCACAAATTCTACCGTCGGCGGATTGGAAATCTCATACTCCAACTTTCATCCCAAAAACATCTCGATTTTTCCCAATGAAAAAATCGACCACTCGCGCGTGCGCATCCGCCGCGTCGGCATCTATCTCCAATATTTCATGATTGGCGAAGGGAAGTATCGCCCTTTTATGAAACTCGGCGCCGGCCTCTTTGAAGCCAGCCGCATCTCGATGCCGCAATCCACGGACGGTGTCATCGAATACAAAGATTACAGCCTCGGCGCCAAACCCGTCTTCTCCGGCGGCGGCGGTATCCAGGCCAACATCACACCCAACATCAGCGCCAGCTTCTCCATCGAAGCCGTCAGTCTCAATTCTTTCAGCTCGAGCTGGGAGACTTCCGGCGCGACGGTTGGACCTCTGCGCAAGAACATGCTTTTCTTCCCGGTCTATTTCGGGATCATCTACCATCTGAACGAAAACTAACGCATCACCGTTTTCCGTTCATCCATTCTTGTTGACAGCCTGATCTGCGCGCATATCTTGGGGGAGTTCTCAACATTATTAGACAGCATTGCGAGCGAGCCCGATTTCATGTCCAAGCGTGAATACCAGTTTGCCGAGATAACGGTCGACCAGCAGATCCTCGAGCAGTTCAGCCAGGAAATGTCGGCCTACTATTTCGATGATGACAATCGCGCCGACTTCCAAAACTACGCCTCCTACAAACGCAAACTCATCTGGCACATCAATCATAGTTTGTCCGAGCGCCAGCGTCAGACTTTGCTCTTGGTCTTATCCGGCAAAACCGAACGCGATGTTGCCGCCATTCTGGGAGTTACTCAACAAGTTGTGCACATCTATAAATGGCGCGCTATCAAAAGGTTGCACGATAAGTTCAAACTCTGAAGTGTATGTCAAAAAACTAATAGGTGGAAGGTTCACCCTCACAACGAACCGCCCAATGTTTCTTTAAGATCACCCTTAAAAGCCGGGCTTACCACGCACGACCAATCATTCGGGTGCTGACTTCAATCAACGTCTGATTGGAGGTACAGTTATGCCACGTCGCAAGACCAATGAACAGCACGCCCCGATTGGGGAGAAGGAGCTCTGGCACCCCTATGAGCTGCAGTCCTTGGTGTCACGGAAGTTCGTCAAGATCGTCGACAAGATCTTGAAGGGCGAGTATGGATTGCTCGATACCACGCACTGCGCTCGTACTTTGGAACTCTGACGAGTTGGCCTAAACGAGGTGAATATCTCCTCCTCGTGAACCTTCCAAATTCACCGGGGTCGAAGCAATTCGACCCCTTTTTATTTCCTATCAACTAACCAATGTTGCGGGAATCATGTACCTAAGGAGTGCTGTGCTCTTGATATTCCGCATGTTTTCCCTCGCCCGTTCTCGGGAGAGGGGTAAGGGAGAGGGTTTTCCGACGCCTTCCCCCGCTCAAACTTGCCCGCCTTTTCCCGATAATGTAATGTAAGCAAATACCTTAGTCGGCGCGCAAACAACCGCCCCGGCTAACTCGTTGATAAGTTTAGACTTGACAAAACCGACCGCGTCAATTAAATTGTGCTGTCAGGTATACCTATCGCGGTTTACACATCTTAGCTATCGAAGGTCGAATCTTGCGGCTAATTCATCTTCTTTTGTTTAGTCTTTTCGTCTGGGCAAATCAGTCGGCCTCTGCCGCGCAAGATCAATTCTCGCCGGCACCGGATCCTATTGCCGCATCGGTCGCCGAAGGTAAAATCTCCGCCGAAACCGCCGCAATCTATCGCGCCGTCAAGATTCTCGCACCCGCTGAACTTCCGGCACAATATCGCAGCACGACTGATGCGCTTTCCAAATGCGCCACCGACGATCTTGTCGAAGCTTTCAATGTCATCCAGAATAATCCCGATCAATATCAGCAATACGCCAAAATGTTTCTCGTGCGTCCTTCGACTCAATGGTACATCGAAACACCGCTCGCATATTTCCGACTGCATTTCGACACCTCCGGCCCGAACTCGATTCCGCTTGCCGATGCCGACACCAACGGCATGCCCGATTACATCGAGCGCGCTGCCGATTTCGCCGACTCCTGCTGGCTCTACGAGATTGTCACGCTTGGCCATCTGCCGCCGGTAAGCGACGGCTCCCAGGGCGGCTCCGACCAATACGATATTTATTTCCAACAAGTGCCATACTACGGATTCACCAGCCCCGAAACGGCCGGACCGGCACCTTGGAACGATTTTAGCTCACACATCGTCGTGCACAATACTTTCACCGGCGGCTTCCCGCCGAACAACGACCCGGAGGGGCTCGTGCTTGGCGCCCTCAAAGTTACCATCGCGCACGAATTCTATCACGCCATTCAATTTTCCTACGACGTCAGCGAAGAGAGCTTCTTCATGGAGCAATCCTCGACCTGGATGGAAGAAATGGCTTACCCGCAGGTCAATGACAACTACAACTATTTGCCGTACTTTTTCACTACAACCCAAACCGGCCTTCAAGCCGGCGGTGCTCATCGCTACGGCTCATTCATCTGGCCGAAATACATGCAGGAACGTTTCGGCGTCAACATCATGCGCGAGATTTGGTCGCGTTGTCGTACTGTAACTGCAGTCACTGCGTGGGGCTCGGCCATCGACTCGGCCGGCTCAACCATCGAGGAAGAATTCGTCCGCTTCGTCAACTGGAACTACCACACCGGCAACCGCGATATCGGCGAGCACTTCGCAGCGGCTGCAGACTATCCGCAAGTCAATTTGATGGTGCATCATTACACCTTGCCCGATTCCGGTAATTTCTCGATCACGCCGCCGGAGCCCTTTGGCTCCAACTACATCGTGGTTGAAAATCTCAATGGCTACAACGGGATGCTTCTTTTCGACTTTGCCGGCCTTACGGCCGCAACTTGGGGCGTCTCCTATGTCATCGACTATGGCGGCGGCGTCTATGCCGACTCCATCGTTTCTCCATTAGTAAATGGCAAAGTCAAAATTAGTATTCCGAATTTCGAAAATGCTCTGCGCGTCACATTCATTCCCGCCGTCGCCAGTCATTTCGGTACGGCCTTTAATTACACCTATCACGTCTACTTCCGCGTCTCCGGAGATGTCGACAACGACAACGTCGTCAGTATCTCCGATGCCGTGTTTTTGTTAAATTGGATTTTTGCCGGCGGTGCTACACCGAACCCGCTGCAAGCTGCAGATGTTGATTGCAACGACATCCCCTCAATCAGTGATGCCGTTTACCTCATCAACTACATCTTCAGCTCCGGCCCGGCGCCTTGTGAATTGTAACCGAGGAGAATTGGAGACCACCATGCACCTTGCCAGATTGCTGCGTCAATCCGCAATCATTGCGGCAGGATTCGCGCTGTTGAGCACAGCGTCGATCTTCGCCGCACAGAAATCATCGTATCAACTTATTCAGGACGAATTCGCCAAAGGCGGCATGTCTGTCGAAGACCGCCTGATGCTCGAAGTCCGCTCGATCAAGGATCCGGCTTCCTTGCCGCCGGCTCTACAATCGTCAACTTTGGAACTCAACAAATGCGCCACTGAAATCCTCGTCGAAGTTCGCCAAAGCTGGCCGATGTTCAGCCCCGACAATCAGACGGAATTGAAAAATATCCTCGCGCGACCGACCCGTTCGTTCAGCTACAACTCGCCGGGCGGCAACTTCAAAATCTGGTACAACACCTCCGGAACGCACGGCGTCCCGACCACCGATACCGCGCCAGCAAACGGCATCCCCGACTACATCGAGTGGATCGCCGCCTATTGCGACAGCTCCTATAAAGCCGAAATCACCAATCTCGGACATCTGGTCCCGCCGTCCGACGGTGTTTCCGGCGGCGATTCGCGCTATGATATCTACACCGAGGAAATGGGATACTACGGTTACACCCAGCCGGAAACCGGCGGACCAAATCCGTGGAACGATGCCTCCAGCTACATTTCGGTTCATCGCAATTTCTCCGGCTTCCCGCCAAATGATGATCCCGATGGCGACCAAAAAGGCGCCGCCAAAGTCACCGTCGCTCACGAATACTATCACGCCATTCAGTTTGCTTATGACGTCGGCGAAAACGTCTGGTTCATGGAAGCCGCCGCTACTTGGATGGAAGACCAGGTTTACGATCCGGTCAACGACAACTACAATTATTGCAGCGAATGGTTTAATGGTCCCGATCTCTCGCTCCATTCCACAACCGGCCTGCATTTGTATGCCGCTTTTATCTGGCCGATGTATCTGGTCCAAACTAACGGCGCCGCAATCATGCCGGCGATTTGGAACGAGTTGATCAACACCACGCCGTATCCGGCTTTCACCAACGTGCTGGCGACCTATGGCAAAACGCTCAATCCGCAATTTGCCAAATTCACTGCCTGGAATTTTATCACCAGCAGCCGCGATGACGGCGCGCATTTCGAAGAGGGCGGCCATTATCCGTTGATTTCCTTAACTCGCACGCACAGTTCCTATCCAGTATCAGGACAGGCGCCGCTTGCCGGTAAATCCCCTGATGCGATGGGCACAAATTACGTCCAGTTCAATATTCCTGTCGATGCACAAACCTTCACTGTCGATTTTAATGGCGACAATTCGACGCCGTGGATAGTTACGATGATGGCATGGAAGAGCTCGCCTACCGACGTCTACGCCGAATCCACGATGACGCTCAATGCCAGCGGTGATGGCTCGTATACGCTCTACAGCGCCAATACCTGGAACTCGCTGATCATGGTGATTACCAACGTCAGCCAGACCCTAAGCGACCGCGCTTACACTTACGGTGCCTCTTACACCAACGCCCCGGCAATCGCCGTCAGCGTCAATGCCGTCGCCGACGACAGTGTTTATTCGAACAACACGACCAACGTGAGTTTTATGGTTCAGAACTCCGGCGTCGTCACCGAGACGTTTAATTTGACCGCCGGCAGCACCAACGGTTGGAGCGCGACACCTTCCGCGCCGTCGATTACTTTGAATCCCACACAATCTGGCGCCGTCACCGTGCAGCTTGTTTGCCCGGCTGCAACGCTTCCCAGCGTGTTCGACAATGTTTGGCTCAAGGCGGAAGCCACCTCGCTGATCGGAATCAACGATGTTGACACCTCGCTCGTCGAAGTGTTAATCATGCACGGCGACGCCGACAACACCGGTATCATCACCATCAGCGATGCCGTCTATGACATTTCTTACATCTTCGCCGGTGGACCGGCGCCGATACCGGTTGTCGATGCCGGTGATGCGAATTGCGATGCAAGCGTCAATATCTCGGACGCTGTGTTCATGATTAACTACATCTTTGCCGGCGGCCCGCCGCCTCCGTGCAATCCGTTCTAATCGACGGTTGAGTATTTCAACGGCGTCATTCTTCACCGAATGGCGCCGTTTTGATTCTGGGCCAGACTTTGCGGTTACCCGATTTTAGTTGACGCATTTAGTCGATCCTCGTTACTTAAACGTTCTGGTATCTTAACGGATTGATATTGTAGGACTTAAATGGACTTAAAGCGCGTCGGCAAATACGACATCCTCGATAAATTGGGCGAAGGCGGCTTCGGCGCCGTCTATCTCGCTCACCATACCAAGCTACAAAAACAAGTCGCCCTTAAGATCCTGCACCCGCAAGTCGCTTCCGATGAAATGCTCGCCGCCTACTTCGAACGCGAAGCCCTCGCGTTGGCACGGCTCGAACATCCGAATATCGTGCGCGTCTACGATTACGACCAGGTCGACGGCTTGAGCTTCATCGTGATGGAATACGTCGACGGCACAAACCTCGACCGCATCTTGCGCGACAAGAAACATCTCGCCCCCAGCGAATCCGTTCCGATCTTCGACCAGCTTCTTGCTGCCCTTGGCTACGCGCATATCAACGGCATCGTTCATCGCGATATCAAACCGTCCAATATCATGATCACGAAAAACAACATCGTGAAAATCACCGACTTCGGCATCGCCAAGGTCGCCGGCAGCACCAAACTTACGCGCACCGGTACTGGCGCCGGTTCGTTGCTCTATATGTCGCCGGAGCAAATCCGCGGCAAAGACATCGACAACCGCAGCGATCTCTACTCCGTCGGCGTGACGCTCTACCAGTGCCTAACCGGGCGCACACCCTTCGAGGCCGAAACTGACTACGAAATCATGACCGGTCATCTTGAACAAGCGCCGCCGCCGCCCAGCGAATTTCGCAGCGGATTGCCAATACAGTTCGAAACGCTGATTCTTAAATCGCTCGAAAAGAAGCCCGAAAAACGCTACCAAAACGCCGAAGAGATGGCGAATGCGCTGCGCCAACTTCCGTCCGAACCGACATTCGACAAAACGATGCGCACTCCGACGAATTTCGGCGAACGCACAGTTGCGACTTCGCCGCCCCCGCCGCGTCACGAACCAAAGCCGTCATCTGGCAAAGGCAAAATCATCGGCGCTATTTCTGCCATTGTCGTGCTCGCGTTGGTTGCAGTCTATTTCTTGATGCCTTCTGCACCAGAAAAACCCGCCAGCGTCGCGACCTTTGCTGACTCGCTCGGTTTGGCGATGAAGTCGTTTGATGATCGCCGCTTCCCGGAAGCTGCAGCATTCTTCGACAATCTCCGCCAATCAAAATCCGCTTCCGCCGAGCAGTCGCTGCAAATCCGCCAATTTCAGGCCGCTTCCAAGCTGATGAACCAGCAAATCGCCGATGCCACTGAACTATTGAAGGAACTGTACTCCGATGCGCCTGCCGCAGATTTTACGGACCGGCGTTTTCCGCCCGCGTTGCTAAATATCTGGAACGGCTTCAAACAGGCGCCCGTCGCCCCGGGCGGCGTGGAATTGACCTTCGCCAACGCCCAGCAATTCGCGCCGGTGACAATTGAATTTGCCGGAAAGAAAGAACAACTAAACGGCTCCACTTTTTCGCGCAAAAACCTTGCTCCCGGCAGCTACCCGGTCAAGCTGGAAGGGCAGGGGATGACACCGATTTCGCAAAACATTCAAGTTGGCGATGTCGTTGTGTCCAAATCGTTTACGCTTGCCGTTGCCGGCGCAGCCGCCGCGGGCAGCATAGTTGTTGTTGTGGAAAACTACAAGATTTTCGAACCCGTTTCAATTGTGTTCGACGGTAAGAGTGTACAATATGAAGGACAACCGATCACATTTCCAAATTTGGCGAAAGGTACTTTCGAGATTGGTCTCATTACCGACACCGGAAGACTCACCGATATCGTCAGCGTCGACGGCGGCGAAGTCCGCAAGGTCTTCACGCCCAGCGCGACCGAGAGCAAGCTAAGAGTGGCTTCCCTGGTCGAAAACAACCCGAACGAGGTCGTCGCCGCGCAGGTGTATATCGACAATGAGAAAATTACCGATGCCGAAACTCCGTACCCGACCAAGCTGATGAACGGTCCGCACAAGATCTGGATCGATCATCCGGACTATCGCACCGTCGACAAGCCGAGATTTATCAATCTGCCCGGCACCGACTTGGTCGAAATTCGCCTTCGGAAGAAATGATTTTCTTTTGCGTTGAGTAATCAAACATTTACGTTGAACGAAAGGAATAACGAAATGCGAACTTTATCGATTCTCATGGCGCTTGCCGTGCTCATGTTGCCGCTCGTGTCGGCAAACGCCGGCGTAAAGGAAGACCTCGACAAGGTCGGCCAGCTCTATCGCACCGGCGAATTCGCCGATGCGGTACTCAAAGCCACCGATCTCGTCAGCCAGCCTGGCTTGACCACGCAAGACAGCATTGCCGCCTTGACTTGGCTCTCCAAAGCTGCCGCGGTCAACAATCAGGAACCGGTTGCAGTCAGCTATCTTGGCGCCCTGGTCAAAATGGACCCGAATACGCACTTCAACGAAGATGCCGAGCACAAGAAATTCGCCCGCACCTGGATCAAGTTCTGCCAGGATACCGGCTACAAACCCGGCTCCGCCGCCAAGATGGTAACCGTCTTCGCTGCCGATTTTGCCAATGGCTCAATCGTTGACGCCGACAAATACGCCTCCGCCGGTATCGGCGTGGCCGCCATGTTGAACAGCACCCTGACGCAGTCCGGCGTAGTGTATGTTCCGTCTCGTGAAAAGATCAATTACATCGTTGATGAACTGAAAATGTCCCAAAGCGATCTCGCCGACCAAAGCAGCCGCCTCCAAGTCGGCAAGGTCGTCGGCGTTCAGAATTTCGTCTTTGGCACGTTTATGAAAATGGAAGACGGCAAGGTTCGCATCATGGCCCGCATCATCGATACCGAAACCAGCTTGCCGAAGAAGAGCGTCAGCCTTGAAGGTAAGGAAGGCAAGATCGGTCAATTGATCGGACAAGTCACCGACTCGATCCTGACCTATTTCAATGTCCAGTCCGATGCCATCAAGAAAGCCGGCGCCAAGGTCCCGGATGTTAGCCTCGCCGCAATACTCGCGCAATCGCGTGGTATCGCCTTCGAAGAAAAAGGCGATTTGGAGTCAGCGAATAAGTATTATGCTGAAGCTTTGCAAATCGCGCCAAATTTCGTTCTGGCATCCGAGCGCAAACAACGAGTTGAACTGGAGATCAAATCAAACTCGCAATGAGAAACGGATTTCTCGCGACATTAGTAATCGCCATACTTGCCGGTGCTGTCGCCGGGTGCTCAAGCACCAACAGCACCGGCACGCGTGTGCTTGATAAGGGCGACAACTCGCGCGCAATCGCCCTCTACACCAGTCAACTGGCGAAAACTCCAGACAAGCCCGAATTGTGGCGCGGATTGGGTCTGGCCTATTATCAGGCAGACAGCCTCGATGCCGCTGCCCGAGCCTTCGATAAAGCTTCCCAATTGGCTCCCGATGACGCCGCGCCGGTGTTCTACCGGGCCATCATCGCCGAGCGCAAAGGCAATCTCGAACTCGCAAAAACCAACTACCGGAAGTATCTGACCATGCAAGGCGATTCGCGCCTCCAGTCCGAGTCGAGAAAACGCCTCCGCTGGATGGAGGACGACCAGCTCAAGAAGGTCGTTACCGCTGCTATTCAAAACGAGAAGAACGTCGATGTCGCCAAGATTCCCGGCAATACTGCCGCCATCGTCCGTTTCGAGACCACCTCGTTGCCGCAGCAGTATCGTCCGCTTGGACGCGGCGTTGCCGAACTTATCTATGCCGATCTGTCTAATGTCCCGAATCTTACTTTGGTCGAGCGCCTTGAGCTCTCGACCTTACAGAAAGAACTAAGCATGAGCCAAACGGCGCTGGCGGACAAATTCAATTCGCCGCGCGTTGGCCGTCTCGTCGGCGCTTCCAAGGTCATTACTGGACAGCTTAATTCGACGCCAAACAATGGTATCGAGCTTGATGCCGGTATCATCGACGTTGGCCCCGGTCTCGCTGCCTATCCTGATCGGCAGGAAGGCAAGATGCCCGAATTCTTCAAAATGCAAAAACAGCTGAGCCTGGATATCATTTCCAAATTGGGATATGAAATAACACCGCAAATCCGCAATGCCATCAACAGGCCGGCAACCGAATCGATGCTCGCGCTCGTCGCGTATTCGCGCGGCATGGAGTACGTCGATCAGGGCCTTTATTCGCTCGCCGAGGCTGAATTCAAATCAGCTCTCAACGAAGACCCCGGATTCGCGCTCGCCAAGGATGCCTTGCAGGACTTCGGCGGTTTGGGTGACTATGACGGCAAACTTCGCCCAGTCGGCGAACTCGCGGCATTGGCCGGCGGTGACGTCGGAACGCAAGATCGCGCCGATGTCGACCGCAGCGCCATTATCGAAAGATTGCAGGATGCCACCCGCGGCACCGCACCGGAACAGGAAAATCCTTACGTCGCTCCGCGCAATAGCCGCGGCACTGTCGTAGTTCGTGGGAGGACCGACTGACCCTTTGTTATCGTATTGCGACGATTGTCTCATTCTTACTCATCTTAACAACGTGTTCGCAACTTAACGGACAAATCGTCTATGGACAGACGAAAGCCCTCTCCGGGCGCATCGTCTATCAAAGCTGGAAACTCAAGACGGCCGGTGAGGAACTCAATCTCACCCAGTCCGCGTTTCCGTTTGCTTTCTTCTTGCCTATCGCGGATAATTGGGAAGTCCATCTCAATTCCGCCATCAGTCGCTCCAATCTCGATTACAACAACACCACCGCAACCTTGAGTTCCATGTCCGGAACCTCGATTCGCGTCTTCCGCTCTTTTGCCGAAGACCGCATCTTCGTTTCCGGCGGAATCGTGCTCCCACTCGGGCAGACCAAGCTTGACAGTCTTCAGGTCCAACTCGCCGAACTTATCTCCGACGACTACCTCTCGACACCGGTCAAGCAAGTCAGTGAGGGTCTCGGCTTTGTCGGACAGATCGGCGTCGCCGGGGAAGCCAACGCATGGTTCCTCTACGGCGCAACACTAAGCTACAATCTCAACGGTCCGTTCCACTATTTCGAGAACGGCGACAAGTACAATCCCGGCGACGAGATCGCAGTCCAAGGCTCCGCTACCGCACAAGGCGGCAACGGCGCTCTCGACTTTGATTTGTCGTACCGCCACTATCAAGCTGACAAAGTCGGCGGCCTCGAAGTCTTCAAAAGCGGCGGCGTTTTGTCTGCCGTTGTTTCCGGCCGCTACAAGTTTGATGAAATCACCACCGGCATCACCGTCGCGCACATCCTCCGTAACAAGAACTCGATTCTATTTGGTTCTTCGCTGCAGACGGAAGCTCAGAATTCCAATAGTGACAAGACAATCCTCAACGGCAACATCGCCTATGCGATCTCGCCCCAGGTAATTCTCTCGATGCTCGGCGGCTACCGCACGCTCTCTGCGAACGACTACGAAGCCAGCTCGACGAACTACTTCGGCAAGTCTGATGTCTTTTCTGTCGGCGGCGGACTTGAATATGTCGCACCGGACCAACGCTGGTCCTTCTTTGGCCGTCTGGTCGTCAATAGCGGTAAAGCCAACAAAGAAGCGCCCGAGGATCAGGAAATCGAAGTCTCCGGGACGGAATTTAGCTTCGGCGGAAAGGTGCGATTCTAATGCGTAGAGTTCGCCTTATCGCCACCTTGTCGTTGGCGTTGTTTGTATGCAGTTGTTCCGGCAACCAACCGAATTCTTCCGGCACCAAGGAAATTGTCATTTCCTCGCTGTTAAAAGATCTCGGCCTCGGCGCAAACATCAACTCTATTGTTCTCGCTGTCAGCGGCGACGGCTTCGATGAATTCACTCGCTCTGTCGACATTGTCGATGGCACGGCATCAATCGTGCTCGATGTCCCCATTGGTGAAGACCGCAGCTTCGAAATGACCGCCTTTGATGGCGAAAGTGTCGCGCTCTATTCCGGCACTACTGTCGCCGACGTTCTTGCCGGTCAAATCACCGAAGTCAACATCCAACTCGACGCAGTCGTCCCGATGATCCGCGTCAGCCCAATGTTCACCGACACCGACAACGACACGCAAAAACCAATCCGCATTTTCGTGCACAACATCGATTCGCTTTTTGGTGCAAGTTTCCGCCTTGAGTACGATACCAGCGTCATTGCCATCGCTTCGGTGACCGAGGGCAACATGTTCGCCGGACATCAGACTCTGTTCTTCACCCAGCAGCGTCCCGGCTACGTCGCCGTCGCGATCACCATGCTCGGCAATCAGTCGCCGCAGGGCGTTTCCGGCGAAGGCACTTTGGCGGTGATCACATTGACCCCGCGTGCTGCCGGAACCTCGCCGCTGAACATTCCCGCTGCCACACTAAGCTTGATTGATTGGCAAAGCAACCAACTGCCGCGCCAGGGCACACTGTACATCGAAGAGGGAGAGATTCGCGTTGACGCTCCGTAATTTGAAAATATCATTCGCCGTGCTGATCACCATCATCGCGATTTCCGCGCGGACATCATCAGCGCTGGTATTCTGGGTCGCTCCCAATGGCAACGACTCGCCCGGCAATGGCTCCGAGGCTGTTCCATACCGCACGATTCAATATGCCGTAAACTTCTCCTACCAATTCTCCAGCGATGATACCATCATGGTCAAGCCCGGCACCTACAACGAACATGTCACCATCTCCGGAGCCGGCGGACTATTAGTCAAGAGCCAGGGCGGCGCCGCCGTCACCACAATCAACGGCACCTACACCGGCACCAGCGTCCAATTCAATCTCGATATTGGGCAGCTCACGATCGATGGCTTCACCATCACCGGTGGCTTGCCTTTTGGTGTTTACGCGCAGGGCTTTAGCTCGAATCTGGAACTTCAAAATCCGGAAATCCGCAGCTGCAATATTTTCCGCAACGGCACCAGCACTTCCGGTTCGCCGGGCGCGGGTATTCGTCTCGAATATGGCCAGCCGTACATCCATCACAATGTCATCAAGGAAAACTGGACGCAATTGAGCGGCGCCGGAATCTGCGGTGTCAATTCCAGCCCGATCATTGTTAACAATATCATCGATTCAAACTGGACCGTGAACAATTTCGGCGGCGGCATTTATTTGCTTTCGAATTTCTCTATCGTCGGTGCAGCGGTTGTCGTCTTGCCGGCATCGATTCAGAACAACCAAATCCGCTGGAATCGCAGCCGCCTCGATGGCGCCGGCGTCTATCTCGATGACAACGCACGCCCAGTCGTGATGAACAATCTCTTTTATCACGGCGAAACCGAACTCGGCTCCGGCGGCGGCATCGGCTATCTGTCCACTGCGCGTCCGCGCATATTCAACAATACCTTCGTCGGCAATAGCCAATTCGCGATCGACTGCAACGGGAACACCTTGCCCGACAGCACATTCAATAATGCTTTCTATCAGAACATCCCGAACGATCTTGCGGTCGGCGGCTGCACGCTTAATGGTACAAACCTGATTGGCGTAGATCCGCAGTTCATCAATGAGGCCGCTCGCAACTTCCGTTTGCCGCGCACTTCGCCGTTGATCGATGCCGGTATGTATTTCTCCGGAATGGCGTTCGCCGACTTCGATGAGGGCGACCGCTGGGTCGGCGTCAATCCCGACATTGGTCCCTATGAAAACTGTCTTTTGACACCCGACTTCACCTGGACTCCGCCCAGTCCTTGCGTCGGACAGAATATTCAGACAAATTTTGCCATTGACGGCTCCTGGGATCGCACGATCTGGAACTGGGGCGACGGCACTGTCGATACGGTTTATATCTACGAAGAATTCGCGCCTGTAAAGACCTATGCAACAGCCGGGCAATTCAACATCACCATGACCGCCAGCTGCGAGTCTGACACCCAATCAGTTACCAAGTCTATCACCGTGCTCGGCCGACCCGATGCACTTTTCGCCGCCAGCGATACAATGGTCTGCGTCAATACAGTGGTCACGTTCACCAACAACACGACCACGCCGAACACAACCTATCTCTGGCAATTTGGCGATGGCGCAATTTCCAGTGCCGTGAACCCGACTCACTCCTACACGGCCGCAGCCGTGCGCCTGGTGCGTTTGATCGCGACAAATTCCTGCGGCAGCGACACAGCGACACTAGACCTGACGGTCATCGATAAGCCCAACGCCAGCTTCACCGCCAGCCCGCTCTTCGGTTCGGCGCCGCACCCGGTGAATTTCAATGGCACGACATCCAGTCCCGCTTCGAGCTGGCTCTGGAATTTCGGCGGCGGCGGCAGCGCCCACCGCGAAGATACGATCTTTACTTACGAAGTCCCCGGCATCTACTCGGTTGAATTTAGCGCCTCCAACAACTGCGGCGACGGCACGAAAGCCACCCAAGTTAACTATATCCGCGTCTCCGGCTTTGAACTGAAGCTCGCCTCGGCTGACACCATTTCGAGCAATTTCCGCAAAGTCTTCACCATCGATGTCGACACGCTCTTCGGCGCTTATGGCCGTCGCGTCAATCTCGCGGCGTCAATCTTGCCGACAAATCCGCGCCGCGGTCGGGCAACCGTCGCGCTCAACAAAACTAATGTTGCCGTCCCGGAACAATTCACGGCTACCGTTTCAATGGATTCTGTACTCGCGGCAGGGGAGTACCAACTTCGCATCATCGCAACCTCCGTCGCGAATCTCCCGATCGACACCTTGTTCCTGACTTTCCGCTCAAATCCGTTTGCGATTGCCGCGGTCACGCCGCCGTCGATAGACTTTGATTCAGTGCAGGTCGATGAAAGCCGCACCGACACCGTCTACGTGCGCAACCAACTGCCGCCGTTCCCGTCGCTGACCGTTTCGGTTCTCAATGTCGTTAGCTCTGATCCGGCCTTTGTGCCGCTTGTGACTTCAACGACGGCTCCGATTCTTCCGGGCGCTACCTTCAAAATACCAGTACGCTTTAGCCCCGGCACTGTCGGCGATTATACCACGACTCTGCAAGTTCAGACCAACGATCCGGTCACCGAGAACTTTTCCGTGTCGTTGCTTGGCCTCGGAATACCTGAGCGCAAACCGCCGCACGTTATCGGCACTTCGCCGCTTGGCGAGGCCGAAAAGGTTCTCGTCGGCTCATCGGTCTATCTCGATATCAACGAACCGGTCGACATTGGCTCGCTCGCGCCGGTACCGCTCACTATGCGCTCCAAACGCCTCAATCAGGCAATTGCCGGCACGTTCAGCTCGGTGAACGGCAACACGCGCCTCTTGTTCGTGCCGACCGCGAAACTGCCGCCCTACGATACAATTGACGTTCGGCTAAGCGGGCTCATTCGCGATTTATCCGGTAATTCGCTCGATGCCGACAACGACAGCATCGGTGAAGGCTCGCCCATTGATGATTATCTCTTCCGCTTCTCAACCGGTCCCGCCGTTTATCCCGGCGATTGCAATGATGATGGCCGCGTCAACGAACTCGATGTACTCCCGCTCGGCCTTTTCTTTGCCGTTCAGGGACCGCGCCGCGATCTGTTTGGCGAGGGCAACAGTTTTGCCTCCAAGCAGGCGCTCGAGTGGGAGGATCCGCGCGCGACGTTTGCCGATGCTAACGGCGACGGCGTTGTGGATGCCACCGACTTGCTCGTAATTTCAACCAACTGGGACTTGTCGCACCCATCGCGCGCTCCGCTCGATTATTCCGATCTCGACTTAGCCGCATGTTCAGAGGGCTTCCGCACCTTGCAGCCGGCGCTAAGCAGCTTCGCCGGCACCGATCGCGGCGACAAGATGCTGGAAATCGTCAACAGCCTGATCGCCGGCGCAGTCATGCCGAATGAATTCTCGCTCTTGCAGAACTTCCCGAATCCTTTCAATCCGCAGACACGCATTAGCTATGCGTTGCCGGAGGGCGTCAATGTCCGCGTCAGTATCCACAACATTCTCGGCCAGACCGTGCGCACCTTGGTTGACTCATACCAAGAGGCCGGTTTCAAGAATGTTGTCTGGGATGGCGCCGATGAATCCGGCCGCCAGGTTTCTTCCGGTCTCTATTTCTACCGCCTCGAAGCCGGCTCCTTTGTCTCCGTCCGCAAAATGATGAAACTCCAGTAGAGGCGCGGCGACAGGTCCCGCGTTTGTCGGGATCTGCGCGCCTTCACTTATCTTCGTAGGTCGAAACCCCTAATTGCACATACTCGATATCTAGACTCACTACGCGGGGTTTCGACATCGTTTCCACCTTTGTAGGGGCGCGGTTCCCTCGCCCGGTATCTCGGTAGGACAGACATTCTTGTCTGTCATTCCTGCCGTTCGCACCATCGTAGGGGCGCGGTTCCCTCGCCCGGCTTTTGAATTGTACCGTTATCGAATAGACACTTTCCTTCCCCCTCTCCCGTTTTCGGAAGAGGGGCAGGGGTGAGGGCAATCTCGTGGCGTCAGCTCCGTAGGTCGAAACCCCTAATTGCGCACACTCGATATCTAGACTCACTCCGCGGGGTTTCGACATCGACTCAACTGCCACCGCCACCATCGTAGGGGCTCGGCCTGCACGCCCAAATTGTGGCTTCGACTTCCATCGAACAAAAACGCACACACCGACTTTTCCCTAACCCCTTACATAAATTTTAGTTGACACAAATAAGACATATTCGATATACTCGGACGGGTACGCGAAATACCTACTTGAGCAGTTTTGTTTTGTGCAGGGAAGCACACATCTCGTGAGAGGATGGAGCCAAAGCTACTTCTGTAGTTTACAAACCTTCCATAATCCAGACTGGGGGGATTTATGGAGAATAAGTTCAAGGACAAAATCCTTATTTGCGTTGATTGCGATGAGGAATTTGCGTTCACTATCGGCGCTCAAGAGTATTTCGCAGAGAGAGGATTCACCGAGGACCCGAAAAGATGCCGCACCTGCTATGCTGAATACAAGCAGAGGCAGAAAAACCGCGGTATCAAGAAACCAGAACGCGGCCTGCCCATGGATGTCGAACTGGAAGATACTCCGTTTCGATTTCCGGACAGCGATGTAATGGATTCGGGAAACGGTGGAAGACCAAACGTCGAATAGGGGTCCTGAAGGAGCATAACAGGACCCCGACTCGGTAACAAGGGGTGTTACTTCAGCAATAACATCTTGCGGCTTAACGATGCCTCTTCCGTCTCAAGCTCGTACAAGTACACGCCCGAGGCCAGCGCCGTGCCGTCTTGGTTCGGCTGCCACGTAATCGAGTGCGTACCCGCCGGCAGGAAGCCGTTCACCAGCTCTTCAATCTTCTCGCCGAGAATATTGAACACTGTCAGATGGACAATGCCCGACTTTGGCAGATCAAAACTGATGCGCGTTGACGGATTGAACGGATTCGGAAAATTCTGTTCCAACGAATAGCTCGCCGGCAAAACATTGTCGTACGAATAATCATCAATGTCCGCGACCAAGCTGACCGCGAGATCGGCAGTCATCGTCGAAGCCGACGCCGAGATATTCGTGATTGATACCAACGTCTGCGAGGAATTGTAGTCGTCCGAAGTCGGATTCGTCAAGCTGTTGAAGGAGGTCTTCGACGTCGATCCCGGGAACGGATCACCGGTATCGCCGTTATCGATATTCTTCTCAAGTTCAAACAAGCCGTCTGCCTGTTCCAATGCCACGCGCATATGTCCCGATGACGTATGTCCCGGATACCATTCGTCAGCATTGTCCGAATTGTCGCCCGAAGCCATCGCGTCGTCAATGTGCCAAACCAGCATACCTGCACCCGGAAGTCCCGCATCGTAACCGGTCTTCTGGCGGTTTTCGATCAGGAAATATTGATTGCCCAATCCGCCGTTGGTCCACAGACGGAATATCGCACCCGACGAATTCTGCTCGACATTCGGCAGCGACTGATTGACCAGGTTTGACACGACGTTCGTCGCCGTGGCAAAACCGGCTTGCACACGCGACCAGGCGTCCGGATGCGCCGGCGAATTGCCCAGCGAACCGTTCCACGAACCGCCCGACATCAACGACCAGCGGCCAATACCCTTCGCGGAATAATCGATATCATACAAATCGGGATAACCAAAATAGGCGTGGCCCATCTCATGCGCAAACACGCCGATCGTCATGTCGCCGGCAGCGTTCCAGTATTCCGGCTGAATTGCGTAGCGCGAAACCCACTTGCCGTCTTTCAGCTTCGGAGTGATTCCCCATGCATGCGACCAAATATCGTTGACATTGCCGGTCAGTTCAGCGCCCGAACCGGTGTGAACGAGCATCACCGCGTCGACATAACCGTCGGAGTTGATATCATAGTTGGCGAAATTCACCACCGGATCAACCAAGTCGACGATATCTTCGAACAGCTTCTGCGAATTTTGCGGATAGGTGCCCAGACCATTGTCACCGTTGCAATAGTATGCGTATGTCTGCGGCGCCGTTTGCCAGCCAATTGCCGAAGGATAATTCACTGTCACTACATCAAAAGTACCGTACGATACTTCGGAGTAATAATTTTTCACGGTGCCCGTCGCGCTACCGAAAAGCAGCGAATCAAAAAACACCGCGCTCGCTGATGCCGGCTTATCGGAGAACTCAATTAAGATGCACAATATATTGCCGCTGGTCTGCGGGCTCTTCGACGGGTCAATTCTGACCGGGTCGCCGAAACCGCGACCGTCCGGCGCGCCGTCAAGATGCGGCTGCGGACATGATCTCATCAACGGAGCTGTCTGTACTCCATCCTTGGCTGTTTTTTCAAGCAAGCTCGGATGCGGCGGCATTGCGTCTGCCGTTCCAACGACCAGCACCGCCACGATGAGCGCGGCTGCTGCCATAAACAAAATCGTACGAGTGCGCATTTCTTACTCCTTACCCTTAAAACTCAAGAATTGTCGATAATGCCAACTTGGCGCCGTTGCCGTTCCACGGCTGAAGTTTCGCCGATGACGCGTACGCCAGATCTAATTGCAGTAGACCAAAATTGAATCCGACTCCCGCCGCGAGAGAAAACGCATCCACGCCGCCGACAGCAATGCCGCCGCGCAGATCCAGCGCCTTCACGAGGGGATATTCCACGCCGCCCGCCAGTCGCGGAGTCTTGGAAACGAATGCCGTCTCCTCAAATCCCGCGCGCAGACTTGCGGAAGTCAGCAGCTTGCCGAACTTGCGCGCAGCGCCCAGTTCCATTTCCAACGGCGGACGCGTGTCATACTCACCGATGACCACTTTCTCGTCACTCGAGGTGATCAGCGAATCTTCGTTCATATTGTCAACCGTGATGCCGGAAAATTCGAAAGTGTAGAGCGTGACTTCGACGTCCTTGCTCCACTTGATATGAGAGATAAGGTTGCGAACCACGAGTCCGTACTGCGCGCGTTCGCCCTGCATCGCCAGACCCAGATCCACCGAATAGCCGCTACCGCCCGTCGAACTGATCGTCGTCAATCCGCCCTCGCCGGCAAATCCCGTCTGTTCGGTGACCGCCTCGGCCGTCATCTCTTCCGCCGAGAAGTATCCCAACCCGCGCAGGTACTTAAACGTCGCGCCGCCGAGAAACTCGAATCCGCCGCGCGACATCAACTTGTGGCCATAGCTCACACCGACCGATGCCGCTGCCCAGCTGTCGCCGCCCGAACCGTCCGCCGTCACAACCTGGCCGATCTTGTTGCCCATCAGCGCCAGCTCAATCGGGTCCTTTGAGATGTCGCCGCGTCCGCCGCCGATAGCGTCAAAATTGACCGCGATCGTGCCGATGGAAAACGACAGCGCACTCGCGCCCGCATTGGCGTCGAAGCTCAAGCCTTCCGTCGGGATCTTATTCAGGATGTCCTGTTTGTCCGATTCCGTCAGATAGGCGCCGTTGTATTTCTTGTAGTCAGAGATTCCAAATGAGTTGTTCGCCACGTGCCCGCCGGCCGAAAGCAGCTTAAGCGAGAAATTCTTGCGTCCGCTCAATGCCAGGTTCGCCGGGTTTGCCAGTGCCGCTTCGCAATTGGACGACATCAGCAAATAGCTGTCTGCCATCCCCAGCGAACGCGCACTTTGCACAGTCTGACCCATGGCGTTGTCCATCACCAGCAGCGCCAGCAATGTCGTCATGACCAAAAGTCCGATGATCAGCCGATTGCTGCTCTTGATATTCGTCGCCGCCGCAGCGGTCGCTTTGTTGTTCTTGTTCTTCATTATTCCTCCCCTCCAACGCGAGCAGAAATTTCGATTACTCCGTTGATCTGGAAGTAATCCGCCGCGCGGATGCGCACCGTCTGACCGTTCGATCCGCTCAATTCCAACACCGGCGCGATAAACAACCGGCTGTTTTCGAACACATTGAGCTGGTCTGAAGTCAGCGTGACTTCGCTTTCGCTCGTAATTTCCTGATTAACGATTCCGTTGGCGTCCGTAGTCGCTGCGGCAAATGTCACCGGCCCGAGAATCGTCAGCGGCGCTGAAAACAGCGAGGCCGAGTCGGTGCCGATGTAAACCCGCATCTGCGCGCCCAGCGGCAGGTGATTCCTCATCGAAGCTTTGAAAACGCCGTTATTCAAACGGTCGGCGCCGTCGGATATATCGCTGTCGACTGTCAGTTCGTTCTTGTCGCCCTGTACCGTCGCCTGCGAAATCTTGAACGCCATCGGCGCGCTGATTACGGCAGTTGCCGAGAAGTAGTCATTGTTGCTCAAATCCACGGTCGAAACACCGTCTCCAACCAACACCGTGCCCGCCACCGTGATTTCTTCCGGAAGCGGCGTTAGGAAATCGGCAAGTTGATCGGAGTAGATCTGGCTGATCGCAACGCTATTGCCGTTGCGGCTATCGATCGTACCCAGTACCTGAAGTGCCTTACCGTTTGAGGCCGCCAGATTGAGCACGACATCACCGGCAAGTTCGGTGTAATTGTTGATCGTGATGTTCAGTTCAACGAAGTCGAGCGAGATATTGTCAAATCCCGTCGGCACATCCACGGCCACGGTGCTGTTCTCGAATGCCAATTCAGTCGGCGGCACGATTGCACGCACCGAGGCCAGTTCGATATTCTCAAGAGCAAAGTCGATCGCGAATTCATCATCGGCGTCGATTGCCACATAATTCCCGTCGCTGCCCGGTACTTGCGCATGGATCTGTGTGAGAATCGAATCCAGCGCCGGTTCCACCGTCCAGCCGCTCAAGTTGACTTGCTGATTGAGAACGCCGCCGGCATTAAGAACGCAGTTCAATTGCAGCGCATTGCCGCCCATCGAAATCTCCGGCAGTGTGATTGTCAGAGTCACAGGCGTTGTCAGCGAATTCTGCGCCTGTAGATTCAAAACGCCGTTCGCGATCATTGCAGTTTCGATCTTCAGATCGTCGGCAATCGCAGTCTGTTGGTTGTAGTCATTGCTGAATGAATCCAGCTTGCCGTACACCGACTTGACATAGACTTGGTCCGAGTAATCAATCGTCAGGTTGATCGCCCGGTCAGCCAATGACAACGCCGGACCGCCTTGCGTATGGAAGAATAGTTCGAAATCCAGTTGTGCGCCGACGCTCTTGTCGTCGAGCGGGTACTGCTGTGCATATTGCGCGCCGTCGTCAAGTCCGCCCGGCACGACAAAAATCGCGAGCACCGCGCCGTCAGCTTGATTGACCAGTCGTCCCGACAGGGAATCAAGGTCAAACCCCGTGTTGTTCGTCGCGCGGATCGTGATCTGCCCCTCATCTATTTCCGCATGGGTAAACGAGCTCGCTTCGCCGAATTGCGTCGTCGTCGTAATCCCCGTGTCGGGGACTTCGCCCGCTACCAATGGAACGAGGTCGGCGAAGGCAAGATTCTGCTGCTGGTCTTGCGGCGAGACTATCTTGATCCGTCCGATCTGTTTGCTGTAGTTGGATTCAATTGGATCGAGATTCAAAATCGACTCGATCGTAACCGTATCGAGTTGTTTCTGAATCTGAATCGAGCTGTTTCCGTTTTCGTCGATTTGAATGTTGTCGGTCGCCAACTTCTCAAGTAACTCTGCAGAAGTGTACGAACGATTGATTAGAGGAACCGTTAGTGTCGTGTCCCAACTGGGCGCCTGCGGGGCTTCCAGTCCACAGCCGCCGACTAACAGCACAAATGCCGCCACAGCCAACAACTGGACTACGATACGGCCGGTCGCCGTAATTTGCTCCTTCATTATGTTACCTCCCCAAAACAGGTGTTCAGGCAAGGTAGAGGTGCAATTGCCGTGCCGTTGACGCCTCACAGCTGTCGCACTTGCCCGGCAACGGCTTAAAGCGACAGCGCGGCTCTTGGTTTCACACTGAAATCATCTTAATAGGGGATGAATCCCATACTGCTGGGATGGCTACAATCTGCTTGACGACTGTCGTCTCGGAGCTAAATTGACAGGGATAAACTTGTCCCATTTGTTTCGAGGTTAATAATGTCCAAGTCAGGCCGCTTGCTCGCTATTCTCAATCTCATTCGCACGCACCGCTCCATCACTGCCGACAGCCTTGCCGAGAAATGCTCCGTCTCCGAACGTACAATCTATCGCGATCTCGCAACGCTGTCCGATGTCGGTGCGCCGGTCTACTTTGACAACGGCTACAAATTATTGCCCGGATTCTTTCTCCCGCCTTTGAACTTGTCCGTCGATGAGTACCTCACTTTCAAAGTCGCCTTGCTTGGCTCGCCGCTGAAATCGCTCAAATCGCAAAGCGCGAACATCAACAGCCTGATCGCCAAGATCGACAACGCCGTCAACAGCCACGTCCCCGAACAACTCAAGCGCCGTCGCCCGACACAACAAATTGCTGTCCGCAACACGACCGACAATCGCAGCGCCGACTTGACAATTCGCCTTCTCCAAAAAGCCGTCGACAATCACAGCATCGTGAGTTTCCGTTACGCCTCTGTTTCATCCGGCACCGCGTTGCGCGAAGTGAACCCATACTTCATCGTCTTTCGCGGCCGCGCTTGGTACTTGCTGGCATACTGTCGCCGCCACAAGGAAATCCGAACCTTCCGTATCGACCGTATTTCGCGCGTCAGCTTCACCGATCGCAATTTCGATCCCGATCCGAGTGTCAATCCGGACTCCTATTTCAAATCATCGTGGGAAGTTTTTACCGGCAAGCCGGTGCATGTCAAAGTCCGCTTCCGCGGCCGCGCTGCTGCGGTTATTTCTACCGGCCAGCGCCATCCCGATGAAACCATCAAACATCGCCCCGACAAGTCCATTGAATACTCGGTCTCCGTCGCTGGAATCGAAGAAATCTCGCGCTGGATCGTCGGTTTCGGCGGGGAAGCGGCTGTCATCGAGCCGCCCGAATTGGTTAAACGCGTCAAAGCGATGGCGGCCGAGACTCTTGCCAACTATTCCTCCGCCCGCTCAAAGTAGTTGCCAGAACGCCCCTTTTTAGCGTATCTTATAAAGCTAATTTGGAATTTGATGATTTTGTAATAATGATTTTGGAGGATGAATGATCTCTACCAGCGATTTTCGAATCGGCATGAAGATAGCAATTGAAGGCGAACCCTATTACATTATCGACTTCCTGCGCTCGCAAACCGGCCGCGGCCGCGCCAACGTCTGGACCAAGCTCAAAAACATCAAGTCCGGCGCCGTCATCGAACGCACCTTCGCCTCCGGGGAAAGCTTCAACATTCCTGATTTCGCCCACAAACGCACCCAGTATCTCTACACCGGCGATGAGGAATGGTATTTCATGGATGTCGAAAACTACGAGCAGTTCTTCCTCAACAAAGAGCAAATCGGCGAATATGCCCCATACCTCAAAGAGAACGCTGAATACGTCATTCTTTACTTTGAAGGCATCCCGATCAGTATCGACATGCCGACTTCCGTGATCTTGCGCATCATCGAATGCGAACCGGCAGTTCGTGGAGACACCGTGTCCAATATCACCAAAGCCGCTAAGGTCGAGACCGGTCTGGAAGTCAAGGTTCCGCCCTTCATCAAGGAAGGCGACCTGATCAAGATCGACACCCGCACCGGCAAATATCTCGAACGTGCCAATTAGGACCGCAACTTGAGCGATTACATCGCCGGCGTTGATGAATCGGGCAAGGGGGACTACTTTGGGCCGCTCGTGATTGCGGCTGCCGCTGTCGGTGTGCTGGAAAAACCGATCCTCACCGACCTTTATGTCCGCGACTCCAAGAAAATGACGGATGCCCGCATCCTTACCGTTGCACGCACCATCAAGGCGCAGGTGCCGCACGATGTCGTCGTGATCATGCCCGACAAATACAACGATCTCTACCAGAAAATCGGCAATCTCAACAAGTTGCTCGCCTGGGGCCACGCCCGTGCCATCGAGAATTTGCTCGGCAAGGTCGAATGCGCCACCGTCATCAGCGACCAATTCGCCAGTGCTCATGTCCTGGAAAGAGCGCTAATGGAAAAGGGAAGACGTGTCGAAGTTATTCAACAGGTGCGCGGCGAGTCCGAACTGGCCGTCGCAACCGCATCGGTTCTGGCACGCGCCGAGTTTCTCCTGGCTATGGAAAAACTCTCGGGCGAATTCGTGTTGACGCTGCCGAAAGGCGGCGGGCCGCTCGTCGATGCCGCCGGCGTCAAGTTCATTCGCAAGCACGGCGAGGAAGCCATGCGGCGGGTTGCAAAACTTCACTTTAAGAACACGAAGAAGATCAATGATCAACTGGGACGACTTGTTTAGCCACATTCGCGCAGATCGCCAACTCGGCGCAACTCAACTTTACGCTCAAACACTTAATGTCCTCAAAAAAGCTGCCGCCACCGGTGCCGTTACCAGCCGCGCCGACATCGGCGAGTTGGTCCGATCGATTCACACGACACAGCCGGCGATGGCGCCGTTTCATTTTCTCGCGCAGAAATTGTCAAACCTCCCCGACGATTCAACCGGGGCATTTGATCCGGCGCAAGCCGTTCTCGCGCTGATCACCGAACTCGACCGCAATCACCAACTATCGGTCGAGCGCATCGCCACCCAGTTCGAACGCCTGCAACTCAAACCGAAATCTGTTCTGTTGCATTCCAGCTCTGGTACCGTTCGCGAATTGGTGCGTCAATCGCTCGATGCCGGCACTACGATCTTCGTCTCCGAATGTCGCCCCGACATGGAGGGCCTTAGCCTGGCCGGTGAATTGGTCATCGAAGGCTTCACCGTTAAGACCTTCGTCGATGATGCGCGCGCGGAAATTATGAAAGATGTCGACCTGATCATCCTCGGCAGCGACTGGGTCAGCGAGCGCGATTTCACCAACAAGATCGGCACCTACACGCTGGCGCTGGCCGCCCGCGAACTCGGCAAACACATCTACGTCGCTGCCGACAACACCAAATTCGCCCACAGCCGCTTCCGTCCCGATCCAAAGAAAATCATCCGCCACTTCGAATCGTTCTACCAGGACCTGCTGTTCGAGCAGACCCCGAATTCATTGGTCACTTCCTTTGTCACCGACTCCGCAGTACTCTCGCCGCAAGAAGTCGGGTTCCACTTCGAAACAGCTCGCGTCTAACTTTCGTTATGCCCCTGACCGCGCCAAAATTACCTCCGCGCGTTGCCCTCAAAGTCTGACCGCAGCAGTCGATACATTTTAATAAGTGAACTATTTCCCGGGGGAAGGTCAAGGTGTCTCAATATCTCTACCTCGTGCTCTTGGTAATGACGAGCTACGGCTTGTCCCGCTCGCGCGAACGCTTCTTCGGTGACTCGCGCGAAACCTATAACAAACTCATGGCCGGGCTAGCATCCTGGGGACTGCTCTTGTTGATTACATCGATCGCACAGAGCGACCTCATCAACCAGATTCCGATTCTCTCTGACGATCAATACCGTTACCCCATTGAGGCTTTGCTATTGGTCGCCGGCGGTACCTTCATCGTTGCGGCGCTTTTCACCTGGCTCCCGCAATTGATCCGCGCCCGCGAAAACACCGACTTCCTGCAAGCACGCGTCACATTCGCCAATGAAATCACACGCTCGCTCAAACATAACAGCGGCGAACTGCACGATCTCGAGCGCATGCTTACGCGCCTCTTCAAGTTCACTTCCGTCGATACAATTGCCATTACCAAACCGGACACCGATTCCGCACTTCCGCTTGTATCAGTCGAAGATCGCCTCGCTCCGTTCTACGAGACTCTCACCGAAGGCAACCACGTCTTTCTCGCCGAGGGTTTCGGCAGTCATGGTTGTCCGGTTGCATTGATTCCGTATCTACGCGAGGAGGATTCCATCGCCGTTTTCGTCGGCAAATGGTCAGCACCAGAATCTGTCACTGATCTTGTTCTTGACAATCTCCAGCTTACCGCGGAAATCCTGATGATTAACGCAAGCCGTGCGCTTGCGGGCAGCGCGAGCAGCGCTGCGGAGGCGTCCCCTTATCAACAATTGTTCGACTCGTTGCGCACTGCGCTCGTTGATATCGATCGTATCCCCGATGCCATGCGACCGCTCTACGATGGTTTGAAGGGCAAGATTGATTTCGACCTGCTGCGCATTGCTGTCTTCGATCAACGCGGCTACAACGTCACCCAACATTGCCTGGCCGGCGGAAAAACACTGCTTAGCGAGCGCGACCGCTCGGTCGGAACGCAGAAATCGCAACTCGGCCTCTTGTTCGCCGAGCCGCAAATTGTATTTTCTGAAGATATCAAGCAGTCCGAATTTGAGGACGACCGCTGGCTCGCCTCTTGCGGCACCGCCTGCGCATTGACGATTCCGCTAATTTCGCGCAACACCGTCATTGCTGCAGTCACTCTCGCGTCTTCGTCGAACTCCTTGAGCCGTGAATTGGGTGAAGAAATCGCCGTCGGTCTTACCGAGCTCTTGTTGCCCGTCGTCAAATCGGATCTGGCCGCGCATCAGCTTGTCACCTACAATCGCCAGATTCTCGATCTGACCAGCGCGCTCAAGACCATCGTCTCCGGAAGCGACCACCAAACGATGATCGGCGAGTTGCTCGAGATGCTCGTCAAGAAAATTCCCACGACCTATTGCCGTCTGTGGCGCTATGACAGTCTCAGCGAATCGCTCGACTTCGTCGCCGACTCGCGCAGCCGCGATATCGGCGCCCAGAATCAGCCGCAGTCCTCGGTTGCGCTCGACCGGGTTCATTGGCACCGTCAGGCAGTTACGACCGGCCGTGTGATGGTGATCAACCAGCGTGAGGCGAGAATGCAGATGGATGAGGATGAAGAATCCCTCGCGCTGATTCGCGGTACCCGCTCGGCGCTAATCATTCCGCTGATTGCCGGCGGCAAAACTATCGGTGTGATTTCGCTTGCCGAACTCCGCTGTTGGGAACGCAACAATTTCTCGCTTTCCGAAACGCTCTTTGCCCGCGCGCTTGCCAATATCGTCGCTGAAGTCATGGCGGTGCAAATCTACTCCGAGGAAGCCAAAATCCTGCGCAGCCGTCTCGCGACTTTGCAGCAGCGCAGCAATATCGGCGAACTCTTCACCGAATTGCCGCAGCGTCTGGCAACGCCGCTGACTTCGATCATGGCGCGCACCGATCAATTGATTAATTCCGTTGCTGTACGCGATGAGGTTGCTTCCAAGCATCTCTTGTCCATCAAGCGCCAAACGGAAAAAATCGTCGGCGAGGTCCGCAACATCCAGGAAGCCCGTCGCACTCTGACGACTTCGGTCTAATTTGTAGGGTGGGTCTCCTTACCGAAATTTCGTGGTTCTTCAAATTGCGCCATCGGAGACCCGCCAGTGTTCTTGTTGTGTCAGGTCTTCCGAGCTCGAGGTCCACAAAGCCAATGTCCATCCGCAAGACGCTGTACCCCACCTAAGCGCAGCGCCAGGTGGGCTTCTTCATTCGAGCAGCAAATCTCAACGATCATCAGAGCTTAATGTGGATTCGACTTCCTTACAGCTTCCGCAGGGGCGCTGCCGCAGGTCCCGCGCCTGGTGGGATTCCCTCGCCCGTCTCCATTTTCCACCAACGGCTACTGGATGCCTCACATTGCACGTTGTACCCCACCTAAGCGCAGCGCCAGGTGGGCTTCTTCATTCGAGCAGCAAAACTACCCGTCGTTCCCGCGCATACGGGAACCCGGCCAAACATGTAACTTGCTATCTTCGCCCTTTTCAATCAACAAAATCGACCCTACGCCACTCGCCCTTTATCCGGCTCCGGATCCTTGCCGCGCCTTAACACAATAATCGGTGCCTCCGTCGGACATCCCAAACGAAACGGGAACCAGTGCCCGACGCCGCTCGTCGTGTAAAGCTGCGAATTCCCCTTCTTGTAATGCCCCCATACATATCGTTCGCCGCCCCATTCATTGAAAATCGGTCCGCCCATGAATCCAATCTGGCAGCCGTGCGTGTGTCCCGCCAGCGTCAAATGCACGCCGCGTTCGGCGGCAACATCAAATCCGCTCGGGCGGTGGCTCATGACAATCTTGAAACTGCCGTTGTTCGACTGATCCAACGCGCGGTCAAATGAATCGCGAAGGAAATCCTCGTAGGTCTCGCCCATCCGTCGCGGATCATCCGCACCTCCAATATATAGATCCGCATTGCCGACCTTTATTCCGACGCCGCGATTGATCAACATCGGCACGCTGCTCTTGTCGAACTCGGTAATCACTTGCGGTGCGCCGCGATAATAGTCGTGATTTCCCATCGAGGCGTAAGCGCCATACTTCGCTTTGAGTTGTTCTACCAGCTTGATGCAATCCGGCAGCATGTCCAAATCGTCGGCAACATCTCCCGAGTACAGCAAAATATCCGGCTTGAACGGCTCGGCTTTCAGCATCAATGCTTCAATGTCATCGTTGTCGACATATGGCCCCAGGTGGCTGTCCGATACATGGAAAATCTTGAACCCGTCAAGCTCCGGCGGCAAGTCCTCATAATAGAAAGGAATCTCGCGCACATCAACGCCCGAAAACGCCTTCGTCATCCCGCCCGATCCCAGCGCGACGGCACTCACCGGAAACATCGCGGCGGCGCCCTGAAGCACCAATCGCCGTTGCCGCGAACGCGGCTCGTCCGAAATCACATGCCCGCGCTTGGCTTTCCATTTGTTGACGAAGAGCGTGATTGTGTTGATGACGCCCGAGAAGGGAAGTGACACCAGCAGCGCAAAATTCAAAACCGCCGCCGCCGATGTAAACATCGCGAATACATAGATCAGGGCAGTACTAAATTTGAGATAAACCAGCAGCGCCCAAATCGCCGCCGACAAAAACGCAAACAACAAGAGCCCGAGCGATACCCGCTTCCAAATCCGGTTCCGCCACCAGATCGTGTTCAGCACGCGCATGAATAACACCTGCCCTAATGCAAGTATCAGCACGAACGCGCCGGCTCCCAATGCTAAATATAACTGCCTCACGTCTAAATGATAACCCTTCGCCCGCCCGTTGGTTCCTGTCCAAATATTACGGAATCATCGCCCCAAAAGATGCCCCCGCGAGTTCGGCGTTTCCCCTCGCCCGCTCGCGGGAGAGCCTGCCACTGTCATTCCGGCGCAGGCCGGAATCCAGCTACCTCTCCCGCCTGCGGGAAACGGAAGGAGGTAGGACCCTAATAGTGCGCCAAATGCCCCGGAATATATCGGCTCGAATCCGAATACCGCTCACTCGCCATTACTACGGTCGCTTCTTCAACATAGAACCCCGCCTGCAACAGCAACTGAACTACTTCGACATTCTCGCCATTCACGAAAACCAACTGCTTTGCCTGTCCGATCTCGAGTCCATAATTGACCGACATCGCCAATATTGACGACAGATATTCCGGCTTTGTCGCGGCAACCGGTCCAATTCGTGAAGTCGCGCCGACCACGCTGTATCCCACCAGTGTCTTGTTATCATAATACGCCAGCTGCGTGTGCTTATCGTCGCTCGTCCAGAAGAAATGCTCCTCCGGCCGCGCCGTTCCGCGCACCCTGACATCGAGCTTAGTCAAGCGATTGATCAGTTTATGCGTCTTCACGACTTCCATCGTTAGTCGCACTTTCGGCTTGATTGGCGCAGGGTTCTTTCCGGTTTTCCAACTGCGGGTTACGACCAGCAGGGGAATCTGCGGCGTCATCCCCATCTTGCTGTAAATCGCCAACGCTTGCGGATTATAGGCAAATGTAGTCAACGCCCAGCGCGTGATTTCGCCGTTCTTGCGGCCATAGTCCATCGCCAGTTTCAACAGCTTCTTGCCGACGCCGGTTGATTGATATCGTGGGTCTACGAAGAGATACGCCAGATACCATTCGTTTCCCCGGATCAGCGCCTGCGTAAATCCGACAATTGCGCCCTTGGCACTCAACGCCACATAGGACGCCTCCGGATCGACCTTGAGAAAATGAATCATCGTCGGGTCGGCGCTGGTCGCAGTGAATTTGAACGGCTTCTTGCCGCATTTCTTGAACAAATCATTCATCGTGCGGGCAATCATTTGCCAGCACTCGAACAAATCGCTTTCGCGTGTTCGACGGACAGTAACTTTGAGTTTTTTCATACTCAAATTCTATCACCGTCGCCGCCTCGCTTCAACTAAAAACACTCAATGTTTTTGCGGGAAAACCGACACTTTAATTCAGTTTTTAGTTTGACAGTTTCGCATTTCCGCCGTACTTTATGGGTTAATTTGGTATCATTATGCTTACTGACCCTGTACTAGTCGTCAATCAGAATTACGAACCGCTGGTCACCACCAGTGTTAAGAGAGCAATTGTATTGGTTTATCTTGGCAAAGCTTCGCTCGTCGAAAGCCGCACCGGCCGCAAGGTCCGCTCGGTGACGCGCTCCGTAGAAGAACCCTCCATCGTCCGGCTCGAACTCTACGCCCGCGTGCCGTACCGCCAGGTCATGCTCAATCGTAAAAACGTCATCAAACGCGACAACGGCGTCTGTCAGTATTGCGGCACCACGCACGGTAATATGACCGTCGATCACGTCATACCGACTGTCCGCGGCGGCGCCGATTCGTGGGACAACCTCGTCTGTGCCTGTGAACGCTGCAACAACAAGAAGGGCAATCGTACTCCCGATGAGGCCGGCATGCCCTTGATGAATCGTCCGCGCAAACCCAGCCACCTCACCTTTATCCGCCAGCTCGTCCGCAAGGGCGATGAAGTCTGGAAAAAATACCTCTTCGTCGGGTAGAATCTATCAACATGGCAAGAAAAGTTATCCTTTCCGGCATGCAGCCTACCGGCCGCTTGCACCTCGGTAATCTTGAGGGCGCCCTCGCCAATTGGGTGCGTCTCCAAAATGAATATGACATGTACTGTTGCATCGTCGATTGGCACGCGCTCACCGCGGATTTCGACAAGACCTCCGATCTCGATGACAAGATCGTCCAGATGGCAATCGACTATCTCGCCGCCGGTCTCGATCCGAAAAAATGCGCGATCTTCATCCAGTCGCAGGTCAAAGAACACGCCGAACTGCATCTGCTCTTTTCGATGATCGTTCCGACCCCCTGGCTTGAACGCGTTCCGTCGCACAAAGAAAAGGTCGAAAAGCTCGGTCTGGACAGCTACGGCTTCCTCGGCTACCCGCTTCTGCAGGCAGCCGACATCCTCCTTTATCGCGCCGATTTCGTGCCGGTAGGGAAGGACCAGGTCCCGCACATCGAATTGACTCGCGAGGTTGGCCGCCGCTTCAACAGTCTCTACGGCGACGTCTTTCCCGACCCGCAGGCGCTACTGACTAAAATCCCCGTCGTGCCGGGAATCGACGGTCAGAAAATGAGCAAGTCCTACGGCAACGAAATCGCCATCGCCGAGACTCCCGACGAGACCACCGCCAAAATCAAAAAGATGTTTACTGACCCCGAAAAGCTTCGCAAAGGCGATCCCGGCCGTCCCGAGATTTGCCCGGTCTTTGCGCTGCATCAATTGTATACTCCCGAAGTAGACATCAAGCAAATCGATACCGACTGCCGCTCCGGCGCCCTCGGTTGTGTTGCCTGCAAGAAACATCTTGCGGAAAGCATTAACAAAGCGTTAGAACCTATTCGTGCCAAGCGCCGTCAACTTGAAAGCGACATCGACTTTGTCAACGACGTGCTCGAAGATGGCGCCAATCGCGCCCGCTTGCGCGCACAAGAAACAATGGCCTTAGTCCGTGAGAAGATGAACCTGCGATGAGCAACGATAATTTCTTCGACGATATCCAGCCGGTCACCGAGGCCGATAGTTTTCCGGTCAAGATTGAAGGCTTCGAGGGACCCCTCGACCTCTTGCTCTATCTGATCCGCAATCAGGAAATCGACATCTACGACATTCCCATCGCGACCATCACCGGGCAATATCTCGACTACATCAAAATGATGAAGCTCTTCAATCTCGAAGTCGCCGGCGAGTACTTGCTAATGGCCGCCACTTTGATTCGCATCAAGGCCCGCCTACTCATGCCGCGCCACGCCGAAATCGAAGGCGATGACGAGGACCCGCGCGAAGAACTGATCATGGCGCTGCTCGAATACAAGCGCTTCAAAGAAGCCTCCGAAAAATTCGCCATCCTCGAGGTCAAAGAGCGTCAGGTGCTCAAGCGTCACGACTTCTCGTACTTGAGCCCCGAAGTGCAGGAAACCTTCACCATCGAAGCCACCCTTTACGATCTCGTCCGCGCCTTCTCCGATGTAATGAAGACCGCGCAGGAGCAACCCAAACACGAAGTCGACAATTTCGAATTGTCCATCGAAGACCAGGTCGAATACATCCTCGGTATTCTCGAAACCACCGAGCAAACTACATTAACCAGTCTCGTGCAAGCCAATCAGCGCCGTATCTACTATGTCGTTACTTTCCTGGCGCTGCTGGAATTGGTCAAGCTTCAGCGCATCAGCGCGCGCCAGCACCAACACTTTGGAGAAATTTATGTCGTCAGACTCTAATCCGATTGGCTACACCGAAGAAGAAATCAACCTCATCGAGGCCGTCCTTTTTTCTTCACCGCGCCCGATGCCGGTTACCGAACTCAAAAAACTCCTGACTTCTCGTCACAAGGGCGGCGTCAAGGGCATCGTCGATAAGCTCAACGAGAAGTACACCGCCAACAACAACACTTTCCGTGTTCGCGAAATCGCCGGCGGCTTCCAATACTATCTCATCACCGACTACGCCGTTCAGGTCGAGAAGTATTTCTCCGTCCAGCGCGAGCGTCGCCTGACTCCGGCCGGTCTTGAAACCCTCGCGATCATTGCCTACAAGCAGCCGATCACCAAGGGCGAAATCGAACAAATCCGCGGCGTCGCCGCCGATGGCGTGATCCAGACCTTGCTCGAGCGCAAGCTGATCAAACCCGCCGGACGCGCTGAAAAAATTGGCAAACCGTTACTTTATGCGACCGCATCTAAGTTCTTGGAATACTTTGGCATCGCCGGACTCGACCAGCTTCCGAAACTGGCCGAACTGGGACCGAAAGCCATCGATCCGCATCGTCAACCCGAACTTGCACTGACCGAATCCGAAGAAACCGATACCGAATCTGAAGCTGAAATCATGGGTTCCGCGCTTGGCCAACTCGACGAACATCCGGATATCGAAGACACCGAATCCGATGCCGAAATCGACGATCTTGCCGAAACGCTCGAATCCGACGACAAGATTCCTGAAGCTTAATTTGCGACTAAACAAATTCATCTCACATTGCGGAATGGCATCGCGGCGCTCGGCTGATACTCTTATCGCCGAAGGCAAGGTCGCTGTAAACGGGGAAGTGATCACAAAACTTGGCCACGTCATCGACGAATCCAAAGACGTCGTCTTGGTCAATGGCGTGACCTGTCGCCCGCCGCAGACCAATGCCTATGTCGCCATGAACAAACCCAAGGGCTATCTTGTCACCCTCAAAGACGAGTTCGGCCGCAAAACGATACAGCGCCTGATGGTCGGCTTGACCCAGCGCGTCTACCCGGTTGGCCGCCTCGATCTCGATTCCGAGGGCCTGCTGCTTTTGACCGATGATGGCGAGCTCGCTTTCCGGCTCGCACACCCAAGTTACGGTATCAAAAAGCTTTACACCGTTCGTGTAAAGGGGGCCTTTAGTCAGGAACACCTCCGCTTTTTCTTTGACGGCATCACTTTGGAAGACGGCCACGTCGCTCACGCCAAAGCCAAAATCATCGACTCCGACGCCAATTCGACTTTCCTCTCCATCGAACTGCAGGAAGGCCGCAAACGCGAAATCCGCCGCATGTGCAAAACCATCGGCTACCCGGTCATCTCGCTGGTCCGCGTCAAATTCGACGACATCACGCTCCAGGGCATCGACAAAGGCAAGTGGCGCTATCTCACTTCCGACGAAGTCGCCCGCCTCAAACGCAAAGTCGGCTTAGTCTAGTTAGAAACTCGGCCATTAACGTAGGGGCGCGGTTCCCTCGCCCGCCATCATGTTTCCACCGTACGGGCTAACTGTCGTAGATCCCGCTTGCGGGGCGTTCGCCCAAGCCTCTGTGCAGCCATGTAGGTCGGCGTTCCCAGCGAAGCGCGGAACCCGACATTCGTAGAACCGTCAAGGATAGATTTCCAACGCCTCTGGCAATCCTGTATCTGCGATTGTCGTCGAACACCCTGTAGGGGCGCGGTTTGCGCGCCCGGTATCAATTCCTGTCCAATCACCGTTGCGTCAGGTCTTGTCCCGGCGCGCAACAACTCATCTTCCGCAACGATAACCCAACCGCGCCGGGATGTGACCTGACGCCAAATACCCTAGAATCGACAAACACCTATAATTTCCCCCTCTCTTTCCCCTTGCCATTCCTTGCCCCCTTTATATATTAGATAGCTGTATTGGTTTGCATGACTCGGAAACGGAGACTGACCGAAATCGTTATCGCCATTGATGGCCCCGCCGGGGCAGGGAAGAGTACCACCGCTCGCGAAGTCGCGAAACGGCTCAATTTCTTGTTCCTCGACACCGGTGCCATGTACCGCGCGATCACGCTCAAAGCGCTCCGCGCCGGCATCGATCTCAATGATCAGCCGAAAATTGTCGACATGACAAACAGTACAGCCTTGTTGTTCAAGATCATCGATCACGAACAACATCTGTTCATGGACGGCGAAGACGTCTCGGTGGATATCCGCCGCCCCGATGTCACCGCCGGGACCACTCCGATTTCCGGCCACGCCGAGGTCCGCAAAATCCTCGTCAAGTGGCAGCAAGATATCGGCGCCAACGGCGGCGTGGTTGCCGAAGGTCGCGATACTACCTCGGTCGTTTTTCCAAACGCCGAAGTGAAAATATTCATGAAAGCCGATCTCGAGGCGCGCGCAGCAAGACGCGTTCGAGACCTCGCCAAGATCGGCCAGACGACAACCGTCGCCGAGCAAATGGAACTTTTAGCGAAACGCGATCACGCGGATTCGAGTAGGGCGGCATCGCCACTTACCAAAGTTGCGGATGCACGTGAGATAGACACTTCTAACCTTACCTTCGAAGAGCAGGTTCAAAAAATCATTGATCTCGCCCATCAGGTAACCGCAGTTTGAGTCTCGTATATCGCCTTGCCCAAATTTCAATCCGTCTCGCGGGATGGCTTCTGGGGTGGAAAGTCATCGGTCGCGAAAATGTTCCTGCAGGTCCGGCGCTGATTGCGTCTAACCACATCTCGAACTACGACCCGCCTATGTTAGGGGCGGTGTTGTCGATGCGAGTATTCTATTTCGCCAAGATCGAACTGTTTCGCAATCGGGCGATTGGTTGGTTTCTGCGCGGCGTCCATGCCTTTCCGGCCAAACGCGGCGCTGCCGACAAACAAGCCTGGAAACAGTCGCAGGAAGTCTTGAAGCGCGGTGACCAGTTGATCTTTTTTCCCGAAGGCACGCGCTCGAAAGACGGCGAACTTCAATCCGGTCAGCCCGGCCTGGCGCGCCTAGCGTTCGCCACCGGAGCCCCGGTCGTCCCGGCAGCTATCTGCGGGTCGAATCGTATTAAAGATGTTCTCTTCCGCCGCGCTAAGTTACGCGTCGGATTTGCGCGCCCGATTTTCCTAAGCGACTACGACTCGCCGGAAAACGACAAAGCGCGCTATGATAAATTGACGACTGACGTCATGGCCGCGATTCGCCGCCTCAAAACGGAAATCGAAGCGACCTAGTGTGATTGAATATTCGTCCCCCGTTTCCCCTCTCCCGTTTCGGGAGAGGGGTAGGGGTGAGGGCGGTTTCGCAGAGGTGACGGCAGTTTCGTAGGGGCGCGGTCCCCGCGCCCGTCATTCCCGCGAAAGCGCGGTGTGTTTGAATAAGAAAAAAGCCCGGAAGGGTTATCGCTACATTTCAGGAGGAAGACATTAATGTCTGAAGAAACAACCAAAACCACCAAGAACGCTAAGAAGACTGGAGGTGAGGCGCCGGAAAAGAAAACTACCAGTAGACTTGTGAAGGCATCGGGAGTCAAGAAAGTCAGCAAAGCTGAACAAAAAGGCACCACGATGATCACCGAGTTCGCCGCCGAAGTCGGTGCCGCGTCTACTGATCGTCAACGCCGCGTCTCCGAAAAGGCGACCCGTCGCGCCGAGTCTGCTCCGCCGACTTTCGCGCATGTTGACGCCATTAAGCAAACCGATCTCGATGATGATGATTATTCATCCAAGGAGTACGAAGATCTCCTTAACATGTATAATCACACGCTCCAGGATATTAAGGAGGGTGAGATTATCAAGGGCCGCGTGCTCGATATCACGCGCGAGGATGTCATCGTCGACGTTGGTTTCAAATCTGAAGGAATTATCCCGATTGATGAGTTCCCCGAGCCGATCAACATCAAAGTCGGCGACCAAATCGACGTCTATCTTGAATCAGTCGAAGACCAAAACGGCCAGCTGATTCTCTCCAAGCAAAAAGCCGATTTCATGCGCGTTTGGGACAAGATCCGCGAAGCGCACGATGCCGGCGAGCTTGTTGAAGGCCGCCTGATGCGCCGCATCAAGGGCGGTATCGTCGTCGACCTTTTTGGCGTCGACGCATTCCTGCCCGGTTCGCAGATCGCTCTGCGCCAGGTGCCGGACTTCGATGAATTGATCGGAAGAACTCTTCATCTTAAAATTATAAAGCTGAACAAGAGCCGCCGCAATATCGTGGTCAGCCGTCGTGTCGTGCTCGAACAAGAGCGCGAACAGATGCGCGGTAAACTCCTCGAACAGATCGAGGTTGGCCAGGTGCGCGAAGGCGGTGTCAAGAACATCACCGACTTCGGCGTCTTCATCGATCTCGGCGGTCTCGACGGCCTCCTGCATATCACCGATATGTCGTGGGGCAGAATTGCCCATCCGTCCGAAATGGTGCAGCTCGGCGATTCCATCAAGGTCAAGATTCTTGACTTCGACAAGGAAACCGGCCGCATTTCGCTCGGCATGAAGCAACTCACCGAATACCCGTGGGAAAAGATCGGCGAGAAATTCCCGGTCGGCTCCAAGGTCAACGGCACTGTCGTGTCCTTGACCGACTACGGCGCTTTCGTCGAACTTGAGAAGGGCATTGAAGGCTTGATCCACATCTCCGAAATGAGCTGGACCCAGCACATCAAGCATCCTTCCAAGATCATGAACGTCGGCGACAAAATCGACGCCATCGTTTTGGCCGTCGATAAGGACAACGAAAAGATCTCGCTCGGCATTAAGCAGATGGAGCCGGATCCGTGGACGATTCTCGATCAGAAATACCCGATCGGTTCCAAAGTGCGCGGCAAGGTCCGCAATCTTACGACCTTCGGCGCGTTTATCGAACTTGAGGAAGGCATCGACGGTCTCGTACATATCTCCGATATGTCCTGGAATCGCCGCATCCAGCATCCTTCGGAAGTCATGAAGAAGGGTCAGGAAGTCGACGTCATCGTCCTCAAGATCGACCGCCAGAATCGCCGCATCTCGCTTGGCTACAAGCAGCTCTTCGACGATCCGTGGCCGGCTTACGCGATGAAGTACGGCATCGGCGCCGAGTGCGTCGGCACCATCACTCGCGTCCTTGACCGCGGCGTCATTGTTGAACTTGGCAACGAGGTCGAAGGCTTCGTCTCCACGCATCAACTTGGCGTTCCCGATCTGCAGAAACCTGCGGATGCGTTCCAGGAAGGCAATGAGATTCCGTTGAAGGTGGTCGAATTCGACCAGACCCAGCGCAAGATTGTTCTCTCTGTCGATGACTACTATCGTGGCAAAGACAAGACCGAACACGAAACTTACGTTGCCGGTCACCCGACGACGAGCGGCAATCAGATGGCCTCTGCGATTGAATCCGCAATGGCTCCTGACGATTCCGCCTCCGACTCCGACGCCACTGCGTAATTTTCGCGTGTATCTTATTGAGCCGTCAGGAACCTTTCCTGACGGCTTTTTCATTTGACATTCTAAGTCAGTTTTGGTAGGTCAGACATTCTTGTCTGACACATAAATAGTTCGTAGGTCGGGTTCCGAGCCCCGCAGGGGCGCGAAACCCGACATGAAATAGAAAACGGCTCCTCATAAGCACGGAGCCGTTTTTCTTTCTATGTCCAGTCGCTTCGCCTTCAGTCGAAGACTTTGTGCTCAAAATTTCCCTTTTCCCGTTTCGAGAGAGGGGATAGGGGTGAGCGCAATCTCACCTCACCACCGTCACACCCCTCGCTTCCAACGCCGGTATCTGCTCGTTCAACGCCGTCTCCGAAAGCGGATTCTCCG
>CAZIBI010000015.1:25234-96235 GCA_964537215.1 uncultured Ignavibacteria bacterium | reverse complement strand
TCTGGTGAATATCTCGGATGTCGTCTATTTGATTAATTATGTATTTGCGGGGGGATCGGCGCCATACAATTGCCTTTACTGGCCGCTCGATTGCGGCGGTGTTCATTAGAGTTCACAGCGCCGATCTTATTCCATTTCGAGTATTGGCCGCCTTTCACTCCTTCGCTCCTGCCCAAATCTCTCTTGACAACTCCCGATAATTGACTATTTTCTCCTCGATTGACCGCGATATCTCCAAAAGTGAGGTCGGATGCGATACTTCTCAGCTTTACTTATTGTGATCACAGCACTCTTGGTAGCGGCCTGTGACAAGAACACCACCAACTATTACTCCAACCCGCTCAATACTACCAGCATCGAGGGATTGATAGCACCAGCTGATTCTGGCATCGCGATTGCCACGGCAAGGCAAACTTACCAGACAACAATCAGTCCTTCGGGATACTACTTGTTCGAGGACGTAGAAGCCGGTATATATACGATCACGGTGGTTCCGTACAACCACAACAGACGAGTACTCAAGAACATCAGCGTAGCGCCTCACGAACGAAACACTATGCCAACTCTGGCGCTGCTCGACTTTCCATTTCCAATCCTTGGAAGTGTTCCTGCGAATTTTGACCCCGATGTCTCTTTAAACGCGAGTTTCAGTATCCTCTGCGACGACTTTCTTGATTTCGAGTCATTCAAGGCGGGAATCTCGATTGAGCCGCCGCTTGTTGGCAAGTGGAGTCAGGGCGTGATTGACTATCCCTATTTGAATATTCAACAGGATATCTCCTACTCATTGTCGCGGATATCGCCTCTCGATCCGTGGCTCGAATATGGCAAGACCTACACAATCACGATTGATTCGACAGTAAGAATGGCATCCGGCGAGAAATTGGGCACGAACTGCGTTTTCGCATTTACAGTCATTCCAATTGAATACAACGCCACTATCAGCGCAACGGGAATCTCCGGAAGGGTACCGCTTTGGCAGTTTAACCCAGTGGTGAGCTTCAGTGACTGCATATTGGTCGATTCGTTCAAATCGATGGTCGAATTCCACCCCGAGATTGAGGGTGCGTGGATCGCTGATCAAAGCAGTTGCTATGGGTGAGGCGACGACTGCATTCCCGTGTTGGAAGCAAGACGTTTCGTGTTTTTCCCTGCTCATCTGCCGCTACCGCCGACAACCGATTACAAAGTAGTTCTCCGGGACGTCAAGATTTGCGCCAACGGAGGACTGGCCCGGCCAGACACTATTGCGTTTACAACCGAGCGCTATGGTGTCAGTTCAGTCGAGCCCGCCAATGGCAGTTTAGGTGTTTACTATTACGACAGGTCTGTAACCCTGACTTTCAATATTGAGATGGACACTCTCTCCGTACGCGAAAACTTCTCTTTGACCGAGGCCAACACCGGCGCAGCCAGCGGTACGTTTTCATGGGACACAGACTTACGCAAGTGCACCTTCACCCAAAGTCAGCATTATCGGCGCCAGGGAGTTTACAAGATTATGCTAAGCGGGCAAGCACGCGACCATATCGGGCGAATGCTCGGAGAGGACTTGGTTTCGTATTTCACCGTTCAATAGTCGTTTGATCGAGGTTTAGCCCTTAATATTCCCGATCGGCACCAGCTTAGCCACTTTTTTCGAAATTCCAATACTGTCGACGGCGTCGATCACGTCGTCGATTTCTTTGTAGGCGAATCCCACTTCTTCCGCCAGCCCGCTCAAAGATGCCGCCCGCACTTGGATCCCCTGCTCTTCCATCTTCTTGATCAAATCCGAACCGCGCACCATCTTCTTCGCCTGCATGCGCGACATCGTGCGGCCCGAACCGTGCAGCGTCGAACCGTAGGTCTCATCCATTGCGCGCTTGGTGCCGACCAGCAAATACGATCCGGTCTGCATCGAACCGCCGACCAATACCGGTTGGCCGATGTCGCGAAACCGCTCCGGTACGTCGGGCATGTTCGGCCCGAATGCACGTGTCGCGCCCTTGCGGTGCACGATCACCTGCTGCTTCTTGCCGCCGATTTCGTAGGTTTCGATCTTGGCAATATTGTGCGCGACATCATAGACAGTCTCAAGTCCCAGCTCGCGCTCCGACTTGCCGAGCACTTCCATGAAAGCCCGCCGGATATTGTGAACAATAATTTGCCGATTGGCGAAAGCACTGTTCGCTGCACAGGTCATCCCTTTGAAATAAGCCTGTCCTTCCGTTGAACCAAACGGCGCACAGGCAAGCTCGCGGTCATTTGTCGTGATGCCGTACTTGACCATCGCTTTCGTGAAGGTCTGCAAATGATCCGTCGCCACCTGATGCCCGCAACCGCGCGAACCGCAGTGCACCAAGATCACGATTTGATTTGGCCGGTCGATGCCGAAGCGTTGTGCGATCTTCGCGTCAAAAACGTTTTCCGGTTTGACTACCTCGATTTCGAGATAGTGATTGCCCGAGCCAAGCGTTCCCAACTGGTCGCGACCGCGCTCGAACGCCTTATCCGAAACATGCGCCGGATCCGCATTCGGCAATTTGCCGCCCTGCTCGATACTGGCGCAATCCGAATCCGAGGCATAGCCGTTCTTGTGGCACCAGTTGGCGCCGTCGACCAATACTCGTTCGAACTCTTTCTTGTTAAGATGAACGGAGCCCTTGACGCCCACTCGCGCCGGAACAAGCTGAAACAGCCGGTCAAGCAACTGCGGCAATTTTGGCTCAAGTTCTTCCAGCACGAGGTTGGTGCGAATCAGCCGCATCCCGCAGTTGATGTCGAACCCGATTCCGCCCGGCGAAATCACCCCGTCACTGGTGGAAAACGCCGCAACGCCGCCAATCGGGAACCCATAACCCCAGTGGCCGTCCGGCATGCACAGCGCATGACCGACAATCCCCGGCAAGGTCGCCACATTGGTCACCTGCTCGAACACGCCTTCGTCCAAAGCGCCGATTAGTTTGTCGCTTGAGTACAATCGCGCCGGCACGCGCATGCCTTTCTTGGCAGAGGGATCGATCTCCCAGACGCCGTCGCGAATTCTCGTGAGCGGGTATTTCATAAATCCAATACGACGGTAGCAACAAAACCGTTGTCGCGCTGCTCGATTGCGAGGCGATGATAGGTCACGGCCTTAACATCGGTGTGGGTGTGTTCCCTGACCAGATCAATCGTGTCGCCGCGAATTTCGGCCGCAAGCATGTATTCCTCGCGCCGTTCGATGCGGACCTTGAATTGCGAGTAGAGTTCACCGTGGACATCTTTGAGGTAAATCAATTCCGCCAGCCAGTTGAACAGCAATTCGTCCTCGGTGGCCGCCGAAACGTTCAGGTCGCGAATCGACTCGTTACCGATTTTCTCGAGCGGCGCCATGACGCTGAACAGCGCCTGTGCCGCGTTTTCGAACATTTCCTCAATGGTCGCGCCGTACGCCTCGAAAGCGGCATCGGCAGTTGCGACCCCTTCAAGGAAGTTGTACTTACTTTTTTCCATTAGATTTTGGACGGTCGAGCCAGAAGCCGAGGATGATACCGATTCCGACCGCGCCGACAACCAGCACCGGCAGAGGCACGACGAAATTGAAGAAGGTGAATTTCAGACGGACACTGCCGGAATTCTGAAACAAAAATCCGACGGTCGCGGCGATGAGCACTATGATCCATGCTTGTTTTCCGGTAAACATAACAATAACAAAAAAGGTGCCGTCGTTGTCGGCGGCACCTATCAAAGCACTTCGGCTTAATTACGCCTTTATGATACAGTCAACCGGACAAATGGCCACACAGCGTGAACCACCGTCCACGTTGGCGCACTCGTCGCACTTTACCGCGTCAATTACGTAAATGTCCCCCTCCGCAATGGCGTCGTTCGGGCATTCCGGCAGACAGAGTCCGCAGGCAGTGCACTCGTCGGTGATTTTCATCGCCATTATTATTGTCCTCCTCAACAGCGTGATGTCGATTCGAGAAATCTCTCTCGTATCGTCGACAAATATATATGCTTTATCGAGCCCCGCAAGTAAAAAAGCTTAATTTGTCTTGATTTGTTTCCGGGGCCGGATTTGCCCGCCGAATGTGCGCTTGAACACCAGCAACGCGATCACGCACGCTGCCGCAAATAGAAGCGAGATAAACGCATGCGGGCCGTAAGACATCGCGCCTTTTTGGACGAAAACAGCACTCCAGTTCAAAAGCGCCTTTATTCCTATCGGAATGAGATAATACTGCGCCGGTAATTTCGCTGCGATGAACAAGCCGATCAGCGCCCCGCAGACAGCACAGACGCCAATTAAGCCGGCTTTCTGGATCATGTCCGCCGGAATCAATACCGATCCGTCGGCTGCAAATTGGGTCAAGTTGGCGGCTTGCATCAATCCGAATCCGGCACCGGCGGCTGCGCCAATCGCGACAGCGAGCTTGACGTGATCGAAATGCTTGATGAAGTGCAACGCGACAATCGGAACGGCGATCGCGGCGACTTCAATGATGGCGAATATCAGCGCCGAGCCCAGCAGCATGATGTATGTATTCCCGGAACTGCCGCCCGGTTCGATTGCCCAGGCGAAATAGGCGTTCTGAATCGGCATCAGCAACTGCAGCGACAGCCAATAGAGCGCCGCCGCCGCGACAAAAGCGATCCAAGTTTTCGGTCCCTTGAGTTCCGTCCAGGAAAACGCCACGAACCAGCCGAGCGCCATTGCCATTAACAGCAAATATCCCGGCAGGCGATTCTTGATCATCGTCCAGATGGACAACCGCGCAATTTCGGTGCTCTCCCCCGGCGCCAGACGTACGACCGACATGCCCGCCGTTTTGTCGACGGCTTTCAGCAAACGACCGGTTTCATCGACATACAGCGTTTGGTTCAGCGGGTTCAGTTGGAAAACCCGGCAGCGCAAATTCTCGCTGCCGTAACTTACGGTCTCGAATGGCTGCACAATGATCGTCGTTTGGATCAGCTTGTTGAGTTGCGGAATCATCGTCTCGGCAACCAGCGTGTCGCCGGGATTGCGATTGATCGAGGACACGGCAACTTCCCACTGCAGCGCGAAGTTGTTATCAAACAACAGCGGCCAGCGCTGCAGCTTGATATTGAATGGCTGCGTGACCCCCAGGCGCGTGGTCGAACCCATGTACTCTGTGCCGGAGAAACGGCCCTCGTGCGTAACCTTGGCATTGAGCAAAGTCAATTCGTACTGATAATCGCGCGGCAAACCGTTGGGCCGGTAGCCGATCACGCAGTTGACATCTGTATCAAACGAACGCCCACCGCGCTCGATGACCGTCTTGGTCTCCATATTGAACACCAGCAGCGAATCGTCCGCTGTAGTGATTTCCTTGAATGTTGCTTTTTGAGTGCCGATGACCTTGCCGCCGCGTTCGATGCGGAATTCGACGACATCCCCGACCCGGTAGAGCTCCCCCGGCCGCGCAGCGAACAGCGCCGTGGCGAGGGCGAGAAGCATGATTATGGTGCGCAAAAGTAATTTCATAGTAGTCAATTCGGCAATTGGCTGGGAATATACAGTGAGGCGGGGAATGAACAAGGGATATTTATGTAGCAGTCGTAGGTCACGCCCTCTCGGGGCGTGACATCACTCGGGAAAAACAGTGTCAAGCCCCAAGAGGGCTTGACCTACTTAACTTGTGCAACCGAGAAAGCCAAAACCGAAATCAGAATTGTAACAAATAATCGATACATAATTACCCCACACTGCCTGACCAAGTCAGAATTATTGACTATCAGATGGCGCTAATTCGAAATTGACATTGGACATCTCTCCAGCGACACTCAAGAAAAAACGCGACTTGCTCACATACCCCTCTTTGCCTACGTACAGCGTCAAGTTTATATCCCCAAAGCTCACCCAATTGTAATTCCCTGCTGAATCAGCATAAAATCGAAATTGCTCTGATGAGTCGGTGACGGCAAGCCATGCTTCAGGAATTGGCAGTTTTGTCAGGCTATCGCTTATTCTGCCGGTCACTACTGCGTGCCCCTCGCCCCCGGGATCATTGCACGATACGGTCATTACACCCAAAAACGCGCCAACGATAAACGGCGCCGCGCGCATACAACGGATGATTGGCTGACCGAATGAAAATTTCATACGACCTCCTTTGAGCTTATTGCTCAACTTCAATTGTTGGATTTTTTGGACTTGTCAATTGATTTCCCCCGGGATGCCCAATTTTGTCGAGGCACCCTATGTCAAACAGACGCACTCAAACAAAGTTTGTCAAGTGATTTGTCCATTTTATTACTTAACAGTAAAGTAGGTTGACCCCCCTAATTGCAGCAGGCAAATTCGCGAACTGAACTTTGAGGGGTTTCAACAATTGTTGTACAAGATTGCGGCGTCGGAAGAAATGTCAAAACCCCGCAGAGGGAATTCTATCATTGAGGGTGTGCCATAAGGGGTTTTGACCTACGAACTTAGTTGCCGTCCCGCCCCTATTCCTTCCGCACGCCCGTAAACTGCACGACGAAGATCGATATCTCGTACAGCACATACAACGGCACCGCCAGCAACATCATACTGAAAGCATCCGGCGTCGGCGTTATCACAGCCGCAACGATGAGAATTCCAATCACGGCAAAGCGTCGCCCTTTTCGCAAAGTGTTTGCCGTGATCAGTCCGATTCTGCCGAGGAAATAGGCAATGATCGGAAGCTGAAACACCGCACCGAAGGCGACGCACATCCAGAAGACAAACGAAAAATAATCCGAGACATCAATCAGCGGTTTGACATTTTCGGTGCCGAAATCCTGCAGGAATTTAATCGCATTGGGGATGACGCCGAAGAAACAAAATCCCGCGCCGCCGAAAAAGAACAGCGTCCCCAAAATTGTCACCGGCACGAGATATTTTACCTCGCGCTTGTATAGCCCCGGAATCACGAATCGCCAGAACTGGAACAACACAATTGGAATCGCCATTACCAATCCCGCAAAGCCCGCGAGTTTCATGCGCAACATGAACGCGCCCGTCGGCTGCCGGAAATACACCGTACCGACCGGTTTGACAATCAACTCCACCAATTTGTCGGAGAAGAAATAGGCGATGATGGCGAAGATAATAATCGAGAGGATGATCTTGATCAGCCGCTGCCGCAACTCCTCGATATGTTCGAGAAACGGCATGTCTCCCCCCGGTGCGTCCTGTCCGATTTCGCGAATCTCTACCATCGGATATTACTTGAGCAAGTCCTTGATCTCGTCGACGAATTCAGTCTTATCCTGAAACTTGCGATACACCGAGGCGAACCGCACATAGGCCACCTCATCGAGATTGCGCAGCCGCTCCATCACCATTTCGCCGATAAGCTGCGAAGAGACCTCCGACTTGTTGACCTTGAATAGTTCGTTCTCGACATCTTCGACGAGCTGCTGTAGTTGCTTTTCCGAAACGGGGCGTTTGGCTGTGGAAATCTGCAGCCCGCGCAGAAGTTTCGAGCGGTCAAACGGTTCTCGTCGCTGGTCTGATTTCAGCACCACCAGCGAGACGCGTTCGATGTACTCGTAGGTCGTATAGCGTTCGTTGCAGGACTGGCATTCGCGGCGGCGGCGTACGGCGTTGCCTTCCTGGACCGAGCGCGTGTCAATCACCTTGTCCGATTCTTCACCACAATAAGGACATTTCATAAGCTAACCCTCGACACCAATCGTTGTCCCGATAGCGCGGCCGAACTTGCTGGCCGCACTTCCTTGATTGACGAAAATCTCAACGGTTCCGAAACCCGAGATAATCGCCGCCAAATCCCTGCCCTCGCTGTAGCTGTTGACGAACGGAATATTCCGCGCTTCGCCAACCGTGCACCTAAGATGTGCGAGTTCAACGTCGCGCGGCAAGTCATTCTTTGTGATGTTGCTGATCATGTTTCCGAACTTATCGACATAGACAATCTCGCCGATCACGCTACGGGCATGCTTGAGCAAGTTCGGAATCCTCAGATAGGCGTAAGTTTCGGTCGCGGGCCCGACGGCCTCCAGCGCCAGTCCGGCCGCGAGCCGCGCAGCAATGGGAGCCATGATATCGCGCCCGTGAAAAGTCTGCCCGTGCTCCGGCAGGAACAGCGCCTCGTTTTCGACGACGTGAACTTGCTTGGCGGCAAAATCGGTAAGCAGATATGACAGCAGTCCGTTGTCGGGTGCGACGAAATAGAAATCCCCCGCTCTCGCGGCTAATATCCGTCTCGCGCTGCCGACGCCGGGATCGACCACGCCGACAAAGACCGTCTGCGGCGGAAAATAGCGAATCGATTTCTGCAGCACAAACGCGGCGGCGCGAATATCGAAAGCGGCGATATTATGGGTGATGTCGATTATTTCGCAGTCGGGAGCCAACGATTTAATCGTCCCCTTGATCATGCCGACGAAACCGTCGTTGTCGCCGAAATCGGTCAGAAGCGCAATCGTGCTCACAAGCTATTCGGAAGTAGTTTCTCTGGCCAATTCGCGCGATTCGATGGCGAGCCAATCGAGATATTGCTGCGATCCGTCGACGATATCCAGCGCGATCAGCTCGGGCAGTTCATAGCCGGATATTTCCTTGATTAGGATCTCGATTGATTGCACCTGGTCGCGTACCGATTTAATCACCAGCAGGCATTCGCTTTGATTTTGGATTTCGCCGTCCCAGCGAAACACTGAACGGATTCCGGGGACAATATTGACGCAAGCGGCGAGACGATTCTCGATCAACTGCGTGGCAATCGATTGAGCAATCATCTCGTCACCGCAGGTGGAAAGCAGCATTACCGGCTCTGACATACTACTCCTTGAAATCGCGTCCCAGTTTCTCGCGCACTGATTCAACCTTGCGGTCGATGCTGCTCAAATTTCCCTCGCGGTCGTCGATTGCGATCCGCGTGTAGACTCGCGGCGACGCTGCACGCACGGCATCGTGGCATTGTTTGATCACCGCCATGCACTGCGCCCAGTCTCCTTCGATCAAAGTCCCCATGGCGTGGGTCTTGTACTTCAGCCCGGATCGATCGATGATATCGATGACCTTGGCGACCTCTTTCGAAATCGACTCGCCGACTCCCATCGGCGCGACAGAGAACTCAACCAGCATTTCTTCCTCTCGTTACGGAATCACCGGGATGGCAACATCTTTGTCCATCCGGCTTAAGTACAGCGGGAAGCGGTCACAGAGATGTTCGACCTCGGACTTCACTTGCGCCAGCACAGCCTCGTTGTCGAGATTCTTGATCACCCTGTCGATCAGCGCAGCAACTTGTTTCATTTCCGCTTCCTTCATGCCGCGGGTCGTGATCGCCGGCGTGCCGATGCGAATCCCTGAAGTTACCAGCGGCGGCTGCGGGTCGAACGGTATCGTGTTCTTGTTCGTCGTGATCGAAGCAACATCCAACGCTTCCTGCACCTGTTTGCCGGTCAATCCCATTGCCGCAAAGGATAGCAGCAGCAAGTGAGTGTCGGTGCCTTTCGAGACGACGTGATAACCCATCCGCATGAACTCATCCGCCATCGTCTTGGCGTTGGCGATAATCTGCTTCTGGTAAGTCTTGAACTCCGGCTGCAGTGCTTCCTTGAATGCAACAGCCTTGGCGGCGATAATATGCATCAACGGGCCGCCCTGAATTCCCGGCATGACCATCCGGTCGAGATCCTTCTTGAAATCTTTCTTGCAGAGAATCATTCCGCCGCGCGGTCCGCGCAAAGTCTTGTGTGTCGTCGTCGTGACAAAGTGCGCATGCGGAACCGGCGATGGATGCAATCCTGCTGCTACTAATCCGGCGATGTGCGCCATGTCGACCATCAGCAGCGCGCCACAGGCATCTGCGATTTCGCGGAAACGTTTGAAGTCGAGTGTGCGCGGATACGCCGATGCGCCCGCTACCAACATCTTCGGCTTGGTCTCCAGCGCCAATTTATGCAATGCATCGTAATCAATTGTCTCGGTGTTCTTGTCGACTTCGTAGCCGACGACATTGTAGAAAATGCCGGAGAAATTCAGCGGATGTCCGTGTGTCAGATGCCCGCCATGCGACAAATTGAGACCGAGAATTGTGTCGCCCGGTTTGAGCACCGTGAAGTACACCGCCATGTTCGCCTGCGAACCCGAATGCGGTTGCACATTGACATGCTCGGCGCCGAACAACTCGGTAGCCCGCTGGCGCGCCAAGTTCTCCGCGACATCGACGAACTCGCAACCGCCGTAGTAGCGCTTCTTAGGGTAGCCCTCGGCGTATTTGTTCGTCATGACGCTGCCGGCGGCTTCCATGACGGCTTCCGAGACAAAATTTTCGGAAGCGATTAATTCGAGTTTCTTATTCTGGCGATTGGTTTCGCCTTGAATCGCAGCATATATTTCCGGATCAAATTGCTTAAGATGTGACATTTCAGTCTCCTCACTGGCAGCCCTTCTGCCGCGAAAAATATACCGAAATGGCAATCCAAGAGAAACAAGTATTTACCCGGCAATTCCGGCACTGCAACCGCGCAATTGCCTGATTGTAAACTAGCTGCGGTGCCGAATCCCTATTCTTCCCACTTGATCGGGCCGGACTCGAAGCGCTTCTTGAAATTACCGAACACGAAATTCCACGCCTTGTCGAAGTAGTCGTAGATCGCATTCCACTCGGCAGCGGCGCCCCAGCCGACATGAGAGAATTTGACCTTCACCGAATCACTGCCGACCGGCTCGAAATTGATTACCACCCGCGTGCGAATGTCGCGCAACGGTCCGAAACTCGGCGGCGCATTCCACTCGAATGAAAACATCGACTTGGGGAGAAAACTCAACACTTTGTTCCCTTCGCCGCCGCGCATTCCCAAAGGCGAGCTATTGTCGAAATAGATTTCGTATGGCGCGCCGGTGCGGCATTCGATCTTGGTATACGGCGAGAAGAATTCACGAGCGCCCTCATCGGTTGTCCATGCGCGCCAGACATCATCAAGCGACGCTTTGACGGTAACTTCCTTGTACAGCACGCGGTCGGTAATCTCCGCAGGATAGCGATTGCGGCTGATAAAATCCGCCAGCAGCGCGACTACCATCGGATAGATTTCATAGGTGTGGACCTTCTGCACTACCGATGGTTCTTTATCCATGATCTCTCGCGCTTCCGCCTCCGATTGCACTTTCAAGACCACTAATCCAAACTTCCCCCATACTGGTCCCGCCATGAGGCACTTGCCCTTCGCGGTCAGGTCTTTTAGAAAGGCGAAATGCTCGCCCATCACGCGCTCTTCGTCAGCCGTCATATTGTCCGGCCAGCCCGCGCGCGTACCGCGAAGTTCTGCCAGGAAAAACTGCGGTTTCGCTTCGTCCTGGGCTTTCGCACTCGAACTAGTCACTAATGCCTCCAAACAGATAATTGTCGCAATTATGGCAATTCCGGCCCGGCATAGCGTCCCGGTCCGTTTTGCACCTAAAGATATTTTCATACGGAATCCTCCCTGATCCTGTTACCCGAAACTGCCCTTTTCTTTGACCCTGGGTTTCCACTTTGAGCAAAATCACCCGGCGCCGGGCGGCTGTCAATCAGTATTTCGCCCGCTGAAACTTGCAGTTGCGCCGGAAAATTGATATCGCGATAATGTCGGCGTATGACACGAGAGCCTGCGTAGTGATCCGAAAACCCGCTGCAAAGCGAAACACCCTGGCGCTGATAGCCGGAATTGTCTGGACTTTGACCGGGCTCTTCCTTTCGACAATTGCGGCGACCTGGCTGGCGGGCAGCAGCACGCAGTACGTCGCAACGGCTGCTATTGCTGGCGTCGGGACTGGTTGTTTAATCTATTACTTTAAGTTCGGCAAGCTCGCGACCGAGAATATCCGCCGCATTTACGCCCAGTCTCCGGGCCAGGACAAGGTCTGCGTCTTCGCCTTCCAGAACATGCGCAGCTACTTCTTGGTTTTGGTCATGATGTCGATGGGCTATATCGTCCGGCATTCGGGTGTCCCCAAACCCTACCTTTCACCCTTCTATCTGGCGATCGGCGTCGCGATGATTTTGTCGAGCCTTTCCTACTACCGCCACTTAAGCCGCGCAGTCTAACCGCCAACAATCAGAGAAAATTCGTGCGCTTAACTGATTTTATTTGCGCGCTCCGGCTAAACATAGTATCTCCGCATCCGATACAGCTTGAGTAACATGGGAGATTAAGTTGATACAGCGGAATACATTAGTTGGCGCAGCTACAGTTTTACTTGGAATAACACTGTTCTTCTGGATTTTAGTTCTGTCGTCCGTCGTCGGACTGACGAATTTTCTTCGCGCTGATGTGAAAAGTCTCCTGCCGGCTGCACTTATCGCTGTGATGATTCTTCTTCCCGTCGTCGCTGTTGTCCTCGCAGTGCTTTCGCGCCCGAAGGACGACCAGACGCAAGTCGGCTAATCGCACCGCTACTTCAGATATTCGAAGATCACCGAAAAATCGCGCCCGTGCGGATTGTCACGCGTTGTTCGTTCATATAACTGTCGCGTCGTCTGCGCAAGCTGCGCGTCGTACTTAAGATCCGCAGCCAATTCCAACAAGTACCCCAGATCTTTGTAAATCAACGCGGCAGAAAAGTGCGGCGCAAAGTCCTCGTTGAGAAGCTTCTCTTTCTTGGCATTGAAGACTCCCGAGTTGCCTGCGCCGGCGCTTAGAACATCGATAACTTGTTTGCGTGCGATTCCAGCGCGCTGGCCAAGTGCAACCGCTTCCGCGATCGCCGCCATAAACGATCCCAGCAACAGGTTGTTGATCAGTTTCATTTTCGTCGCACTGCCCGCTTCGCCGAGATAGTGAATTGTCTTACCGATCATTTCGAGAAGATTCTTCGCCCGCTCAAATTCTCGTTGCTCCCCGCTAACCAAAATCGTCAACTCGCCGCGGGATCCAGGAATCACGCTGCCGAGCACCGGAGCTTCAAGATAGGCGGCTCCGGCGTCAGCACACCGGCGATGAAACTCCACCACCTGTCGATGATGGTTCGTCGTGAGATCGATTATCAATCGACCTTGCGGATTCAGCGCTAATATCTGCGGCAGCAACTCGGCTACTGCACGGCTATCAAACAAGCAGACAAATACCGTATCGCAGGCAAGCAGCATATCATCGATGTTCTCTGCGCGCCTTGCCTTAAGCCCTTCCGCCTTTGCTGCCGTGCGATTGTAAACAACCAACTCAACGCCGCTATCAATCAATCGTCCGGCGATAGCTTTTCCGAGATGTCCCAAACCAATGAAGCCTGTCGGCATAGTCTGCTTCCTTTCTACTGCCCGTCACAATCAATATTCCGGAATCGATTGTTAATCACAAAACCTTTGTGTTGCCACCGGCAAGGCGTTATCGTGCCGATTGAGGAGTGTTACGTATATGAACATCAGCAAGTCGATTATCATTGTCTCCGACGGTACCGGCCGCACAGCCAAGCGGCTCCTTGATGCGGTGCTGTCGCAGTATGACAATCAGAACTTCGTCTTTAATCTGAAAACTAGTTACCAGAAGATAACCACCAGGAAACAGATCGATAAGATCGTCAGTGAAATCACCGACGAATATCTGGTTGTCTACTCGCTGATTTCCACCGAGCTCGGCGAGTACTTTCACGAGACTCTCGAAGCGCGCGGCATTTTGCATTTAAACGTGCTGCGCCCGATGATCAAAACGCTCTCAAAGTTTCTCGGCGTTCATCCGCAATATCGCCCGGGACTCCTTCACATCATCGACGACAACTACTATCGCAAACTCGACGCCATCGGCTACACGGTCGAACACGACGACGGCCGCGGGCATCGGATCGAAGAGGCCGAAATCGTGCTCGTCGGATTGTCGCGCACCTGTAAAACGCCGATTAGCATGTATCTCGCCTGCAACTTCGGCCTGAAGGTCGTGAATATCCCTATTATTACCGAGGAGGTTTATCGCGATCAACTACTCAAGCGCACTGCCAAAGCCAATGCGCAGCGCGTGGTTGGTTTGATGATCGACGCCAACGAACTCGCACGAGTGCGCGAGGAGCGTGCCGCGTTGTTGATGGGAAGCAAAGATGAAAAGCAAACGATCCTGCCCTATCATGACATCGTCCAAGTGCGCACGGAATTACGTTTTTGCCGGATGCTGTACTCGGCGCAGAACTGGGAAGTGGTCGACGTCACGCGGCGTGCGATTGAAGAAGTCTCCGCCGAGATTCTTGACCGCTTGAAAATCAAAGTAGACTCGGGAGTCGAGCCGTAAGTCGGCAACAACGTAGTCTGAACATGGGGAATTGACTCTGAAGAACAAAAATCGGGGCGAGCAGACTTGAACTGCCGACCTCTCACACCCCAAGCGAGTGCGCTACCAACTGCGCCACGCCCCGATAGATTCAGGCCGACAAAATACGCGATGTCGCTTTGGAATACAACCGAATTTCAGAGGAAGAATCGCTACGGCTTGCTGCCGTTAGTGCTATTCAGCGCCAAGGTGCGCTCGATTTCCATCAGCTCTTTTTTGATCTGCGCCAACAGCTCGATCAATTTGTCCTCGCGGCGAATATCGCGCGAAGATTCCGACAGCTTCTGTCGGGCGCCTTCAATCGTGTAGCCCTCATCGTAGAGCAGCGACTTGATCCGGTTGACCAGGACGATTTCGCGCTTTTGATAAGTGCGGTTACCGCCGCGGTTCTTTTTCGGACGCAGCAGCGGAAATTCCTTTTCCCAAAACCGCAGCACGTACGGTTTCACGTCGGTCATTTCTGCTACTTCTGATATCGAATAGTATAATTTTTCTTCGCCGTTTTTCACCGAAATACGCTCGCAATCTTTCTCTAACAATAGACCTCGCTCTTAAGTTCGCGGCTCATCAATTCATTCAGCGCCCGCGCCGGAGACTTGGAGTCGAAAAGTACCTCGTACACCTGACGAGTAATTGGCATATCAACCTTGAATTTTTCCGCCAGCCGAACCGCCGCCCTGGTTGTCGGCACGCCCTCGGCGACCATGGTCATGGTCGCGAGAATCTCGGACAATTTCTCGCCCCGACCGATCCGTTCGCCGACATAACGATTGCGCGAATGCGCCGAAATGCAAGTCGTCACCAAATCGCCCAATCCCGACAATCCGGCAAACGTCTCCGCGCTCGCACCCATCTTGGTCCCAAGCCGCGACATCTCCGCCAGTCCGCGTGTCAACAATGCGCCAGTCGTGTTGTCGCCGAGCCGCAGACCAAAAAGCATCCCTGCCGCCAGCGCGATCACGTTCTTGAGCGCCCCGCCCAGTTCGACGCCAATGATGTCATCGGAGGTGTACACGCGAAAAGTCGCCGTCGACATCAGGTGCTGCACTTCGGTGCAAGCGCCGTGCGACTTACCGGCAGCCACAACAGAGGTCGGTACGCCGCGTGAGACTTCTTCAGCATGCGAAGGTCCCGACAATACTACCAGCCGGTTGCCGACATCGTCGCCGAGCACGTCGGTGATGACTTCGGAGGCCCGGTGCAGGCTCGTAATCTCGATGCCTTTGGACAGGCTCACGACGATCGGAACCGGATGTCCGGTGGCTTTGACTTTTTCGCAGGTGCGCCGGACATTTTGGGTCGGCACGGCAACAATGATGAAGTCGCGATCATTCATCGCTTCGTCCATCTCGTGCGTGATATTGATTGTTCTATGAATATGGACGCCGCGCAACTTGGAACTGTCGCGACGGGTCTCAATGAGCTTTTTTACAGCTGCGGGATCGTGTTTCCAGAGTGTGACCTGATTGTCTGTCTCGGCAAGTAGATTGGCGACCGCAATTCCCCATCCTCCTGCGCCTAAAACCGAAACTCTCGCCATAATTCCCTGGATTTCAGGTTGGTCATTAACTCCCGAAAAATCGGTTTAACGGGATAATCTCTTCTCTTCACCCCGGACCAATCTTCGAATGTTTGCTCGGTGTGTGAATAATACAAGCAGAGTCACGCCGAAGCAAGCGGAAAGTAAAAGCACTGACATATTTTTTGCCATTATGTACTTTTCGATTAGAGCAATCACTGAAAGTGATACTCCAGCAGTCATCGATCCAACCGAGACAATCCGGGTCAGCGCGAACACCACCGCGAATACGCCAAGGCAAATCAAGATCTCGATCGGTAACAACACCAGGAACATCCCGAGCAGCGTATTGACGCCCTTTCCGCCTTTGAAACCGGCAAAAACCGGAAAGATATGTCCGGCGACCGCCGCTAAACCGGAAGCGATTTGCAGCCATTCCTCATTGGGAAGCAACATCTTAGCTACGATCACCGGCAAAACCCCTTTAAGCGCATCCAGCAACCCGGCAATGATCGCTGCCGACAATCCGGCGACGCGGTAGACATTGGTGGCGCCAGCGTTTCCCGAGCCGGTTTTGCGCACATCGACGCCCGCAAACATATAGCCGACGATTACCGAGAACGGAATCGACCCGAATAAGTAAGCGCCGATGAGTATGAAAATGTGCGTAAGAATCGTCATAGTTTGTATCGTGCATCAAAGACAGATGTTGTATTGCCGTAGGTCGAAACCACTAATTGCTGACTGCATTTTGTTCGAATTCACTTCGCGGGGTTTCGACAGGTTGACTTTCAAATCACTTCAAAAATGTCAAAACCCCTCAAGGCAACTTGAAATGTCAAGCATCTACCATAAGGGGTTTTGACCCACAGAGAATTCAGCGATTAATTGCTGTTGATATACTCTTTAATCCGTTCGAGCAACTTCGTCACTTCTTCCGATGTGAGTTTGCTGTCTTTCATGCCTTCGCTAAACTCCGTCAGCATCGGCGCCATCTTGCCGAATTCAAGCTTCTTGTCCTCGATCTGTCTCTTGACCTTGTCTTTCAGGTCGTTCAGCGTAGATTTGACCTCGTCTGCATTGAAGCCCTCGGGCAAATTCGCCATGATGTCTTTCTCAAGCTGTTCGACAGTCTTGGTCGCCATCGTCCCTTGAATCTTGTCGCAATAGGTGTAACTCAACACGACACCAACGACAATGATCGCCAGAAGCACAATCCCGACGATCAGCAGTACTTTACAGCCGCTTCCCATTTATCCGTTCTCCCTCTCCGACATTTGTTCAGTCATTGAGTGAACAAACTATGCAACGATTCTGAAGTCTACAAGAGCAAATTTCGCAAGGGATGATCTGTAGGGCAGGTCTCCCCAGAGACCTGCCAAAATGTGAGTCGCGTAGCTTGGGCTCCAAGCGCTGCTGACTTGTACCCCACCCATCAGGTGGGCTTTGAATCTCGAAGCGGCAAATCTCTGCATTGCCTGATCCTTGGGGAATCGAAAAAGTTTCAAGGTTCGCCGCTTCGGTCATTGATCCCACCCGCTGGGTGGGGTACAAATTTGTTTGTGCCCCACCTGAAAGGTGGGTTTGAATCTCGAAGCGACAAATCTCCGCATTGCCTGATCATTAGGGAATCGAGAAAGTATCAAGGTTCGCCGCTTCGGTCATTGATCCCACCCGCTGGGTGGGGTACGGATTTCCCTACTTCGCTGCCGATTTCCACAATCCGATAATATTTCCACCCGGGTCAGCCATCCACGCGAATTCCCCCATCCCCGGAACCGGAGTCGCGGGCACCAGCGTCTTGCCGCCCAATAGACCGGCTTTGGCAAGACAAGCGTTGATGTCCTCCACCTGAACATAGATAGTGACATACTGATGCGGCTCATGTCCGAGCGAATTGATATGCCCCTGGATTCCCTCTTTCTCGCCGGTGTTGATCATTCCCGCCGGACCCATCGCTTCGATCTTCCAATCGAAGAGCTTGCTGAAGAAGTCCTGCGTCTGCTTGCCGTCTTTGCAGCCAATTTCAAAATACACGACTGGATGTGGCATGGAATCAATCCTCTCTGAATAATTTGTTATCCTGTAATGACGCCCTCAAGATGTGACCGTGAACATGGGGCTACCTCAAGATGAATTATCGCCCACGCGAAATCAATCACATTTCGACAATGTTGGTCTATGATTTACGGTTCGTCTGGGGTGGCGTAGACTAACGCCATTGGTGAGTTTGTAGGGCAGGTCTCCTTGCCGAAATTAAGATGTTTCCGAAATCAGGTTGACGGAGACCTGCCATTTTTTGTTTTGGATGCATGTGAGAACCTGGCAGGTCTCCACCTACATGCTCCTAACTCCCGGATTGACCCCGATAAGGAGACCTGCCCTACTGACCATGATATACACCCCAACAAAAAAGCGTCCCAACCTCTCGGTCAGGACGCTTTGTCTATCAAATCGCGGGGATTGAATGCGAAACTTACTTGGCCGCTGCTGCCTTCTTCTCTTTTTTCGCAGCTCCTGCCTTGGCTTCCTTCTTCGCAGCCGGCTTGGCGCTCTTCTTGCCCGCCGCCGCCGACTTGCCCTTGGTCGCGGTGGCTTTGGCTTTGCCCTTGCCTTCCTGCTTCTCGACATGCTCCACCGGCTTGTCCATCAACAACTCAATGACCGAAACTTCGGCATTGTCGCCGCGACGGAAACCGGCTTTGATCACGCGCGAATAGCCCGAATTGCGCGCGCCCATCTTGGGAGCGATCTCTTCGAACAACTTCTTCAGCGCGACCTTGTGCGGCATGTAGCTGGCCACCAAACGCTTGCTGTGCAGAGAACCATCCTTCGCCTTGGTAATCAAACGGTCGACGTACGGCCGCAGCGCCTTGGCTTTGGGAGTGGTTGTCGTCACTTTCGTGTGCAGAAAGAGTGACGCCGCCATATTGGAAAGCATCGCGTTACGGTGGGTCGCCGTGCGGCTTAGCTTTGCTGTCTTTTTGCCATGATGTAACACAGTATCACTCTCCTAAATCTAATCATTCGCCAGGTACTTGGAAATATCCATACCCCAGCTCATACCCTGCTCTTCGAGAATCGCGCTCAACTCGGTGAGTGATTTGCGGCCGAAGTTGCGATACTTGAGCATGTCGGATTCCGACTTGGTCACCAGATCGCGCAAAGTTTGAATATTCGCGGCGCGCAGACAATTCGATGAGCGCACCGACAGTTCGAGTTCATCGACCCGGGTATTTAGCAGGTTCCGCACGCGGACGGTCTCTTCGTCTTCCTTTTTCTCTTCGACCGGAATGATGTCCTCGTCGATGTGAATGAAGAAGCGCAGATGATCCGCCAGCAGCTTGGCGCTGTAGCCGATCGCTTCTTCGGGAGAGAGCGAACCGTCGGTGGTGACTTCCAGCGTCAGACGATCATAATCGGTGCGCTGGCCCACGCGGGTATTTTCGACAGTGTAATTGACCTTGATCACCGGGCTGAACAACGAATCAACCAGGATCGTTCCAACCGGACGGTCGGGACGCTTGTTCTGATCCGCCAGCACATAACCGCGGCCAAGATCCATATCGATTTCGATATTGAACTTCTTGTCCTCGGTCAATTCGATGATATGCAAATCCGGATTGAGAATTTCGATATCGGCGTTGGCTTCGATCTTGCCGGCATTGTATTTGCCTTTGCCGTTGATCGCAAGCTTCAAGGTCTTCGGATCGTCATTGTGCATTTTGATCCGGAGTTTCTTGAGATTCAACACAATCTGCGTGACATCTTCATAAACGCCGGGAATGGTCGAAAACTCGTGCTGTACGCCTTCAATGCGCAGCGAAGTCACGGCAGAGCCCTGAATTGCCGAGAGCAGAATTCGGCGCAGCGAGTTGCCGATCGTGACACCAAAACCGCGTTCAAGCGGCTCGAGCACGAAGCGACCGTGGCGCTGATTCTCCGACAATTCCTCGGTGACTACCTCTTTCGGCAGTACCAGATTTCTCCACTTCATTATAGCTACTCTCCTTGCTAAACTACTTGCTGTACAACTCCACAATCAACTGCTCGGACACCGGTACCGGAATATCGGCACGCTTGGGAACTTCAAGCAGTTCGCCCTCCAGTGAAGCCTTATTGACACGCAGCCAGGGCAAGTCAGCGGAACGATCGGCGTTCTTCAGCGCTATGTGAATGATATCCAGCTTGCGCGACTTATCCTTTACGCGAATTAATTCGTGCGGTTTCAACTGATACGACGGAATATCCACGATATGTCCGCCGACCGTAAAATGGCGATGACGCACCAACTGACGCGCGGCGCGCCGGGTCGGGGCAAAGCCAAGACGGAAAACGACGTTATCCAACCGGCATTCCAAGAGCTGCAACAGGTTCTCACCGGTCACGCCTTTCATACGGTTGGCTTCTTCAAAATAGTTGCGGAACTGCTTCTCCAGCACGCCGTAGATCGAACGCACTTTCTGCTTTTCGCGCAACTGAATGCCGTACTCCGAGAGCTTGCGGCGCATTCCCTGACCGTGCTGACCCGGCCCGTACGGGCGGCGGTCAACCGGACACTTCAAGGAATCGCAGACTTTTTCGCCCAGACGGCGGCACATTCTATGTTTCGGACCTGTATATCTTGCCATAACTGCTTACCTCCCCACCCTATACTCTGCGCCGCTTGGGCGGACGGCAGCCGTTGTGAGGAATCGGGGTGACATCTTTGATAGCGGTGATTTCGAGACCTGCTGCCTGAAGCGAACGAATCGCCGCCTCGCGGCCGGAGCCGGGACCTTTGACCCAGACTTCGATCTTACGCAGACCCTGATCAATCGCTTCCTTGGCCGAAGACGTCGCTGCGAGCTGCGCTGCAAACGGCGTGGATTTCTTCGAGCCCTTGAATCCGGACTTGCCGGCCGACGACCAGGCGATCACGCCGCCGGTGGAGTCGGTGATCGAAATAATCGTATTGTTAAACGTCGACTGAATATGAGCCACGCCCATCGGGTCGATGCGGCGCGCTTTTTTCTTCTTACCTTTTGGTTTCGGATTAGCCAATTAACTTCTCCTGTATCGGAAAACTAACAATCATTTCGATCCTACTTCGTCGGAGTTTTCTTTTTGCCGGCGATGGTGCGCTTCGGACCCTTGCGGGTGCGGGCGTTTGTCTTGGTGCGCTGTCCGCGCAACGGCAAGCCGCGGCGGTGGCGCAAGCCGCGATAGCAGCCGATATCAATCAGCCGCTTGATATTCATCGCAACTTCGCTGCGCAGAACACCCTCAACGCGGTAATCATTTTCAATCACGCTGCGCAACTTGGCAACGTCTTCTTCAGTCATCTTGTGAACGCGCAGATCAGGATTAATTCCGGTCTTCTTGAGAATTTCGCGCGCTGAAGCCGGGCCTAAACCGAAAATGTAGGTCAAAGCAACTTCGAGGCGCTTTTCGCGCGGTAAATCAACGCCAGCTATACGAGCCAATTTATCCTCCTGATCCTATCCCTGACGCTGCTTGTGACGCGGATTCTTGCTGCAGATCACGCGAACAATGCCGTGGCGACGAATGATTTTGCAATGTTCACAACGCGGTTTAACTGATGAACGAACTTTCATATCATATACTCCAGAAACAAATCTTCTACTTATAACGATAAACGATGCGACCCTTGGTCAGATCGTAGGGCGACAACTCCAGCGTAACCTTGTCCCCCGGCAATATCTTGATGAAATGCATTCTCATCTTGCCGGAAACGTGCGCCAATACCTTGTGCCCATTATCAAGCTCAACTCTAAACATGGCATTCGGCAGCGGTTCCAATACTTTACCTTCGACCTTGATTGTCGCTTCTTTGGTCATCAATTCTCACTAACAGTTAATGGCACGATGCCGGTCTCGGTCACGGCGTAAGTATTCTCCCAATGTGCTGAAAGTTTACGGTCCGCTGTGACTATCGTCCAGCCATCTTCTAATGTCTCAATCTCCCAGGTTCCGGCGTTGATCATCGGCTCGATTGCCAACACCATTCCCGGTTTCAGCACGGGACCCGAACCGGCCGAACCATAGTTCGGAATTTGCGGATCTTCGTGTAATGCGCGTCCGACGCCGTGGCCCACAAGGTCGCGAACGACCGAGAAGCCATTGCGTTCGGCATGACGCTGAATCGCTGCGGAAATATCACCCAGTCTACCGTTTGGCTTGCCGGCGGCAATTCCCGCCTCAAGAGCTTCACGTACTGTCTTGGTGATCTTGCGCTTTTCCGCGCCGGCGTTTCCGGCCAAGTATGTCCGGGCGGCATCCGCATGGAAGCCGTCTTTGTAGACGCCTATATCTACGGACACCAGATCGCCGTCTTTGATCTTTCTGCGGCCCGGTATACCGTGAACAATCACTTCGTTGATAGAAATGCAGGTCGAAGCCGGATAACCGCGATATCCTAAGAACGACGGCACGCCGCCTTCGTTCCCGATCAATTCGCGCACCCGGTCGTCGATTTCGCGCGTCTCCATGCCCGGCTGGATCATCGATTCAGCCAACTTGTGGGCCATCGCGACGATTCTGCCGGCTTCGGCGATCTTCGCGATTTCAGACTGCGACTTCAACTCTATCATACGTCTTTTTTTTTTCTCCGTCTCCAGTCTGCCAATGATGTCAGCCGTGACGGTCTCGACAGGATTATCGCCCTGTACATTTATGATCAGACCCCTGTTGCGGTAATATTCCTCCAGGGGCTTCGTCTGCTGGAAATACACGCTCAAACGGTGGCGTACCACCATCTCGCTGTCATCCGGACGTCTGTGCAACAAACCGTTGTCCAAGTCGCAAAGACCCGGACGCTGCGGCGGTTTGGTGATATCGTTATAAATCGTCCCGCAGGTCGAGCACGTTGAACGCGCGCTCAAGCGCTTGACGATTGCTTCCGGATCGACTTCAAGATTCACTACCGCATCTATCTGGACTCCGAGGCGCTCGGCAAGTTTGTCGAAGCCTTCCGCCTGCGGCAATGTGCGCGGAAATCCGTCCAATATAAATCCGCACTCGACGCTGGCGCAGCTTAACCGCACTTCGATCATTTCCAGAATCAAAGCGTCGGATACCAGCTTGCCGGCATCCATGTACTCCCTGGCTTTGTTGCCCAGCTCGGTGCCGCGCCGAACTTCGTCGCGAAGAATATCACCGGTGGACAGATGCGCGACTTCGAGGCGCTCGGCCAAAATCTTGGCCTGCGTGCCTTTGCCCGAACCCGGCGCACCAAGGAGAATGAGATGCTTCATAGCGCCGAACGGCCCTTGATTCTTCCATGCTTCATGAAGCCTTCGTAGTGGCGCATGATTAAGTGCGATTCAACTTGCTGAAGCGTATCCAAAGCCACGCCGACGACGATCAGGATACCTGTGCCGCCGAAGTAGTATTTGACGTCAAATGCGCGAATCAGAATGTACGGCATGATGGCGATAACCGCAAAGAACACGGCGCCGGGAAGCGTGATGCGGGTAAGCACGCGATCGATATACTCCGCGGTGCTGCGGCCTGGACGAATTCCCGGAATGAATGCTCCCTGCTTCTTCATGTTGTCCGCCATGTCAATCGGATTGACGACGATGGCCGTGTAAAAGTACGCAAAGAACACGATAATCAAGCCATACACGATGCTATAGACAGCCTGTCCCGGCTGCAGATAGCTGACAAAATTCTGTACAAAATCGGACTGCGGGAACAAGGTCAACAATGTCGCCGGAGCAAACATGATCGACTGCGCAAAGATGATCGGAATAACGCCGGCGGTGTTTACCGACAGCGGCAGATGCGTCGTCACGCCACCCATGACCTTGCGGCCCACGATGCGCTTGGCATGCTGAACCGGGATCTTGCGCTGGGCGCGCGTCACAACTACAATCGAAGCGATCGTCGCGATCATCAATACCAGCAAGAACGCTTCGCTGAATACGCTTCGCGCTCCCGAGGAAATATCCGTAAACGAATCTATGACGGCACGCGGGAAGGTTGCGATAATGCCGATGAAGATAATCAGCGAAATACCGTTGCCGATACCGCGCTCGGTGATCTTCTCGCCCAACCACATGATGAAAATCGTACCGGCGGTGAAAGTGATCATGCAAAGCATGACAAATCCGACGCCTGGATTAATCACGACGGAAATTCCCGGCTCCGGCTGCAATGACTGCAACCAAACGGCGACGCCGAACGATTGCATCAAGGCAATGGCGACTGTGCCGTAACGAGTGTACTGCGTGATTTTCCGGCGGCCTTCTTCACCTTCCTTGGCGAGGCGCTGGAAATACGGGAAAATCGGCGTCAAGAGCTGGATGATAATCGATGCCGAAATGTACGGCATGATACCCAGCGAGAAAATTGTCGCCTTCTGGAAAGCGCCGCCGACGAACATATCAAACATGCCGAACAGCGTGCCCGCCTGATTCACGAAGAATTGCTGCAACAAGGCAGCGTCAATACCCGGTGTCGGAACGTGACTGCCGATACGGTATATAATCAAAATGCCGAGGGTGAAGAGAATCCTCTCCCTCAGCTCTTTGACCTTGAAGATATTCTGTATTTTATCGATCACTTGACGATTTCCACCTTCCCTCCGGCAGCGGTGATCTTGGCTATTGCCGACTGGGAAGCCGCGTGCACCTTGAGTGTAACGCCGACCTTTATCTCACCGTTACCCAGAACTTTCACCGGTCTGTTTAGTGATCTGATCAAATTGTTTTCTTTCAGACTGATAATATTGATCTCGCCGCCCGCCGTAAATTTACGCGCGATATCGTCGACATTCACGGCCTGATAAACAGTGCCGTGGATATTATGAAATCCGCGTTTCGGCAAACGACGCAGCAACGGCATCTGGCCGCCTTCATGCCACGGTTTGTACTTGTAACCGGCCCGAGCGCGAGCGCCCTTGTGGCCGCGCGTCGATTGTTCGCCCAATCCTGATCCGGGACCGCGGCCGACGCGTTTCTTGCTGGTGGTGGAGCCTTTGGCTTTCTTAAGTTCGCCCAGTTTCATTTAGACTTCCTCCACCTTGAGCAGGTACGAAATTGACTTGATCATTCCGCGAATCTGCGGCGTGTCATTGTGCACGACGCTGTGATTCGTCTTGCGAATGCCGAGCGCGCGCACGGTGCCGCGATGGGCTTCGATATGCCCCGACAAACTCTTGACGAGGGTGATTTTCAAATGCTTGGCCATAAAACTAACTCAACTCCAATTCGCGGAAGCTGCGCTGTTCTTCCTTGGTGCGCAACCGCATCAACCCGTCCATCGTCGCTTTCACAACATTGTGCGGGCTGCTTGAACCCAGTGACTTGGTCAAGATGTCCTGCACGCCGGCAGCGTCGAGAATCGCACGCACGGTTCCGCCGGCAATAACGCCGGTACCGGCCGATGCCGGCTTGAGCAACACGCGGGCGGCGCCGTAGCGGCCGATCACTTCGTGCGGGATCGTGCCGTGCACAACCGACACTCTGACCATGCCTTTGCGGGCAGCTTCGGTACCTTTGCGGATGGCATCCACCACTTCAGAGGCTTTACCCAGTCCGATTCCGACCTGACCCTGGCGATCGCCGACACTGACGATAGCCGTAAAGGAAAAGCGTCTTCCACCCTTGATAACTTTCGCCACCCGGTTGATGTGGATTACTTTTTCCTGTAATTCTTGTTCTTCTGATTCGTAGCGAGCCAAACTGTATACCTCTATCTACCGACTAAAATTTCAAACCAGCTTTACGAGCGCCTTCGGCAACGGCCTTGACCCGGCCATGATACTCGTAACGATTGCGGTCGAAGACGACCTTATCAATACCCTTGGCAATCGCCTTCTTGGCGACGCTTTCGCCGACCAGCAGCGACAGATCGCCTTTCTTCTTGGCGTTCTTGACGATCTCGGCCATGTCCTTGTCAATGCTTGAAGACGATACCAGCGTTACGCCGGCGACATCATCGATAACCTGGGCATAGATATTCTTGGCCGAGCGATAAACGCTAAGACGCGGTCGATCCGAAGAGCCTTGGACTTTTTTGCGCACGCGCATCTGGCGGCGGCGCTGCATAAACTGATGTATCGAATTTTTATCACCCATTGTATTACTCCACTATGCCGCGGTCTTGCCGGCTTTCTTGCGAACAACTTCGCCTTTGTAGCGAATACCTTTACCCTTGTATGGCTCCGGCGGACGGAAACCGCGAATCTTCGACGCCATCATTCCAACCAATTCTTTATCCATACCCATCACTTTGAAGTGAGTCGGGTCGTCGAGAACAACTTGCACGCCGGGCACCGGCTTGACGATGATCGGATGCGAAAAACCAACTGCGATCTTAAGCGCTTTGCCGACCAGTTCAGCGCGGTAACCAACGCCCTGGATTTCCAATTCCCTCTGGAAACCGACCGTAACGCCGTGCACCATGTTAAATATCAACTGGCGGGTCAGACCGTGCAGTGCGCGATGAAATTTGCTGTCGCCGGGACGTTCGACTGTCACGATTCCCTTGTCGATCTTGATTTTCATCGACGGATGGAAAGTCTTCTCCAGCGAACCCTTCGGCCCGGTGACTTTGACATCGCAGCCGGAAAGTTCAACTTTGACCTTATCCGGTACGGTTATCGGTGCTCTACCTATTCTCGACATAATTATCCTCTAATCCTACCACACATAGCAGAGAGCTTCGCCGCCGACCTTCACTTTGCGCGCGTCTTCACTCGTCATCAAACCGCGCGAGGTGGTCAGGATCGTCATACCCATACTGCGGTTCATCTTCTGAATCTTTTCATTATTGGCGTACTGGCGCAAACCCGGGCGCGACACGCGGCGGATGCCCCGGATCACCGGCTCATCGTGCTTGGTGTAGCGCAAATAGATTCTCAATACACCCTGCTTGTCGTCCTTGACCTCGACCGTCTTCTTGATGAAGCGATGCTCTTCAAGAATTCTGGCAATTTCACGTTTGATGTTCGAAGCCGGCACATCAACCTTCTTCATGCGCGCCTTGCAACCGTTTCGGATGCGGGTCAGCATATCCGCAATCGGATCTGTAGTCGTCATCGTCTCTTATTCCTCTCTACCAACTCGCCTTGACAACGCCCGGCAAATCACCGGCCAACGCCATCTCGCGGAAACAAAGGCGACAAATGCCAAATTTTCTGAAATAGGCGCGGGGACGTCCGCAACGACGACAGCGACTGTACGCACGCGTCGAAAACTTCGGCGTGCGCTGCTGCTTCTTAATCAAACAGGTTTTTGCCAAGCGTGCTCCTCTACGATTTTCTGAACGGCATCTTCATTTGAGTCAGCAAATTCAATGCTTCCTCGTCTGTCTTGGCCGTCGTGACAATAGTAATATTCATACCCCGGATCTTATCGATCTTATCATAATCGATCTCCGGAAACAAAATCTGCTCTTTCAATCCGATAGTGTAATTGCCGCGGCCGTCAAACGACTTCGGCGAAATGCCGCGGAAGTCTCTTACGCGCGGGAACGCCACCGAAACCAAACGGTCGAGAAATTCATACATGCGGTCGCCGCGCAGCGTCGTGGCACAGCCGATCGGCATGCCCTCGCGCAGCTTGAAGTTCGAAATCGACTTCGTCGCCCGGCGCACATGCGGCTTCTGTCCGGTAATGGTCGCCAGATCGCCGGTTGCGGCTTCCAGCGCCTTGGCATTCGCGATAGCTTCGCCGAGTCCGATATTGATCACGATCTTCTCGATCTTCGGCACTTGCATCACGTTCTTGTAACCGCCTTCCTTCATCAGGCGCGGCACCACTTCGTTCTTATAGTATTCTCTAAATCTTGCCATATGACTTCAGCCTAAAGGCTTTCTCCCGACTTCTTGCTAATCCGCAGCTTGCCGGTAATCTTGCCGCTGTCGTTGCGGACGACATGGTACCCGACGCGCGTCGACACACCCGCCTTGGTGTCCATCAGCATTACTTTGGATATATGCAGCGAACCTTCTTTTTCCACCACACCGCCCTTGGGGTTCTTCTGTGTCGGACGGCTGTGCCGTTTGACCAGATTAACGCCCTCAACCAGGATGCGCATCTTCTCCGGATTCACCATCAACACGCGGCCGGTCTTACCCTTGCTCTTGCCGCTAAGAATCTTGACTGTATCACCTTTGCGAATTCTCATGACTACACAACCTCCGGAGCCAGCGAGACAATCTTCATGAACTGCTTTTCACGCAATTCGCGCGCTACAGGCCCGAAAATACGCGTACCGCGCGGTTCTTTCTGATCGTTAATAATCACGGCCGCATTTTCGGAGAAACGCACCGTTGAACCGTCTTTGCGCCGGACCGCATCCTTGGTCCGAACCACGACTGCACGGCAGACTTCCGATTTCTTCACCGTGCCGCCGGGAATCGCGTCTTTCACCGTACAAACTATGATATCGCCGATGCGCGCATAACGGCGGCGCGTTCCGCCCAATACACGGAAACACATCACCTTCTTGGCGCCGGAATTGTCGGCAACATTAAGCCGCGAATATTCCTGAATCATTTCCTATACCGCCTTCTCGACGACTTTGATCAGACGCCATCTCTTCAGCTTTGACAGCGGACGCGTCTCCATCACAAGCACCTTGTCGCCGATGGCGCATTCATTCTTCTCGTCATGAGCATAGAGCTTGGAGCGGCGCTTGATAACTCTGCTGTACAGCGGATGTTTCATTTTGCGCTCGAGCTCAACCGTAATCGTCTTTTCCATTTTGTTGGAAACTACGACGCCAACTCGGGTCTTACGAAAACTTCTCAACACCCCTACTCCTTCTTATCCATCAGAATCTTGCCGCTCTCGGCCAAGTGGCTCTTGCCGAGCTGCTCTTCGCGTAGAAGCGTCAGTATGCGGGCCAAATCGCGCCGCAGATAGCGCATCCGCACCGGATTTTGCGCCTGCTTCGTTTTCTTTTTCAATTTAAGATTGAACAATTCCTCTTCAATCTCATTCTTCTTCGCCAGGACCTCATCGCGGGTGAGGTCGCGTATTGCTTCAATCTTCATATTCCCTATGCCGCCGCCGCTTCGCGTTTGACAAATTTCGTTTTCAGCGGAAGCTTGGAAGCGGCCAATCTCATGCCCTCTTCCGCGAGCTTCTCGTTAACACCCTCAATCTCAAACAGAATGCGTCCCGGCTTAATCACCGCGACCCAAAATTCCGGGGCGCCCTTGCCCTTGCCCATTCTGGTTTCTGCAGGCTTTTTGGTAACCGGCTTGTCCGGAAAGATCCGGATCCAAATTTTGCCGCCGCGCTTGATATGACGCGTCAAAGCCACACGGGCGGCTTCAATCTGGCGGTTGGTTATCCATGCCGGTTCTAATGCCTTAAGACCAAACTCGCCGAAATCGATATCCGAACCGCGATAGGCTAGTCCACAGCGACGACCGCGATGGTGCCGGCGATACTTGACTCTTTTTGGCATTAACATAATTATCTACTCCAAAATCTCAAAAGTGACAGACTTGCAATATATCCGTGAGACTTCTCTCCTGCAAGTCCTTTCTTAACCAATTACTGCGGTTGCTGAGGACCTCTGTCTCCACCACCACCGCCGCCACCCGGCTTCCGGATGCGTCCGCGCTGCTGATGCTGCCCGCCGCCACCGCCGCCGCCACGACGTCCACGATCGCCGCCACGGTCACCACCGCGGTCGCCGCGATTATCGCGGAAACGTCCGCGATCGCCCTGTTGGCTCTGCTGCTGCTCTTCCTGGCGCTTGGCCGGTTCGGCAAAGCGATCCAAAATCTCGCCGCGGCAGATCCATACCTTGACACCGATACAGCCGTAAGCCGTATGCGCCGTCGAGGTCGAATAGTCGATGTCGGCTCTCAAAGTATGAAGCGGAATACGACCTTCTTTGTATTTTTCCGTACGCGCGATTTCCGCGCCGCCCAAACGGCCACCGCATTGCACTTTGATGCCTTCGGCGCCCATCTTCATCGTCGCGCCAATCGCCTTTTTCATTGCGCGGCGGAAACTGATGCGGCCTTCCAACTGGCGGGCAATCGAATCCGCAACCAACCGGGCCGATAATTCGGGCTTCTTGACTTCGATAATATTGAGAGTGATTTCGGTATTGGCCAGAAGACGCAGCTCTTCGCGCAGTTTGTCAACTTCGATTCCCTTGCGGCCGATGACAATGCCCGGACGCGAAGTGTGGATATCGACAGTGACCTTCTTCGGGTCGCGCAAAATTTCGATATTTGCCAGGCCGGCGTTCTCTAAACGCTGCGTGACGTAGCGCTTGATCTTGAGATCGGAAGCGACCAAGTCGGCAAAATTGCGCTGGGCAAACCACTTGGAGTTCCAGCCGCGTATGATTCCCAGTCTTAGACCGACTGGATGTGTTTTCTGACCCAACTTACTCTCCTCTATTCCTTACTATCAGACTTTGCTTCTTTGGCGGCTGGCGCTGCTGCAGCACCGGCTTTGCCTTTGCGGGTCCGGCGCTCTTCGCGAGCTTCACCCGACACCACGACTGTGATATGGCACAAGCGATGTTTGATCGGCGTGGCGCGTCCCATCGAGGCGGCGCGATAGCGCTTGTACGCCGGTCCGCCATCGACGAAAATCGTCGCGATCGTCAAGTCTTCGGCTTTGAGGCGCGAAGTACCAACGACGCTGATCGCATTCGCCGCTGCCGACTTAACGACATTGCGCACCGGTTCGGCGGCCGACTTCTGGACAAAGTCCAAAGCCGAAATCGCCTTGTCCACTTTCATTCCGCGTACCAGGTCGGCGACTAAGCGCACCTTGCGGGCGGACAAGCGCAAAAAGCGCGCTTTGGCTGTTGCTTCCAAAAACATTGTCACTCCCTCACTACTTAGCGGCCGGCGGCGCTGCTGCCGCGACTTTGGTGGTCTTCTCGGTCAACTTCTGGCCGGAATGGCCGCGAAATGTCCGCGTCGGCGCAAACTCTCCGAGCTTGTGACCAACCATGTTTTCCGTCACATACACCGGGATGAACTTATTACCATTGTGAATTGCGAGCGTATGCCCGACAAATTCGGGAGAAATTGTGGAGCGGCGCGACCAGGTCTTGACGACCTTCTTTTCGCCGGCCGAATTCAAGGCCACGACTTTCTTCATCAGACTATCATCGATGAAGGGTCCTTTTTTCAATGAACGAGCCATTGTTTTACAACTCTCCTCTTACTTTCTCCGCTTAATAATCAACTTATCAGAGTTCTTCGACTTGCGCGTCTTCTTGCCTTTCGACTTAAGACCCCACGGCGAACAAGGGTGACGACCGCCGGACGAACGGCCTTCGCCGCCGCCCATCGGATGGTCAACCGGGTTCATCGCGACGCCGCGCACCGAGGGCTTGCGGCCCATCCAGCGGCTGCGGCCCGCTTTGCCGATAGAAATCGAATCGTGCTCTATGTTTCCAACCTGCCCGATCGTCGCATAACAATTGACTTTGATCAGGCGAACTTCGCCGGACGGCAACTTCAAGTGGGCGACATCGCCCTCCTTGACCATCAGCTGGATGATCGTTCCAGCTGCGCGGCCAATTTGGGCGCCGCGACCGGAAAGCAATTCCACGCAATTGATGAATGTACCCGGCGGAATCTTGTCAATCGGCAGGGCATTGCCCGGTTTGATGTCTGCATTTTCGCTGGCAACGATCTTGTGGCCAACTTGCAGTCCATCCGGAGCAATGATATAACGCTTTTCACCGTCGGCGTAATGCAGCAAGGCAATGTTCGCCGAACGATTCGGATCGTATTCAATTGTAGCTACCGTGGCCGGAATGTCGCGCTTGTCGCGCTTGAAATCGATGACACGGTACGCCCGCTTGTGTCCGCCGCCCCGGCAGAACGCCGTCACGCGGCCAAGATTGTTTCTACCGCCCGACTTGCGCAGCGGCTCGAGTAGCGACTTCTCCGGCTTGTCGGTGGTGATCTCCTCGAATGTGGAGACCGTCATGTGCCGACGCCCGGGAGTATGCGGTTTAAAGCTCTTGATTCCCATAATTCAATATCCTAATAAGTTGCCGCAATTGTCGCTGCAATCACAGCGGCCTTAGATTGTTTCGAACTCCGTAATTTTCTGGTCCTTCGCCAAAGTGACGACGGCCTTCTTCCACTCATTGGTGTAACCAGGATGGTGGCGGCCAACGCGTCTTTGCTTGGACGGATTATTTTGGGTGGTGACTTTGGCAACTTTCACGCTGTAAAGTTTCTCCACCGCCTGCTTGATATCGATCTTGTTGGCGCCGGTTGCGACTTCGAACACGTAACCGTTGTTCTTCTCGCGCACCGCCAGCGACTTTTCGCTGATCAACAGGACCTTGATGACTTTTCTTGGATCCTTCATTTGCCCCACACCTCCTCGCACTCCTTCAAACCGGCCTGCGTCATGACAAGATAATCAGCATGGAGAATATCATACGCGCTCATCAATGCGGCACGTTTATAGGTCAACTTCGCAATATTGCGAACCGACAATTCTAAGTTGCGGTCGATGCCGGAATTCAAGAATAGAATCTTGCTGCCGGCAACTTTCATCTCGCCGAGCAACTTGGCAATCGCTTTAGTCTGCGGCTTGTCGAGATTCAGACGATCCACCACGATCACGCGGTCTTCGGCAGCCTTGGCTGACAAAGCCGTCTTGATCGCATTGCGGCGCATCTTCTTGGGAATGCTCATCCGGTAATCGCGCGGCTTGGGGCCAAACACGATACCACCACCCGGCCACAGCGGCGAAGTGTTGGTACCGGCGCGTGCGCGGCCGGTGCCTTTTTGCTTGAACGGCTTGATACCGCCGCCCGAAACTTCAGCGCGCGTCAGCGTCGAATGCGTGCCCTGGCGCTGATTGGCCAGATACACTTTCACATTCTGGTGAGTCGCAAAGGGCTTCGCCTCGGCTGCAAAAACATTGTCATTCAATGTCTGCTCGCCGGACTGCTTACCTTCCAGTGTAAATACTTTCGCCTTTGCCATATCCTACTTCTTCCTAATTCTGACGAAGCTGTTGTTCTTGCCCGGGATGGCGCCCGCGATACCGATCACGTTGTGCTCCATATCCACGATCATGATCTTCATGTTCTTCAGAGTTACCCGGTCGCCGCCCATCCGTCCCGCCATGCGCTGACCTTTGAAGGTGCGCGACGGATACGATGATGCGCCAACCGAACCGGGAGCGCGCAGACGATCAGATTGTCCGTGGCTAACCGGACCGCCGGCAAAATTATGACGGCGAACCACGCCCTGGAATCCCAGACCCTTGCTGGTGCCGACTACGTCGACGACTTCGCCGACTTTGAAAATATCTGCCTTGATCTCCTGTCCAACGGCGACGCCTTCAAGGCTGTCGACCGGAATTTCGCCGAGCTTGGCGAACGGACTAAGACCGGCTTTCTTTAGATGACCGAGCACCGGCTTGGTTACATTCTTGGCGCGGCGCGAACCGAAACCAACTTGTACCGCGTCGTAGCCTTCCTTGTCCTTGGTCTTTACCTGGACCACGACATTGGGGCTGGCATCAAGGAGTGTCACAGCGTAAGCCGCACCGTTCTCCGTGAATATGCGCGTCATTCCAACTTTTTTTGCAAGAAACGCCTTCATCGTGCGACTCCCTTAAACCTTAATCTCCACATCCACACCCGCCGGCAAATCGAGCTTCATCAAAGCATCGACTGTCTGCGGCGTGGACTCGTAAATGTCTATCAAACGCTTATGAATGCGTGTCTCAAACTGCTCGCGCGACTTCTTGTCGACATGCGGCGAACGCAAAACGGTGTAAACCGTGCGCTTCGTCGGAAGCGGAATCGGCCCGGCAATACGCGCTCCGGTACGAAGCACGGTGCGGGCGATTTCCTTCGTCGATTTGTCGAGCGAATAATGATCGAACGCTTTCAAGCGAATTCTGATTTTCTGTCCCGGAAGAGCCATTGTTTATACCTATCTGCTTTCTCGCTTACGCGATAATCTCCGAGACAACGCCGGCGCCGACTGTGCGGCCGCCTTCGCGAATCGCGAAACGAAGTTCCTTCTCCATCGCGATCGGAGTCAATAACTCAACGACCATCTGGACATTGTCGCCCGGCATCACCATCTCGATTCCCGCCGGCAACGTCACCGAACCGGTCACGTCGGTCGTGCGGAAATAGAACTGCGGACGATAGCCGTTGAAGAACGGCGTATGACGGCCGCCTTCTTCCTTCGACAGAATGTAAACTTCCGCCTTGAACTTCATGTGCGGCGTAATGCTCTTCGCAGCTGCGAGAACCATGCCGCGTTCGATTTCTTCTTTATCCATACCGCGCAACAGCAATCCGATATTGTCGCCTGCCTGCGCCTGATCCATCAACTTACGGAACATCTCCACGCCGGTGACAACCACCGACTTGGTTTCAGCCTTGATCCCGACGCGTTCAACCGTGTCGCCGACCTTGACCATTCCGCGTTCCACACGGCCGGTAGCAACCGTGCCGCGGCCGGTAATCGAAAACACATCTTCCACCGGCATCAGGAACGGCTTATCCGTTTCGCGCTGCGGCAGCGGAATGTAAGTGTCGAGGGCTTCCATCAAATCGTAGATGCACTTGAAAGCCGGATCATCGGCTTTCGCTGTCGCATCCGAACCGCGCGTCATTGCCTGCAAGGCTGAACCGCGAATGATCGGTGTCGCATCGCCCGGGAACTTGTACATCGTCAGAAGGTCGCGTACTTCCAGTTCGACTAGATCCAGAAGTTCCGGATCGTCAACCATGTCGCACTTGTTCATGAACACCACGATGTAAGGCACACCCACCTGGCGAGCCAAAAGAATATGCTCTCTGGTCTGCGGCATCGGGCCGTCGGCTGCGGACACCACCAAAATCGCGCCGTCCATCTGCGCTGCACCGGTGATCATGTTCTTCACATAGTCCGCGTGACCCGGACAGTCGACGTGGGCATAGTGGCGATTCTTCGTCGAATACTCCACATGCGCCGTCGCTATCGTAATACCGCGCTCGCGCTCTTCCGGAGCGTTGTCGATCGAATCAAACGACCGGATCGCCACGCCCTTATCGTTGCGCGATAACACCATCGTGATCGCTGCCGTCAACGTCGTCTTACCATGGTCCACGTGACCAATCGTACCCACGTTTACGTGCGGCTTCGTCCGTTCAAATTTCTCCTTCGCCATGGTAGCGTCAAACCTCCAAATATCTCAAATTGCAATTCATTCTATGCTTTAGCGAAATCGAGCTTCTTAATAATCGATTCCGGAACCGGTGAGTAAGAGGCGAACTGCATCGTGTAGATCGCGCGTCCCTGACTCAAACTGCGCAAGCGTGTTGCGTATCCAAACATCTCTGCCAACGGCACCGCGGCATTCAACACCTGGCCGTCGGGCCGGCTGTTGATACCCTTGATGCTGGCGCGGCGCGACTGCAGGTCGCCCATCACGTCGCCAAGATACTCATTCGGCAGGACAACTTCAACTTCCATGATTGGCTCGAGCAGTACCGGCTTCGCCTTGCGGCAAGCCTCCTGGAACGCCATCGAACCGGCAATTTTGAATGCGATATCCGAAGAGTCAACTTCGTGGTACGATCCGTCGACCAAACGCGCCAAAATTCCCACCACCGGATAACCGGCAACAATACCAGACGACATGGCTTCTTTGACTCCATGCTCGACCGACGAAATATATTCGCGCGGCACCGTGCCGCCGATAACCTTATCTTCAAACTTAAATTCTGTACCGTCACTCAACGGCTCGAATTCCATGATCACATGACCAAACTGGCCGCGGCCGCCCGACTGGCGAACAAACTTGCCTTCAGCACGCACCGACTGCGTAATCGTTTCGCGGTACGCAACCCGCGGGCTGCCGACATTCGCCTGCACCTTGAATTCGCGCAGCAAACGGTCAACAATGATTTCTAGATGAAGCTCACCCATACCGGAGATAATCGTCTGGCCGGTTTCTTCATTCGATTCAACGCGGAATGTTGGATCTTCTTCGGCGAGCTTTTGCAGCGATTCACCCAACTTATCCATGTCGGCCTTTGTCTTCGGCTCAATCGCAACCGAAACCACCGGCGCCGGGAATTTCATGACCTCGAGCAGGATCGGATGATCCGGATCGGAAATCGTATTACCCGTCGTCGTGTTCTTCAATCCGATAGCCGCGACGATATCGCCGGCTCTGGCTTCTTCCAGATCTTGACGGCGATTGGCATGCATGAGCAACAAACGCGAGATGCGTTCTTTCTTGTCTCTGCTAACGTTGAGAACCGGGCTGCCGGCTTTGATCGTACCCGAGTAAACCCGGAAGTAAGTCAATTTGCCGACGTGCGGATCAGACATAATCTTGAATGCCAACGCCGCAAACGGTGCGTTGGGATCCGAACTGCGGGTTTCCACTTTGTCGTTGCGCGGATGATGCCCCTCGACCGGCTTCAAATCCGCCGGTGAAGGCAGGAAATCGACGATCGCATCGAGGAGATTCTGCACGCCCTTATTCTTGAATGACGACCCGACCAAAACCGGAGTCACCTTGCAATCAATTGTCGCACGCCGCAACGCAGCTTTGATTTGCGCAATCGGCGGCTCTTCGCCGGCAAGGAACATCTCGAGCAAATGGTCGTCGTAATCGGCGACCGATTCGAGCATCTTCTCGCGCCATTTGCGCGCGATAGGCATCAACGAATCTGGCACATTTGTATCGTCAAAAGTCATACCCGAAGATTCTTCGTGGTAGACGCGGAACTTCATTGTAATGAGATCGATCACCGCCGTGAACAATTCGCCTTCGCCTGCCGGCACTTGGATCGGAATGAAATGCGAATGCAAGCGGTCTTCCATCATACCAAGCGCCTTCTCAAAAGAAGCGCCGATACGATCCATCTTATTGATATAAGCAATGCGCGGCACGCCGTATTTGTCGGCCTGGCGCCACACAGTTTCGGATTGCGGCTCTACACCACCAACGGCGCAGAACAATGCGACCGCACCATCAAGTACGCGCAAACTGCGCTCAACTTCGGCGGTGAAATCCACGTGGCCGGGAGTATCAATGATGTTGATCTGGTGACCGTTCCAATGGCAAGTCGTCGCGGCGGACGTAATCGTGATGCCGCGCTCCTTCTCCTGCTCCATCCAGTCCATCGTGGCGGCGCCTTCATGCACTTCGCCCATCCGATGGCTCTTGCCGGTATAGAACAAGATGCGTTCGGTCGTTGTCGTCTTGCCGGCATCGATGTGCGCCATGATGCCGATATTTCTCAATTTATTAAGATCCATAACTCCCACAGTTTAGACAAAAAAGCCTCCACCGAAAAATGCTCATCCGATACCCTTTTCAGCGGAGACTGTAACCGGCTAACTCTACCAGCGGAAATGTGCGAATGCCTTGTTGGCCTCCGCCATTCGATGCGTGTCCTCACGCTTCTTGATCGAGGCGCCTTCGTTTTTCGCGGCGGCCAGAAATTCAGAAGCGAGGCGCTCTGCCATTGTTTTTTCGGAACGCTCGCGAGCGTATCCGATGAGCCAGCGGAATGCCAGCGCGGTGCGGCGATCTGGTGCAACTTCGACCGGCACCTGATAGGTCGCGCCACCGACGCGGCGAGATTTTACTTCTAATAGCGGTTTGACATTGTTGATGGCTTTATAGAAGACTTCCAGCCCCTTCTGATTGTGCTTCTTCTCGATAATGTCGAGACAGCCATACAAGATGCCTTCCGCAGTCGACTTCTTCCCTTTACTCATCAAACAATTGACGAATTGTGAAATGACGACGTCACCATACATTGGATCCGGTTTGCGGGGCCGCTTTTCCGCAGCTTTCTTTCTTGGCATCTAAACTACTACTCCTCTGTCAAACTACTTACTTTGCGGTTTCTTGGCGCCATATTTGGAGCGGCTGCGTTTGCGGTTTTCCACTCCCGATGCGTCCATGGTGCCCCGGACGATATGATAGCGCACTCCCGGCAAGTCCTTTACACGGCCGCCGCGAATCAGCACTATTGAATGCTCTTGTAAATTATGCCCCACACCCGGAATGTAAGCCGTCACTTCCATCTGATTCGTCAGACGGACACGCGCAACCTTCCGCAACGCCGAATTCGGCTTCTTGGGCGTCGATGTGTACACACGGGTACAAACACCGCGCTTCTGCGGGGAACTCTTAAGCGCGGGAGTATTCGTCTTGTGCAGAACCTTCGTCCTGCCGGTGCGAATCAACTGATTGATTGTCGGCAAACTTATCCTCTCTCAAAGTCGACGCCCCTTCCGGGGCGTCGGTTTAATAGACGCAAAAACGCCTTAAAATAAGACTCTTATTATATCAGCCCCGGCAAAGACTGTCAAGCGTTTTCTTGGAGAATTTCCGCTTCTTCAGTGCCTTCGCCGTGCTCTTCCGCATCATCAACAATCTCTAAGTTCCGATAGAAATCCATACCGGTTCCTGCCGGAATTAAGCGTCCGATGATGACGTTTTCCTTCAATCCCTGCAGATAGTCTTCCTTGCCGGCCACCGCCGCTTCCGTCAAAACCTTGGTGGTTTCCTGGAAGGACGCTGCCGAAATGAAGCTGTCCGTCGAGAGTGAAGCTCTCGTGATACCAAGAAGCAGATCGCGCGAGGTCGCCGCTTCGCCGCCTTCCGCCATGACTCTTTCGTTGTCAATGCGGAACCGGTTCTTGTCGACTTTTTCGCCTTCGAGGAAATTGGTGTCGCCAACTTCATCGACTTGTACCTTCTGCAACATCTGGCGCACGATCACTTCAAAGTGTTTGTCGTTGATCTTCACGCCCTGCAGACGGTAGACTTCCTGGATTTCATTCACCAAATATTCCTGCACCGCATCCGGTCCAAGAATCTTCAGCATATCGTGTGGATCGATTGCGCCTTCGCACAACCGGTCGCCGGCTTTCACACGGTCGCCCGAGTGGACGCGCATGTGCTTACCGTGCGGCACAAGATATTCGCGCGCATCGCCGTCATCGGCTTTGACAAAGATCTGCGTGTTACCGCGGATGATCTTGCCGTATTCGATGATGCCGTCGATTTCCGTCACGACCGCGGGGTCGCGCGGCTTGCGCACTTCAAATAGTTCCGCAACTCGCGGCAGACCGCCGGTGATGTCGCGCGTCTTGGAAATGTCGCGCGGAATCTTCGCCACGATCGTGCCCGGAGTAATCTGGTCGCCGTCGCGGACTTCCAGATAGGCGCCGGTCGGAATCGAGTACGAAGCGCGGCGCTTGCCGGCTTTGTCGATGACATTGATCTTCGGCAACAGCGTCTTTTCGCGCTGTTCGATCATGACCAATTTCATCAGGCCGGTGATTTCGTCCAGCTCTTCGCGCATCGAGACGTTTTCGACGATATCTTCATATTGAATCGTGCCGCCGACTTCAGAGACGATTTCGCTCGTGTACGGTTCCCATTCGAAAATAATGGTTCCGCGCTCGCGCTTGTCTTCTTCATCAACTACACGGCTCTGATCTACTTTGAACACTTTCTGCTTGTCTTCAACCCGCAACGTCGCCGCATAAGGCACGTTGTAAGTTGCGCGCACGCGCCCTTCGGCGTCGAACACTTTGACCTTGCCGTCGCGGCTGACCACGACCTTGTTACCGTCTTCGCGTTCAATCGTGCGGATATCCTCAAACTCGACATGGCCGTCGGCTTTCGCGACAACGGACGACTGCTCCGTAATACGCGCTGCCGTACCGCCGATGTGGAAGGTTCGCAGGGTAAGCTGCGTTCCCGGTTCGCCGATCGACTGCGCGGCAATAACGCCCGCCGCTTCGCCCAGCTGAACCATTTGATTCGTCGCCAGATTACGACCGTAGCAAAGAGCGCAAACACCGCGGCGCGATTCGCAAGTCAGCACCGAGCGGATATAAACCGACTCGACACCCGACTCTTCGATCGCCTTGGCCGCTTCTTCGTCGATCTCTTTACCGGCCTCGACCAAAACGCGGTCGGTTTGGAGGACATCGTGAACATCTTCAAGCGCCACGCGGCCGATCAAACGATCCTGCAGCGACTCGATGACTTCTTCGCCGTCCTTCAACGCCGAGATATGCAAACCACGGACAGTGCCGCAGTCGTTTTCATTGATGATCACATCCTGGGCAACGTCGACAAGTCGGCGTGTCAGATAACCGGCGTCCGCCGTTTTCAATGCGGTGTCGGCAAGACCTTTGCGCGCTCCGTGCGTACTGATGAAGTACTCGAGCACGTTCAAGCCTTCGCGGAAATTCGCGATAATCGGCGATTCGATAATTTCGCCGACCTGACCGGTCATACGCTTCTGCGGTTTTGCCATCAATCCGCGCATACCGGCAAGCTGGCGAATCTGATCCTTCGAGGAACGTGCGCCCGATCCCGCCATCATATAGACCGGATTGAACCCTTCCCGCTCCAGCATCAGACCCTTGAACATCTCGTCGGCAACCTCGTTGGTCGTGCGCGTCCAGGTGTCGATTACTTTATTGTAGCGCTCACTGTTGGTGATAACGCCCTTCTCATAGTCGCGCTGAATCTTGGCGACTTCTTTGTCGGCCTGCGCAACCAAATCCTTCTTCTTCTTCGGGATCGTCAAGTCGTCGATACCGACCGTTATTCCCGCCAGCGTTGCGTACTCAAAGCCAAGCGTTTTTAGTTTGTCGAGGAAATCCGCGGTGCGGACCGACCCGAGCTTGGCATGTGCTGCAAGAACCAGCTCTTCCAGATTCTTCTTCGTGGCAACCTTGTTAAACAACGGCATGCCCTTCGGGAAAATCTGATAGAAGATCACGCGACCGGTCGTCGTCTCGACGATCTTGCCTTCATGCTCGACCTTGATCTTTGCATGTAGGTCAATCATCTTCTGGGAGTAGGCATACAGCACTTCGTCCATCGACGAGAAGCGCATGTCTTGTCCCTTGACGTTGGACTTTTCCTTCGTCACATAGTGGATACCGATAACGATATCCTGCGACGGCGTCGCGACCGGACGGCCGTTGGACGGCAGCAGGATGTTATTGACCGAGAGCATCAGAATACGCGCTTCGAGCTGCGCTTCAAACGACAACGGCACATGGACGGCCATCTGGTCGCCGTCGAAGTCCGCGTTGAATGCCGCGCAAACCAGCGGATGCAGGCGAATCGCTTTGCCTTCCACCAGCACCGGATAAAACGCTTGAATGCCGAGACGATGCAAAGTAGGCGCGCGGTTGAGCATCACCGGATGATCGGCGATAATCTCCTCGAGAATATCCCACACTTCCGGACGCTCGCGTTCGACCAGTTTCTTGGCCGACTTGACCGTCTGCACGTAGCCCTTCTCTTCGAGCTTCATGATGATGAACGGCTTGAACAGCTCCAGCGCCATGGTCTTCGGCAGACCGCACTGGTGCAGTTTCAATTCCGGTCCAACGACAATAACCGAACGACCCGAATAGTCGACGCGCTTACCGAGCAGGTTCTGCCGGAAACGTCCCTGCTTGCCCTTGAGCAAATCAGAGAGCGACTTAAGCGGACGCTTCGAATCACCGCGCACCGAGTTGGTGCGGCGACCGTTGTCGAACAACGCATCGACGGCTTCCTGAAGCATGCGCTTTTCGTTGCGCAAAATCACCTCGGGGGCGCGGATGTCGATCAGTTTTTTAAGACGATTATTTCTGTTAATTACGCGGCGATACAGATCGTTGAGATCCGATGTCGCAAAGCGGCCGCCTTCCAACGGCACCAGCGGACGCAAATCCGGAGGAATCACCGGAATCCGCGTCATCACCATCCACTCGGGACGGTTATTCGACTGGCGGAAAGCTTCTATGACGCGCAGACGCTTGAGCGTGTCTTTCTTGCGCTGTACCGAAGTTTCCACTTTCACCTGCGCGCGCAGCGAAATCGAAAGCTCTTCGATATCCACCCGCTTCAGCAGGGCCTGAATCGCTTCGGCGCCCATCTTCGCTTCAAACTGCTTGCTCGAAGATTCCATTTCCTGGAATTCTTCTTCCGTGATGATATCCTTCTCTTTATAAGAAGTATTCCCCGGGTCGACGATCACGTAATTCTCATAATAGAGAATCTTCTCGAGATCGCGCACCGAGAGGTCGAGCAAGTAGCCGATGCGTGAAGGCAGCGACTTGAAATACCAAATGTGCGACACCGGCACGGCGAGGTCAATATGCCCCATCCGGTCGCGGCGCACCTTGGCTTGGGTTACTTCGACGCCGCAGCGATCGCAAACGATGCCGCGGAAGCGAATGCGCTTATACTTGCCGCAGGAACATTCCCAGTCCTTGACGGGACCGAAAATGCGCTCGCAGAACAAGCCGTCGCGCTCCGGCTTAAACGACCGATAGTTGATCGTCTCCGGCTTGGTCACTTCGCCGAATGACCATGACAAGATCACTTCCGGCGACGCCAGTTGTATTTTGATTGCGGTAAAGTCCGAGGGTCGCTTCTGCTGTTTTACCGAAAAATCGACCACCTGGATACCTCCTTAGCTACAATTATTATCATCATCATTTCTCGACCAACTCAACGTCGAGACCCAAACTCCGCAATTCTTTCACGAGCACGTTGAACGACTCGGGAACTCCGGGTTCGGGGGGATTTTCACCCTTGACGATCGCTTCATAAACCTTGGAACGTCCGACCACGTCGTCCGACTTGACCGTCAGCATTTCCTGCAGCGCAAACGCAGCGCCATAGGCTTCAAGAGCCCAGACTTCCATTTCGCCGAAACGCTGGCCGCCGAACTGCGCCTTACCACCCAACGGCTGCTGTGTTACCAGCGAGTAAGGTCCAATTGAACGAGCGTGAATCTTGTCGTCGACAAGATGCGACAGCTTCATCATATAGATGACACCGACAGTCACTTCGTTGTCGAAGGGCTCGCCGGTTTTGCCGTCATATAGAAGCGTCTTGCCGCTGGCCGGCAAGTGCGCCTTCTTGAGTTCTGATTTTATTTCATCGATAGAAGCGCCGTCAAACACCGGCGTCGCAATCGGCATGTTCAGCGATTTCGCCGCCCAGCCCAAGTGCGTCTCCAATATCTGGCCAACATTCATACGCGACGGAACGCCGAGCGGGTTGAGAATGATATCGACCGGAACACCATCGGCGGTATATGGCATGTCCTCCGCCGGTACGATCTTCGCGATAACACCCTTGTTGCCGTGGCGTCCGGCCATCTTGTCACCCACCGACAATTTGCGGCGAATGGCAATCTTGACCTTGACCAACTGCTTCACACCCGGAGGCAGTTCGCTTCCGCGTTGAATCTTATCGAGTTCGATTTCCAGACGCTCTTCGCGATCCTTGACCAGCTTGTCGGCTTCGGTAATTATGTTAAGCGCCTTCTTGTCAAGCTTGGCATCGCTGCACACGCCGTCCTGCCAGATCGTAGCCAGCACATCGACTTCCGCCAACGTGCCTTCCTTGTATTTCTGGCCCGCGCGGAGCAGAATCGTTCCTTCTTCGGAATGCTTCAGCGTCTTCGAGGTCGCACCATCGAGCACTTTTTCGAGCCGCTCATTCAGATGGGCTTTGATCTGCTTGATCTGGTCGCCCAATTTCTTCTTAATGGCAGCCGATTCCGCTTTCTCGCGCTTCTTCGCTTCTTCCGAGCGCTCTTTCCGCGAGAAAATCTTGGTGTCGATGACGATACCCTTCAGCCCTGGCGGCGCCTTCAACGAGGCATCACGGACGTCGGCCGCTTTCTCCCCGAAGATCGCTCGCAACAGTCTTTCCTCCGGCGACAATTCAGTTTCGCCTTTGGGCGTCACCTTGCCGACCAGGACATCGCCCGCTTCGACTTCGGTACCGGTTTTCACGATACCCTGCTCGTCGAGATGCGACAGTTCTTCTTCAGAGACGTTCGGAATTTCGCGGGTGATTTCTTCAGCGCCGCGCTTGGTGTCTCTGACCTGGAGTTCATATTCTTCGATGTGAATCGAAGTGAAAATATCTCTCTGTACTAATTGTTCGTTGACGATAATCGCGTCTTCGAAATTGTATCCGCGCCACGGAATGAAAGCGACCAGCGCGTTGTAGCCAAGCGCCAATTCGCCGCCGTGAACACCGGGACCGTCGGCGATAGCATCGCCGGGATCCACCCGTTCGCCGACATCGACGATCGGACGATAGTTAATGCACGTGTCCTGGTTCGAGCGTTTGAACTTGATCAACGGATACGTGACCGGCTCGACGAAACCGAGTTCGTCGCCCTTGATCTTTGAATCCGGCTGAATCGTCACGTGATCGGCGTCAGCTTCCGTGACAACACCGGAAACTTTGGAGACAAGTACTGCGCCGGAATCGCGCGCTGCTTTGCCTTCCATACCCGTGCCGATATACGGCGGGTCGGTGACCAAAAGCGGTACTGCCTGGCGCTGCATGTTTGAGCCCATCAATGCACGGTTGGCGTCGTCGTGCTCAAGGAACGGAATCAGCGACGCTGCCACCGAAACCAATTGTTTCGGGCTGACGTCCGCGTATTCGATTCGCTTCGGCTCAACTTGCGGATAGTCGGAACGGAACCGGCACTTGATCACATCGTGAACAAATTTGCCGTCGCCGCCGAATGGCTCATTCGCCTGCGCGATATAGTAATTGTCTTCTTCGTTCGCGGTCAGATAAATGATCTGATCCGTTACCTTGCCGTTGTTGACTTTACGATAAGGTGTTTCCAGGAATCCCAAATGATTGATGCGCGCATAAGTCGCCAGCGACGCGATAAGACCGATGTTCGGTCCTTCCGGCGTCTCAATCGGACAGATACGGCCATAGTGGGTGTGATGCACGTCGCGGACTTCGAAGCCTGCACGTTCGCGCGTCAAACCGCCCGGTCCCAGCGCCGACAAGCGGCGTTTGTGCGTCAGTTCCGCCAGCGGATTCGTCTGGTCCATAAACTGCGACAACTGCGACGAGCCAAAGAAAGTGTCGACCACCGAAGACACAGTGCGCGCGTTGATCAACTCGTGCGGTGCAACTTTGTCGGTGTCTTTCAGAGACAAGCGTTCGCGGATCGTACGCGCCACGCGCGAAAGACCGACCGAGAACAAATTCTCGAGCAGTTCGCCGACCGTGCGCGTCCGGCGATTGCCGAGATGGTCAATATCGTCAATACCGCCTTCGCTGTTTCTAAGCTTGGCGAGATAATCAATAATCTTAATGAAGTCTTTCGGCGTCAGAGCATTCTGCGTCGGCGGCTCGTTAAGTTTCAGTCTCTGATTGAGCATGAAACGGCCAACCTCGGCGAGATCGCAACGCTTGGCGTCGAAGAACATCTTCTCCATGACATTGGCTGCGATTTCCGGCGTCAAGGCTTCGCCCGGACGCACCATCGCATGAATCTTCGCCAGCGCCTCTTCGGTCGATTTGGTCACATCCTTCTTGAACGTGTTGCCGATGACGCGAATATCCTTGGTCGCATCGGTCTTGAGAACCTTGATTTCCTTGATTCCCGCTTCTACCAAACCGGTCGCGATAGCTTCCGTGATTTCATCCGAAGCCGACACCAGCACTTCGCCCGATTCCTTGTCCACAACGGTTTGGGCTGACAGCTTGCCCACCGCTTTGGCATAAGAACGCGAAGAGATAGATACTGAATCGAATTCGTAGAAAAGCTTGAGGATGTCCTCATCCGTCGAATGCCCCAGCGCTCGCAAGAACGTGGTGACCGGCAATTTCTTGCGGCCGTCGGATGAGACATACATGATATCGTTGACATCGAGATTGATTTCCACCCAACTGCCGCGGTACGGAATAATTCTCGCCGCATAAAGTCTTTTGCCGTTCGGGTGGATTTCGTCGTCGAAGAACACGCCCGGCGAACGGTGGAGCTGACTGACAATCACGCGCTCGGAACCGTTAATAATGAACGTTCCCTGATCCGTGATCAGCGGGAACTCGCCGAGGAAGACGTCGTTCTCGATGACGTCTTTGACCTTCTTGGTCTCATTCTTCTTCTTGAGGTCGCGAACGCCCTCTTCCTCATTCTGTTCGTAGGAGATCAACCGCAGCGTCGCCTTGAGCGGGACGGCATAGGTCATGTTCCGGTCCTGACATTCGTGAATTGAATAGCGCGGTTTGCCGATTGAATAACGGACAAACTCCACTAAGTAATTCTCGCGGATGTCGGAAACCGGGAAGATCTCCGTGAACACTCGCTGCAACCCGATATGCTTTCGCTTATCGTGCGGCAAGTCCGCCTGGAGAAATTCTTCGAATGACTCCAATTGGATTGCGAGGAGGTTCGGCATCTCTGCCTCGAAACTTAGTTTGGCGTATGAACGCCGGTCAAGAGTCGAAATCTTGGCCAAGAGCTCACTCTCCTTTAATGCTTGACGCTGTCAACTGAATAGCTTGCAAGCCTGATTACTATCCCGAAAATACCTATCAGCGGGGTATCTCACCCAAAGCGCTGTAAAAATAGAAAAACATCTGGAGCTTCCGGAAGTTCCCGGTAACTCAAGATGTGGAAGACCCGGCCGCCTGGTGGACCGGGTCTTAATGGTTTGCGCCTTAATTACTTGACGTCCACTTGAGCGCCCTGCTCTTCCAGCTTCTCCTTCATCTTCATCGCTTCATCTTTGGAGACGCCTTCTTTAACATTCGCGGGCGCGCCGTCGACTAAGTCCTTGGCTTCCTTGAGCCCAAGGCCGGTCAACTCGCGGACAACTTTAATTACCTGGATCTTCTTGTCGCCTGCGGAAGTAAGTACAACATTGAATTCAGTCTTCTCGGCTGCGGCTTCAGTTGCTGCTCCGCCGCCACCCATCATCGGTCCCGCCATCATCGGCATGGCCGCGCTGACGCCGAATTTATCCTGCAACTTGGTAGACAAATCCGACAACTCCATGACGGTAAGTCCGGCGATGTCCTCTACCAGCTTTTCAACTTTCTCTGACACTTCTCTACTCCTTACTAAATTCTGCTGCCTACTTTCGGACCGCCAATCGCGAGTGCGTAAGCACGACCGGCCGTCTGGGCATCAACCAGACGTTTACCGCGGGCAAACTATGATATGTTAATTAGCTATCTTCTCTTTCATCGCATCGAGCGTTCCGACAAACTTGCGGATAATACCGTCGAGCGAGCCGACTAAGTTCGACATCGGACCATTCAAAGTGGCGATCAGCTGCGAGGCCAAGATCGATTTGCTCGGCAACTTCGCAATGCGCTCAACTTCCGTTCCGGAATATACTTTGCCTTCAACGAAAATCGCGCGAACCTGAAGCTTCTGCGACTCCTTGCCGAAATCGAACAAGATCTTCGCCAATGCGCCCGGATCATCAAATCCGAATGCGACCGCCGACTGCCCTTTCAAGTGGCTGTCGAGGCCGTTGAACCCCGCTTCCTTCGCGGCAATCTTCAGCAGCGTATTCTTCGCCACCACATATTTGAACTCGCGCTTGCGCAAGTCGGAGCGAAGTTTCGTCGCCTTCTCAACCGTCAAACCCGTGTAGTCCGCTACTGCGACACACTGGGCCGACTTGAAGGTCTCAGTCAACGCCGCGACTTTATCGATGTTTTCTTGATTTGGCATTCTAATGTTCTCCCTTCGAACGAGTCATCAGATCGGCGGTTGAAATCTTAATGCCAACTCCCATCGTTGAACTCATCGCAACATTCTTCAAGTAAGTGCCCTTCGCCGACGACGGACGCGCTTTGATAATCGCTTCCATGATCGTAGATGCATTTTGCACCAGCGCCTCTTCGGTAAACGAGGCTTTTCCAATCGGAACGCCGATATTCCCGGTCTTGTCGACGCGGTACTCAATCTTACCGGCTTTGATTTCTTTCACGGCTTTCGAAACATCCGCCGTCACAGTTCCCGCCTTCGGATTCGGCATCAGGCCTTTCGGACCGAGCACCTTACCGAGCGGGCCAAGTTTGCCCATCATGTCCGGTGTGCAGACAATCACGTCGATTTCCGCCCATCCGCCCTTGAGCTTTTCCAGGTACTCGTCATTGCCCGCATGATCAGCGCCCGCTTCGCGAGCTTCTTCCAACTTCTGATCCTTGGCAATAACCAACACGCGCACCTTTTTGCCGGTTCCGTTCGGAAGCGACACCGTGCCGCGAATCATTTGATCCGCCTGCTTGGGATCGACGCCGAGACGCACCGCCATTTCGACGGTCTCGTCGAATTTGGCTTTCGCGTTTTCCTTGATAAATTTGACGGCCTGCTCAAGCGTCAGACTCGACGTTGTGCCGAGCTTTTCCGCTGCCGCTCTATATTTCTTACCGTGCCTCATTGAACTATTTCTCCACTTCCAGACCCATACTGCGTGCGGTGCCAGCGATCATACTCATTGCGGACTCGACGGAAGCTGCATTCAAGTCCTGCATTTTAAGTTGAGCGATCTCCCGTATCTGCTGTTGCGACACCCGACCCACTTTATCGCGGTTCGGTGCGCCCGAGCCTTTTTGCACCTTGGCAGCTTTAATCAGAAGCACAGCCGCCGGCGGTGTTTTCGTGATGAACGAAAAGCTCTTGTCGGAGTAAACAGTAATGACCACTGGAATAATCATTCCCGCTTGTTCCTGCGTCCGCGCGTTGAACGCCTTGCAGAACTCCATAATATTGACGCCTTTTTGACCAAGGGCCGGACCAACCGGCGGTGCCGGTGTCGCATTGCCCGCGGTGATCTGTAATTTGATGAATCCTGCTACTTTCTTTGCCACTACTCAAACTCCTCTTAGACCGACTCAATTTGCAGGAAGTCCAGCTCCACCGGAGTCGGACGTCCAAAGATGGAGACCATTACTTTTACTTTCTTCCGTTCCACATTGATCTCGGAGATAAACCCGGAGAAATCCGAAAACGGTCCATCGATAACTTTCACTTGATCACCGGCATGCCAGGGAACTTCATCGAGCTCCACTTCGCGGCGGGAATCCATCTTACCCACCATCCGGTCTACTTCATCGCGGCGCAGCGCCGTCGGCTTGCCTGCCGAACCCACAAAATTCGTGATGCCCGGCGTCCCGACGATCTTCTGCTCCATGATCTTGTCCAATTCGACTTCGATCAGCAAATACGACGGCAGAAATTTCTTCGTCGAGGTCGACCGCTTGCCCTGCTTCATCTCCGTCACTTCTTCGGTCGGGATCAAAATCTCGCCGAACTTCTCCTGCAAGCTTTCGACCGTGATCATCTTCTCCAGATGACGCTTGGCTTTCTGCTCCTGACCGGAATAGGTATGTACGGCGTACCAATGTTTTGTCATTACGATCCCAACATCGTGCGCATCACCCAGCTAAGCGAGCTGTCGACGCCGAACGTAAACGCCGCAAGAATTATCGACGTGATGATAACGACAATCGTGGAGCCCTTGATCTCGTCCTTGCTTGGCCACGAGACCTTCTTCAACTCCACTACTGTCTCTTCGTAGTAATTTACGATCTTTTCTCTAAGGTTCATATTACCCTAACAATTTATTGGCAGGCCAGGAGGGATTCGAACCCCCAACATCCGGTTTTGGAGACCGGCGCTCTACCAATTCGAGCTACTGGCCTACTCAAGTCTCCGACTGCCACTATTTATATGGAAGAAACTAATCTCCACAACTCTCTGTCTTACGCGATAATCTCCGAGACAACGCCGGCGCCGACTGTGCGGCCGCCTTCGCGAATCGCGAAACGAAGTTCCTTCTCCATCGCGATCGGAGTCAATAACTCAACGACCATCTGGACATTGTCGCCCGGCATCACCATCTCGATTCCCGCCGGCAACGTCACCGAACCGGTCACGTCGGTCGTGCGGAAATAGAACTGCGGACGATAGCCGTTGAAGAACGGCGTATGACGGCCGCCTTCTTCCTTCGACAGAATGTAAACTTCCGCCTTGAACTTCATGTGCGGCGTAATGCTCTTCGCAGCTGCGAGAACCATGCCGCGTTCGATTTCTTCTTTATCCATACCGCGCAACAGCAATCCGATATTGTCGCCTGCCTGCGCCTGATCCATCAACTTACGGAACATCTCCACGCCGGTGACAACCACCGACTTGGTTTCAGCCTTGATCCCGACGCGTTCAACCGTGTCGCCGACCTTGACCATTCCGCGTTCCACACGGCCGGTAGCAACCGTGCCGCGGCCGGTAATCGAAAACACATCTTCCACCGGCATCAGGAACGGCTTATCCGTTTCGCGCTGCGGCAGCGGAATGTAAGTGTCGAGGGCTTCCATCAAATCGTAGATGCACTTGAAAGCCGGATCATCGGCTTTCGCTGTCGCATCCGAACCGCGCGTCATTGCCTGCAAGGCTGAACCGCGAATGATCGGTGTCGCATCGCCCGGGAACTTGTACATCGTCAGAAGGTCGCGTACTTCCAGTTCGACTAGATCCAGAAGTTCCGGATCGTCAACCATGTCGCACTTGTTCATGAACACCACGATGTAAGGCACACCCACCTGGCGAGCCAAAAGAATATGCTCTCTGGTCTGCGGCATCGGGCCGTCGGCTGCGGACACCACCAAAATCGCGCCGTCCATCTGCGCTGCACCGGTGATCATGTTCTTCACATAGTCCGCGTGACCCGGACAGTCGACGTGGGCATAGTGGCGATTCTTCGTCGAATACTCCACATGCGCCGTCGCTATCGTAATACCGCGCTCGCGCTCTTCCGGAGCGTTGTCGATCGAATCAAACGACCGGATCGCCACGCCCTTATCGTTGCGCGATAACACCATCGTGATCGCTGCCGTCAACGTCGTCTTACCATGGTCCACGTGACCAATCGTACCCACGTTTACGTGCGGCTTCGTCCGTTCAAATTTCTCCTTCGCCATGGTGACTCATTCCCTCCGGAATATTAAAGCGATTATTTGTTACACGATATATACAGCCCACGACCAGGATCGAACTGGTGACCTCGTCCTTACCAAGGACGTGCTCTACCAACTGAGCTACGTGGGCGCTGATCACCACAATAAGCTTATGCCTAATCGTATACTCTGAATTGTTTTCCGGCAATAGAAGGCCGACACCCCTCCAAAGTATAGACGGGCATTATACTTAAGGACAATTCTATGTCAAGAATATTTTTTCGATGTGATTGACTAATTCTCGAACCTTGTGCCCCAACAAATTACAAAGCGGGAGACGGGGCTCGAACCCGCGACCAACAGCTTGGAAGGCTGTGACTCTACCAGCTGAGTTACTCCCGCTTAGGTACTATCTCTTTTCCGCGGGACCGTAGCATTACCCACCGCGACCAATCCCGTTTGAAGCGGGATGACTCTACCAGCTGAGTTACTCCCGCATTTATCTGGCGGGGATTTATAATAGATTAACCTGCTCAAAATCAAGGGAATTCTTTTGCGCGGGAAAATGGACGTGGTGAATTGAGTGCGCTTGATGGGCGCTCTTATTTCGTTGCCTCAACCCCGAATCGTATCGCCTCTTCCAGTATATCAATGTTGACGTCTTTCAGCGCTTTGAACTTGATGCAATATCCGGTCACGCTGGCCTTGCCGATCTTCTTACCAAGAGTCTCCGCCAAGTATTTCTTATCCTCGATACCGAGGATATAGACAGAGATTCCGGTGGTGTTTGCGCTCATGCCGATTTGATAAAACTCTCTTGTCTTCCCACCGGCAAGTTTCATCGTTTGTTTTCCATATCCAATGTTTGGATTGGATACAACCTTACCCTCGCTGTCCTTGCCATCCAGGAACCAGAGTTTGCATTTCGGCATCAGCTTTTGAATGACGCGATGCAATGCCTCCATGTCGCTGCGTTTTGATTCCGGCTGGCTCGCGATGTACTTTTTGATTTCGTCTTGTGTAGTCATGAAGACACTCCCCGCTTCGGACAAACTTCATTCAACGAACACGCCCCGCATTTCGGCTTCCTTGCAATACAAACCGCTCGGCCGTGCAGAATCAACATGTGCGAAATTGTCACCCAGTCGGACTTCGCAAACCACTTCTGCAAATCGCGTTCAATTTTCTTTGGATCAATTTCCTTCGTCAAGCCCAACCGAAACGACAGCCGCGTAACGTGCGTGTCGACTGCTATCCCCTCCGCCTTGCCGTCGCCGTGCAGCACACCTTGAATCACGTTTGCCGTCTTGCGTCCGACGCCCGGGAGTTTCTGCAACTCCTCGATCGTGTCCGGCAGCTTGCCGTCAAAATCCGTTCGCAGCTTTTTTGCAAATGCGATAATGTTTTTCGCCTTGGCGCGATATAGTCCAATCGTCTTGATCGCATCTTCCAAATCCGATTGATTGGCGTCCGCAAAATCATCGACGCTTCGGAATTTCTTGAACAAAGCCGGCGTCGTCAGGTTGACGCGCAAATCCGTCGATTGCGCCGAAAGAATTGTCGCCACCGCAAGCTGCAATGGCGACTCGAAATCCAGCGAGCACTTGGCGTCGGGATACTCGCGCTTGAGAAACTCGACATATTGTTTTGCAATCGACTTGTTCAATCACTTCTCAATTTCGTTTTCTCACTACAACCGCAAGCGGTGTTGACCCATCAAGCGCGAACGTCGTGCGTCTGCTGTAATTCCCCTCTCCCCGTGGGAGAGGGGCAAGGGGTGAGGGCCTACGCCCCTCCCTGCTTGTACTCCTCCGGCTTCTTGATCAAGCCATTATGCGTCCCCTCGAACACCGTGAACAATTCGTTCGCTGTCGAGAAGCGCAAATAATAATCCTTGCTCGCCTCACCGCGCAGCCGCAGCGTCATTCCCACTGATGATCCATCATTCAATACCACCGTCACCACGTCGGTTGCGCCCGCCATGTTCACCGTGTCGCGCACAGCATCGGCCACAAAGTCCGCGACGCGCAAATTGCCGACCAACGTAATCAACTGCTGCGCTTTGGTGTGATCGGCGACAAACGCCGGCGCATTGCCAACCTTCACCGTCCAGATCGAATCCACCCGCACGACCGCGTAGTTGAATTCCTTGCTCTTGATTTCCACCATGCTGATGCGGGAAGTATCCAGCGGCGAGATGATCTTGTCGCGATAGCCGCGCGCCGGCCGGTCAAGTATCCGCGTCAATGGTATTGGCGCAAGATACACGTCATTCGACTCCGGCTTACGTACGTAAGTCGAACGCATGTCACTGCCGGCTTTGCCGACAATCAATGTCCCCAGCGGCTGATCGTCGTGATAGAAACTCACCGCGCGACCCAGCAAGGTGTCGACCTGGAAGAGCATCTGTTTTTCATTGTTCGACGAAATGATCTCCCCGACCGTTAACCCGTGCGCCAGATTCGCAATCTGTTCGACGATGTTCTTGTCGGCGCGCCGCGGCGATCCAGCGTCGAGCACGTTCCAACCGTCGCCGGTGCGCTCAAGAGTTGCTTCCTCTCCGAGACGCTTGATCACGATCTTGTTCACCGCGCCGGAATCAGCTCCGACAAAATTGTTCGCCTCATGCGGCGCCAGCGCCGCTTGCTCGCTCTTGCTCATTACGACATAAATCAAAATCAGAACGAGCGCAATTCCGCCCAGAGTCAGCAGCGATTTTTTCATATCAGCTGTCTCCGGCGGTTCTGCTTGCGAATTTGCCAGCGAGCGACGCCAAAGACAATCACCACAGCCGGCATCAGGAAGATGTTAAGGAACTTCACCAGCGTCCGCGTCGAATCCTCAACTTGCTTTAACGGCCGCGCCGTCACGTCTTTGGAGCGAATACTGATCAATCCCTGATCCTGCGACAGCCAGTCCGTCATGTTTTGAAACATGATCAAATTCGACTGGTCGCGCAGCACCTGATCGCTGACGAAATCGGCGTCGGCCCAAACCACCATTCTACCCAAATCCCCCGAGTCGAGCCGCGGCTCGGCGACTGCGCCCATATTGTCGGCAATAACCGTATCCATCTCCGGCTTGGCTTTCCCGGCAAAGAAGCTCGTGAAGTTGCCGGTCAAGGCTACACCCACCGGCTGCGGCGGCGTCACGAAGTCTGCTTTCGTCCACTGCCGCGTCGGATTGATATCGAAAGGCGCCACCATGATCCCCGAGTTCTTCGACGTCCGCGCCAAGACTTCAATCTTGAGCGGCGAGGATTGGAAATGCGTCGTGTCTAGCGTCGAGGCGAAGATCAGATTGACGTTCTCCAGATCCTTGACAATCAAGTTGTCCTTGGAGAAGCTCGTTAATCGAGGAAACATCGGATACTCTTTAAGGCTCTGGAACCGGAACGGCCCCTGCTGCTGTTGGATCGCCACCTGCGCGCACTGTGCGTCGATCACCATATTAGCATTGATCGCTACACCGAAGTGCGCCAGGAATTCACCGAAGCCCGGATCGATCGGCTGCGCAAATCCCTGCTGAATATCCGCCTCAATCCGGTCGATCAACAACCCGAGTTTGCCGCCGCGCATCAGGAACTGATCAAGCTGATACAATTCCCACGGGCTGAACGGCGTCTTTGGACCAATCACATATATAGTCTGAATATCCGCCGGTATCGAGCGTAGGCTCTTGAGGTTGATCTGTTGCAGTTCAAATTCTTGGCCGAGCACTTTGTCGACGTAAGTCAGATTCTCTTTCAGATTCAGTTCGCCGTGCCCCTCGGTGAATGCAACCTTCGGCGTCACCGGATTAGTCAACTTGCGAATGGCGCGGGTGATCTCGTACTCCAGCGATTCGGTGTTCTGTACCACCGGAATCACTTCCTGCTTGTCTTCATACAAAATCACCATGCCCATATAGACATTTTTGATTTCCATCTTGTCGCGCCGCAGAGTCTGCATCGGCACTGCCGGTATCTGATACTGCTTTGCCTCCGCTTCCTTCTTTTCGACAATCGGATCAATAAACGAGTAACTCAAATTTCCGCCCGAATACGACTTGTATTCGTCGAGTTGGTCTTTGACATAGCGCGCATTCGCGTTATAGGGCGGCTCCAAATCTTCGGTGAAGTAACACTTCACGGTGATGCGGTCATTGAGACTACGCACGATATCCTTCGAGGACTCGCTCAAGGAATAGATATTCCCTTCCGTCAAGTCGACGCGGCCGAATACATTCACCGATATCAGATTGACGACCACCAGGATCACAATAATGATGGCAATCGCCGAAACACCAGTCATGGCTAATTTCTTCTTCATCGCCTACCTCCACTTCCGTGATTCGGTGACCCTGATCGCCAGATACAGAAACAAGAAAATCATCGACAGATAATAGATGATGTCGCGCGTGTCGATTACACCGCGCGAAATGTTTCGGAAGTGATAATCCACCGACAGGAATTCAAATGTCGATGCCAACGCCGTCGGCAAAAACGGCAGGACCTTGTCGAGCATGAACAACGCGAAGATGATCACGAACCCGACGATGAACGCCACTATCTGATTCAGCGACATCGACGATGTAAACACGCCGATCGCGACATACACACCGCTCATCAAGATCAGTCCGAGATATCCGCCCAGCGAGGCGCCAAAATCCGGTTCGCCCAATGAAGCTGCAGTTATGTATGCCACGAAAGTCAGGATGATCGATAGCGCCGTCAAACCAAATGCCGCGAGAAATTTGCCGATCACAATCTCGCTGTCCTTTACCGGCAGCGTCACGAGAATCTCGATTGTGCCGCTGCGGCGTTCTTCCGCCAAAAGCCGCATCGTAATTGCCGGGGTGAAGAACATCATAATGAATGACGAAATCGCAAACAGCCCGCGCAAATCCGCATTGCCGCGAATGAAGAAGTCGCTCCAGAAAAAGAGCCCGTTCGCAATTAGCAAGAACAGCACAATAACGATGTACGCCACCGGCGAATTGAAATACGAACGCATCTCGCGGCGGAAAATTGTCAGTACGTTACTCATGCGCCCCCCCCTTGGTCAATTCGCGGAAGACATCTTCCAGACTCGAAACATCCTGCGACATTTCCAGCAGCACCCAATTGCTCGCAACGACTTTGTGGAATATTGCCGCGCGCGGGTCGCTTCCCTGCCGGCAAACGACTTCGCATTTGGAGTTGCCGTTAAGTTGCACGGCCTTGACTTCTTCGACACCTTCGACTTCCATCAACCGGGCACGTACGGCGTCGGGCGATTGGTTGACCTCGAGGCGAATCACTGCTTTGCCGGCAAGTGATCGCTGCAATGTCTCCGGCGTACCGTTCGCCACAATCTTCCCGCGATTGATGATCATGACATGATCGCAAGTCGCTTCGACCTCGGGCAGGATGTGCGTACAGAGTATTACCGTCTTTTCCTGACCAAGCATCTTGATAAGGTTGCGAATCTCGACGATCTGGTTCGGATCGAGTCCGACCGTCGGCTCGTCGAGTACGAGAATTTCCGGATCGTGAATCATCGCCTGCGCCAGCCCAACGCGCTGCTTGTAACCTTTCGACAGCTCGCTGATGTTCTTCGCGATCACGTCACCCAACCCGCACATTTCCACGACATGGCGAATCCGCTTGCTGCGGCTGCCGTTCCCGCCGCCGCGTAGTGCCAGCACAAATTCGAGGTACTCGATGACATCCATCTCGGTGTAGAGTGGCGCCGACTCCGGCAAATAGCCGATCTTGCGCCGCACTTCCATCGACTGCTCGACAACGTCGTTTCCGTCAATCGTGACGGAGCCCGAAGTTGGCGGCATGTAGCATGTGACGATGCGAACCGTCGTGGTCTTGCCGGCGCCGTTGGGTCCGAGAAATCCCAACACTTGGCCGGTCGGCACTGAAAACGAGATGTCGTCGACCGCAACGAATTCACCGTATTTCTTGGTGAGATTCTTTACTTCAATCACCGCAACCGCTCTCCCTGTTTTAATCTATTCGCAAATCGTGAGTTAATCTTCATTCGAATAATAATGTAGCAAAATTCCACTACCCAATTTAGCGCTTTCAATCGAGTATTTACAAAAATTGATAACACCAGTTCCCGCCCGAAATGTTAAGGAACGTTAATGGCGCGAAATTACCTTCGCCTGTTTCAGGCTACGGCCCTTTCCGCGTTTATCCGATTTCGTATCCAGCGACGTCAAAAAAACTCCCCGCGGCTCACCGTGAACGACCCGTCGTAAACGTCGTCAAAGCCCGCTTTGCCAAGCGCCTTGCACATGAACACATCGAATGCCCCCGTATCCGACCGGTAACCAGCCTTTGCCAGCGCTTTCGCCACAATCGGATCAAAGACGTATCGGTAGTATGCTCCGTTCTCGACCTTGCTTTCGACCCATTTGATCATCTCCAGCGCTACCGCCTGATTCTCCGCAATCATCTCATTCACCATCGCGCAGCCCATTTGCGTCGAAGCTATCACATGTCCGCGTTCGCTGACTTGCGAGACCACCGTCGACAAATTCCCCACCGTCTCCATGTAATCAAACCGGTGCTGCGCCCGGTACACGAATCCGCAGCGACCCTTCATGAAGCGTGTGAAGTTCGCAATGCACTGCACCCGGTCAAACTCATGCGCAGCCGCCGGTTTCTTTGCTTTCGACTTCGGTGCCGCCCGAAACACCCTATAATAGTGGGGATACTGATTAACCGCCTCAACCTCTTGATAACCGACATTCGCATACCAGCGATGCGCGACAATAGCACGGGATGTCGTAAGCATCGACAGACGAATTCCGCGGCTGCGGAAATAGTCCTCCGCCGCCTCAAGTAGTTTCCGGCCAATTCCCTGCCGCGCCGCCGAAGGCCGCGTCGCTATCGCCCAGATACCGCCAACCAATTCGACGTCGCCGAATTTGTTTCGCGTCGGCAACTCCAGCACCCCGACAAACCCGACTAATTTTCCGTCAATCAATCCGCAAGTCCCGACCGGCGTGTCTTTCAACCCGTGCCCGACCTTTGCCCAGGCATCGATCAACTTCGGCGTTCCCAGCCAGACAAATGACTGCGCCCACAAGTGCATCAAGTCGGCTTTGTCTTTCAAGTCACTGTAATAGACAATTTCAAGTTTACGGGACATAGATTCGTCTCCTGTTTGTTGATAGAATATCAATGCCGACATTTTTGTCAAGACACTATGTAAATGCCAGCAAGTCATGGACCCATGTCACATTCCCGCAATCGCCGGACCCGCATGAACAAAGCACAAATCCGATCAACTCGCATAAAAATAACTTGACAAAATACTCTATTATTATTCTCTTAGCCCAGCTAACAACAAACATCCCTATCGATTGAGAGGCAATATGAGAATGCTGTTGATTGCGGTTCTTGCATTGTGTTTTCTGCTCATCCCAAATCTTGAGGCTTCAAGCGTTGATTGGGTACGAGACTACAATGGCCCTGGCAATGACCCCGACCGTATCGCTGAAGTAGCGATCGATTCGCACGGTGACATCATCGTTGCCGGCACATCAACTGTGGCCGGAACGATCACTGACTTTGCAATCATCAAGTTCTCGCCTGCCGGCGACACTGTCTGGGTGCGCCGCATTGACAATCCCATCACACACTTTGAAACCTGCAGCGTTCTTGCTGTCGATGGTGACGACAACATCATAGTCGCTGGTACAACCTATTCTACCGCGACGCAGAATGACATCATGACTGCAAAACTAAACAACGACGGCGACCTGCTCTGGTTCAGGACTTTTGACGGCGCAGCTCACGCAGACGATTACCCGTATGCCGTCGCCACGGACCCGCAGGGCAACATTTATGTCACAGGTTCGACCGCTACGGTGAGAAACTGGCCCGCTCTGGAGGACTTTGTCACAATGAAGTACAGCAGTTCCGGATCCGAACAATGGGTTCGATTCCACGACGGCGGCGGCGATGGTGATGTTGCTCACGACATCGACATTGACAGCTCCGGCAATGTTTATGTGACAGGAAACGTCAATACCAGCCCGGCAGTGCCGGGAATACACTGCACGACGATCAAGTACAGTCCCGATGGCGACACGGCCTGGGTCAGAGCGGCGGATGATTCAGCTCCCAACTCCTACAGCGCCGGGGTCGAGCTTGAAATCGACGCCGAACAAAATATTTATGTCGGCGGTTCCATCGACGAAGGATTCAATTCGCGCGCCCTAATCGTCAAGTACAACTCCAACGGAGATAAGTTGTGGCAACGCGTTCATCTTGAAGGCACTACGCGCTGGGACAACTTGGTCGACATGGCGCTTGCACCAACAGGCGGCGTCGTAATCACCGGCTCGGGAACTGATATCTTTACGGCCCGTTATTCCGCTGCCGGCGATACACTTTGGTCTCGGAAGTGGTCCAACGGTCTCTCTGTTTACCGGGAAGCCTCTGCCTTGGCCGTAAATGCCGCAGGCGACGTCTTCGTTGCCGGGTGCGTCGGAGCATCAACTGACTACCACCAGGAGTTGACACTTTGCTATTCTGCCGTCGGTGATTCGCTCTTCGCGAGCACTGATTCCCTTGCGAAATACACCCGCAGCGAGGGAATCGACATCGTTGTCGCTTCTGACGGTAGCATTTTCACCGGGTGCAAGATTGCCACCTCTTCGCTCGAAGATATTGCCTTGATGAAGTATCAAAGTTCGGGCGCGCTTATATGGAAGAAATTGTATTCCGGACCTGGAAGCGCAAGGGATCAGGCATCGGATATTGTCGTGGATCAAATCGGAAATTCATACGTTACTGGCTACACCCTGGACGAGATCGGCGATATCATTACCATCAAGTACTCGCCGGATGGAACTACTCTGTGGCGCAGGATATTCGATGGCGCCTCACATGGCGACGACCGCGCTTCAGACGCTGTGCTCGACAACCAGGGCAACCTCATCGTGGTCGGAGCAGTTGCAACTGCACTTAGCCCCTCAAGCGACGCGCTTCGTGACTATCTGATAATCAAGTACAATTCTGACGGCGATTCTCTCTGGATCCAAACCTATGATGGAGGCGGCATCTACCCGACGGATAATGCGAGAGCTGTCGCAATCGACGAGAATGACAATATCTATGTCACGGGAGATAGTTATGGAGCTGAAGAGGATTACGTCACAAACAAGTACAGCCCGGATGGCAATTTGATTTGGTCGCGGCGCTATGACGGTTCGGGTCACAGCGAAGATCATGCCCATGCTCTAGCGCTGGACAAGTCCGGAAACGTGTATGTCACGGGCAGTTCCGATGCGGGCGCCGAGAACGATGACATCGTTACGATCAAGTACACTACCGACGGAACCCCGGATTGGGTGAATAGATATGACGGGCCGTCCGGTGGCGGCACAGACATCGGCGGAGCCGTCGCAATCGGGCCAGACGGCCTGGCATGCGTTACCGGCATTAGCCTGTCTTCTTCAACCAATAGTGACATCTTTCTTGTCAAGTACTCGTTTGACGGCGATACCGCATGGACACGACGCGTCGATGGTCCCTCTCATTCCTGGGATGAAGGAGGTTCCTTGGCAATCGACAGTTCGGGAAACGTGTACATCTGTGGAGCACTTGGCGCCGGCAGTTCGGCATGCGCCGACGATGCACAGAATGCCGTCGTTTTGAAATTCAATTCCGCCGGAGACTTACTGTGGCAGTGGAAAATGGACAATCCCGAACACTGCTCTGATGGATTGAACAAGCTCGCACTCGACGCGCCGGGAAAAGTTTTTGCCGTCGGGAAGGCCGGCTATCCCGGACCATACTCCTGGGACGAATATCATCGAATGCTAACGGTTACACTCACCACATCCGGCGCGTTCATCTCGCAAGACGAACACGAGGGAACTGCTTCCGGCTGGGCTGAAGCATTTGCTCTGGCGGTAAACTCGTCTGGAAACCCTCTCGTCGTCGGTTCGACCAGTGGATTAGGCTCGAAACAAGACATCACGACAATCAAGTATCTGCAGCAGCCTTACCTTTGCGGCGACGCTGATGGAAACGGTATCATTACAATTTCCGACGCTGTCTACCTAATCAATTACATCTTTACTGGCGGACCGGCTCCGGATCCGCTGTCGTCGGGTGATGCTGATTGTAACGGTTTTATAAGCATCTCGGATGCAGTCGCGCTGATAAATTACATTTTTGCTGGCGGTCCGGCACCGTGTACGGCCTGCAGCTAAGAATCGGTCTCGGTGCCACTGCCCTGTTCAATGATAACCGCGCACGGCCGGTGTCAATGCCGGCAGTGGGTGCGCGGAGTTCCGTCTGATTGGAAAAGGAAGTCTCTATGCATTTTGATTCAAAGAAGTCTCTGGTTTGGTCGATTCTCGTAACTTTGCTGATTCCCCTTTGCTTGCAATGCGGCGACGACAAATCGACTGATAATAAAACCGACAAAATTAACCTCAAGCAGGTCGGCGCTCTAAGCGGACTAAGCGCCCGGGATGTCGTTATCGCAGGACACTATGCTTACGTAGCGGATGACGCGCAAGTGCTGGTCGTCGTCGACATCTCTAACCGGACAGCACCGTCGATCGTTGGCGCGCTCGGACGCACAGGCGGTGAAAACGGCGTTGCGTTGTCGGTGGCCGGACAATACGCCTATGTTGCCGTCGAAGCCGACGGAATGTACATTGTTGATGTTTCTCAACCTGCAACACCAAGCAGAGTCGGAATTTTCAACGGAGCGTATGCGAAAGACGTTGTGGTCGTCGGAAACTATGCATACATCGCCGACCAAGACTTCGGGCTGCGGATCGTCGATATCACCAATCCTGCCTCTCCAGTCCTCGCCGGAAGTTGTCAAAGCGCAGAACCGTTTGGAGTCTCCCTTTCAGGGACCTACGCCTATTGCGCGGACAGCGATTCCGGTCTCTGCATCATTGATATTGCCAATCCCGCTGCGCCCGTGGTTGCTGGAAAGTATCGAGGGTTGGAATCAGCGCGAACAGTGGAAGCGCTTGCAGGAAACGTATTTCTAGATGACGATGAAGTTGGACCAGTCATATTGAATGTCGCCGATCCCGCGAATCCCCTGCTCATCAGCCGGTATCAAGGACAGTGTGAGCACCTCAAGGTTTTCAGCGATCACATCTATGTGTCATATTTCGGCGGATTGGCAGCAATAGACATTTCCGACCTCGTTCATCCTGTCCTCGCCGACACTGTTTCGGTGTCGACGGCTCCTCAAGGCATCGATGTCGATGAAAGCTATGTTTACCTAGCCGCATACGAGCAGCTCTTGATATTCTCCCATTGACGGATTCGACTCGTTATTAGTCAGCCGCTTTGTTCGCCCTAGTGATTTGTCGCTGGTTCTTTTGTCGCTGGAATATTTAATGGAGAGGGGAGGATTCGAACCTCCGAAGGCATCGCCGACAGATTTACAGTCTGTTCCATTTGACCGCTCTGGAACCTCTCCAAAAGTAGTCGCAGAATATATCGATAATTTCGGCGGATGCAAGAATTTTTTGAAGCGTTTACTTGGTCGAAATTGGCGAGATTTCCAGCTTCACTCGCGCCTTTACCGGCACGGCAATCTCGACGTGCACTGTATCGCCGCTGGTGTACGAATTCGTGTCCAGGACAGCGCCGAAAAACTCCGGCGGGTCCTTGGCAATCTTGTCAATCGTGATTATTGAACTTGTCGCGGTGTCGCAGCATTCCGGCGGCGTCCGCGTTGCCCCTGTCTGTTTGATCGTGAAATTGTGCGAGATATCAAACTCTCCGGCGGTCATCCGCAGCTTGTACTCGCCCGCGGTCGCGCGGTTTTCGTCGTAATACTGATCCCAGCAAAAGCAGTAGTATCCGATTTCCAATTCGCCGTCGAAGAAATTGGCATTGATCGGAGTCGGCTGTGGAGGTGTCTCCCCACCGCTGCAAGAAAGTACCGCCAATGTCACTGCAGCAAGAATATATGAGCGTAATTTCATATACCTCAAATATAGGCAATTCTTTGGCTATTCTGTTCAAGAAATTTTTTGAAAAATTTTAGGGCATTGCCGTGGTCAACGTTTCAAAATCCTGATTTTGCCGTAAGCAAAAGCGGCAGGAAAAACTTCCCGCCGCTTCTCAATTCATGCTCTTACCGCTTGCAATTCTAGAGCGCGAAATTCCTCACCATCACCGAAGTCGTCAAGGTATCATACCGGAAATCATTCAAGAACAAATCCGACTTCGGCGTGCGCGCCACTACAGTTAACTCTACCTCGCGTACATAACGGTCAACACTGATCGTATCCAGAAGCGTGCCGTTGCCCATCCGATAACGAATTTGCATATCGGTGATGTCGTCGGCATAAATGACCGCCGGCTCGCCATTGTCCGATTTCATGAATGTCGGATGCGTCGAGTCCGACGACTTGTCGACATAGTATTTGAGATAATCCAGCACGTAGATTTGCGATCCCGCCGGATACTTCTTGGATAGCTGCGCAGTATTGTGCTGCAAATGCCCGGCCGCTGCCTGCACACTCGTGATGAAGAAATACTCGCCGGTCTCGGTAGTTGGATCGAGTATATACGCCCAGGTGTCGGCCTCGAAACGGCTCAAATCGGAACCGGTGCATTTAAGTTCAGCCGAGGGCTGCGGCATATCGTCACTTACTGTCGCCGTGCAAGCCGGTTCGCGCAGGAACACAATCGCAATTGTGTCCGGATCGGCGTTCCAGCTAAACAGAGCCTGAACGCCCAGCGGCGTCTTGTAACCCGCTTGGCGGATTTTGCCCACTAGTTCATCCACGGTCGCGCGGCCGTTCTGTTGCATATGCACGACGCCGTCCTGGATAATGTGATTTTCATTTGTATTGATGAAAGTGCGAAGTCCCGCTGCAATCGCGAACGAGGCGATCAACGAAGCGATCAGCACTTCGATGATGGTCATTCCGGCCTCTCCGACGATTCTCTTGTTCGTGCGCCGCCCTGTTCTTCTGTTTCCGCTAGTTTCGCTAATCATTCTCATTTGACTCACTCCTCTTCATTCTGTAGTGAGCCTTAACGCAATAACCGGACTTTCATGCTGTGCAGATTTTGAAATTCTAACGCATGGCGCTGCAATAAGTTACAACTTACTGCGTTGACCTGTTCAGTCGCTGATCAGAATTACAGGTTCTTTAGTCTGCACTAATCTGCAGCCATTAACTCGCAACCATCTCATCCCTCATCTGATTGCTTTGCTCTCGACTTTGGAAATCAACCAAGCGGCAAGCACATCACACACTTATCGAACGCAGCCTCGCCGCGACCAACGCGCCAAAATATACTTGACAAAAACGTCCCCGTTTGCGATTTTTTCTTTGTAACTCAATCTTAATCAACACCACGCAGAGCATTGAGTACAGGAAATCTCTCTGTAACCTCTCCACAGGTAGGTGACTATGTCTGCTCGTTTTCTCATCACATTTTTGATCTTGTTCGCATTTGCTACTGCCTTCGCTAGTGACTTAAGCTTGATAGGTTATTGGAATTTCAATGAGGGCTCCGGGACGACCATCCACGATTTGAGCAGCAACGCGAATCACGGCTCCGTCGGCGAGGGCGCATTTTCATGGGTGCCGGGCGTCTCCGGTCACGCGCTTTTCCTCGACAGTGGCAGGGTAAGCTTTGGAATTCCTAACAATCTTAGCCCTGCAAATGCAATCACACTTGAAGCCTGGTACAAGCCGGTCTCATTCGATGGAACCGGCAATGATGCCATCATTGACCGCGGATATACCGAACATGAGGTTCCGGCTTATCAATTTCATCTCGGCGTTTGCGGTGATCAGTACGAACCGCCGGGAGCGTCTCATCGAGCGCAGTTTCTTTTTGCCTTGGGTGTCAACAACGACTATAACGTCATTCGGACTCCGGCTGGATTCTGGGCGCCGGATAATTGGTACCATATCGTCGGTACTTATGACGGTGTAATGCAGAAACTATACGTCAATGGCGTTTTGATTGACCAAAAATCACTCACTGGTCCGATCCCCGACTATGGCAATACGATGTTCTTCGGCGGCTTTTCCAACTTGGTGTACAGGCTTCCCGGCACCATAGACGAAATCCGCATCTATTCGCGCGCCTTGAGCGCAGACGAAATCGTCCAACACTACAACTTAGAGGATTTCGCGAATTTCATTATCAGAATCGAGAAGACACACAATACTCTTCAAGGGTCTTATGTCGAAGTGCCGATTTTCAAAAGCTACGGCACCCTTGATATGGGCGGCTTTGATTTTCTCATCGCCTATGATGCTTCAGCGTTGAGCTTAACCTCGGTTGAGCCTGGTGCCGCCCTCGGACCATCTGGTTGCGGCTGGGAGTACTTCACGTACAGATATGGCCCTCAAGGCAATTGCGGCGGGCCGTGCCCCAGCGGATTGCTCCGTGTCGTCGCCATCGCTGATGCCAACAACGGGCCGAATCACCCGGATTGTTACACCGTCAATGATGGCGAAACGCTCGCAGTGATGAAATTCCTCGTGACAAATGACCGCAACTACGAGTGCCAATATGTGCCGATTCGTTTTGCCTGGATTGATTGCGGCGACAACGGAATCTCATCGCGGACCGGCGACACGCTTTTCATTTCCTCGAGAGTATTCGAATTCGAAAACACAGATCCGTTCAGCAATCCCGACTTTGAGATCACAGACACCGTTTGCTATTTCGCGGTAGCATATGGCGGCGCATGCTCAATGTGCGACGTTATGTTAAAGTACGAACCGATCCGTTCGGTAATCTACTGGAATGGCGGCGTTGACATCGTTTGCGCCGATTCGATCGATGACCCGGGCGACCTCAACTTGAACGGCCTGGCAAACGAAATCGCGGACGCTGTGCTCTATACGAATTATTTTATGCACGGCGTCGCAGCGTTGGATGTAGTGCCGCCGCGGCGTGAGGCCCAAGTTGCCGCCTCCGATATCAATCGCGATGGTGTTCCGCTAACCGTCGGCGACTTGGTCTATTTGCTTCGCATCATTGTCGGAGATGCCCTGCCGATTCCGAAGCTCGCTCCTATAGCGGGAGAATGCGAAATCAATTGGGCTCATAATACGTTTACGACGAGCAGCGCAAACGAGATTGGCGGAGTCTATGCCACCTTCAAAGTCAACGGCGACTACGCCCTAAAGTTGAACACTGACATGGAAACTGTCTCGGCTGAATCCGAGGGTTTGTTGAAGATATTGGTCTATGCCGGTCTGACAAACATCAGCAATCGTGTGGCGGCAGGTGCCAACAACCTCTTCTCAATTGATGGGAATGTTGAGTTGGTTACCGTAGAAGTTTCAGACTATCAGGGCAACATGATGAACGCTAAAGTCAATCAGGACGTTCTGCCCGCCAACTTTGTCTTGTCACAAAACGTTCCGAATCCGTTCAACCCGACGACCAAAATCGGAATGAATCTTCCAACCGCTACCGATTGGTCGTTGGACATCTACAACGTCTCCGGACAGCTTGTGAAGAGCTTCAGCGGCCGCGGGGTTGGTAATGTTTCGGTTGAATGGGATGCCGCAAGTCAACCCAGTGGTGTCTATTTCTATCGTTTGGTCGCGGGAAGCTTCTCTGATTCGAGAAAGATGTTGCTTCTGAAGTAGTCATTCTCTTGGTGATCGTAGCTGTTGAGTAGGCCCGAACCCATGCGGTTCGGACCTGCTCATTTAACGTCTATTATTATTTATCCTGTGCCCCAGTCCGCTGTAAACCAAATCGCTGATCGGCTTGATTGCCAGAAATTCGTGCGGAAATGCCGACTCGATTGCTGCGGTTTTGAAATAAAGCTCTCGCTTCTTTCTTGCTCTCTCCGCGATTTTGGGCATTAACTCTTTTCTCCTTGACATGCGCGCGGGGTAAACTTTCATTTGACATACATAGACAACTTCTACCACTATCAACTATTTTCCATCTGGTATGTCTTGCCCTGCCTTTAAGGAGAAACACAATGGCATCGAGAGTAAAGAAGCATATTGCGATCGCAATGTTGGTAACGGCGCTTGCGCTGGCCACAACGGGATGTAGTGATGAAAAGACTAACGGACCGGCGCCTAAGAGCTGGAGCGCCATGACGAGCGGCTCAACTGTTTCACTTCCAGCAATATGGGGCTCTTCAGCCAATAAAGTCTTTGCTGTCGGGTTGGACGGCACGATTCTGCATTACAATGGCACGGCTTGGAGCGCCATGACGAGCGGCTCTACCACTTTCCTTCAAGCCGTTTGGGGAGCTTCTGAAAGTGATGTCTTTGCTGTTGGGTACGGCGCCGCGGGCACAATTTTGCATTACAACGGGACAGCCTGGAGCGACATGACACCAGGCACCATTGCCAATGTTATCTGCGTCTGGGGCAGTTCTGGCACTGACGTCTTCGCCGCAGGATATAGCGGCACAATATTGCATTACAACGGAACAAATTGGAGCCCGATGACAAGCGGTTCTACCGTGGAGTTCTCCGGTGTATGGGGTAGCTCGAGCAATGATGTCTTTGTGGTTGGAGGCGGCGGAACCATCCTGCACTACAACGGTACATCCTGGAGTGCCATGACAAGCGGTACAACATCACTTCTTAAGTGTGTCTGGGGTAGTTCCAGCACCAACGTGTTTGCGGCCGGAGACAATGGCACGATTCTGCATTACAATGGCACCGCATGGAGCGCCATGACAAGTGGCTCGACCGCCTCGATCCCTGGTATCTGGGGTAGTTCAGGAAGCGACGTCTTCGCTGTTGGATATGGCGGAACAACCGGAACGATTCTGCACTACGATGGTACGGCGTGGAGTGCCATGCACAGCACTCCTGGCGCCTGGTTGTACGGTGTCTGGGGTACTTCCGGAAGTGACGTCTTTGTATCCGGCGGAGTTGGGACCATTCTCCATTACGGTGAGTAGAACAAATCCGGCGTACATAACAAACTGACGATCGAAGGTCCGAACCCCTGCGGTTCGGACCTGCTCATTTACCTTCTATGATTATGTATCCTGTGCCCCAAGCCGCTGTAAACCAGATCGCTGATCGGTTTGTTCACGAGAAAATCGTGCGGGAATCCTAACTCGATTGCGCTCGCCTGATCAAGCCGCTCCACTTGTTCCGGCGTCAATTCAAAATTCACGCAATCCAACACCTCGCCCAATTGTTCCGCCGTGCGCGCACCGATAATCGGCACCATCACCTGGTCGCGTTGCCGAACCCAGTTCAGCGCCACCTGCGAGGATTTCTTCCCCGTTTCATCCGCAATCTGGTCGACGACCGCCGCAATCTTCATCGCCCGTTCCGAGCGCCGCGCACTTTCGGGAGCAACGCGCCCTTTCACCTCGGTCGAGTTGTTGGCGCGGCTGTATTTGCCGGTCAAAGCCCCACCGCCGAGTGCGCCCCACGGCGTCACTGCCAGATCAAGCGCCTTCGCCATTGGCAACAAATCGCGTTCCGGCGTGCGCTGCAGCAGGCTGTACTCAATCTGCAATCCCGCAAATGCCGTCCAACCGCGCAAATCCGCCAGAGTGTTCGCCATCGACACAATCCACGCCGGCGTGTCGGAGATGCCGATATACAGCACCTTGCCCGCGTGCACCATGTCGTCAAGCGAGCGCATTACTTCATCGACCTGCGTCGTAAAGTCCCATGCATGCAGCCAGTACAAGTCAACATAGTCCGTTCCGAGCCGCTGCAAGCTCGCCTCCAGCGACTGCACCATGTTCTTGCGACTGTTGCCCGAAAACGACACGTCGCCTTTGCGCATCGACAGCGTGTACTTCGTAGCGACCACGTATTTTTCGCGGTCGGACTTAATAAACTCCCCGACCAATTTTTCGCTGGTCCCCTCAGTGTAGCGATTCGCCGTGTCGAGAAAATTTCCGCCGCGCTCAACGAACAAATCGAACTGCCGCTTGCTTTCTTCCCGCGATGCTCCCCATCCCCACTCTTCGCCGAAAGTCATTGTGCCCAGCGAAATCTCCGACACGCGCAATCCTGATCTGCCTAATAGATGATATTTCACTTTGTGCTTCCTTTATCTTTGAATTTGAAAGATTCCTGAATCTGCATTGCCTATAACGACAAGTCGCGCTTGTTCGTTCCGGCGGGTTATTCCTTGAAACATCGATTGCAAAATCGCAATCAAACAGACAAGATGCAATCGGAAATGGAAAGTGTTCTATGAATCTCGAAATAAATAATCTAAGCAAACACTATCGCGGCGATGTATGGGGCTTGCGCGAATTCACTTTGCAGGCGCGCTCCGGCATCATTGGGCTGCTCGGTCCCAACGGCGCCGGTAAATCGACCTTGATGCGCATCTTGGCGACAATCACCCGGCCGACTTCCGGCAGCGTCTCCTGGAACGGTTCGGATATCCTCGCCAATCCCAAATCGCTGCGCGCCGAGCTCGGTTATCTGCCGCAGGAATTCGGCATCTACCCGAATCTCAACGCCGTCGAATTTCTCGATTACATGGCGGCGCTCAAAGGTCTCGACAGCGCCATCAGCAAGAAACGCATCGAGGAATTGCTCGTCTTGACCAATCTGCTCGATGCCCGCAAACGTCCGCTCGGCGGTTTTTCCGGCGGCATGAAGCAGCGCGTCGGCATCGCGCAGGCATTGCTCAATGACCCGCGACTCTTAATCGTCGACGAACCGACCGTAGGCCTCGACCCGGAAGAGCGCGTTCGCTTCCGCAACTTGCTCACCGATCTCTCCGGTGACCGGCTTGTCATTCTCTCGACGCATATCGTCTCCGATGTTGAAGCCACCGCCAACAAGATCGCCGTCATGTCCAAGGGCCGCTTGCTGGCATTCGCGACTCCGGAAGAGTTGATTGCTTCCGTGCGCGGCAAAGTCTGGTCCTGGTCGATCTCCACCGAAGCACTCTCCAAAGCGCGCGAGGAATTTCTTGTCAGTTCAATGATCCGCACTGCCAACGGCCTCGCCATTCGCATCGTATCGGCAACTAAGCCGGCAGCCGACGCCGCTCCTGCCGAGCCTAACCTTGAAGACGCTTATCTCTTTGCGATCTCGTCCGATCGCACCGTCGCTGTATGACCACTGGCTCTGCTGTCGTCTCACTGGCGCTTGCCGATTTTCGCGAACGTTCGCGCCGCTATTCATTTTGGATTTTTCTTTTCGTTATCGGCTATGCGACCTATCTGTTCATCCCGCCGCAAGGCGCTCCCTATACGACCGTGCGCCTCGACGCCTACCGCGGACTCTACAATTCCGCCTGGATCAGCAGCCAGGTGACCTTGCTGACTGTAACGATCCTATCGCTCGTCAGTTTCTACTTCATCAAAGGCTCGGTTACGCGCGAACAGCGCCTCAAGACGCAAGAGTTGATTGCTGCGTCTCCGGTGAGCAACTTCCAATATCTGTGCGGCAAGTTTGTCAGCAACTGCCTGGTTTTGTTTTCGATGATCGCTGTCCTCGCGATTACTTCCGCGTTGATGCAGCTAGCCCGCGGCGAAGATCGCAGCATCGACATCGTCGCCCTGCTCGCGCCTTACTTGTTGGTTATCACTCCCCTCTTGATCTTTGTTGCGGCTGTCGCGATTTTCTTCGATTCGGTCAAGCTGCTTCGCGGTGGTATCGGCAATGTCGTTTTCTTCTTCTGCTGGGTCTTCATGATGGTGCTAAGCGGCGCCGACAATTCCAAAACGCCGCCGACCTTTGACTTCTTCGGCATGCGCTATCTCCTCACCGAAATGATGAATGGCTGCGTAGCTGCTTTCAGTAATTACGTGCCGTGGGAAGGTCCCCACTCGATTGGGTTCAACTTTGTCCAAAGCGGCGAGGCACCGATGCTCACGACCTTTGTCTGGAGCGGCGCCCACTGGTCGGGCGCATTTCTTTTCAGCCGCTTAGTGGTCTTGTGCGCCGCCGTCGCTGCGATCTTCACATCGGCTACACTATTTCGGAGATTTGACGAAGAGCGCTCTGCGTTCAAACCGCCGTCATTCAAGAAAGCTGCAGCTGCCGAAGTCGATTCTGCGCCAATTCCGGAAACGTCTGCCCAAGTCCTGAAACCGACGACGTTGAGTCCGATCATCTCCCGCTCCGCAAAACTCGGTCTCGCGCGTCTGCTCATCGCCGAGTTGCGCATCGCCCTAAATGGCGTCTCCAAATGGTGGTACCTCGTCGCCGCAGGAATTTTCGTCGCCGGTCTCCTGACACCGCTATCGATTTCGCACAAGTTCCTGCTTGCTGCTGCCTGGTTTTGGCCAATGTTGATCTGGTCGAAAATGGGCTGCCGCGACCAGCTCTTCGATACCAGTCAAATGGTCGGCTCGACGCCGGGCGGAATTTGGGCGCAGTTGTCGATGTCGTGGTTGGCAGGATTCCTGATCGCCCTCGCAATCGGCGGATTCATTGGAGTTAAATCGCTGCTTGCCGGAGATCCGATGCTGACTTTGCAATGGATAATTGGCGCCGCCTTTATCCCGTCGTTTGCGATTTTCTGCGGCTTCATAACCGGCGCCCGCAAACTCTTCGAGGTTTTCTACACGATTCTCTTTTATATGGGCCCGCTCAACAAAGTCCCGATCGCTGACT